>JAFWEX010000003.1 GCA_017512705.1 Paenibacillus sp.
TCGCCAGCCTCTTGGTTTTTTGGTTATGGATTATCCATGGGCATCGTGATTCTTCAAATTTTAAAGCTCATTATTGTTTTTGGCAGATGTTCCCCAAGCCTGGCCACTCATATTATTTCCACCAGCGCGATATGAGACCTCAAACTCCCCACCTCTAACGCCCTGAGGGTAATCGTCATAGCTTCTCCAATCCAAAGTGCCTCCTGCAGGAACGGAATCCTCAATATATACTTTGCCAGAAGAGTGTTTCATGGTGACGGTCATTTTATATTTTCTAGTGTTTTTGACGAAGATTTTAATATGCCCATGGCCTGCTCGAACATAAAAATTGCTTAAAGTAGCCTGACCACTTAACACCGTATTAAAAAGCGGTGAAGAATCTAACCGAACGATCACAGGATCAGGATTTTCTTCAGTAATCGGTGTCACCGATTGATTAGCATTCGGAGTTTTTTCTGTTTTTTGATCGGATGAAGTAGTTGCTGCAAATACTATCACTACTGCTACTAGTGACAGAGCTAAAATAGATAAGAGTAAAGCTTTTTTCATTGAAGAAACATCTCCCTATATAATATGTAAATGAGATTACATTACAATTATAATATACAACTAAATCAATATATTTCCATATTATAACCTCTAAATCATAGTGTTCAATTGTTATGAGGATGATAGACTTCATAAAGTTACAGAGTTACCCATTACGATTTGTGATTAAATTCACAATAAGTCCTCCCGTTTTGACTTACAATTGATGTAATGGAATGAACTGAAGGAGAGGATGAGATATGGCGGCTAAAACACCTCTGGAGGTTACACAATACACGGCACAGACCGGGGTGAAGAAAGCACAAACTCCCGTTTCCTCTGTGCTTATTCTTGGTTTTCTGGCAGGTGCATTTATTGCGCTTGGTTTCTTGCTGGATATTCGAGTGATTGCATCTGCACCAGCAGAATGGGGAAGCATCGCGACATTTATCGGAGCGGCTGTCTTTCCGGTTGGATTGATTCTGGTCTTGATCGGTGGCGGAGAGCTGCTGACGGGGAATATGATGGCTGTGCCGCTTGCTGCAATTACACGTAAGATTACACCAGCCAGTATGATGAAAAACCTACTTCTGGTAACGTTGGGTAATCTGCTCGGTGCCCTGTTCGTAGCTTATTTCTTCGGTCATGTGCTGGGACTTACTGCGGATGGTGTGTATTTGACCAAAGTGGTTGATATGGCGGGACACAAGCTGCATGACAGCTTTTTGCAAGCTTTTATATCTGGTATTGGCTGTAACTGGTTGGTTGCACTGGCAGTCTGGCTGTCATACGCAGCGGATACGATGAGTGGTAAAATTCTGGGCATTTGGTTCCCAACGATGGCGTTTGTGGCCATTGGTTTTCAGCACGTCGTGGCGAACATGTTTCTAATTCCGGCCGCCATCTTTGAAGGCCACTATTCCTGGGGACAGTATGTCATGAATTTTATCCCGGTCTGGCTGGGTAATCTCACAGGCGGAGCGTTGTTCGTAGCGGCTGCGTACTGGATGGTATATCTACGCCAAGCCGAACCGGTAACCAAGCCGGAAACTATAGCACCTGCTACGGTTGCTCCTGTGGAAGCAGAAGGCAGAGCGATGTGGAGTAAACAGGCATAACCCATGGTAGAGCCGACACTTGGACAAATTTTACTACAGAATAAATAGTGAGAGCGTAAGAAGATTGGTGGATTGTCTGCTCGTATAGCTCACGTTGGATAAGAGCTGTCCTGCTGTTTCATGAGAAAATGGATACAAAGATTTACCCATAGCATAGTTGAAGTGAGATGATGGCATCTTATCGCTTCACGACAGGCGTTGTCGTGGCGGTGTGAGATGTGATCATCTTTTTTTGTGCAAAATAAATTCGCCATGACAAGGTTCGGGGGAACGAAACCTGTTCATGGCGAATTTCGGGAGTGGTCCATGATATGGCATGAGGAGGAAGTGGGGAAACATCAACCTAATGCCTTGATTCTAATTACCCTTGGATTCCAAGAATGAATCAAAGGGGCAAAACTATTTTTCGAAAATATTTAACTACCGCTATTACTGATATAATTACGAAATTTTGGAAGAATCATTCTTGTTCTCTTTACGATATAGCCTAGAACGGGATATCATACAGGGATAGGCATTGAAAGAGGGAGGACCAGAGAAGATGATGATCGATCAGGAGAATGGTGTATTTCCAGCGGTATGCCCGCTCGATTGTCCAGACACATGCGGTCTGTTGTTACATAAAGAGGACGGAAAAATTGTCAAGGTCACCGGTAATCCGGACCATCCCATTACGAAGGGTGCGATCTGTAATAAAGTTCGAAATATGACGGAGCGTGTGTATCATCCCGAGCGTCTTCAATATCCAATGAAACGAGTCGGACCCAAAGGCGAAGGCAAGTTCGAGCGTATCAGTTGGGACGAAGCAATCCAGGAGATTACGACAACGTTCAAGGACCTGTCCGCAACCTATGGACCTGATAGCATTCTGCCATACAGCTTCTACGGCAATATGGGCATACTCGGTGTGGACGGTATGGATCGGCGTTTCTTCAATGCACTTGGCGCAAGTGTACTGGAGCAAACAATATGTAATAGTGCTGGTAACACCGGCTGGAAATATACGATGGGAGCCAATCGCGGAACGCTGCCTGAGGAGACAGAGCATGCCGATCTGATTGTGGTCTGGGGTGGTAATATCGTCAGCACCAATATGCATCAGGTCGTACTGGCGGAGAAGGCTCGTAAAAAGGGTGCCAAAATCGTTGTTATCGACGTACACCGAAACCGGACGGCCCAATGGGCAGACTGGTTTATTCCGCTCTATCCAGGTACGGACAGTGCACTTGCACTAGGTTTGATGCATGTATTATTTGAGCAGGGACTGACAGATGAAGCATTTATGCAAAAGTATACCGTAGGACATGAAGCGCTACGCGAGCATGTACGCAGGTATACCCCGGAGCGCGTTGCACGTATTACAGGCGTGCCGGAAGAAACAATCCTGGAGCTGGCGCAGCTCTATGGAAACGCTCAGGCCGCTTACATTCACATTGGCAATGGTCTGCAACATCATGACAACGGGGGGATGAACGTACGCAGCATCGCCTGCCTGCCCGCGATTACAGGGCAGTGGCTGAAGCGTGGTGGCGGTGCGGTTCGCACCAACAGCTACGCAAGCACCAACAGTAACGCGCTGGAACGACCGGACTTGCGGCATAATCAGGAGCCGCGGGTCGTGAACATGAACCGGATTGGGGAAGCGCTACTCGAAGCTGAGCAGCCGATCCGGGCCATGTTGGTTTACTGCAGCAATCCGCTGGTGGTAGCACCGGATACCGAGCGGGTTGAGCGAGGTTTTGCACGGGAGGATCTGTTTACGGTCGTTCACGATCTGTTCATGACCGATACGGCGAAGTATGCGGATATTGTGCTGCCAGCGACCTCTTCTTTTGAAGCGACCGATCTGTACACCTCTTACTGGCATCAGTATGTTCAGCTGCAGGAGCCGGTCATTGCACCCATTGGAGAGAGCAAAAGCAATGTAGAGCTGTTCTCGCTACTCGGACAAGCGATGGGATATGACGCGGACATTTTTGGCGAAACGCCAGAGCAGATGATTGAGGATGCATTGCAGGACACGGGAAATCCGTATATGAACGGGATTACTTTAGAACGCTTGAAGCAGCAGCGGTTTGTGAAGCTGGATATGTCGGCACATGCCTCCTTCTTGGAGCACCTTCCTACTCCATCGGGCAAGATTGAATTATATTCCGAGCAAATGGAACAGAAGGGATTACCGCCACTACCAACATACTCCGCGCTTGTTGAAGGATTTGATGGGGAGAACCCGGCCGGACCGAATGATGCATATCCGCTAATGTTTGTATCTCCGCCAAACCACAATTTCTTGAACTCAAGCTTTGGCAACTCAGCCAAACATCAACGTCTGGAGAAGATGCCGCTATTGCAGATCCATCCAGAGGATGCAGCTCGCCGCGAAGTGCAAGATGGCGATGCCGTTATCGTATGGAATGAGCGTGGACGCATCGAATTGACGGCTAAAGTGACGGATGCGATGCTTCCAGGCACGGTGATCAGCCAAGGGCTCTGGTGGGACAGCGATGGTAAAAAGCAGCGCTCCAATACCCTGACTTCGAACCGTTTGTCGGATATGGGCAATGGCGCCACCTTCTTCTCAGCCACTGTTGAAGTGAAGCGGCAATGAGTGTGCTTGCAGTCAGATGGTATTGATGTAATATAGATTCATATTATAAAATCTTTCAACTTACAGGCTTCCGCCGTGGCGAGTCATGTCACGTGAGCGGGAGCCTTTTGTGTGAACATAAGCTAGTGGATAGGACAACAGGTTAGTGAATGTAAGGAGTTTAAGATAATAATGATGAGATGGCTGGATGACTATCCCAAAGAAGTTCGAGTTTTTTTGCTTGCAAGTCTGGTAAATGCTACGGGCAGTGCCCTGATGTGGCCGCTGACAACGATGTATGTGTTCGACGAGCTGGGACGCACGATGGCGAATGCGGGGTTTGTCATTCTAATTCAATCCTTGGGCGGCATTTTTGGACAGCTGCTTGGCGGTTCATTGTACCATCGGGTAGGTGTCAAAAAGCTAATCATCGGTTCGCTGGCACTAAACGCGGCAGGATTGTTTGCCTTGCCTTGGATTAGCGCGTACTGGGTTGTCTTTATCTGTGCGATGGGCTGGATTGGGCTTTTCAGTTCGTTATCGCTACCCGCGATTCAAGCGTTTATCGGCTTCCGGTTCGCAGAGCGGCGCGGGGAACTGTTTAACATTATCTACGTGGCGAACAATATTGGCGTGGCGATTGGTACAGCCCTTAGCGGATTTCTCGCTGACTTTTCGTATCATCTGAGCTTTGTATTAAACGGGGTGACCTCGGCAGGGTTTGCGGTATTCTTCTGGTTTTATCTGTCCCGGGCTGAGCCAGAGCAAGGTGAAGTGCATCTGAGGAAACGTACAACGGTACTTGAAGGTCCGGGCATCTGGACGCTGCTAGGCAATACTCGGCTGTATCTGTTCATGAGTTTGGGTGTGTTGTTCATCTTGTTCGGCAACTCCATCTGGAATACAGGTGTGTCGCCTTATATCATCTCGGAAGGATTGGAAAAAAGAATGTATGGTCTGCTCTGGACACTTAACGGTGTGCTGATCTTTGTCGGACAGCCGTTTACCAGTTGGGTGAAGCGTACGATGGCTCGTACTTCCAGCGCACAGATGACGGCAAGTGCTGTATTTTACGGCATGGCCTATATCGTCATGATCACGATGTACAATTATCCAGGCATGGTGCTAGCTATGGTTTTAGCTACCTTTGGAGAGATGCTAATCTCGCCGGCAACGCCGGCATTTATATCAGAGCATGCCGGTAGAGCAGCCCCTTTTTACATTGGGGTCTCGGGCGGGATTGGAGCAGTGGGACGCGTGATCGGGCCATATGCCATGGGAGTTATGTATGATAAGCAAGGCTTAATTCCTGTAGCTTGGCTGGCAGTGGGAACCGCTGTGATTGCTCTGCTTGGATTCGGAATGCATGCAGCGCTCAACCGCAACCGGGAGATTCGGGAATACGGTATAGATGGATAGATGATAGGATTTGATCTTAGATAACGTCAACAGAGGATTTGCACAAATTGAATGAAAAAGCATTGAAAATGCTGATCTCATCTCGAATAGAGATTGACAAAAAACTTTAAATATGCTATAATTTACATATATAAAGTTTCCGTATATACTAAGGTTCTCCTGGCCAGGGGGACCTTATTTTGTTTTATAGGGAGGAAACATAGGATGAGCCAGAATGAGTCCAGCATCACATCTCTGATTTCAGCATTTGCCCGAGCCTATCATGTGGAACATGATGAACCACTCATTTTTAATGATGTTGTAGCCAGGAAGCTAATCACCGCGCAAGAGTTTGCAGATATTGGAGCGAACATGGTTCAAGGCATACAGTTTTTCCACCCGGATGCGGATCGTCAATTCGGCGGAGACCCGGAGCAGATTTTAAAATGGATTACTCAAGTCCAGTTGTCTCCGATAACACTGGCTCGTTCTGCGTATAGTGAGCAGGTGATACTGCAAGAAGCTGTACTGGGAGTGAAGCAAGTGATTATCCTTGGCGCAGGCATGGATACGTTTGCGATCAGACATCCGGAACTGGAGCATACACTGGACATCATTGAGGTGGATCTTCCACCCGCACAAAAGCTCAAGAAAGAACGCTTGCAACAGGCAGAGCTGGTGATTCCGCGTAATCTTTATTTTGTCCCTATGGATTTTACCTATGAGGTTATTCATACAGATCTTAGGAGTGAAGCATGGAAGAATGTGAAAACCTTGTTTACATTGCTTGGTGTTTCATATTATCTGTCCAAAGATGACCTGTTCCGCTTGATCCATAATGCCTTTTCAGATCTTCCCGCTGGAAGCTCAATCGTATTTGACTATGCGGATGAGTATCTCTATGAGGAGAAGGGCTACTATAATCGGGTTGAAAACATGGTCAAGATGGCTGCAATGGGCGGTGAACCGATGAAATCCTGTTTTACGTATGCGGAACTGGAACATCTGCTAGAGCAAGCAGGGCTTCTTATCTATGAGCATCTCACACCAGAAGAGGTACAAGCGCGTTATTTTAGTCAACGAACAGATAACTTGTCCGCCTTCGAAACCATACATTTGATTCATGCTGTGAAAAAGTAACGCGGATTCTATACAAGCTTTAATCATTTCGACCATTGGGCTTGCTTTATAAGGAGCGTTGCTTTTAATCTTAAATCAGAGGGTTTAGTAGAAGCCAAGGTTGAGAGTACTCCTATAAAGCAAGCCATCTTCTCTCGTGTAACATGTAACTTGTAAGTTTATGTTTCACCAATTAGCCTGCTGCTTCGAAAGTAAAGTGGAAACGTATTGAATATGTTGTTGTTTTCTGTCAAAATCAAATAAAATGGTTGAAATCGCTATCACCAGCGACTATAATGATAATGTCGAAACGTTTCAATTTGTTGCGTAGAGCAGAGTTGTGAACATTTATCTGTATATGATTAGTCTAATTTGATCATGAAAAAAAAGATGATGACTACAGTTTTGTTTGTACACTGGTAGAGAGACAAGAAGATTGAGCATGGATTATTTTTTTGGAAACACCTCGAAACGTTTCGATTATGAAGATGAGACCAGCTCAGAAGTAAGCAAAGAATTCATAATAATAGAATAACCAAAGCATAATTAGAAGTAACCTGAACCAACACAAAATATATGCAATACAAATGAATCGTAACTATGAATGGACACAGAATAGGACGAAATAGTAACGGACGGATGAGATAAGCAAGAAGGGGCGAATGAGGAATGGCAACGATCAAGGATGTGGCTAAGCTGGCGGGTGTGGCGCTCTCCACTGCCTCCTATGCACTGAACGGAGATAGCAAGGTTAGTGCCAAAACGAAAGCGAAGGTGCTTGAGGCAGCACGGGAACTGAATTACCGTAAAAACGGCTTTGCCATGGATCTGAAACGAAGCCGGACGAATACCATTGCTCTGATTCTGACGGATTTGTCGGGACCCTATTATTCGGAACTTATTCGCAGTGTGCAGGATGTGGCGCTGGCGAACGGATATGATCTGATTGCATGCAGTTCGATGGGTGGGGGAGATTCCACGGCTGTTCGTTTTTTACGTGAAAAAAGAGTAGACGGAGCCATTGTATTGGCCCAGAACATTCATGATGACATTCTAGTGGAATCAGCCGGATCACGCTTCCCGATTATTGTTATGGACCGGCAGCTTACGGGTGACCATCTGGTTAACGTGCTGGTTGATGGCGAGCAAGGAGGATATCTGGCAACCCGCCATTTGATCAAAAGCGGTCATAAGGACATTGCTTATATCAGCGGACCTTCCAATTCATATGACAATGCGCTACGTTACCAGGGATTTCTGCGTGCGATGAGGGAAGCAGGACTTGCAGAGAAGTCCAAGTGGCGTCTGAACGGCAATTTTGTGCGCGAAGGCGGCTTCAGTGCAACCAAAATGATGATCATGCAGGGAGAACTTCCATCTGCTGTGTTTTATGGGAATGACGAGATGGCTCTTGGCGGCCTGAAGGCATTTGAAGAGAGCAAGATCTCGGTGCCGGGAGACATTTCCGTTATCGGCTTCGATGATATTCAGCTATCGGAATATGTCACTCCACCGCTTACCACGATTCGCCAACCGAAGCATGAAGCCGGATCACTCGCCGGACATCTACTATTTCAGATGTTGAACGGGGAAACGGTTAATCCAGCCTATACGTTAACCATTGATCTGGTAGAGCGCTGTTCTGTAGGTTCTCCGCGAAGCAGCTCAGGAAAATAATGATTAATTTGGTTGCAGAGACGTCAAAGGTATGCCGCGTTTAAGTGCACAACACACATAGAGCGGTCGATATACGAGGATGTCAGATGTACAGTTACACCACAACGTGAAGACAACGGATGTGTCTAGGAATTTTCATATGCATCAAGACCGGGCTAGTGTGAATACATAACAGGTTAAGCGCGGTCTGCATGTGAATGGGATGTGTTATGTGCACAAGGGTTATCGTTGGAACAGGTTCGAAAGGAACCGTTCAAAGGGAGCCTTATTCTTTTTCAATAAAATCGAAACGTTTCGATTTTAAGTAATAAACTAAATTAAGGAGTGATTGTGAGATGGCAAAAATCTTGAATGAAACGATTCGCTTGGCAGCCGGAGAAGTGACATTTACCTTTTTGAACAGTGGAGACTTGGCTCAGGCAATTTCCGGTACAACCATGCTGAACCAGCTGATTAGCAACCCGGTTGACGGGTCAATGAACAATCTGTATCTGCGCGTACATGAGAATGGAGAGATTCATTCGTTCCCGATGCTCGGCATACATTCCAACAGTCAAGTGTCAAAGAGCAGATTGCATGGGGACCGTCAACTGATCTGGAAGGGTAGTGTTCAGCCTAAACAAGCCGGAGAAGTGATTAACTATCAGGTGGTATTTACGCTTGCGCCGCAAGGTATCTGGTTCTGGGATGTGAGGATTACCGGACAACAACAGCGTGTTGATGTCGTGTATGGACAAGATGTAGGGTTGGCCGATCCGGGAGCCGTTCGCAGCAATGAAGCCTATCTGTCTCAATACATTGACCACACCGTATTTGAAGATGATGCGAAGGGATATGTCGTATGCTCGCGTCAGAACCAGCCGCAAGGCGGAGCATTCCCTTATATGCAGCAAGGTTCCTTGACCAAAGCGGTCGGTTACTCCACAGATGGATTCCAGTTCTTCGGACTGTCATATAAAGAAACGAATCAACCCGAAAGCCTGAGCCGCCCGTCACTAGCCAATGAGACTTATCAATACGAGTTTGCTTATACTGCACTGCAATCCGAGCTTGTGGAGCTGAACGGTGAAGCACAGGTTGTCTTCTACGGCTTGGCGAAGGCTAACCATGCATCAGGTATTTCGGCACTGGAGTTTGGGGATGAAGTTGCAACAGCGTGGAACGAAGTTCAGGCCATGGTAGCCGAACAGGGGGATGTTCTTGAACAGGTGAAGCTTTCCTCGTCTTTGGGTGAGCCGCTGGCAGCCCTTGATCTGACACAAGAAGAGATTAACGAGCTGTACCCTGATCGTCATCAGGAAGAACGTAGTGGGGAACAACTGTTGTCTTTCTTTACCGAATCTTACGAGCATATCGTCTTAAAAGCCAAAGAACTGTTGGTAGAACGCCCACACGGTCACATCCTGATGAGCGGCGGTAATGTGAAACTTGGAGCACAAGTGATTACAACCACATCGTATATGTATGGGATGTTCAACTCACAGCTTGTGATCGGCAACACCAATTTTAATAAAATGATCAGCAATGCCCGCAATGCCTTGAACGTGCCGAAGACGGCCGGACAACGCATCTATGTAGAGATCGATGGACAATATCGCCTGCTGACGATGCCGTCTCTGTTCGAGATTGGTTTTAACTATGCTCGCTGGATTTACAAAATGGAGTCCGATACGCTCATCGTGACGAATTACACAACAACAAACGCTACAGAAGTGCGCATGAACGTGCGCTCTACAAGTGGAAAGGCCTACCGTTACCTGGTGACGAGCCAGATTACGATGAACGTGAACGAATACGAATATCCACTGCACATGACACAGGAAGGCGACGCACTGATCTTCAAGGCAGACCCACAATCTCTGAGTGCAGGAACGTATCCAGAACTGGAGTATCGGTTGACCGTTGAAGGAGCCTCTGTACAAGCCGGGGACGAAACGTTACTTGCCAGCGGTGTTCGCAGTGGCTCTGCTTCGCTCGTCACGCTTCGTCTCGGAGAGAGTGCGGAATGGACACTGAAGGTACAAGGTGTACTGGAAGGGGATGCATCTGCCGATGCAGGTGCTGATACAGCAGCTTCGACTCTTTCTTTTGAAGAAGAAGTGCAGGCATACCGTGAGTTTTTTGCAGGTGTTATGAATGGATTCCGATTGTCTCGTGGCGAAAGCCAGGGTGCAGAAGATTTGTTCAAAGTCAACGCACTTGCTTGGTGGTACACCCACAATATGCTGGTTCACTACTCTGTACCTCACGGTCTGGAGCAATACGGCGGCGCAGCATGGGGTACACGTGATGTGTGCCAAGGCCCGGTGGAGTACTTCATGGCCACTCAGAAATATGAACAGGTTCGCGATATTATCAAAATGGTCTACACGCACCAGTACGAAGATGATGGTAACTGGCCGCAATGGTTTATGTTTGACAAATACTTTGCGATTCAGCAAGAAGAGAGCCATGGGGATATCATCGTATGGCCGCTGAAAGTACTGGCAGATTATCTGACGGCTACGCGCGACTATGCCATCTTGGATGAGAAAGTGCCTTACACGGTTAAACATAGCTTTGGATTTACAGAAGAGACTGCAACGGTACTAGATCATGCGAAAAAACAGATCGAATACATCCGTGCACATTTCTTGCACAATACGTTCCTGTCCTCCTACGGAGATGGCGACTGGGATGATACCCTCCAGCCAGCGAATGCACAGCTCAAGCAATACATGGTGAGCAGCTGGACAGTAGCCCTGACGTATCAGTCCATGAATGTGCTGTCACAAGCTTTGAAAGCCAAAGATGAAGCGTTTGCGCAGGAGCTTGCCGAACTGACACAGGGCATCCGTGAGGACTTCACCCGTTATATGCTTAGCACAGACGTCATTCCAGGCTTTGTGTACATGGAAGAGGCAGACCAGGCGAAGCTGATGCTGCACCCGACAGACACGGAGACAGGTATTCAATACCGCCTGCTGCCAATGACACGCAGCATGATTGGTGAATTGCTCAACGCGGAACAAGCGGAGGCACATTATGCACTCATTCGTGAGCAATTCCTGTGCCCGGATGGGGTTCGTCTGATGAACCGTCCAGCGCAATATGCAGGTGGTGTGAGCACACATTTCAAACGGGCAGAGCAAGCGTCTAACTTCGGACGTGAGATCGGTTTGCAATACGTGCACGCCCACATCCGTTACGTGGAAGCGATGGCGAAGCTAGGTAAAACCGATCAAGTATGGAACGGTCTGGCGATGATCAACCCGGTCGGCATCCGCGAGGTTGTGCCTAACGCAGAGATTCGTCAAGCGAACGCATATTTCAGCAGTTCCGACGGGAAGTTCAACACGCGTTACGAGGCGCAGGAGCATTTTGATCAGCTTCGCAAAGGTACGGTGCAGGTGAAAGGCGGATGGAGAATCTACTCCAGTGGCCCTGGGATCTACATGAACCAGCTGATCTCGAATGCACTGGGCATTCGTCAGGAAGGCGGTAATCTGGTGATTGACCCGGTATTGCCAGCTGAGTTGAACGGGATGCAGTTTGAATTCGAATATGCAGGAGAGCCAGTGACATTTATCTACCACCTGAATGAGGGAACTGTCCGCCGTATAACGGTGAATGACAGAGAGATTCAAGGAGAGCGTACAGCAAACCGTTATCGGCAAGGTGGGATAAGCATCTCACTGGATGCATTCAAACAGGCAAGCGGCGCGTCAGAGCGCACGATTGTAGATATTTATATGTAAGTTCATCAATTGCTGTATGCCAGCAATGGGCCAAGCCAAAAGGGCTAACCTTCTTTCAGAGGGTTGGCCCTTTTGTATAACTTTTTTTGTATAACCGATAGTTACGATGTGGGCTGTTGTGTACACTATCGCAGCGGAACCGCTAATACGGTGTGCAGTAATTCATTATGCCGTATATACTTGGTCTCGTAGCCTAGGTGACCCAGCCAATGGCACAGTTCGCTAAGCAATGGGAAATGGCGCTCGCGCAATGCACGCTGCTGTTCTGCATCTCCGGCTTTGGCAGCGTGACTGCCGTATGCGACACGGTGGTCAGAATCGGTAAACATGAGATCAGTAAGACAGATTCTGCTCGTCGAGGTGGTTTTGAGCACACGCTGTATCTCTTCCAAAGCAAGGTACTGCTGATCTGGGCCAAGATGATGAAAGGCGAAACTGGATACCACGAAGTCAAAGGATTGATCCGCAAAAGGTAGCGCCAGAAAATTACCGAGCTTCACTTGCATCTGCGGATATTTCTTGCGGCAATTACGTAACATTTCACGCGACTGATCGATTCCGGTCATGATTGCACCCTTGTCCAGCATTTTGCCAGCCAGATTGCCCGTTCCGGTCCCGATATCCAAGCCCGCTTCACCAGTTACAGGAGAAATCCACTGCGCAGTCTGTTCCAAAGCTTCGTCGTAATTATGGTACAGGTTGAAAGGTTTGTCCACTGTATTCCCTTCCGCCTGCACACGCTGGTCATGGATTGCCGCCTGTCTGTCATAATTCCAGCGGTCATGCCAGTTCTGCCGTGCCTCCCGAAGACGGCGTGCGCTACCTGCCAGATCGTGAAGATGGCTGACATCAAGGGCTCCGTCCTGGCGGTTCAGATCGATCATGCGCTGAGTCGTATCCATCATACGTTTTAGTTCCACCCACTGGGCGTACATTACTGCTTGCTGTAACTCCAGATACTCCTCTAGTCCCTGCTGGTTACCCTGATCAATCTCAGCGAGCGCATGGGTAATATCCTGTAATGACATGCCAATTTCACGCAGTGCTGCGATCGTCTGCAAGCGCCATATATCATTTTCTGTATAGAGGCGATATCCGTTGCTAGACTGCTTGGCAGGCCGAATTAATCCTTTTTCCTCATAAAAGCGAATGGCTCTAGCCGATATTCCCAGACGGGATGCGGCTTCTTTGATATTCAATCCGGTGCACCTCCATACCTTATAGAACGTTTTAAGAAATGATTATAATGCAATCAGTATAAACCATGACGTAACGACAAGGTGAAGTGGTTTTTTTTTGCTGTTCACCATTATCGGGGTTTCACAGTTTAGTGGAATCGAAGTGGAATTTTAGTCCACGTGGTGGCTATGCTACAATACATAGAAAGAATGAGGTACACGAAAGGTTGAATTGGCATGCTTACCAGTCATACGTATCAGATCCGTCCTTCCGAGATGAAGGATGCAGACCAGCTGATGGAGCTGGATATGCTGGTCTGGAATGCATCCACCTCGCCCGCACCGATGCAATGGCGATCCAGACAGCAGTATCTGCAATATTGCCCACCAGGTAGTCAATTGATTGCTGTACAGCAGGAACGGGTATGCGGATACGTCGGCTTTCATCCTCCCACAGGGATGCCTGTGAACCGCCATGTATACGAGATTCATATCGCTGTACACCCTGAATTTCGCCGGTCTGGTGTGGCAACGGCTCTAATGAAAGCAATGAAGGCATATGCGAAGGAACAGGCCATACGCAAACTCAGATTGCGTGTGCTATCAAGCAATCCGGGAGCGGTTGCTTTCTATGAGCAATGCGGATTTATAACTGAAGGCAGACTTGTATCCGAATTTCGAATTGGTGGCCGAGATGTAGATGATATTCTGATGGCTTATTTCATTGAGGCATAGGCAGTGAGATCGTAGTTGTGAGGCAACAGTAACTTAGCTAAGGAGGAATAACGATGGACATGGGGATTCGTGGTAAAAAAGCACTGGTGCTGGCCTCCAGTCGAGGCCTGGGTAAAGCGGTCGCGGCACAGCTGGCACTGGAAGGTGCGGATGTGATGCTGGCAAGCCGTAGCGCAGATAAACTGGCTCTAGTCCAAGAAGAGTTATTGGCGCTTGGCGGCGGTGGACGTGTGGAATATTGTGCAACCGATGTAACCCGGAAGGAGGACATCGCAGCACTCATTGAGAAAACGGTCGAACAATTCGGTCACATTGACATTCTGGTCAACAATTCAGGTGGCCCCCCTGCGGGCACATTTGAGTCACTGTCAGATGAGGACTGGGAGCATGCTTTTGAACTGAATATGCTCAGTTATGTCCGATTGATTCGCGGTGTACTTCCATATATGAAGACAAGCGGTGGTCATATCGTCAACATTGCTTCTACCTCGGTGAAACAACCGATCCCGGGCCTAATTCTGTCCAATACATTCCGTACGGGAGTATTTGGGCTGGCAAAAACATTATCTCAGGAGCTAACCCCTTACGGCATCCTGATCAACACTGTAGCTCCTGGGCGTATAGCCACAGACCGGATTCGTGAGCTGGATACGGCACGGGCAGAACAAAGTGGGGTTAGTGAGGAAGAGATTGCCGAACAGTTCCGCAAAGAGATTCCACTGGGACGTTACGGTGAGCCGGAGGAGTTTGCCAAAGCTGTCGTATTCCTGTTATCCGGAGCTAATTCCTATATTACCGGAACCTCATTGATTGTGGATGGCGGCATGGTGCGTGCACTATAGCGATCTCTAAACAAGAATAAGCCGCTACCCCCTCATCTGTGGCAGCCGTTGTCACAGATGAGGGGGTAGCGGGTGAAGAGCTATAGTAGCGAGTGATAAGTTATAAGTTATGATGTACATTCATTCAATCATGAATTGAAACGATAGATTTCATTTGTATAACCATTATGTAACATATTTTATCGCAAAAGTTCCCATTCGTGCTGTAACATGCCGTATACCGCATGATTGACGTATCCTTTAGGCAACTTCTCCGCCTGACGAATGACCCCTTCAAGCACGAAGCCCAGACGTTCCGGAATCGCACGGCTTCGCTTGTTGTTGGTCGCGCAGCGAATCTCGACTCGATTCAGGTCCAGTGTTACGAGCGCGTAATCCACGAAGACACGGCAGGCACTGGTCATCAGGCCTTGTCCTTCAAATCCTTTGCCAAGCCAATATCCAATGCTCACCGAGCGGCTCGTCCAGTTAATCTCGTGGAAACCGATAATGCCTGCGAGTTCTCCTTTTAACCAGATACCTGCAGTGAATCCACCGTTCTCGGCCGCTTGTTTTAAAGCGTTTGTAATATAGTTCGATGTATGTTCAATCTCTGTCACATGGTCCACCCAAGGAAGCCAATGTCTCAGTTGATCCCGGGAACGATCGGTTAGTTCAAACAGCGGTTTGGTATGCTCCATCAGAAGCGGGCGAAGCTCCGTATATTCATCTAATGAATAGGTAAACATGATTGCAACCTTCTTTCTTTATATAATAGGTAGATTAGCGGGGAGGCCGGGGCAATTTGCGCTCCAATGCAAACAGATCTTCTTCCATGGAGGCCATGCGCTGGTTTACCGTTGTGCGTGCGTCGCTGAGTGCCTGATTATATATGTAGGGAGCAAGTTGTGTCATAAACAGATCAAGGACACCCCATGCTGCCAGATCGCCCATTTCTTCATCGCGTTCTTCTTCGAAATACGACTGGATCGTGCGAATGGCTTCATCCTGCTGTTCTTTGGTCAGTTTTAGCGCGTCCACTTGGGAAACCCTCCCTTAGATTTAGTTTTACTAACATGCTACATGATTCGTGCGAACTCGTCAAAATGGTATTAGACCTAACTTGTTCCGATGCAGTTATGTGTCTGATCCTGATTTTGGTGCTGTTATTTATTGAACTCCTCCCCCGTTAAAGGTATATTTAAATGAAACGCGTACGAAACTTTCCATGAAAGAAGTTATTTTCAGGAAATGACTTCGTCATTAAGGAACCCTAGCCAGCATTGTTCTGGTTTTTTGCAAGCGCCAATACATTCATGAAAGGTTTGATACCTGTGGACAAACGATTCACAACCCCACCTAACTTTATTAAAAATATCATTACTGAGGACCTCCGGTCGGGCAAAGTTCAGGAAGTTATTACCCGTTTTCCACCGGAACCGAACGGTTATTTGCATATTGGTCATGCGAAGGCCATCTGGATCAACTTTACGTTGGGCGGCGAGTTCGGCGGTAAGACAAACCTGCGCTTTGATGACACGAACCCTGTGAAGGAAGACGTGGAATATGTCAACTCGATCCAGGAAGACGTGAAATGGCTCGGATACGAGTGGAACGAGAAACGTTTTGCCTCGGATTATTTCGATGAGATGTACAACCGTGCGGTCCTGCTTATTCAAAAAGGTAAAGCCTACGTCGACGATCAAAGCGCCGACGAAATCCGTCAAATGCGCGGAACGCTGACCGAGCCGGGCAAAAATAGCCCGTACCGCGAGCGATCGGTGGAAGAGAATCTCGACCTGTTCACACGGATGCGTGCAGGCGAATTCAAGAACGGTGAAAAGGTGCTGCGTGCGAAGATTGATATGGCTTCGCCTAACATCAACCTGCGTGATCCGGTTATTTACCGTATCTCCCATGCACATCACCATAACACTGGAGACAAATGGTGCATCTATCCAATGTATGCTTTTGCACACCCGCTCGAAGATGCCATTGAAGGTATAACACACTCCTTGTGTTCCCTGGAGTTTGAAGATCAACGTCCATTCTATGACTGGGTGGTTGCTGAATGTGAGATGGAGAACCAGCCGCATCAATATGAATTCGGACGCCTGAATCTGTCCCAGATGGTCACCAGCAAGCGCAAGCTGAAGCTGCTTGTGGACGAAGGCCATGTGGATGGCTGGGATGATCCGCGTATGCCAACGATCTCAGGTCTGCGTCGCCGGGGATACACACCGGAAGCAATTCGTGATTTTGTATTCGAGACTGGCATTTCCAAAAGCCAAGGCGTGATCGATCTGCAAACGCTGGAGCACTTTGTTCGTGAAGATCTGAAATTGAAAGCACCGCGCACCATGGCTGTGTTGCACCCGCTCAAAGTAGTTATTACTAACTATCCTGAGGGACAAGTAGAGTGGTTGGAAGCAGAGAATAACGTAGAAAATCCGGAGATGGGCAATCGTCAGATTCCATTCTCTCGTGAGATTTATATTGAGCAAGATGACTTTATGGAAAATCCGCCGAACAAATACTTCCGTTTGTTCCCGGGTAACGAAGTTCGTTTGAAACATGCTTACTTCATTAAATGTAATGATGTCATCAAAGATGCGGACGGTAACGTCGTTGAGATTCATTGCACATATGATGTGGAGACAAAGAGTGGCAGCGGCTTTACGGGACGTAAAGTAAAAGGCACGATTCACTGGGTAGAGGCGACTCAAGCCGTGCCAGCGGAGTTCCGTCTGTATGAGCCGTTGATTTCGGCAGAAGCACCGGAAGCTGAAGCGGAGGCCGAAGTGGAAGCTGCTGTAGCCGGAGCCGAGATTGAAGCAGATTTGACGGGTACTGGAGCAGAGACTGTGGAGCAACCAGAGAAAACGTTCCTGGATCAGCTAAACCCGAACTCTCTGGAGATCGTTCACGGCTATGTGGAGCAAGAGATGAAGGAAGCGAAACCACAGGATAAGTTCCAATTTTTCCGCCATGGTTACTTCAGTGTTGATCCAAAGCACTCCGAGCCAGGCCGCCCGGTATTTAACCGTGTCGTATCTTTGAAAAGCTCGTTCCAATTGCCGAAGGCATAAGGATTTTATATTCTAGCTTATATTCTTGATTGAACTAAATGATACCCTATAGAGCAGACACGTTAAAAAAGTCTATCTATGGGGTATTTATAATTCCATTTTCACAAGACTAATAGCTTCCTTTAGTACTAATGTTTGTGGAAGTAGCAAAGACTAACTGTTTGGCAGGAGAATGTTCGGTCGCGCTAGAAGTTCAGAGTTTATCATTCGAATCATATGCCCGTGCTTGCGCACCCATTTAACCCGCAGAAAATCCATAAAATAATTTTTTCAAGAATCTCTAGAAGATGATTGTTATTAAAACGAGTACATATCAAGTTCATCTATTGTGTGAATTCCCTACGATGTATGTTTTAATTAATGGTTAGTAGTAATTTTAAACTGACCGATGATCGTTTTTCCGTCTTTTTCATAAAGTGGTATCACTCGATTGACATTCACTTGTTCTAACTGTTGTTTAACCGCCTCCTCAGGTGTTGTTGGCTCTTTACCGATAAGGTCTGACGAAAGTACATAACCAGCCTTACCATCAGTTCCTTCAGCCAAGATCAAATCAGGTACAACTAGTGGATCGAAAGATTTCCCATAAGTTTGACCAGATTCATTAACTGGATATAACTTCAAGGCTTCTTGATCAGCTTGAGGTTCCAATGAGTCATTGGATTTATCTCCAAAAGTTGATGCAAAGATAATAAGAATTGTTGCTGCTACAGTAAGTGTAGCAACAAGAAGTCGTTTTAAGTTCAATCTGCCTCGCTCCTTTCTGAGTTATATACAATTTGCATACTCAGCTTACTCATACTGAAAATTTTTGTAAATAATACTTATAGACTATTATATTTTGATTTATTGCATAGAGACTAGGCGAATACAATTCAGATATAAGTTTCTCTTTCGGGACACTAATCATAATCAGTTACGGTAATTGGGTAAAATTTATTTCCTTTAAATGCAAATAAAGACACGCTTGACTCTCTGCGTAAAATCGAAGTGTTACCAACTACCCTACGCAGAGTAAAACAAGATATGTCTCATAAGCTACTTTATAACAAGAAAACCATTGGAACAATCACTTGGGAGAGTGGGGATATCCGCTTTATTTGTAAAGTTGATCTGCCAGTAAGGTGTCGATCGTACTACAATGCCCCAGTATCCTAAGATTAACTGTCCTCATCCATACTACCCATCTCTGTCAGCACCGTGGGTTGATATCCATTACGTCGGTTCCACAGCCACATGATGGTGAAACCAACAGCTCCCAGAAGTGAGAAGAATACACCGATATTGTACATGACCTCTGCACCGAAGCTCTGGAACAGCCAACCGCCAAACAGTCCGGCAATGACACCAGAAAGGCCTCCCCAAGCCATCGTATATACAGCTTGACCGGAAGAACGATAAGGCCGAGGAATACATAGCATCGTTAGCTGGGTACCCACATAGAAGTAGCCGCCAAAGGTGACCGAGTGCATAAGCTGAATGAAGACAACCTCCATAGGGTTGTTAGCCAGAGCCATGAGCTGCCAGCGAAGAGCAAACATCAGACTAATCACGATCAGAGAACTAAGTAGCATGCTCATTTTGCGTTTCAGAAGCCGATCCAATAACAGAAACACGCCCACTTCAAGAATGGACGACGTGAAGATGGCCCAGCCGACGATCTGTTTGTCACCGCCCATCTCTACAATATAGAGGGACATGAATGTACTGTTCATCGCATTCGGGACGGAGACAAGCACGCCCAGGCCGATAAAAATCATAAAATACGGATTGAACATCACTCTGCCGAACCGTCGGAACGTCACAATCGGGGTATCGGAAGCAATGGGTTGTCTCGGCAGGAATACTGAAAATATAAAAGCGATAGCAATCATACATGCAAAGATAATCGACACACTGCTCACGCCAAAACGGTCAATGACCGGGCCGGCAGCAACTGCAGTTATGGCCCAGCCGAGCGATCCCCAGAGCCGGAAAGTACCGAACTTCTGTCCCGTTCCATCAATATATCCAAGGATTAGACTATTCGTCTGAGCAAATAATGGACTCTGAAAAAAATAAAAGAAAATCATGGCAATATATATCCATGCATACGACGGCGCGTAAAATACACCTTGTGCTAGCACAAAGGTGCCTCCCATCATCATCATCAGCACAATGCGAATATTACGTGACTTATCACTCCAGAAACCCCAGAATGGATTGGCAAACAGAGATACAAAAGGACCAATCGCCATCAGGCTGCCAATCTCCAGCTTGGTCATACCAATCTCTTGAAGATAGAGCTGAAGGAATCCGGCGAAGATCGATATGGCTCCGTAGATGAAAAAGTTATATAGTTTCAGAGAGGTTAGCGAGGAGGTGCCTCTCACTGTTGCAGATCTGTCCAATTAAGCCATTCCTTTCCGAATCGAATCCTATTGTTCAATGTATCATTTGTTGAAAGGGGATTCAACGTATAGAATATATGAATTAACAGCATCTCTCTCATCGCAGGTGCGGCAAACTGAGGCGAGTAATATGGACTCATGCTTCAGCTTCATGGTGCGGTCTACACGCGTGATCTATGGATTAGTCTTGAAAAGGAGATGTCCTAATGGAAGTTAGTAAATGGACAGGCATAATATTGGCAGGCGGACAATCTAGCCGAATGGGAACGAACAAAGCACTGCTCGAACTGAACGGTTCATCCGTGCTGACTCATATAGCAGAAGCAATTAGACCAGCTGTATCTCGAATCATCGTTTCAGCGGGCCCCAATGAAGCAATATACAGCTTAATGGGCGATGAACGTTTCGAATGCATCCAAGACGATTATCCTGGAAAGGGGCCGCTTGCTGGACTTCACGCAGCACTGAAGGCCTCCAGTACCGATTGGAATCTGGTCAGCGCCTGTGATATGCCGCTTCTGCAAACTTCTTTTTTTGATGGATTGAAGAAGCTCACAGAGCAATATCCAACAAGCAGTGCCATCGTTCCATGTGTAGAAGGCCGGATTCACCCCCTTGCAGGCGTATATCACAGGCGTATACTTCCTGAGCTAGAGCAGTGCCTGATTCATGAACGTCTGCGTGTCACTCGCTGGCTGGAACAGATCGGTTGCCGATATGTCGAAACAGCCGAGCTGGAGCAAGCGGGTGTTCTGCGGCCTGAACTACAATTAAGCAATATGAATACCCCGGAGGAATTCGAGCATGTACGTCTTCGTCTTCATGGTTCAGGTGGCTCGCCCTCAGCTTGATCAGGCAATCCTTTGAGATTAACTTCTGCATGTTGATTTCGATAGAGCAGTGGGCTCTGACCTGTCCAGCGTTTGAATTGTCTGCTGAAATGAGACAAATGGGTGTAACCAAGCTTTAGAGCGATCTCCCCCAGCGACAGGTCAGGTTGCTCTATCAGCATTTTAGCTTCCTGGAGCTTCAGGTTGGACAGGTAGGCTCGTGGAGAATGGCCAAATACTTTACGGAACACCTGTAACCCATATCCCGGACTGATGCCAAATGAAGCAATAATCTGCTCGACTTTGACCGAGGACACATTGCCATCCCGTGACCGAAGCTGGGCATGAAAGGCCTGCTTGATCGCCTCGGCGATTGCTCCTGCGTAGTGTAAGGCTGTTGGGGCAGGAGTCTGTGCAGCAACGGAAATGACGGATTCTGGTGCATTGTCTGCGGCCTGAGACAACAGAGCAAACAGTTCGAACATACGGGCTTGCATCAGCAATTTATCAGTGGATGTATAGGCCTCAGCCGTATTAATCATGCCCATCCAGCTTTCAAGAACAGCTCGTATTTTCATATTATCTTCTGTCCCAGCGACATAGATTCTACTGCGCTGGGACAGCAGCTTTAAGGTGAACACCGGATCATCGACATTAAAATGTGCGCTAAAATAGGTCATACCTTCCATGGAGATACATTCATTCGTATGTTTGAATCCGGGAGGGATGAGCAGGATCGAGCCTTCATCCACGGTATATGTGTATCCATGAATGACACTCTCCTGCGTGCCTTGAATGATTAGAATAATCTCGAAGCCGGGATGTGTCTCCTCAGGCATAGCCCATCCATACGGGACATGTTGACTATGGGCTCCATAAAATTTGATGTTACAGTCAATAATGGGAAGCCAGTGCGCCAGTGTATGGTATGGCATCTCTCGAAGCTGCGAACCGTTATCCATGACATTCACCTCGGAAAAGGGTAAAAAATACTCGTCTTGTGCCATCGGCACTATGCATTTACTTCATTATAATCAGTTTAACGCAGGCATCCCGAAGTACGGAGTTGGCAAGCGTAATTCATAATACTGTACAAAGAGTGCTTATATACCGATATTAATGTAAACGCTACCACCAAGTACAGGAATATGTCAACTCACCTTATACCAACAACGTTATATAAGTTGAAAAACTCATTCACACAGGAACAGAGAGGACAGAAAAAATCTTAAGAAACGAAGCAGGCGCTTGGATCACCGGATTGTACCTTTAGAAAAGGGGAATCGAACAAATCTGGGTAACGGCGCTTGGAAGATGACTCTGTCATCGTAGTGTAGATGTAACTATGAGGGATTTGACTTATATAGACCTTACTTAAAGGAGACGATATCATGGACAAATTATTATACGGCGTGGCCTACTATGATGAATATATGCCATATGACAGACTGGACAAAGATATTCAGATGATGAAAGATGCTGGTATTAATGTCGTGCGCATAGCTGAATCGACCTGGAGTACTCACGAACCACAAAATGGCGTATTCGACTTCACTTCCGTAGATCGAGTGCTGGATGCGATGCATGCGGCAGGAATACATGTCATTGTAGGTACACCAACGTATGCTGTTCCTACGTGGATGGTCAAGGAGCACCCGGATGTTCTGGCAACAACCGCACAGGGGCCTGGGAAATATGGAGCAAGACAGATTATGGACATCACACATCCCACGTATCTATTCTATGCAGAGCGCATCATTCGCAAGCTGATATCACGCGTAAGTAAGCATCCGGCCGTGATCGGATATCAAACAGACAATGAAACGAAGCATTACAACACGGCCGGAGACAATGTGCAGCTACAATTTGTGAAATACATGCGCAATAAGTTCAGTTCCCTGGACGAGTTGAACAAGGAGTTTGGATTGGACTATTGGAGTAACCGCATCAACAGTTGGGAGGACTTCCCTTCCGTAGTGGGCACAATAAACGGCAGTCTTGGAGCGGAGTTTGCGAAGTTCCAGCGGCAATTGGTCACGGATTTTTTGGCGTGGCAAGTTGGCATTGTGAATGAGTACAAACAGGAAGGTCAGTTTGTTACCCAGAACTTTGACTTTGAATGGCGCGGATATTCCTACGGCATTCAGGGGGATGTGGATCACTTTGCAGCATCCCGACCTTTTGACATTACCAGTGTAGATATCTACCATCCTTCCCAGGACGAGCTGACAGGTATTGAAATTTCGTTCGGGGGAGATGTGGCGCGTTCCACCAAACAATCCAATTATCTTGTTCTGGAGACCGAAGCACAGGCTTTCTGGCACTGGGTGCCTTATCCGGGACAACTGCGGTTACAGGCATTCAGTCACCTGGCTTCAGGTGCGAACATGGTGGCCTACTGGCATTGGCACTCACTGCATAACTCGTTCGAGACATACTGGAAAGGCTTGCTGAGCCATGATTTTGAACCGAATCCTGTGTATAACGAAGCGAAGACGATTGGTCGGGATTTTGCTCGTCTGAGTCCCAAGCTTGTGAATCTGAAGAAAACGAATCGGGTGGCCGTGCTGTTCAGCAACGAGGCGTTGACCTCCATTAAATGGTTTGGCTTTAACTTCACCAGTGACAAGAATTATAATGACGTAGTACGCTGGATGTATGATGAACTGTATAAAATGAACATTGGCTGCGATCTTATCGATCCTTCCGTTGAAAGTTATGCAGGGTATGATGTGCTGGTTGTGCCTGCCTTGTATGCCGCATCGGATGCGTTGCTAGAAAAACTAAATCAATTCGTACGGGATGGCGGACATATCGTGTACTCGTTCAAGAGTGGCTTTGCCAATGAGCATATTAAGGTTCGCTCTACGCGTCAGCCCGGACTGATCAGTGAGGCGTGCGGCATTAGCTATAACCTGTTTGTCGAGCCGAAGCATGTCGCTCTGCGGGATGATCCGTTTGGCGTAGGTGAGGAGCATAATCAGGTACACACCTGGATGGAGCTGATTACACCGACTACTGCCGAGGTGCTCGCTTGGTATGACCATCCACATTGGGGAGAATATGCAGCGATCACGCAGAACAGCTACGGCAAAGGGAAAGCGACTTATGTCGGCTGTTATACTAGCGCTGCTGTCATTCGCCAGGTGCTGGAACGGGTGATGAAGGATGCAGGTGTATGGGGAGCGGATCAGGAGCTTGCTTTCCCACTTATTGTGAAGACAGGTGTAAACGATGAAGGACATACGATTCGCTATTATTTCAACTATTCTGATGAGTCAGTATCCTTCCAGAATCCGCATGGCGGAGGAACAGAGCTGTTATCGGGAGATTCGATTGCTGCCGGACAGGAGATCGAGCTGGAACGATGGGGCATACGCATTATCGAACAAAACTAGGAGATGATCGTGCTGAGTATCAGTCTTAGGCTTACATCTAAAGATTTAATTCCTATTTTCCGAAAAAAATAACTAGACCATGGCGCCCTCGGCTATAATGCTGGGGCGTTTGTCTTATTTTAGCTCAGGAGTGGATGTGCATTGTTTCATAAATTATACCGTCGGCTGATAGAACCTTTCAAGCGCAGCATTCGCAATAAACTGATTTTGACGATGACATTCGTTGCTGTCCTGCCAGTCATTGTAATGACCGCTGTAGCCGCTGAAAATGCACGATCCTCGATGGAAGCCGAGATTATGGATACGAACCGGGTCAACATTAATTGGGCTTCTGCCTATTTGGCAGAACAGTTTGCACGTATGAATAATATCATTTATTCCATTCAGATTAGTGATGAGTTACATCAGTATTTGGCGTTGACTCAGGAAGCACCTGCTTCCAGCCGTTTCGATGAACAAAAAGCAGTGTTTAATATGCTCAACAGTGTGTACTATTCTGCTGGCAACTATGTATTTGGCGTCGAACTGTACCTAAAGGAACAGGAGACCTTGTTCACGTTTAATTCGATGGAATCACGCATTAAGGCAGTGAACGACATCCCGGAAGGATATCATGAACTATTTACTCAGCGCAAAGATTTTACAATTACTAATGACCCCAAAGATCCGTCAAAATTCCATATGACTCGCAGCATGAATCGCTTTGAAGATCAGGCTCAGGTCGGGGCAATCAGCCTGGAGATCAAATGGGCCGAATTCAACCAGACGCTAGAGCTGCTCGATAGCAGAGGAGATTACACTGTATATATCGGAGATCGTTCGGGTCGTCCAGTGTATCAGCTGAATGCTTCCATCCAGCCATCGAATGAGGCATTGATGCAGTTGAAGGATACGAAGGACCATACGGGCCTTATTCGCACAGCGAATGAATATGTTTTCTACCATGATATAGAAGACACAGGACTGAAAGTAATTAAGATCGTGCCTAATCATGTGATTAACGAGAGTGCCATGGAGACGATGAAGTACGGTCTTGTCGTAGGCGGAGTAGCAACTGTAGTGTCTGTTGCTTTGGCCGCTTTGGTCGCTTGGCGAACCTCTAAACCGATCGTCAAACTGGCGAATTCCATGAAAGGCATCCAGTTGATCAAGGATCGTAAAGTGGAGCGCAGCGGAAGGGTAGACGAGATCGGTTTACTGGAAAAAAATCTGCATGGTATGGCCAGTCGTATCCGGGAACATATCCGGGACAACTATATGATGAATCTGGAGAAGCAGACTGCGGAGCTTAAGGCATTGCAATCGCAGATTCATCCCCATTTTCTACAAAACACATTGCAGATGATTGGCGGCATGGTCTATTCGCAAAAACCGGCAGACAGTTACAAGGTGATCCGGGCTTTAAGTGAAATGTTCCGTTATATTGTGAGAGCACCAGATGGCCTTGTTCCTCTGCAATCCGAACTGGATCAGCTAGAGCATTATATGCTAATTCAGAAGCAGCGTTTTGCTAGCAGACTTGAATATAAGTTAGAGATTGTCGGAGAGATTGGAAATGGTTATATCCCCAAGTTGTCGTTACAGCCTATTGTGGAGAACGCATTTTTGCATGGGCTGGAGAACAAGCCAGGGGAATGGAGGCTGGGGATTGAAGTGGCCGCTGATCCAGAGAAGGGTCTGTTGACCATTCAGATTTGCGATAATGGAATGGGCATGGAGCCAGAGAAACTGGTAGAGATGCAATCGAAATTGGAACGCATTACGCGTCACACCGATCGGATATGGAGTTCTGGCACCAGTATTGGGCTGCTGAATGCAGCTTCGCGGATTGTGATGCATTTTGGCCCTGATTACGGTATGCGTATCGAAAGTAAACTTGGGCAGGGAACAAAAGTGATCGTATGTATCCCCTGCACAACAGGAGGCGAATCCTTTTGAATAAAGAGTTATATAAAGTACTGCTAGTGGATGATGAACCTTGGAATCGGGATATTCTACGCAATCTGGGTCAGTGGGACGAACTGGACATGGTCGTTTGCGGCGAAGCCGAGGATGGGCAACAGGCGATGCGTATGGTCAAGGAGCTACAACCTCATCTCGTGATTACTGACATGCGTATGCCGGGATCAGACGGCGTGGCGCTGATGCAGACGCTGAATAAGGGTTTTCCGGAGATTAAGGTCGTTGTGGTGAGTGGATACGATGATTTTAATTATGCTAAACACGCTCTCCGGTACCGTGCGGCAGACTATTTACTGAAGCCGGTGAATCCCGATGAATTAAATGCTACGCTGGCCAAATGCGCTCGTGAGTTGGAGAAATCAACCACTTCACCAGAGACCTGGGAATCCTATCCCGCTTTCTTTGCGGGAGAGTTTTCCCTTTTTCAGCAACAAGCACGCCTTCGCTTCAACGATCTGGACCTGCCAAGACTGCGGGAATGGTTTCAGCAATTAGAGCAGAAGCTGGAACAAAGTGAAGTTTGCAGACCTCGTCAGCTTGGACGGGTAGCGTATGAGCTCCAGAACCTGCTGGATGAATTATGCGTTTCTAATGGGTTGTCTGATCGTTCAGAAGAAGGATTGCCACCTGCAACCGTATTGGGGTCAATCTCAGCCGCAGTCGATTGGGTCTCTGCTTCGTATTATCAGGCGCTAGAGCAGCTCATTGCACAGCGCAAGTATAAGAATAAGCTGAATCTGGAAGAAGTGAAGCAATACATGCAGCAGCACTGCATGGAGATGATTACTCTGGAACATCTGGCACAGATCTTTTTTGTCAGCAAAGAATATTTAAGCAAAGCTTTCAAAAAGGAGTATGACGTAAATGTAACTGATTACGTGGTGCAGCTTCGTATGGCTAGAGCGAGAGAGTGGGTCATGGATGATCAGATTCCATTCAAACATATTGCGGAGATGACAGGATATGAAGATGTGTCCTATTTCTATCGAGTGTTCAAAAAGCATTTTGGCGTGTCACCTGGAGAAATGCGCAAGGGCCAACCTAAATTGTCCGATCCATTCCCCGAATGATTCGTTCGGGGAATGTTGTTTGGATTAAGGTTTAAAATAATCCAATGGAAGAGTCCAATTTTGTCCAATGAAGCGCTTACATTTTACGATATATAATGAGCCTATGAAAGACAAACCAGTCACTACGGGAGGTCATAAGAGATGAAAGTATGGAAAAGCGTTGTAAGTGCAGCACTGGTCAGCGTTCTGCTCGTGGGCTGCGGCTCGAATGCAGGCACCGACAATGAGCAAAAAGAAGTTGCAGCCGGCAGTACAGTAAACCTCAAAGTGTTCATTGCTCAACCAAGGCTGAAAGAACATTACGATAAATATATAGAACAGTTCAAAGCCAAGGTAAAAGCAGAGAAAAACATTGAAGTGAATGTGCAGCTGGAGATGCCGCCGGCAGATAATGCACCTCAGATTTTGAAAACAAGACTGGCTTCCAATGATGCACCGGACGTATTCGCTCTGCATGCGGTAAATGAGATTCCACCGTTCAGCAAAGCTGGGTATCTGGAAGACTTGTCCGATCAACCTTTTGTAGATAAACTGCTCGATTCGGTCAAACCTTCGGTTACGGATGCAAGTGGCAAAGTCGTTGCGGTTCCACTGGAAACTCTGTCATGGGGTTATCTGTACAACAAGGATATCTTCGAAGAGCAAGGACTTGAAGTTCCAACGACATTGACAGAAATGAAAGCGGTTGTAGAAAAGTTGAAGGCAGCTGGCATCACGCCGTTCGAGCTGGCTTACAAAGAAGCTTGGGTTCCGCAACTGTTCTTGCCACTAACTGTAGGGGCACTGACACAAACAGAGCACAAAGACTTCGTAGAGAAAATGAATAAGGATGAAGGTTCCTTCTCGGATATGAAAGCCTTGTTTGACGTATTCGATCTCGTGAATGCCAACGGAACGGATAAAGCGCTTGAAGTTGGTGCCGATGATGGTGCAGCGGCTTATGCTACAGGTAAAGCTGCAATGTGGATTCAAGGACCTTGGTACGCAGAGACAATTCTGAAGTCCAATCCTGACATTAATTTTGGTGTAGCTCCAATGCCGTTGAATGACAATCCGGATGATACGAAAATCAACTTGAGTACGTCCACTTCACTGGCTGTATCGTCAACAAGTAAAAATAAAGAGGTTGCACTTGATTTCGTCAACTATATTCTGGATGACAACGATTCAAGCGCATTCTACGAAGCACTCAAGTTTAATCCGGTTGCCAAAGTGCATACCTTCAAAAGCTTCCCATGGGTAGATGATGCCCAAAAATATGTTAGCGAAGGCAAAGCATATCAAGATCCAACGATTCCTCAAGCAGTTAAGGATGAGTCCGGTAAAGCCCTGCAAGGGTACTACTCTGGACAGTTGAATCAACAGCAGGTTATTGATGCACTCGACAAGGCATGGAAGTCCTACAATAAAGTCAACAAGTAAGAGCCTGAACGGTCAATAAGCAAGAGCTGTAAGGAAAGCAGTGTCCGCGTTTGTTGACGAAATCTCTATCGTGCCCCGTAACGATCGTGGAGCTTTTGTCAACAAATTGCGGTACTTTATTTCGTCAACAGTCTCGAAGCAGATGAAATGGCTGGCCGAACGATTCTCGTTCCCCCGGTTACCTTCATCCGCTGTGTCAAAAGGGGGGAGAAGTTATGGCTACGAATGTGTTGAAGAAGTACCTTTCACTGCTCGCGTTCACAGCGCCAGCCTTTGTGATCTATGCGATTTTTCTACTGTATCCAACATTCAGCGGGATGTTCTACAGCTTGACGGATTGGAATGGATTAAATCGTGATTATAGCTTTATCGGTCTGGGGAACTTTGTGAAACTGTTCAAAGAAGATCCCGACTTTCTTAACTCGTTATGGTTTACGTTGAAATACGTCATATTTATGCTAATTTTGCAAAATGTAATAGCCTTGCTGCTCGCTGTGTTGATTGAATCACGTACACGCAGTAAAGGGCTCTTCCGAACATTATTCTTCATGCCGAATATGATCAGTACGATCATCAGTGCATTTATGTGGACATTTATCTTCTCGCAGGTGCTGCCTCAGCTCGCTGAGAAACTGGCGGTTACATTTCTTGACCAGCAATGGCTCGGTGATCCGAAGTTCTCCTTCTATTCGATTCTGATCGTATCGCTGTGGAACGGTGTAGGCTACATGATGATCATCTACCTGGCTGGATTGCAAGGTGTGCCGAAGAGTCTCAAGGAAGCTGCCGTCATTGATGGAGCGAATGCTTTTCAAGTGCTGCGTAACGTGGTATTGCCGATGATTACACACGCTATTACCATCTGTTTCTTCTTGACACTTAATGGTGCATTCAAAGTGTTCGAGGTTGTCTACGGATTGACAGGCGGTGGTCCAGGCCGGGCCACACAGGTGATCACGATGAACATTTATGAAGAAGCATTCTCAAACAACTTCAGATACGGTTATGCAAGCGCCAAATCGGTTGTGCTATTCGTTATTGTACTGATCTTCACACTCATCCAGATCACTGTCATGAAGAGAAAAGAGGTGGAAGCATGAGGATGCAGCGGTTGAATACTATTCTGATCCGGCTGTTCTTGATTCTCGGCTCCCTGGTAGCGATGCTGCCGATCTATATGGCCGTGGTGAACTCGTTCAAAACACAGGGCGAGATGTTCCAATCGTTTATCGCATTGCCAACGACATTGCACTGGGAAAACTACGCCGATGCTTTTAATAAAATCAATCTTCTTGGCAGCTCACTCAACTCCGCCATCGTATCCATACTGGGTATCGGGGGAATCGTATTCTGTGCCTCGCTTGCAGGTTACAAGCTGTCACGGACTTCTGGCCGACTCAGTAATCTGATCTTCTTCATGTTTGTCGCTTCCATGCTGGTGCCGTTCCATTCCATCATGATTCCGCTGACACGTGTAGCGAAAGGTATGGGAGTGCAAGGGAGCACTTACGGACTGGCTTTAATTTATATCGGACTAGGTGTAAACATGGCCATCTTCCTCTATCACGGGTTTGTGAAGTCTATTCCGCGTGAGTTGGAAGAGTCTGCTCAGATTGATGGATGTAACGAGTTTCAGACATTCTTCCAGATCATCTTCCCATTGTTGTTGCCAATTACCGTGACGATCGCTATTCTGGACTTCTTATGGATCTGGAATGACTTCCTGTTGCCATTGCTGATGTTGACAGATGTGAACCGGTATACATTAATCTTGTCCACAAATATGCTGTTTGGCGAGTACAACAAGGAATGGCCATTAATTCTATCTTCTCTGGTTCTGACTGCGATTCCAGTCATCTTGATCTATGCGTTCTTCCAAAAATTTATTATGGAGGGGATTGCGGAGGGAGCGGTTAAAGGGTAACATGCTTCGTTCTCGAATGCCATTCATACCAATAGCCTTGAACTACAGATGTGCTCCTGTAGTTCAAGGCTATTTCGTTATGAATTGGTCAAGAGAGGCACTCAAAGGTAGTGTGTGCAGACAGACGGAATATCTGCCATATATTGTTTATTATAAGCTGGCGGTCGTCAGTCTGCGGACTGCTTGTGCAAGACAGATCAGGGCGCGCTCCATCTCATCTTGAGACGCATAGGCATACGAGAGCCGGATATGACTCGCATCCAGCCGATCATACAGGTAACCGGGATGGATCAGTACCTTTTCTTCCAGACAGGCATGGAATAAACGACGGATAGATAAGGGTTCTATTGTGAACTGCAACCAGATATAGAATCCCCCTTCTGGCGTTGTCCATCTCGCGATGTCATGCAAATAACGCTGCAAGAGATCTAACATGAAGTCTCTACGTCTTTGCAACTCAGGTCGTAGCCGCTCCATATAGCTCGTATGATGACCGTCTGCAAACCATAATGTGGCAGCTTCCTGAGCAAGTGAACTGGTACCGTAATCCGTCTGCATTTTAATATCGGCCAAGCGGCGAATTACAGGTACAGGACCGACAAGCCAGCCGAGACGAAGCCCGGGACTGACCGCTTTAGAGAGAGTTCCCAGATGCAACACCCGTCCTTCCTGATCGTCAGATTTAAGGGAAGGCGGGGGAGGATGATCGAGCCACAGCTCCTGATAAGCGGCATCCTCCAGGATGGAAATGCCGGAACTGCGAGCAAGAGTCATCAATTCTTCTCGCCTGCGGCTGCTCATGACATTACCTGTAGGATTATGGAAGCTTGGAATGGTATATAGCATCGGGAAGGATTCGTTGTGCCCGTCTCCGTTCATCTTCTTTACCGTTTGTATAGCGCGTTCCAAATGTCCCATATGTACACCTTCTTCGTCCATAGGTATGCCGCTCAGCTTCAGTCCTGCTGACTGAAAGGCATGGATCGAATAGAGATAGGATGGCTTCTCTAGCAGCACAGCCGATCCACGGGGCAGCAGCCCTACAGAGATCAGATGCAGTGCCTGGAGAGAGCCGGACACAATCAAGATCGAATCGGGTGAGGCTGGAATGCCAGTCGTTTGTAAATGCGCAGACAATGCTTCACGCAGTTCCAGACTGCCTTGAGGTTCAATGTAATTAAGGGTATGCGGGCGGTAGGACAATGTCCGAAGAATTTCATTAAAAGCCTCGTGGGGTAGCAATTCCGGCGCAAGTTCACCTGTGCCTAAACGAATGATGTCAGGTTGGAACTCTGTCTGATTGATCTGTTGAATCTCAGGCAGGTTCGGATAGTACCAGCCTTCCTGAGCCGCCTCGCTCCAGTTGGGCATGGTAGTGTGAGCCATGCTGTGCCACCCGGATCCACAGACATAGGTTCCACCGCCATGTCGCCCTTCAATCATGCCTGCCGCAGTCAGGTGATCTAGAGCGGTGACCACTGTACTACGGTTGACATCCATAGATGTCGCCATGGTTCGCTGGGAGGGCAGGCGGTATCCTGCAGACCATTCTCCGGTCGTAATTTTCTGACGGATATAGTCTGCAATCTGACGATACAAAGGCATGCCAAGTGCAGGGTTTGGCTTCCAGTTATGGTCAGAATACAGATCTGAATGTTCAGGTCTCATCAGGCTTAATCATCTCCTGTCGCGGTTAAAAGTCAAGGTTTTTAATGTAGTTGCTGATATCGTATCATTTGGTTGGGTTCATTACCATCCAATTGGCTGGTTACGTTTCCTCTGAATTCGTCTACGCTATAGACAGAAATAAGGGGGATGAAGTATGGAAGTGATTATTCATGCAGTAGTGCTTGCATTCGGCTTAATCTTGCCGCTGGGTGTTCAGAATGTATTTATTTTTAATCAAGGGCTTAGCCAAAGGAAATTCCTGCATGCGATGCCTGCTGTCATTACAGCAGGCATCAGTGACACGCTGCTGATTGGAGCAGCCGTTGGGGGCATGTCCCTCATTTTAATTCAATGGCCGATGATTACTACTGGTTTATACGGAGCGGGCAGCGTGTTTTTGCTCTACATGGCTTGGGGACTGTGGAAGTCCTCTGCTGCCCCGGATGAAGCCCCGATAGCTATGTCCGCAGGACGGCAGATTGCTTATGCTGCCTCAGTGTCACTACTTAATCCCCATGCCTTGCTGGATACAGTGGCCGTAATAGGCACCAGCTCACTCCAATATGAAGGAGTGGCACGTTTTTATTTTGCAATAACGACAACGGCTGTGTCATGGGTATGGTTTGTAGGATTAGCAGGGGCAGGCAGGCTGGTTGGAAGTCGTGATCATACTGGACGTGTCCGGTATGTACTGGGCCGCGTATCCGCCCTTATTATGGTTGGATTAGCACTATGGATGTTCATGAAACTCCTTCAACCATAGACTAATGGAATACGGGCTTCGAAATTAAAAAAAAGCTTCCTGCGAAGTGACGCGGGAAGCTTGATGTATGTACTTATTCTGCTTTTAACAGCATCGATTCAATGAACATTTTGAGATCCCGGCTTGTTGCATTAAGCTGATCGATAATCTCACTGAACTCGGTCACAATCTCAGCCTGTTGATTGCTGGATTGGGCAATGGAGTTAATCTCATGCTCCATCTGCTGAATGGAAGTCTGCACATCCTTAAGGGAGCGTTCGATATTCACTGTTGCTTCTTTGGTTCCAGTGGATAGTTTGCGTACCTCAGAAGCAACTACGCCGAATCCGGCACCCGCCTCACCAGCCCTAGCGGCTTCGATGGCTGCATTCAGGCCAAGCAGATTCGTCTGTTCCGAGATTTCACGAATAAATACAGCGACTTTGTTAACCTCGGTCGAATTCTTCACCGCATGGCGAGTATTGTCCAGAATCTGCGTCGATGAAGCTGTCAATTGCTCGGACTGAGCAGCTACGGTCTGGACCATATCCGTCAGTCTACCGCTGATACCAGTAATCAGGTCGGTGAAGTGCTCCAGCTTTTCTTCATTCTGAAGTGAAAAACCTATTGCCAGCGTGCCCGCAATTTTTCCTTCATCATCAAAGAGCGGTGTAGCGGCAGAGATAATAGCCGTGCCGTAAAACTTGGCGTCAATGCGATTAGCAGACGTCTCACCGTCTACAAGTGCACGGCGCAGTGTAGGGTCTTCTAGGGAGATGGGGTCCCCTGCTTTAATGCCAAGATCAAGCTCGTTGCTAGGAACGTAATAGCAGAATTGCTCCGTATCAGTTACAGCAATCATGATATCGTGTTCTTTCAACATCAGTTTGAAATATGGACTTGCAGCAACCAGTGCTTCTACGATATTCAATAAAGTCAACTCCCATAATATATATGTATTGTCCAGTTGTATATCATCAACATGTATACCATCTAGGCGTATATTATACATCGTCATATGGGATGGCGAATTTTAGACCTAATAAAAGGTTTTCGATTACACTTTTTTTGAAGGTTCTGAATAAAAATCCCTTGTGGTTCCAGAGTAAGATATCAAAGAAACAAATAAAAAAGCAGACGTGAACACGATGTTCTCGTCTGCTTTTATCATAATCATGGTATGAATAGAAACAGTTGATTCAGTTGAAAGAGGGTTCGTTTATCCCCCAATCTGTGACATGCGCCGCAGCGTTGGAGTGTGGGACTGCATCTTTTTCTCCAGTGCCAACGCCATTTCATGATTCTTGGGTTTGGTACCGAGCGCCTTCAGGAAAAGTGCGGCCATCGCATCCGGATCGTCTACATAGCGGCGGACGTTATACTCATCTGACCAATACAGACAAGCTTTGATATGTCCATCTGCGGTAAGACGTAGCCGGTTACAATTGTCACAGAAATGGTCACTTACGGGATGGATCAGACCAAATGTGCCTTGAGAACCTGCAATCCTCATATTACGAGCCGGGCCATTGCCGGCAGGTCCCTCGGTCTGCTCGACTGTCCAGCCCGCTTCAGCACAGACATCCGTTACCGCCTCCAGCGGCAAATACGATTTACGCCAGGAATCGGAAGCATGTCCGATCGGCATATATTCAATGAAGCGTACATGCAATGGCTGATCCATGGTCATGGCAATGAAATCCTTGATTTCATCGTCATTAATTCCTTTCATCAGCACGACATTCAGCTTAATCGGTGCAAGGCCGACCGCAGTGGCTGCCTCGATACTCTGTAGCACCTTATTGACATCTCCACCACGTGTGATCATGGAATACCGGTCAGCGTGCAGCGAGTCCAGGCTGATGTTGATACGGTTCAATCCAGCATCCTTCAACGCTTGTGCCTGTTTATCCAGCAGGAGTGCATTCGTGGTCAGCGCGATGTCTTCTATGCCATCGATGGCAGAGATCATGCTTACAAGCTTATGCAGATCCTTACGTACCAGCGGCTCGCCGCCTGTTAGCCTAACCTTGCGCATGCCCATCGGTGCGAGCACCTTCAGTACCTCTGTAATTTCTTCATAACTCATAATTTCATCATGCGGAGCAAACTCCATACCTTCTGCAGGCATACAGTATACGCATCGCAGATTGCAGCGGTCCGTAACGGAAATACGGATGTAGTCATGTATCCGGCCAAATGAGTCCTGTAGCAGTTCCATGCAGACCACCCCTTTCTTCGATTCAGATTGGAAACCTTCTATAGAAAATGATATGACAATGACAAAAGCAACAGTTGCATCAAATTTTAGCTACTTCTCCAATCCGCGTCAATGTTGACCTCGCATCACACTCATTTCAGGCATGCTGATTTCAACTGGATTGAGCCAAAACTGTACTGGATACAAACAGAGTAAAGACTATATGAAGAGTAGAATAGTTTAGAGGCAATGATCTGTTCCAAAGTGAAAAAAAGCCCTGACCAGGCACTGGAATAAAAGCATCATTCCGGTGCCGGCAAAGGCTCATCTTCTGATCACGTTCGATGTCGTGTCGTCACTGGTGAAGACATTAATCTACGATTTTTTTCTTTTTGAATTTCATCAGGAACTCATACACAATTGGCACGATGACAAGGGTGAGCAGTGTGGAACTGATCAAACCACCGATAACGGTGATTCCGAGTCCTTTCGAGATAATACCTGCACTTTCTTCAAGACCTGTTACCAGTGGCAGCAGAGCACCAATAGTAGCAAGAGCGGTCATCAGAATTGGACGCAGACGTGTAGCTCCTGCTTCCAGCAGCGCTTCTCGCGTAGTGAGTCCTTCATTTTCCTTATTAATTACACGGTCAATGAGTACGATCGCATTGGTAACAACGATACCGATGAGCATTAGTGCGCCCATCATAGCCGATACATCGAGCGTACCTCCTGCGACGAACAAACCAACCATGATACCAATAACGGTAAACGGCAATGAGAACAGGATGGCGAATGGTGCAAGTCCGCCGCCAAACGTAACGACCAGAACAAAGTATACAATCGCAATGGCTGCCAGCATCGCCAGACCAAGCTGCGTGAACGTATCATTAATCTGCTCAGTTGTACCTCCAAACTTCACTTCGACGCCGTCTGGCAAGTCCAGCTTGTCGATGCTTGCTTGCAGGTTCTGCGAAGCTTTCCCTACATCGGCAGCCAGAATGTTGGCTGTCACCTGCACAACTACTTTGCCATCAATACGCATGATGGAGTTTGGTGAAGTACCTTCTTCCACTTTAGCTACATCCTTGATTGGAACCTGGATGCCCAGTGGTGATGTGACTTTTTCATTCTCAATATCCTTCAGACTGCTAAACGTTTTGTTGTCTGTTTCCACATAGACTTTGTAAGTCTTGTTGTCGATATCTACCTCTGTGAGAACCGGGCGTTCCCGCACCGGACTAAGTGCCATTGCCAGCTGACCCGCTGTAAGGCCTAGTTTGCTCAGCTTCTCTTGATCGGCAACCAGTGTATATTGGCCGTATGTGTTGGAGATCGTGGTATCTGCCTTTTCAAAAGATTCGGTATCCGCCTGAACCAGCTTCAGTACTTCTTCCGCTACAGGTTTCAACTGCTCTACATTGTCCCCGTAGATGGACAGACTTAAGCTACTGCCGCCGAATCCACCGGACATGTCGAGTTCACTCCATGACCCTGTTGTAACTTCCTTCTGCAGACCTTCAACCAGTTGTTTTTTCACTTCGGTGAAGTCTTTTGTATCCTCGTTGTATTGAATATAGAAGAGTGCGGAGTTACCACCACCGCCTCCACCCATGCTAGCGAGCGGATTGCCGCCGCCGATGGAATACTGCATTTTCTCTAGACCTGGTTGTTTCAGCAACCATTTCTCGGCAACCAGAGCTTCTTTCTCTACCTCTTCGCGAAGAGTTCCCGTTTCTGGACTATACGTAATCGTTACATATTTATCCTTCTGCTCCGGTAGGAAACTTACACCGATGAACGGATACAGGAACAAACTGCCCACCAGCATTAGAACCGCAATGATAACGGTAATGATTTTATGCGAGAGAGTCCAGTTCAACAGGCGTTTGTAGCTTTCAGCCAGTTTACCTGGTTTCTCATGATTCTGTTTGTTTTTGATTCCCTTACGGAACAGACTGTGTGCCAGCATTGGAACAATCGTGATCGCAACCAGCAAGGAAGCCAGCAGGGCAAATACCATCGTTAAGGCAAATGGCATAAACAGCTCTCCGACCATACCACTAACGAGAGCCAGCGGCAAGAATACCGCAATCGTAACAATGGTAGAGGAGAGGATCGGGATAAACATCTCGCGAGTTGCTTCGCGAACCAGTTCACGACCTTTAAGCTTCTCATTTTTAAGGGTTAGTCTGCGATAGATGTTCTCGATTACAACGATGGAGTCATCGACAACCCGACCGATTGCAACGGTCATCGCACCCAAAGTCATCATGTTCAATGTAATGTCCATCAGGTTGAGCGCCGTCAATGCCATGAGCAAGGAGAGCGGGATCGAGATGATGGAGATGATCGTTGAACGGATGTTACGCAGGAAGAGCAGAATAATCAGAATTGCGAACAGAGCACCAAATACGGCTTTGCCCAACATGGTATTCACGGAATCCTGAATTGGCTGACCTTGATCAAGAAGGATGGTTAGCTCTGCATTCTTAAATTGTTTTTGCAGTTCTTCCGCTTTGCTTTTGACTGCCTTAACCACATCTACGGTATTGGCATCATTGGATTTTACCACCGAGATACCGATGGATTCCTTGCCGTTCGTACGGGAGATGGATTCGGCTTGACCGATGACTTCAATCTTGGCAATGTCGCCTAGTTTAACGGTCGGGATTCCGGCTGAACTTGCTGCACCTGCGGCACCAGATGGATTCGCGGCTACAGCATTGCCACCGCCTGCTTGGCCTGTTGCCGGGTTAGAGCCTTGCCCAGCTTGAGTCGATGCACTAGCTGCTGGACTTTCTTGCGAAGCTTGTGGTGCAGCACCTTGCCCTGGACTAGCGCTCTGACCAGCAGCAGCTCCAGCTCCGCTTGGTACAACAGGAATTGCCAAGTTTTTCAGATCATCAAGACCGATGATGTTGCCATCGACAACGACAGCTTTTTGGGATTTATCTAGTTCAAAGAGGCCAAGAGGTACACGTATGGATGAACCTTTAACAATGCCATTCACGGTATCTTCGCTTAGTCCCAGTTCAGCCATTTTGGCTTGATCAAATTGCAATTGTACTTCTTTGACATATTGACCGGAAACCTGAACTTGAGCTACACCGTCAATATCTTCAATCGCAGGTTGAATATCTGAGTCTACAAGTCTTGTCAGTTCCTCCAGATCACCGCCATCCTTATCGGACAGGCTAAGAGATACGACGGGGAACGAGTTAATACTGAATTTAGTGATCGTTGGCTTCTGTACACTGTCTGGCAACTGCACTTCGTTGAGTGCTTCGCGGACTGTCGCTGTTGCATTCGTCAGGTCAGTTCCATAGTCGAATTCAAGTGTGATGGATGCTGCATTTTCCATCGATGTGGAGGTGACCGTCTTCACGCCATCGACGTTGCGCAGTTTCTGTTCGAGGGGCTTCGTGACATCTTCTACAATACCTTCCGGAGCTGCACCTGGATCAATTGCTGTGACATTCAGAAAAGGTACATTGATGTTTGGAACAGTCTCCTGCTTCATCGTCATTCCGCTGTAGAGACCTGCGAATGAGATAATGATGGTCAGAATCCAGATTGCAAATTTGTTGTTCAGTGAAAAGTTAATAATCCCTTTCATACGTTGGTTACTTCTCCTCTCTATTTCTCCTGTTTATGTGTGTGACGAGTCAGCTTGGATAAACCGATTATGAATGGTATCCATAATGTGCTGAAGCTCGGAGTGCAAAGGTTCAAGAATGGGTATATCCGCCAGGTTGTGCATCATACCGAGAATAATTGCTCGTCTTGGTGAAAATTCCATGATCTCCTGCCTAAGTATGGCAATGGTCTCAAGTACATCATTCCTTGTCTGGCCGGAAGGCAGTTCACGAGAGGCGATCTCCTGCATCTGTTTCAAAATATGGGCGGGGTGTCGCAGCATGGCTGTATCCGGCTGAGGATCTGATATCCAGGCAGGCCATTGTTCCAGCGGAATCAAAGGTACAGGTCGATGTTTGAGACAGCCCTGTGCTGCGTAATCCATCGTTTGCAGGAGGTTGGTAGCCATCTTACTAACTGTAAGGTTAGGCATCTCAGTAAACCATATTTTTACATAAGACAGAAGGAGCCCATGTGTCATCAAGATGAGATCAATCGTATAGGGTTCAATCTCTGAGCCGTAAAGGTCCTCTAGTTTCTTTTTGAACCAATGCAACGTACGAATTTCAATATCTCTTTGCTGGGGTGTGCGTTGCTCATTGCGCTGTGACTCATCCTCCATCATGCTGCGCAGCTGGACGCGTAGAAATTCCTTCAGTTCTGAAACATGTTTCAGAAGCGCCTCAAACTGTTTATGTAGCCGTTCTCTGGAGGTCAGGCCATTTTCATGCTCGATCTGAGACATTTTGTCCATAAGAATGTACACGCAGTACTCCAGAGTACTGGCTTCCAGCTCTTCTTTGGATTTGAACATCAGATACAAGCTGCCTTTGGACATCCCGCATAACTCGGCAATCTCCTGCATGGAGGTGGCGGCGCTACCTTTGGCTGAGAACAGCTTAAGCGCTGTAACGATGACTAGTTTTCTTTTTTCGTTCATCCCATGAATCGGGTTCATTAAGAGTACGTTCACCTCGCTGGGAACTCATGAGTTCTTGAATTGACTTGATAGTCAAGCTAAGTATAAACGATAGGAGTAACGAAATACAAATGGAAGGAAAATGGGAAAATAAAAAAGACGACTTCCACATTGAAGTCGCCTTTCTGTAAGCTGAAAGCTCCCATTTTTATTACGTAATGATCTTCAGTCCCACGGCTGCCACCAGAATCATAGCGATAAATAACAGCCGCTTTGCTTCTTTTCGTTCACCAAACAGAAGCATTCCTGTCACCGTACTTCCCACCGTACCAATTCCTGTCCAGACCGCATAGGCTGTACCCATAGGAATGGAAGTCATGGCATAGGATAACAGCGAAAAGCTGACTGCAAACGATACCACCATCAGAACAATATAAGGCCACCCCTTGCGAGTCGAAGCCCCGTTAATGCCAATAACCCCGAAAATTTCACAGATTCCTGCACCTACAATCGCGAGCCAAGCCATTAGACGGCACCTCCTTTAACTGGGGTATCCTGATTTTCCTGCTGATCTGTAACGAGCTTCAATCCAATGACGCCGCAGAGCAATAGCCCAATCAGCAGCATTTTAGCCAAACGGAACGGCTCACCAAACAGCAGCATTTCGGTCAAAACTGTACCGGCTGTGCCGATACCTGTAAATACTGCATAGACCGTACCTACAGGTAGTCGTTTGGCAGCAGCAATAATCAAACCAAAGCTGATGATAATGGCGAGTCCTGTCCCTATCCATTCCCAAACATTCGAGGAATGTTTCAGGCAACTGACCCAGACAATTTCGATAATGCCTCCAGCAAAAACGTATAACCAATTGCGGTTCATGATGCTTAATCTCCTCCTGGCACAATAGGGTGTGCCTTTTCATTCAAGCTGTGAATACCGTTCCAAAAAATAGGCCAGGCAGCATCCAGTCGCCTCTTATAACGGCGTGAGCTTCCATAGATAATTTCAACCGTAATGCCATCGAGAAATGTCATATAAGCAATGGCGACCTGCTCGGCAGGAACAGGTGGAACATCGCCTTCGCGAATGGCTCGCTGCAACAGTCTGGACAAAGTACGCTCCATGCCGTCCAGAAATGGATACACTAAATCCATCACCTGACTGTACAGCTCAGGCGGCGGATAATAACAATTGCGGAGCATGAGTCTGGCAGAGGCGTGATCTTGGTACTCCTGCTCAAACCAAGCCAAAAGCCCTCGAAGACGCTCTTCCAGTGGTAGGTGGGCATGATCGCGAAAATATTCCAATGTGTGCCGCTGCACTTCGTGAAAAGCATGAACCAGCGTGTGCATAAACAAATCTTCTTTGCCACTGAAGTGTGCATATATAGATGGTTTCTTGATCCCAACCTCATCAGCTATCGCTCTTAGAGAAGCCCCTTCATAGCCGTCTTTTGCAAAATGAAACAGGGCCGCATTCCGAATTGAATCAGCAGTCATCCAACTCACCTTCCTAACGGTCGTTAGGTGATATCTTTTCACGATTTACTTCATATGTCAAGAACAAAGATACATCCGCCGCACTTTACGTGTGCAAGCGGATGTATCAGGTTAATGGATATGTTGATGTAGTGGAACAAAAATCAATGTGCCGATCAGAAGGTAGTAAAGCCAAGAATTAACTGTAGCTTATACAGTATGCCTTTTAAAAATGTGGTCTTCTCCTGGAACTCTTCCAGATCCAATGTGAATTCCGCATCTTCATTCGTCCAAATACGCTTGAAATAATTCGCAACGTCAATCGTAAACGGATTGTCTGCCGGAGCTGCGACCCACACATTATTCTCCAGATTGTAATCATTGAGATTACGTGGAGTGAAGTTGGTGGAGCCGCCCAGAACCACATGATCCCCGGTAGCTTTGGCGATATACATCATCTTGGTATGGTATTGCTCTTTGGTGGTGTTGTACCACCTAATCTTAATTTTGCCGTTCGATTTATCATGCAGTTCAGCCGCGACAGGACGATTCGGGATACCGATCTTCTCCTGACCAAATGCATTCTCATTAGGATCAAGCACAAGCCGGATGTCGGTTCCTCGCTCAGAGGCCTCCAGCAACGCCTCCAGCACCTTAGGCGAAGCGAGGTAGAACATCCCCATCCATATCGTATCCCCTTGGCCCGCCTGTCGAAGGTCATTCAGCAGGGCATCATTGACTTTGCCTTCGGTCACATATCGAAGGCGAATAGGTCCATCATCGTTATTCGTATCCTCTGAAGGGGAGGACTGGGAAGATTCGGTATAAACGGGGAGCTGGCCTCCGCCGGACATATCCACAACGGCTTGTTCCGATTGCAGGATATCCCCAATGATCGGGCCCGTAAACTCAAATCCAACGTTCGAATGATAGGCACTAGGGTCATGAATGTTGCCAGATGACACGATGGCTGTTTTCTCGCTAGCAACGACCTTGCGGTGATTCGCCTTTACATTTAACAACTTCAGATAGGATCTCAGGGTAACATCCGGTCCATCTGTTGCCATCAGGTTAGGAATCCAGCCTTTTCCGGACTGACCGAACCACTGGAAGAAGGTGCGCCAGACTGCTGAATACACCGGTGTAGAATCGCGCAGTGGATCATCATTCGTGATGACGACATGAATATTGGCCTGTTTCATCTGTTCCAGCAACGGATTCGGGGCGGAGTTATAGTTGGTGTTTATTTCGTCGGTAATGAACCAGATGTCGATATCAGGTTGTTTCATTTTTTTGGCTATGAGCGCATCGGTAAACTCCTGACTGACAGGTGGAAACTGTTGCCCCTTATGCTGGTAGTTGTTGAACAAAAACATATCAACCAGGATAAATTGCTCGGCATCTTCCACGACCTGAAGCATCCGCTGGAAAATCTGCTGCTCGTGTTGCATCTGTCCATCGGAAGAAGGGTAGGTGAGATCATGTAGGAACTGGACGTTCTGCACCCTGTATTCCGGGCTTTCATAGGAAATACCGGGTGGCAACGGTTTGTAGGTCTGATAGAGCATAACGGCGATGAGCCAGAAGATCAGAAGTGCAACGGCTGTTCGTATGTATGGGAATTTGCTGCGAGAAGATTTGCGGTCAGATTTATGGTGTCGTAATGAGACCAACGTGTTTCCCTCCTTCGATGCTTGCTGACGTTTATTACCACATGTATTGCAATGTTGACGCAAAGACTGCTTTGATTGTGTATGATTAGACGGTCCGACAGTTTTGGGATGCTTGAATCGACAGGTACAGAGGTGTAATGTATAATCAATGTATTATTTTTGTAGAACGTTTATGGAGAGAAAGTAGGTAATCACGTGTATTCCATTAAACAAGTCGCTGCTATGCTGGGCATTCAGGCGGTCACGCTCCGGGCTTGGGAAAATCGGTATAATGCAGTGACCCCTGAGCGGACAGAATCGGGTTATCGCATGTACACGGAAGAGAATGTTGCGGATCTGCGCTGGTTGAAAGAACAGATCGATGATCATCAGACCAATATCTCTGAGGCAGTACGTATGTTGAAGATTAGAAAAGAAAATGTGCCTGACGCTGCTTCGCCTGTGCCGGCGGCTCCAACAGTACCTGTGATGGAAGAAGCTTATACTCAGATGGCCGATCAGATCTACGACTCCCTCTATCATTTTCAAGGTGAGCGTGCGAATGGCTTGATTGATTTTGGATTCACCATGTACGGTTATGACAGCATGTTCTACCATGTGCTCGTCCCGATTCTGGTTCGGGTTGGAGATGCATGGGAAGAGGGGCGTGCAACGGTAGCGCAGGAGCACTTCATGACACAGTTAATCTCACAGCGATTTTATCAGTTTTTCCATCTGTTCCCGATCTATCCGCATCTACCCAAAGTTCTGGCTCTCTGTCCGGAAGGGGAGCATCATCAGGTTGGTCTATTGTTATTCTCGCTATTTATGCGCAAAAACGGAGCTGAGGTCCTTTATCTCGGAGCTAATACGCCTGAAGAAGGTGTTTTTCCAATCCTTCGTGAACAGAAAATCAAACTGGTCTGTCTATCGGTAACCAATCCTGGACTAGTTAACGCTTGTGATCAGTTAATCAGCAAAATTCGAGACGAGTTTCCTCATGTTCGTTTTGTTCTTGGTGGCAAAGGGTTCGAACGCGCCAAGAATGCTCGTTACCCGGAATGGATTATGCCGGAAGATTCGGCAGATTGGCAGTCATGGATTGAGCGGGAGTACTTTACGGATCGGTCGTCAGGAACGAGAAGGTGAGTGGACTGCATTTCAACATAATCTGTAGACCGAGATAATAGTTTTATATAGCAGACATCCTTTGAGTGAAGATCAAAGGGTGTCTTTTTGATCCAAATAAGGCGCGATTCCTAGATAGATCAGGAAGTAAGTTATAAAAATACAATTAATTTGACCCGTCGGTCATTTTATGTTTTACTTGTTGTATAACATTTGTATTGCATTTGTATAATGTTTTTCGGATTATCCGCTTAAAGTGTTTCAATGCGGTTTAATAATAGGTTAGAGGTTTGAGAACTGGAGATATTCCTTACATAGAAAGGTGAGTGGCATGATACCGAATCAACAACGAAAACGTGCAGCCGTCATTGGCGCAGGTCCAGGCGGACTTGCAGCAGCCATGTTACTGTCGGGTCAGGGATATGAAGTCGATGTGTACGAGAAACAGCCAGCGATTGGTGGACGCTCTTCCCGTCTGGAGCTTGGTGAATACAAGTTTGACCGCGGGGCTACCTTTTTGATGATGCCTCAGTTAATTGAAGAGATGTTTGATGTGGTCGGACGCAAGCTGTCGGATTATGTAGAAATGAAAGAACTGACCCCGCTGTACGCTTTGAATTTTGGAGACAAGGTATTCACGCCTTCACGTAATCGAGAAGATACAGCAGCACAGATCAAGGAACTGTTTCCTGGCAATGAAGAGAATTACCTGCGGTATATGCGAGACGAAGAAGTGAAGTTTGGCAAAGTTATGCCACTGCTCCGTCGTCCGTTTGGTAAGCTCACTGATTATTTGCGAAAAGATGCCATTACGGCATTGCCCAAGCTCGATATTAATAACACGGTGTACGGTATCCTTTCCCGTTATTTTACCGATGAACGCCTGCGCTGGGCATTCACATTCCAGTCCAAGTATCTGGGGATGTCCGCATGGGATTGCCCGGGAACCTTTACGATATTGTCGTTTATCGAGCACCAGTATGGACTGTTTCACCCCGTTGGCGGCGTGAATCGTATATTCCAGGCCATGGCTGATGTCGTTGAAGAATATGGCGGACGAATTCACACCAGTACACCTGTGAAACAGGTTATTGTTCGGAATGGCCGGGCTGAGGGTCTACTGCTTGAAAATGGGGAACGGATTGAAGCCGACCATGTCGTGGTCAACGCCGATTTTGCCCATGCAGTGAACCATTTGTTTGAACCTGGTGTACTGAAGAAGTACACCCCTGAGAAGATGAAACGCAAAAAGTATTCCTGCTCCACAGCGATGTTGTATCTCGGTGTAGATGGGGAAATCGACCTGCCACATCACTCGATCTATTTTCCCGAAGACTACCGGGTGAACGTCGATGAGATTACGAAACACAAAATATTATCCGCAGATCCATCTCTATATGTTCATAACCCATCCAGACTCGATTCGACACTCGCACCGGCAGGGAAATCTGCACTTTATGTGCTGATGCCTACTCCAAACCTTACGGGAGACATTGACTGGGAGGCTGAACGGGCGAAAGTTCAGGAAACGATGTTGAAGCGGCTTGAAGCCATTCCAGAGCTGGCTGATATCCGCGGCCGGATTGAAGAATGCATGATGTTTACTCCGCTGGATTGGCAGAATGAGCTGGATGTCTACCACGGGGCAACGTTCAACATGGCTCACAACTTGGGTCAGATGATGTATCTCAGACCGCACAATCAATTTGAGGAATTGGAACGGGTCTGGTTGGTAGGCGGAGGGACACATCCAGGCAGCGGTTTGCCGACCATTTTTGAATCAGCACGCATCAGTGTCAGACTTATTCAGGAAGAGGATGCAAGAAAGCGCACCAAGCCATCTTCTTATGTGAAGACAGTGGAAGCCGGAGGGCACTCATGAAGCGGGTAGGTATTGTCGGCGCAGGGATCGGAGGACTTACTTCAGCTCTGCTGCTGAACCGTCAGGGATGGGATGTTACGGTGTATGAACGAGGCTCTCGCGTTGGGGGGCGGATTGCTTTTGAACAGGAAGGCGATTACCGAATTGATCAGGGGCCCACAATTGTGCTTCTGCCCGAAATGTTGTTAGGCATTCTGGAAGAGGCTGGTGTAGATCGCTCCAAGGTCGAACTGCTTCGCTGTGACCCGTTATATCGCGTGCACTATCACAGCGGACGTGTCATGACGAAGAGAACAGACCGGGAGGAGCAGGCAGCAGAGATTGAACGTTTGTTCCCGGGAGAAGGCCGGGGCTTCACCAGATTTATGAAAGATATGGATACGTTGTTCCCCGCAGGACGGGCAGCATTCCTGGAACAGATGTTTCCGCGCAAAAGGGATTTTTTCACCCCGTCACTCATGTCACTTATGGGCAAGCTGCGTGCACACAAGAGTGTGCGGAAAGCTGTAGGGGATTATTTTGAACATGAAGAGTTACTTGACGCTTATTCGTTGCAAAGTTTGTATATCGGTGGATCCCCCTTTGGTACGCCGGGCATTTATTCTTTGCTTCCGTATGCCGAGCACGAATATGGCATCTGGATGGTGAAAGGCGGTTATGCGGCTCTGCCCGCTATTCTGGAGCAGGAGCTGCTCGCGCGTGGCGGTAAGATCAAGCTGAATACCGAAGTGACCGGACTGACGATCCGCAATGGGGTATGCCAAGGGATTGAAACCGCTGAAGGCATCGAACAGGTAGACGCTGTAATCTATAACGGGGATTTTCCGAACTTGAGTGGGATGTTGAAACAAGTACCAGAAGCTCCTGTTAAACGCAAGCCGTATCGTCCGTCATCAGGTTGTGTGCTGATCTACGCCGGAGTCGATAAAAGGTGGGAAGATGCTACGACGCATCAATTCTTCCTGCCGCCAAGTCTGGACGGTAGTTTACGTGAAGTATTCAACCAGCGCCGGATTCCGATGAAGTCATCATTTTACGTATTTAATCCGGTTGCGGTAGACGAAACAGCTGCACCTCCCGGACAAAGTGTATTATATTTTCTCATCCCGGTACCGGATGCGGAAGGCTTGCACTGGGAACAAGAGAGCGAGACACTGGCGGAACGTGTGCTGGAGGAGGCAGAGCAGCGAGGATTCCCTGGACTTCGGGCAGCCATACAGTGGAAAAAGGTACGCACACCTGCTGACGCAGCACGTGATGGTCTTTACGGCGGAGGAAGCTTCGGCATCGCACCTGTCCTGTTTCAATCAGGAGTGTATCGACCGCAGCCCAAGCCGTTTCCGAAGATACAAGGGTTATACGCCGCCGGAGCATCGGTGCATCCAGGAGGCGGAGTGCCCATCGTCATGCAAGGCGCAAGGATGGCGGTCAATCAACTCATGAAGGAGATGGGGAAATGAATGAAGCGATTTTGAGTAGATGTGAAGAGTTGATGCAAAAAGGGTCCTCGTCTTTTTATCAGGCATTCAAAGGGCTACCAAGTCCGCGCCGCGAGGCTGTATATGTGATCTATGCTTTTTGTCGGATGATAGATGATAGTGTTGACGAACCAGAGCAATCGACATATACGATTCATGAGATTCACGATTTGTTTGAACACTTGGAAGAAGCGGAAGGACATTTCATCTGGCCGGCATTGAGATGGCTTTTCAGTAGCTTCCCTCATCTGGATAAAGGCCCTTTCTTTCGGCAGATGGAAGGACAATTAACGGATCTTGAAGTGACACACTACACAACGATGGAACAACTGGAACATTATTGTTATCTGGTTGCTGGCACGGTAGGGGAGATGTTGCTGCCTGTGCTCCGTAACGATAATGGCGCAGAAGTGGCCATGAACGGGATTGCACTGGGTAAAGGTATGCAAATCGTAAACATCATTCGTGACATAGGCGAGGACCGTGCAAGAATGCGCCGCTATGTGCCGCTGGAGATCATGGAGAAACACGGGTACTCCGAACTGGACTGGAAAGACGGCGTTGTGGATGATCGATTTATTGCCATTATCCAGGATTTGAAGGATGCAGCGCTGAATTGGTTCCGCATTGGTATGGATCGTCTGGATACATACCCCGAGGAGAGTGCGTTTGCCATTGAGCTTGCAGCGGCCTTTTACTCGACCATTCTGAATGCAGTAGAGCGTAACAACTATGATGTGTATACGCAACGTGCATATGTCAGCGATGAATCGAAACTGGAGATGCTGAGTGCCATTCTGAAACGTTATCCGATGCTCGCCTATCAAGCTTCCCGAATGGCGGTATCCTGATGGTTCAGTGGGTGTACTGGATATGGTACGCCATTGGTGCTACCTTGATGCTTACCATCGGCGTCCCAGAGGTGTTATCTTTTTCGAATGGATTTTTTCTTATATTCTATGCGCTTTATGTGCTTGACCTTATATATCAGCAACATCACCGATCTGATCTGTCCGACCGGTCAGTCAAGTGGTTGCGTCCCGGCCTTTGGATATCGTCTTTCATCATCTGGCTAGGGGGCATGGGTGTCGAATGGATCGGTGTGCATACACACTGGCCTTTCGGCGAGTACGCTTATTCCGACTTCTTCGGCATTCATCTCTTTAGCGTTCCAGTGACACTTGGATTCGCATGGATTGCCGTTGTTGGTAACTCGGCCTTGATTAGTGGCGGCGGATCGACTTGGGGAGGTAAGCTTGTTCGTGCACTCAAGACGGGATTCTGGGCGATTGTACTGGATTTCGTGCTTGATCCGGTTGCTCATGCAAGAGGGTTCTGGGAATGGCAGGCGCCAGGCGGGTTCTACGGTGTTCCGTGGACCAACTATATCAGCTGGTTCATTATGGGGGCGTTCCTGTCACTCTTTTTGCCTGCGATGCCGAAGGATCGACGTTCTTTGCTCCGGGCGAAATGGCTGTACCAGCTCTTTATTCTTCTGTTTGGCCTGCTTGCGCTAAAAGAAGACATTACGGGCAGCTTCATCATTGCTATTGTGGGTGTGCTGCTTGCGGAAGGGAGCTGGCTGTGTGATCCGCGCCGTAAAATCAAAAGCGTTTGAACGGGTATTCTCCTTGTACAATCATTATTATCTTCTGCGCAGACGTTTTCGTTCGTTCACACTCTCAGGCTCACTTGATCCGAAGATGATGGATGGTAACGGCGGAGGTGAGATGCTGCCCATGGCACCAGATCAGCCCGTCGTTTATTTCATGAACCACAGCTCGTGGTGGGATGGTCTGTTGCTCTACCATGCAGCGAAGCAAACTTCACGCGGGGATCACTATGTGATGATGGAGGAGCGGCAGCTTCGGCAATATGCTTTTTTTCGCAAACTCGGAGCCTACTCGATCAACAAGGACAGTGCCTCTGGTGTGCGGACATCCTTGCAATATACTAGTGAACTGCTGGCTGCTGGCAAAAGGGTCTGGATTTTCCCGCAAGGTGAAATTCTGCATCAGGAGGCTCGGCCGATTCAGTTTCGTCCTGGAATTGGATTAGTCCTTCGCCGTTTTCCGCAGGCCATTGCCGTACCGGTTACGTTATGTCATGGCATGGTTCAGCATGATCTGCCGGAAATCTCCATGCAGGCGGGGCCGCCTGTTGTGCAAGATTGGAAAGCGTTGAGGAGTGAAGAGATTGCTCAGCAGCTGGGGCAGGTGCTGGAACAGCAACTGGATGAACATCGGGCAGAGCTGATTCGCCTCGGGCAGGGAAGCTTGCCGGATGGATGGCCCCTGATTCGCGGCGTGCGTTCCACCAGTGAAAAATATGATCAGGCACGAAAGCGGGTGAACCGGTAACATGAGTGGGAGTATGAATACATCTGAATGGCTGTGGATGTGTCTGGTTGGAGGGTTGCTTGTGCAATGGCTGTTTGCGATGTGGAATGCGGCTTGTCTGCCTAAAGTACGCTCATTCGGTAAAGGTAACCTCGTGCCGCCCGATCAGCTTGTTTCGGTGCTCATTCCAGCAAGAAATGAACGAATACATATTGAAGATTGCTTGGAAAGTGTGCTTGCCAGCAACACGAAAGGGTTCCGCATGGAAGTGCTGGTGCTGGACGACCGTTCTGAAGATGAGACGGCTGCCTTGGTTCAAGCCATTGCTGCACGTGATTCTCGTGTGCGGTTGCTGCACGGTACCGATCTGCCAGAAGGCTGGATGGGTAAATCTCATGCCTGCCACCGATTGGTTCAGGAAGCACAAGGGGACTGGTTTATGTTCGTGGATGCAGATGTTCGCGTGAAGCCGGATGCCATACGACAGACCCTTGCTGCCGGGTGCTCGCAAGGCGGCGGTCTGGTGACCGGCTTCCCGTATCAGGTTGCGAAGACCTGGATGGAGAAACTTGTTGTTCCTATGATGATGTTTACGATCATCAGTCATCTGCCTATTTTTATGATACGCAGGTCATCCAGTCCGATGTTTGTCGCCGCTACGGGGGCTTTTTTGCTTGTTCATCGAACAAGTTATGAAGCATCTGGAGGACATGCGGCAATTCAAGGGCATCTGGTGGACGACATGAGTCTTGCCAAAGCGGTGAAACGTGCCGGTCATCCCGTGATGCTGGCAGATGTACATGATGTGACGAGTACGCGGATGTATCAGAATGGTGCAGAGGTGTGGAACGGATATAAGAAAAACATGTACGAAGGCATGGGACGGAGAGACGTGCTGTTAATCGGAACCATGTTGATGTATTTCATCCTGTATATTGTACCGCCGCTGGGGCTGATTGCCGGGCTACTAACGGGTAATGATACCTTCATATTGTATGGTTTCATAGGGACGTTGCTGGGTATGGCTGTGAAACGAGTATCCGATCATGTCGGAGGTCAGCCGTGGTGGCTTGCTCTTTTTCAACCGATCAGCATGGCTTGTGTCATCGCTATTGGACTGGCGTCATGGCAAGCGGGACGATTCGGTAAAGGATACGTATGGAAAGGCAGGCGGTATAGCTGATGCGTGATGAACGAGGGTATGGCAAAGGTGAAGGCACAGAGGCAGGTAAAGGCACGGAGAAAGCGAAAGCCTCAAGCGAGAGCTTGAAACAGGATGTCATCATTATTGGGGCTGGCTTTGGTGGTTTGTCCTGTGCGATCCGTCTAGCCACTGCTGGTTTGCGTGTGACCGTTCTGGAGCGGCAGGAGCATGTGGGTGGCAAATTGCAACAGATTGAGCAGGGTGGGTACCATTTTGACCGCGGTCCGAGCACGATTACGATGCCGGATGCGTTTCGCTCGGTGTTTGATCATGCAGGTGCGGTGATGGAGAACTATGTGCAGCTGTATGAGCTGGAGCCTCGCACGCGTAATATATTTGCTGATGGTACCGTGGTCGATCTGTCGAGGAACCGCGGCTGGATGAAAGAGCAGATTGCGGCATACAGTCCGCAGGATGCATCTCGCTATGATGCGTTTATGGATGAATCTGCTGCGCTGTATGCGGAGGCCAATCGTCATTTTCTTGGCAAGCTGCTGCTGAACCCCTCGGATAAATACAATCTCCAAATGCTGCGCAGTTTGCTTCGGGTGCGGCCTACGGTCAAACTGGATAAGCTGCTGCGCAGGTATTTCAATCACCCGCATACCCTCGCGATGTTCGGGCGATATGCCACGTATGTAGGATCGTCACCTTACCTGTCTCCCTCCATATTTGCCATGATGGGTCATGTGGAAGCAGAGGTGGGCATCTATGGGGTCAAAGGTGGAACGTATCAGCTTATTGAAGGCATGACCCGGCTTGCGCAGGAAAAAGGGGTGCGAATCCAGACGGACATAGAGGTGCACCAGATCGTAGTTCGCCAAGGCAAAGTGGCAGGTGTAGATACAGATCAGGGATTCATGGAGGCGGAGCAGGTCGTGGCTAACGGAGATGTACTCAGTGTCAATCGTCTGCTACTCGCGCCAGAGCATCGGAAACGCATGAGTGATTCGCGGATTGCAAAATATGAACCGTCTATATCAGGCTTCGTTACCTTGGCCGGAGTGCGCAGACACTATGATCAGCTGCTGCACCATACCGTCTTTTTCCCGGAGCAATATGAACCGGAGTTTGATCACATTTTCCGTGACCGCACAATGCCTGCCGATCCAACGATCTACATCTGTTACTCGGGTTATTCGGAAGCGAGTATGGCTCCTGCGGGTGCTAGCAATCTGTTCATTCTGGTGAATGCTCCGTACTTGTCCGAGGCGTGGAACTGGGAAGAGCAGCAGAGTCGTTATGGAGAATTTGTGCTCGAACATTTGGAGGCACGCGGCATCAGTGGATTGAAACAATCGGACGTACTCATCCGTTATACACCGCAACATATCGAACGGGACACGCTCGCTCATCAAGGGTCGATCTATGGCATCTCATCCAACTCGGTGAAACAGACCTTCATGCGCCCAGGCAATCAGAGTCAAGACGTTCAGGGACTCTGGTACGTTGGCGGCACAACCCACCCTGGCGGCGGAACCCCGATTGTTACGCTGTCCGGTCAGCTTGTGGGTGAGCAACTTGCAGCAGAGCTCGGGAAGTAAATAGGCTCGGAGACTCCGATGAGGTCATTGTGAAGGTCATTGGGTCTTGGGGCATTCTTTCATTAGGTGGAGAGGAACGGTATACTGGATAGAGTTGTCCAGTGATGGTGCAAGGATGGGACGCATTCAGATATGCCTTGTCTAAAAGTCGAATGAATAAGTTGAGCGGTTAACGACATCGAATGATTTATTTTGTATGTGTGAATGGCTAGAATGATGAATGATCGCGAGTAGTCCATTACACCGCATTTACATAGAAACACGAGGTACGGAGCAACTCATATAGGGTAGGGAGCGGGAAGGGAATACGCAGGCGAGCCTACCCTGCACATCATTCTCACGTAGGAGGTCTCATCATGAACGAACAAGAGCGAGCCGGGAGACGGCTGCTACCCGAGGTGGCTACGGGGGAACGGAAGCTGGAGCACGTGCGCCTCTGTCTAGAGGAGAATGTGGCAGGAGAAGGCATAACGAGTGGACTGGAGAAGTATGCGTTTCGGCATCACCCGCTCCCGGAGCTGGATTTTGAAGAGGTGCGTCTGGACACTTCGTTCCTTGGCAAAACAATGCGCACACCCCTGCTCATCAGTTCGATGACGGGTGGAAGCCAAACGACAGGCGCCATCAATGAGCGCCTGGCACGGGTGGCGAACGCCCGAGGCTGGGCGCTCGGGGTCGGCTCGATCCGCGCTGCAGTAGAGCAGCCGGAACTCGCGAGCACATTTGATGTCCGCCGCTGGGCACCGGACATCCCGGTCATCGCGAACCTGGGCGCGGTTCAGCTGAACTATGGCTTCAGCACGGCTGATTTCCAACGTGCCGTGGAGATCGCCGGCGCGGATCTGCTCGTACTGCATCTGAACACGCTGCAGGAAGTATTTCAGCCGGAAGGTAATACGAACTTCAGCGGTCTGTATCAGCGGATCGAGAAACTGTGCCGTGAGCTGGAGGTACCTGTCGGCGTTAAGGAAGTTGGGTTTGGTATCGATGGCGTGACAGCCCAGCGGCTGTATGAAGCAGGTGTATCATTCATAGATGTAGCTGGCGCTGGTGGTACAAGCTGGGTTCAGGTGGAGAAGTACCGAAACAACAACCCGGTACGCCGAGCGGCAGCGGAAGCTTTTGCCGACTGGGGCATCCCAACAGCGGAATGCATCCAGGACGTACGCGCACTGAATCCCGATGGCGCGCTGATTGGTAGCGGTGGACTGTACACCGGTGTGGACGCCGCCAAAGCACTCGCGCTAGGTGCCGACCTTGCAGGCTTTGGCCGCTCGCTGCTCGAATCCGCAGTCACTTCCGACGAAGCGCTGTCGGATCGGTTAGAGCAGGTCGAGTTCGAGTTACGAACCGTCATGTTTGGCATCGGCGCAGGCAGTGTTGCAAGTGTGAAGCAGACAGAGCGTTTGGTGGAGCGACGGTAGGAGAGGAGTAGTTGGATCAGCGACTGGTGGTGTTGCTTGGTTATAGTGCGTGGATTGAAATGAATTGATCTCCGCAGAGCACTCTCAGTATCATTTGTTGAATGCTATACAAAATACATAAACACCCTAACCCATCTTATACCTAATCTGATGGGTTAGGGTGTTTTCTTGAAAACTTATATTTTTAAATGATCGTTGTTACGTGTGTAATACATGAGTGGGTTACTTTTCTTACAAATTTCCTCTTATAGACGCCAGAACGTATGTATATGAATTTTATGATTGGATGTTAATATACAATTATTATCAGTGTAAAAAATTTACAAGTAAAATATTGCTAATGGATAATAGCTTATAGTATGATTTTTATTGACCATTGCTTGATTTTTAATTGGAAGGTGGTGTTCCCATTGAACTCAAATACCACAATACGTGAACATTTAGAATTATTTTTGAAAACAAATAATATGACACTTAATCAATTTTCAGAAATTTCAGGTGTTAATTCTGGTACGTTAAGCGGAACGCTGAATGGAAGCCGCCCAATTGGTGTGCAACAACTAGATCGGATTACGGAAGGCATGGGGCTGGATGAGGGCTATTTTTATGAATTATACATACAAGAGTGTTTTGTGCATTCAAGCCCTGATTGGCGAAGATTAAGACCGTTTTTGTATCGTTGTGCGGAACTTGATAAGGTTGAATATATGGAAGAAGCAGTTAACCTAATTATGGATAATCTGTCTTATGCCCCTCTTTTATTTGAATTGGCAGAGCATTTATATCATGAAGGGAGGCTGATAGCAGCTAGACCACTGTATCGTTGCGTAGCTGAGAGTGAGAAGATGCAGCATTCGGAACGGTTGGCGCTAAGTCAATATCGGTTGTTTACGATTGGACTTTCCAAAGATCAAATGAGTAATCTAGCACTTGCTACACAGTTTGAATTTTTTGTGGATCGTTTAGACGAGCCTTATCAGCTTGATGGATTAAATGACCTGATTAATGTCTATGCATCTTTGCGCCGGTGGGATAAGTTATTAGAATTGGGAGAAAAACTCAAAGTGAGAGCAACAATTCATTATGAGTTGAACGGAAATACAAAATCTAAGGAAACCAAAAAAGAGATTGTATTCTATGTGTTGTACTCTTACTTAGTGATGGGGAGTGCTTGTTTTTATCTTGAGGATTACAAGACTGCCCTTCAATATATCACACAGTATATAGATCATAGTTGGGTACAGTCTCCTACTCAAGCTGAAAAAGTTGTGATGCTTCAATTCCAAGAATGGGCTGAAGCGAATCGTTTTATGTACATGTTAAGAGATGGACAAGTACATGTGCTGCCTGATTACTTGAATTATATTTCTAATAAAGAAAATGAAGTTTTTCCAGCTTTGTGTGAAATTGTGGTTGCAGCAAATTCATTCAACTTAGATATTGATCATGTTCTGAATAAATACGAATCTGTATTTCTTTATCGGGAACAGGTTAGTCGATTAGGTAAGATGAGTAGTCACATTACAAATGATCGCTACGCGCGCCTGTTAATGGGAATAAGTGAGTATTATTTTGGTAAAGAAGATTATACAAATGGATTTAATACGTTACTCGATAGTCTATCCTTCTCTCTTGAGATTAACAATGGCTTATCTATGCTTAAATGTGTTGGATTATTTGAAAAAAACCGCAGGTATGCATCTGATTCCCTAATAATGCAGTATCAACATCTAATTAGTGAGGTGCAAAATCTCAATGATAAAAAAATTAGTTTCTCTTATAGCAGTATGTAGTGTTGTTGTTATACTAACTGTTCCCACTCCAGTAAAAGAAGGTGCTGAAAATCAACCGGGTACCCGAATGACAACAAATAGCCATGGTCTTGGAGGTTAGTTAGCAAGTATCTTGAATTATAAATCTTCTGAGTAGCTCCCTGCGAAGGGGGTTTTTTTTGTGCTGCATTGATAATTTAGAATTTAATTTATTTAAAAAAAGTAAAACGGATCCTGTTGGAGTTTATTTGAATTTATGTAAATTAGCAGGATATCCTACAATGGTACAGCAGGGAGGGGTGTTATGGATCGTGACGAACTCAAACCGCGTATTGAGGAAGCGAGGGAGAAACTCCATCAGTTAAAAACAGTGTATGGCGAACTTCTTCATCCTCAGGTTATCCACCAGTCGATGGTACTCGATGAACTTATTAATCAGTACAATCATATTAAAAGGTTGAAGCCGATGGAGTAATCCATCGACCTCGGGGCGAGAAACTTTGGCCGGTCGCTCGCCCTTATATTTTAACATAAGTAGATGTGAAGAAAGAGAATCATCCAACCTACATACAGTTTTCATTCACGGTGACATTTTCATTGGTTATAGTGATGTGAGAAGTGCCCGACAGCCATTCGGTATATCCACAAGCGGTTTTCGTATAGGTTTTGCCCCGGCTGTCCCTAAAGGTAACGTAAACAGAACCTTCGCCTCTGATGTTCAACTGTGGAGCAAATTTTAATGTTTGGCCGCGGGGGATATCCTTGTTCAACGTATAGAGCAAGCCTAACTCCTTTTTTTTGCCTGCTGAAGCTGTTTCTGTGAGTGAACTTTCACCGGTTAATACGCCAGCTTGAATCTGGGTGATGTCGTAGTCTGATTGATTGTCGATGGTAATTCTAAGACTGCGGAAAGGATCGATGGCATTTAGAAAGCTCATCACAGCCAGTGTACCCAGCACAAGGAATAGACCAAGAGCAAATGTTAGTTTAATTTTGAAAAAGGGCCGACGGGGTCTGGTATACATGAGTGAACCGTCCTTTCTAACTCAGTGGAATTCGCATAAAGGTATAAACGCAGGAATGTATGCAAAAGTTTGTGCAGTCGCATTTATTTTACAGTGCATGTTCAATGAACAGGGTACAATACGGTGAGACATTACAAAATCACAACTAAGTTAGTACATCCGAATGAGGAGGAGAAGGCATGGAACTGTCCCCCATGAATACGGAGCAGTTTGCGAGTTTTCGCAGCCGCTCTATTGCAGATTTTGCACAGGAAAAAGTAGAAGCAGGCACGTGGGCGCCGGAGGAGGCGTTTGAGCGGGCAGAGGAATCATATGAGCGTTATCTGCCGCAAGGCATAGAGACGCCAGGGGCATACGTCTACAATCTGGTGCATCCGTTGGACGGTATTGTCGGGTACATCTGGTTTAATGTTTCGGAGAATCGCCGGGGCAAGGAAGCCTTTTTGCTGGATATCGTAGTAGAAGAAGCATTTCGTGGCAAAGGATATGGGACCGAGACAATGGAGGCGCTCGAACAGTGCGCGCGAAGTCTTGGGGTAGATCGCATTGGTCTGCATGTGTTTGGACATAATGTGCGGGCGAGTAGCTTATATCGCAAAATGGGTTATGAAGTTACAGACTTGACGATGTACAAAGAAATCAAAAACAAGGGCTAAGGCTAAGGTTTAATCCAGCAATCAAAATAATCAAAACGAATGAACAATGAAGATGATTCAAGCGTACAACCCAAAGGGATGCACACATGGACGGGGGAATCAATGATTTGAAGTTTGGAATGACTGGGGATGAATCAGCGAAGTTCCTTGATGCCTTGGGGGTTTGTCATATATAATGGTTAGGATTATCCATACCGAACAAGTAATGAATGAGGAGTTGTCATATACATGGCTTTGAAAGCTGGGATCGTAGGTCTGCCGAACGTTGGTAAATCTACATTGTTTAACGCAATTACACAAGCAGGTGCCGAGTCGGCGAACTATCCGTTTTGTACAATTGACCCGAACGTGGGGATCGTTGAAGTACCGGATGAGCGTTTGGACAAATTGACAGAACTGGTTGAACCGAAAAAAACAGTACCAACGGCATTTGAATTCGTAGACATCGCAGGTCTGGTGCGCGGAGCTTCCAAAGGTGAAGGTCTGGGTAACAAGTTCCTTGCCCACATCCGTGAAGTAGATGCGATTGTACACGTGGTACGTTGCTTCGTCGATGAGAATATTACTCACGTGGATGGCAAAATCGATCCAATCAGCGACATCCAGACGATCAATCTGGAGTTGATTCTGGCCGATATCGAGAGTGTAGAGAAAAAAATCGAACGTTCCAAGAAAAACATGAAGGGCGGCAACAAAACGGCTGCTCAAGAAGTGGAAGTATTGGAGAAAGTCAAAGCGGTTCTTTACGAAGATATGCCAGCCCGTAGTATGGAGTTGTCCGATGAGGAGCGCTTGATCGTGCGTGATCTGCACTTGCTTACGCTGAAGCCTGTTTTGTATGCTGCAAACGTAGCTGAAGACGAAATCGGTGATGTAGCGAACAATGCATATGTGCAAAAAGTAAGAGAGTTCGCTGCTGCTGAAAACGCAGAAGTGGTGCCAATCAGTGCAAAAGTGGAGGAAGAAATCTCCGAGCTGGAAGGCGAAGATAAACAAATGTTCCTCGAAGAGCTGGGTATTCAGGATTCCGGTCTGAACCTGCTGATCAAGGCAGCTTACAAATTGCTCGGCCTGTACACATACTTTACAGCAGGTGTACAAGAAGTTCGTGCATGGACGATCCGTAAAGGAACAAAAGCGCCTGGCGCAGCGGGTGTCATTCACACCGACTTCGAACGCGGATTTATCCGTGCAGAGGTTGTTTCCTACGAAGACCTCGTAGCAGCAGGTTCCATGAACGGTGCCAAAGAGCGTGGTCAACTGCGTCTGGAAGGTAAGGAATACGTGGTGAATGACGGCGACGTGATACACTTCCGTTTCAACGTGTAATAGAAAAATAACGTGTAATCCAAATCGGACAAGGTTATTTGCAACACAAGGTGAAACCTTATACATCACCCGAGTGCTATCTCAACCGAAAAATCATTTTTAGACTAGAACAGCACTGTTCTCTACTGTAGAGAATAGTGCTTTTTTGGTGTCATATATGATCCGGGAGTAAAAGGGATACAGATGCGGAGATGATTATGACGACGTTTTCACTGGATTGTTTACTCGTGATGGATATAATAAAAGGAAAGAAGTACCCTTGAAGGAGGTGGCAACATTGGAGAAAAAGTCCCGATGGGTTCGATATGATCCTCTGCTTGCTAATATTTACTCCGTGAACTGTTGCTATTCAGAAGTATAAGAATATGCTATAATTAAGAGTCGTATACCCATGAATTTATCGTTTCTAACCGATGAGATAAGACGTGGGTTTTCTGGACATAGCGATTTTTTATATTACTCTAAAAGTAAAGGATTTGATGACGTTGTAGCGAGTTTATACGTCGATCATATATAACACTGTGAATGACAGGCTGCGGTCAGGGGATTCAGGGAAGAATCCTGTGTATTGTAGAATTTAGAACTATAAATAGGTAGTACGAATGGTGCATGTGAAATTTGTATGGAAATGGACATGTGCATGACAAAAATAAAACGTGAGGTGACTATACATGTTGGATAAATTGCAGGCGTTAGCCGATCGTTATGACAAGCTGAGCGAGCTTTTGTGTGACCCGGATGTAGCTAGCGATAACAAAAAGTTGCGTGAATATTCTAAGGAGCAATCCGATCTTCAGCCGACATATGATGCATATAATGAATACAAACAGGTCAGCGAAGATCTGGAAGCGGCCAAGGAAATGCAGGGCGAGAAGCTGGACGATGAGATGCGCGAGATGGTGAAGATGGAGATCGAAGAACTGTCTGCTCGCCAGAAAGAACTGGATGAACTGATTCGTGTACTCATGCTACCTAAGGACCCGAATGACGATAAAAACGTCATTGTTGAAATTCGCGGTGCGGCTGGTGGAGATGAAGCGGCATTGTTTGCAGCGGATCTGTACCGGATGTATACCCGTTATGCAGATGCACAGGGCTGGAAAGTGGAACTAATGGATGTGAATACGAATGACCTCGGTGGTTTTAAAGAGGTTGTGTTCATGATCAACGGTCGTGGCGCGTACAGCAAAATGAAATACGAGAGTGGTGCACACCGTGTACAACGTATTCCGACAACGGAATCCGGCGGACGGATTCATACCTCCACTTCAACCGTTGCAGTGATGCCGGAGGCAGAAGATTTTGATATTGAAATTCACGATAAAGACATTCGTGTAGATACGTTCTGTTCCAGTGGTGCCGGTGGACAATCGGTTAACACGACCAAGTCAGCAGTACGGGTAACTCACATCCCAACGGGCATCGTAGCTACATGTCAGGATGGAAAATCTCAGAACTCCAACAAGGATAAGGCGTTGCAGGTTCTGCGCACACGTATCTTCGATATGAAACGAATGGAAGAAGAAGCGAAAATCTCTGTGGAACGTAAAAGCAAAGTGGGAACAGGTGACCGTAGTGAACGGATCCGCACGTACAATTTCCCACAAAGCCGTGTTACCGATCACCGCATCGGTCTGACGATGCACAAGCTGGATCAGGTGATGAACGGAGAGATCGAAGATATTCTGTCTGCACTGACGATTGCGGAGCAGACGGAAATGATGGAAAGAGGAGAATAATCTGTGACGCGCGCGCAGTTTGTCATGACGCCGGAGCAGAGTTGCCGGGAAGCCTTCGTCGAGGCTTCCTCTTTTTTGGAGAAGTGCGGCGTGTACGAGCCGCACAATAATGCCCGGCTGCTGCTGGAGCATGTACTGGGCGTCTATGGCGCCCGGTACTACATGATGCAGCCGGAGCCGTTCCCCAGCGAGCTGCGCAGCCGCTGGGAAGACGCCGTCACGCGCAAGGCTAAGGGTGAGCCGGCGCAGTACATTATCGGCAGCCAGGAATTTTACGGGCTGCCGTTCGAGGTCACACCGGCCGTGCTGATCCCGCGGCCGGAGACGGAGCTGCTGGTCGAGGCTGTGCTGCGCGAAGCAGACCGCGTGTTTGTGGGCGGCGGCGACACAGTGCGCGCCGTCGATATTGGCACGGGCAGCGGTGCCATCGCGGTGACGATGGCTTCGCTTCGCCCGCAGTGGCAGGTGGCCGCCGGGGATCTCTCGGCGGACGCCCTGCAAGTGGCCGCGCGCAACGCGGCAGCGAACGGCGTACAGATCGACTTCCGTGAAGGCGATCTGCTTGCTCCGTTCGCTGGAGAACGGTTGGACATCCTGGTGTCCAACCCGCCCTACATCCCGGCGGACGATATCGCCGGGTTGCAACAGGAGGTGCGCGATCATGAGCCGCGCCTCGCACTGGATGGTGGTCCGGACGGGCTTGCCCCGTACCGCATCATGCTGGAGCAGTTGAAGCTGCTGCCTGCGCCGCCGCAGATTATCGGATTCGAGCTGGGCATGGGTCAGGCTCGGGACGTGGCAGCGCTGCTGGAATCGGCGGGGTGTTGGCCGGAGATTATCATTGTTCCAGATCTCGCCGGCATCGAGCGGCATGTTCTGGGGGTCCGAATCTAGACACGAGTGACAAAAATGTAAGGTAACTTCAGTTTCATTTTTGCCTTAAAATGCTCTACAATGGGGTATGCCGAAGATTTTCTGAATGCTTGGGGGAACATAACTACATGCTGCATAAATTCAAAAAGATCGACTACTCCATCGTTTTTATTCTGGTGATTCTAATGGTCATCAGCTTGTTATCTATTTATAGCACCACGTTTGGTCGTCCGAAGCTGGAAGGTCTAACACGAAGTGCAGTGATCTTTTATATTTTAGGCTTCATCGTTTTCTTCGGAATGTCGATGATCAACTACAAATTCATTATTAAAAACTATTTATATATCTACGGCGTAGGTATGCTGCTATTGCTTCTGGTCATGTTTATTGGTCAGGAATACTATGGTGCCAAAGGCTGGCTCTCGATCTTCGGAATCAGTTTGCAGCCTGCCGAGCTGTTCAAGCTGTGTTTGATTGTATTTCTTTCAGCGTTACTTGCACGCAAGCGAAACAGGACCCTTTATTTCGGGCGGGATGTCATCCCGGTCTCCCTCTGTGTGCTGCCACCTCTACTGTTAGTATTACTCCAGAATGACTTGGGGAACGCACTAAGCTATGTGATTATCCTGATTGGTCTGCTCTGGATCGGTAACATCAAGTTTGCTCATGCACTGATCGGTTTTGTCATTGCGGTGGCTGCATTTATCGGGGGTACCCAGGCGTATATTCATTACCATGATGAGATCGTCAAGTTTCTGAATGACATTGGACGCTCACACTGGGCAGATCGTTTTGATCCTTGGCTTGTACCGGAGCAGACGTCCAGAGACGTACTGTGGCAGACCTATAATGCGAAGCTCGCTATCGGCTCCGGCGGAATCACAGGCAAGGGGTATTTGGAGGGCACGACGATCCAATCCAATCGTGTGCCGCTGGCCTATGCGGACTCGATCTTTGTGCAAATTGCAGAGGAATTCGGCTTTATTGGGGCGTCGGTATTGCTCCTGTTGTATTTCATTCTGATCCACAGGCTCGTGCTCATTGCGCTAGAATGTAAAGATCGGGCAGGCCCTTACCTTATCGTAGGTATTATTGCGATGCTGCTGTATCAGATCTTTGTTAACATCGGCCCGTTCATCGGTTTGATGCCGCTGACAGGAATCACACTGCCGTTTATCAGTTCAGGGGGAACATCGCTTATACTGAATATGATTAGTATGGGCATTGTCATGAGTATCAAAGTGCACACCGAAGAAAACGAAGATATTCTGGGGTCGGCGGAGCAACCGAGCATTACGGAATTGGTGATGAAGCTGTTCAGACGCAAACCTGTGCAGCAGGAGTAATCCGTACACTGAACATGAATGCCTTTCATTTTTCAATGAGGCTTATATGCAAGCTCGAACCATAAATATATCGTTAAACCATTCATAGAAACCTTGGGACTGATTTTTCCGGTACTGCCTGGAGAGATCGGTTCCGAGGTGTTTTTGTTTTCATTCACATGGGCCAACCGGAATTCCATTCTCCCATTCACTGAGGTACAATGGAATTATTGATCATTATTGGGAAAAAGATGTGTGAACTAGGGGGATATTCAAACATCATGTGGAGAACGGTAAAAAAGCTGGATGGTGTCATTCTTTTTGTATTGTTGTTATTCATGATTATCAGTGTTGTTGCTATTTATAGTGGTACACGTTTTGATCCCAATTTAACGAATCATCATGTCAAAACTATGTATTTCTATGTAGCTGGATTTATCGCTATATTTGGAATTAGTTTGGTCAATTATAAGATATATTTGAAATACGGGTTTCTTCTATATGGCATCGGCATTATTTTTCTATTCTTAGCCAATGTACTTGGAAGTACAGTTAATAACGCGAATGGATGGCTGAAGATCAACGAGAGTATTTCGTTTCAACCTGCCGAGCTTTTCAAGATGATTCTCATTTTGTTTCTTGCTCATTTAATAGTAAGGCGAAAGCGCGATGCGTTAGGGTTCTGGAGAGATGTTGTACCTATTGGATGCTGGACGTTTATCCCCTTCGCACTCGTGATGGCCCAGAATGACTTGGGGAATGCACTGGGGTATGTAGTGATCTTGGTTGCGGTTTTGTGGATCGGCAATATCAAACTGAAACATGCGTTAATCGGGCTGGTTATTATAGGTTCGGTCTTTGTTGGGTTTATCAAAGCATATACGTTCTACCATGACGAGGTGTTCACCTTTTTAGAAAAGATTAAACGTGAGCACTGGGCTGAACGGATCGATCCGTGGCTTGTTCCCGAAAAAGCAACTGCGAAAGCCATGTGGCATACCAAAAATGCAGGACTTGCTATCGGATCAGGTGGGGTCATGGGCAAAGGATTTCTGGAAGGAACCTCAGTCCAAAGTGGACGTGTACCGTATACATACTCGGATTCGATCTTTGTCGTGGTTGCGGAGGAATTCGGTTTTGTAGGAGCATCTCTATTACTTTTGTTATATTTTATCCTCATCCACCGGATGGTTTTGATTGCGCTGGGGTGCAAAGAACGGGCCGGACCTATTATCATTGTAGGGATTATCGGTATGTTTCTCTATCAGGTGTTTGAAAATATAGGGGCATTCCTCGGTCTCATGCCACTGACGGGCATTACGCTACCATTTATCAGTTATGGCGGAACGTCTTTGCTAATTAACATGGCCTGTATTGGACTGGTGATGAGCATTAAACTGTATGGTGACGAGGACGAAGATGAACTGTTTCCAGAGGAGAATACGCCATCCATCATGAAGCGGATCTGGAGTTTGATCAAAAAAGAGGATAGCTCGGTAGTACCAAAAGGAGACAGCTCGATGTAGCTGTCTTTCTTCTTTTGCTTTTGCCTGAATGGCCTCTTTAACAAGCAGATGATTCGTCTCTACGAAAATGTAAATAGATTTGTGAATTTGCTAGGTTTACTTCTTCCTTGGCCGGGCATACTGATAGACATGAGAGAGTTGGATGTGGATATCGGAGCCGAGGGGGAGAACGGGATGAACAGACGAATTGTAAAACAAATTGGACTTATTATCGCTTGTCTTATGATGATTATGATGATGTGGGAAGGTCAGAAAACCGATGCGGCGGTTGCTGCTGCAGCCATTCCGGAACAATCGATTCGTTTGCGGATTCTAGCAAATTCGGATGCGGCTGGAGATCAGCTTGTGAAACGAGAGATTCGGGATGCGGTCGTTGCACAGATGGGCGAGTGGGTTGGAGCGTTGGAGAATCCACAAAGTCTGGAACAGGCGCGTCATGTTATTCTGGAGCATCTGTCAGAGATAGAAGATCGGGTAGGCGAGGAATTAAATAAGCGTGGGCTGACTTATGATTATCAGGTGGAGCTGGGGACGGTTCCTTTTCCAACAAAGCTGTATGGGGGTACGGTGTATCCGGCGGGTGAATATGAAGCGGTGCGGATTACGCTGGGCGAAGGCAAGGGACAGAACTGGTGGTGCGTATTGTTCCCGCCTCTGTGTTTCATTGATGCAAGTACAGGAGATGCACTGGCGAAGCCAGAGACAGTCTCTGCAGCAACTGCGGGTGGGGTGGAGGTTAAAGCGACGGTGCAGGGAGAGACACCAGAAGCGAGATTCTTCCTGTGGGATGTGGCCGTAAAATTATGGGATTGGGTAACAGGGTTATTCACTTAACAAGGTTTTAATAACATTAAAATTTAGGTATTAATAGCATATAGGTCAGAACAAGGGGAGTTTTCGTTGCAGATGCGCAGGAACTTCCCTTTATTGCATGATGGAGGTTATACAGGGATTGGCATTGTGGCTGGATCAAACCTGAAACGTGACAGATATGGTATACTTATATGTACTGAATTTGAACCTACTTGAAGTTTAGGGATGATGATTAATATGAACAGAGAGCAAAATGAGTTGCCATATACCTCGTTAGGGGACAAGCATGACCGTGCAGCAACAGAGCAAGGCAAGCAGGAACCGCATACCGCTTATTGGGATGTCAGAGCGCTGTTGCATGAGCAGGATGGGGAAGCGGATGCGAAAAAGGGGAGCGCCGACCGTGAGACGGCGCTTGCTGACTTGCAGGCAGCCGCGGCCTGCCTTCGTCAAGGGAAGACGGTTGCCTTCCCGACCGAGACGGTCTACGGCCTCGGCGCAGATGCGCGCAGCACAGAAGCGGTCGAGGCGGTATTTGCCGCCAAAGGGCGGCCTTCCGACAATCCGCTGATTGTGCATATCGCGCACCGTGACCAGCTGCATGATCTGGTCACTGAGGTGAACGATACGGCGGAAGCGCTGATGACGGCCTTCTGGCCAGGGCCGCTAACGCTGGTGCTGCCGGTTAGGCCAGGGGCGGTGTCCCCGCGGGTCACCGCCGGTTTGGATACGGTGGCCGTGCGCATGCCGGATCACCCGGTGGCCCTGCCACTCATCGCCGCGGCGGCATGCCCGGTGGCTGCCCCGAGCGCGAACCGCTCCGGGCGGCCTAGCCCGACCCTCGCCGCACATGTGCGGGAGGATCTGGATGGCCGCATCGGCGGCATTGTGGACGGCGGCCCCACCGGGGTGGGCGTCGAGTCCACAGTGGTGCAGGCCGGTGACGATGGTACCGTCACCATCCTGCGCCCTGGCGGCATCACGGCGGAACAGCTGTCCGCCGTGGCCGCCCGTGTCGCCACGGACCCGGCGCTTCTCGCCGAAGGGTCCGGGGGCGACAGCTCCAGCCCGGCGCCGCGCTCGCCGGGCATGAAGTACACGCACTACGCA
>JAFWEX010000022.1 GCA_017512705.1 Paenibacillus sp.
AATGTTTAATTTTGGAGATTTTCCGATATATAAGTTGTCCTCTCGTAGTGTTACACTTTTTCCTAACGCATTACTCATACTTCTAACTGAAACATAAGTAGTGTTATTGTATGTAATTGCGTTTACATTAGATTTTTTTGTTCCATCTACGTACAGGTTCAGTTTCTGGATAGCTGCTTTAATTGGTTTACTATTTGTTGCTGCAAACGCTGTTGCTCCAGTTATAGTTGAACCAATTAAAATGCCGATTACTAACCCCTTCAATTTATCTTTCATTGACGTATGCCCCTCTGTTATATGTAGTGAAATACTGACTATTATTATATATCACAAGTTTATTATCACCTACAAAAATTTCCTGTTGCATAAAGAACGCTTGTTCAATTTATAGAGAACTAAGAGTGAATGTGATACGATAGTTGAACCGACAGGTTATTTTCCATATACAAAAAGAAATATGAAAATAAACAGATCATTCAACATGACTCTTGAAATAATCTATAAATAAGTCATCATTTTAAAGAATTCTGTTACCATACGATTGATATTTTAAAATACACTGAAATCCCTTGTCCTACCTACATTTTTTGAGTTTTTAATCATGAAATAACAAAAAATACTAAATAGCTAAAATTGTTGCTACGACTAGCTTTTTAGGGTGTTGATGATCATTCTACGATTGTGTTTACGATATAGAATAATTGACCCGATAAAGAAGCTAAAACCTTGATTTAACTGCATTAATGGAATAGTTACTGTATCACACACTATTGGAATCATGATCTATGTGATTGGTTTATTTGATGCCGAATTAATGGTACGTGCACATCTGGGCCCCTGCCCACATACAATAGATCGACCCTGTTCCCTTAGGTGCTCAGGCCAGATCGTTGTAAAACTGCAGGAGGTGTCATCTGTGCCCGGATTGTTTACCGCAATAGCTCTGTTCATTAAAGAATTAACGTTACTCGTTTCATATGTCAAAAACAATGCGTTTCCCCAGCCGCTCGCTGAGGATGACGAAGCCAAACACCTGCGCCTCATGGCTGAAGGCAATGCCCACTCGCGCAATCTGCTTATAGAACACAATCTGCGTCTTGTGGCACATATCGTCAAGAAGTTTGATAATACGGGCGAAGATCAGGAGGACCTGATATCGATTGGAACGATTGGTTTGATTAAAGCCATAGAAAGCTTCCAGCAAGGCAAAGGCACGAAGCTGGCGACATTCGCCGCAAGATGTATTGAAAACGAAATCCTGATGCACTTACGTTCCTTGAAAAAAACACGCAAAGACGTATCCTTACATGACCCCATCGGTACGGACAAAGAGGGGAATGAAATCACACTGATAGATATCCTCGGCACGGAAGCCGATGATGTAGTCGACCGTGTGCAGCTCAAAATTGAGAAAAGTAAAATTTATCGCAATCTCGACATTTTGGATGATCGGGAGAAAGAAGTGGTCATTGGACGCTTTGGCTTGGAGGCTGGCGGAGAAGAACGGACGCAGCGCGAGATCGCCAAGGAGCTTGGCATTTCACGCAGTTATGTCTCGCGGATTGAGAAGCGGGCGCTAATGAAGCTATACCATGAGTTTTACAAGCAGAAGTAATTGGACTAATACATGTGTGATGAGAACATAAGGGCGGCCATTCGATATGAGGAGGGCAGCCCTTTTAGGGTAATCGTTGGTTTAGGGAGGTAATCCAAATCACAGCTTTTTTCTAGAAAAATAAGAATAGCTTAGTATCATAACCAAGATCCCCACAATGGAATATACCAACATGAATATGTCATGGCCAATGAGGCTCACCACAAAACCACCGATTGCAACAGCCAGAATGATTAGACCGAATGGAATTTTGTTGTTCATATAAAAAACTCCTTTGTATAGCTGGTATCTATAAAATCTATAGAACGGAAAAAATAACAATAAGTAGCCTTGTAGATACATATCGAAGTTGAAACTGGATGAATCAGCGCATATTATTCGCGTTCAAAATATCTGTTTTTTAAAATTATAACACAAATAAAGGAAAAAATCTCCGTGATCTGAACGATCTATTTACACAAACCCAATCTCGCTTTCGCGAAAAGAGGGAATGGGTCTATTTGTCATATGAAAGATTGTGAAAAGTAATGATAGGTATTCGTGGTAGATTATTATATATTAAATGGTATATTATTCTGCATCATAGAGAGCATGCACAGAAAGAGAGTGGTGGAGTACCATGCAGGAAGAAACATTAACAAGAGGACTGAAGAATAGGCATGTACAGCTGATGGCCATTGGAGGAGCGATCGGAACAGGCCTGTTTCTCGGGCGGGCAAAACGATTCAACTAACGGGCCCTTCCATTCTACTAGCTTACATTATTACAGGTATCGTGTTGTTCCTTATTATGAGGGCACTTGGAGAGCTGCTACTGAGCAATTTACAGTATCATTCTTTTGTAGATTTTGTTCGTGATTACCTGGGAAATATGGCGGCCTTTATTACAGGCTGGACTTACTGGTTTTGCTGGATTTCTATTGCGATGGCTGACATTACCGCGGTTGGCTTATACACGCAGTTCTGGTTCCCTAACGTACCTCAGTGGATGCCAGGACTGATTGCTTTGGTCATTTTGCTCGTGATGAATCTCGCTACGGTCAAACTGTTTGGTGAGATGGAGTTTTGGTTTGCTCTGATTAAAGTGCTGGCTATTTTGGCTCTGATTGTGGTGGGTTTGTATATGATTGTTACAGGTTTTACAACAAATCAGGGGGCTGCAACTATAACCAACCTCTGGAGCCACGGGGGCATGTTCCCTAATGGGTTATATGGCTTCATCCTGTCGTTTCAGATGGTCGTTTTTGCTTTTGTTGGTATGGAACTGGTGGGATTAACGGCAGGAGAAACGGAGAATCCAGAAAAGGTTATTCCCAAAGCCATTAACCAGATTCCCATCCGGGTATTGCTTTTCTATGTAGGGGCTCTGTTCATTATTATGAGCATCTATCCATGGAGTGCCATTGTGCCGACCGAGAGCCCATTTGTGCAAGTGTTTGCGGCGGTGGGTATTGCTGCAGCGGCTGGGGTAGTGAACTTTGTCGTGTTGACGTCAGCGGCATCCGCATGTAACAGTGCTATTTTCAGTACAAGCCGTATGGTCTATTCCATGGCCAAAGATCAGAATGCACCACAATCCTTTGCACGTGTGAACCAAAGAAAGGTTCCTGCCAATGCGTTATTTTTCTCGACAGTGGTGATCTTCATCGCCATTGTGCTGAACTACATTATGCCGGAAGGGGTATTTACACTGATCACAAGTGTATCAACGGTATGTTTTATTTTCGTCTGGGGTGTCATGGTGATCTGCCATCTACTGTATAAGCGTACCCAGCCTGAGTTGGCCCGTCAAAGCAAGTTCAGATTACCGTTGTACCCTTTCTCCAACATTTTGGTTCTGATATTCCTCGCCTTTGTCATTGTAGTGCTAGCGCTGGCTGAGGATACACGTGTGGCGTTGTTTGTTACACCAGCGTGGTTCGTCATCGTATCCGTTATTTATATGTTCAAAAAAAGAGCACAGATGTGACGGGGATAATTCCCGCTACATGAAGTAAAAAGCGAGTAAACGAGTCACAAAAAGAGCAATCTCCAAGGAGGTGCTCTTTTTGTTCGTTCGTTTTATTCCAGATCAATCGAACCAAGCCATTCCAGCATAATATCGACGACTTCCTTATACCGTTGACCCACGAGTACACCTGTGTGTGTGGTATTCCATAGTCCGGCATAACTTGCCTTTAGTTGGTTGGCAGTTAATTGGCCTCTTTGGTTCTCATCTTCGGATAATATGGCTTTGATGACCAGACTCGGGCAGTGAATCAACTTCCCATCAATGCTTATTCCTTCAGCTCCGCATAAGGGAGAGAAAGTTCGGAATGCTTGGGCGGACTCCATCTGCAGATACTGGCGTTGAAATGCAATATCCTCCGAGGATTCATCGATCGTTTCAAGCTCAGGCCGTATCGGAGCAGGCATAATTACTCCTGATTCAATTCGATCTGTAACAGGGTAGGGCATAGCATCATGAACTTCTTTGCTGATACTGGAGTCAATAACGATTAATCCTGCCAAATCAGCGGTCTCTGCAATCTTTTGACTGAGGATACCACCCATGCTGAAGCCAATCAATACAGGAGGTTCAGCGATCAAGGAGAGCACTTCGCGTATATCTTCCATATAATCGTCGACCGTGATTCGGCTCATATCCATCACTCGGCTTTTGAAATGACTTCTCAGATTCAACGCATAGCAAGTCCACCCGTTCTCCACAAAATGGGGAATATACTTGCTCCACATCCAGCTTCCTGTGTATGCTCCGTGAACAAATAGAAGTGGTGGAGAAATCTTCCTACCTGGGGTGGCAGACGGATCTCCTCTGTACAGCTCAATATATAGGTCGTTTTTTCCAATCAGATGCACCTCGTGTTTGGGCAAGTATTGCGTATAATCCGTCATATGAAACTCTCCTTTACGATAGTTTGATATCAAACTAATAATGCAAAAAAAATTAAAAGTTATCGTGAATTTTGATCAAAATGCGAAGCAGTTCTTTTTTCTCATCCTCCGTAATGTTGGTATAAAAGGTGTTCAGCAGTCGCTGTGAAATATCCTCGAAGATTGGTTTTAATGCTTCACCTTTAGCCGTCAAAGCAACGTGAACGATCCGGGAATCGGCTCCATCTCTTTCTTTCGCTACATATCCTGTCCGCACTAATTTGTCGACAAGCGCGGTCACTGTGGATTTATCCTTCCGAATATTCTTGGCAATCTCCGCCATAGTCAAGCGCTGATGATTGTAGAGTGCATAGATGATATCTCCATGTGAAGTGGCGAGATCGTGAATGCCTTGTGCTGCCATTTCCGTTAGGATATAGCGACTGGCTTTCTCTTTAATTTTAGATATAAGTGAAACGGCATCTCTTGTTTTCATACATCTAATATAGTTTGATGTCAAACTAATGTCAAGCACAAACCCAGAAACAGGGAAGATGCCTTCGTTTGTTTCTGGGTCAGGCCATGCATGAATGAATAAATGAATGAACGGATGGATGTAGGTCACTTGTGCAGCAGAGATAGCGAACTATTGGATCGGATTAGCCTTCATTTCTTTTTCCATTTTTTCAACGCCGTCAATAATTTGATATCCGTATCCCCAGAACTGGCTGAAATCGGTCACGTAGATTTGTTTGTTTTGAATAGCTTTCATGCTTTGCAACGCAGGGTTGGCATACAGATTCTGAATCAGCTTGTTGATATCGGGTGAACCGCTGTAAGCCGAGAGCAGAAGGTAATCTGGATTCGCTGTAATCAACTGTTCTACACTTACCTCGCCTTGTACGCCATCAAATACATTTTTCAGCTTCAACAGGCTGAGTGCATCAAGCTGATACGTATCGTTCTGCATGCTGCTTACGGTAATGCTGTCTTCTGTCGCGGGTACAATATACGCAAAGCTGTGCTCCGGCTGATCGGCAACACGGGCTTTAATCGCCTCTGCCCGTGCTTTCAGGCTGTCGATAAATGTAGCAGCTGTATCCTGCACGTCAAAAATCTGTCCGAGCTGTGTAATGTCGCTGTACAGATTCTCCAGTGTTCCCTTGTGATTGGTCGTTTGCATGAAGGTACGGATGTTCATCTCATTTAGTCCGTCTACGCTTCCCACGCCCCAGTCGGCGTCAGCAAACAGATCACCTCGTCCAAAGACCAGATCCGGGCTGGCACCAACAACAAGTTCTTTACCCACGTAATTGTTGGACAACACTGGAATTTTGGCGAATTCGTCAGCTACATCGGGTGTTACCGCACCATAAAGTGCAGCAACCCCAACCATTTTATCAGTCAAGCCCAGCTTGATCAGCATTTCGGCAGCCGATTGAGTATTGGCAACAACACGCTCAGGTGCCTTATCAAACACCTGTGCTTTGGGTTTCCATTCTCCGCCTTCACCAGACATGGAGAAGTTTTCAACAGTAAGCGGATAGGTCGTTTGATTGGCCGTTCCCGCAGGTGCAGCAGCTTCGGTTGTCCCTGTTTTAGAAGCCGTATCTTCGGCTGTGGATGGTGTGGACGTATTGGATGAACATGCCGACAGCAGTAGTAATAACAGAGCTAGCGCAGCAAAGAAAGTGGTTCTGGACGAGCATTTCAACATGGTAATAACCCCTTTTTGTTTGTATATTAATTGACAAAGATAATCATTCTCAATTATAATCCGAGAAAATACTTTGTAAAGTGCTAATTTAAGTTTCGCACAATTTTAATAGAATTCATGGGGGAAGAGATGGCACAGACGATTCAGGCTGGGACACAGCATTTGGGAAAAAAAGAATCCCTGATTCACAGCAAAACAGGTTTTACACTACTTATTGCAGCATTAATCGTGATTGTACTGATTTCTGCAGGTATCGCGGTCTCAATTGGACAAGTGCGTATACCGCTAGGAGAGTCTTATCGTATTCTTTTAGCCAAAATAACGGGAATGGAGTGGGGAGGCAAGCCACTTGCAGCAGGCTCCTTCACGGATATTATCTGGCAGATTCGCTTTCCACGTGTATTAATGGCGATGTTCATTGGTGCGGGTCTCGCCTTATGTGGTGCGGTTATGCAGGCTGCTGTCCAGAATCCACTGGCGGACCCTTACATCCTTGGTATTTCCTCAGGAGCCTCGCTCGGAGCTACCTTTGCTATTCTCATCGGGTTTGGTGCAATTAGCTGGTTAGGACAGACGGGGGTTGCCTTTTGGGCGTTTGCTGGAGCCATGGGTGCAGCTTTGCTTGTTCTGACACTGGCCGGTATTCGAGGGAAAATGACATCAGTCAAGCTGGTGCTTGCAGGTATGGTCATTAATGCACTGTGCAGTGCATTTTCCAATTTCATTATCTATTTTGCGAACAATGCCGAGGGTATCAAAACAGTCACATTCTGGACGATGGGCAGTCTTGCCGCTTCCGGCTGGAACAAGTTGCCGCTAATAGGGCTGGTTGTGCTCACCGCCATATTGTTTTTCCTGCTGCAATCCCGTGTGTTAAACACGATGTTACTGGGTGATGAAGCTGCGGTTACTTTGGGAATTAACCTGAGTGTCTATCGCAGATTGTACATGATATTAACTGCGCTCGTAACAGGTGTGATGGTTGCTAGCTGTGGCATGATCGGTTTTGTCGGATTAATCATTCCGCATATCGTGAGAGGGATCGTTGGCTCGGATCATCGTAAAGTGATGCCGGTTTCGGTCTTGTTTGGCGCGATATTTCTGATGTGGACAGACGTCATTGCGAGATCGCTAATCTCCAGTGTCGAACTGCCCATCGGTATTATTACAGCGATGATTGGAGCACCGATGTTTATGTACATGCTTGTCAAAAAAGGCTATGGCTTTGGAGGAAAATAACATGCAATTAACGGTCGATAATATATGCTTTTCCGTGCAGGATACAGATATCGTGCGTGATATTTCACTTCAGGTGAGGGAGAAACAATTCGTCGGGTTAATTGGACCGAATGGCTGCGGCAAATCGACATTGCTCAAAAGCATTTATAAAGTCATTAAACCGCAGCATGGCAGCGTTATGCTGGGAGATACCGATATTCTGAAATCGAGTCCCAAAGTCACGGCCAGGCAGATGGGGGTTGTAGGTCAGTTTAATGAGTTAAGCTTTGATTTTACTGTTCGTGAGATGGTTATGATGGGGCGTACACCGCACAAAAAACTGCTGGAGACCGATAATGCAAAGGACGAACAGATTGTGGAGATGGCACTGGAAAAAGTGCAGCTGACTGGACATGCAGGTCGAAATTATACGTCTCTGTCCGGCGGGGAGAAGCAACGTGTCATTCTGGCACGTGTACTTGCGCAGCAACCGGAATTTCTCATTCTGGACGAGCCGACCAATCATCTGGATATCAAGTACCAGCTCCAAATATTGAATATTGTTCGCGGACTGGACATCGGTATTCTGGCAGCGCTGCATGATCTTGAACTTGCGGCAGCCTACTGTGATTATCTCTATGTGGTGAAACGTGGACAAATTGTTGTTCACGGCACTCCCGCCGATATTTTGACTCGTGAAATCATAGGCGAGGTATTTGAGGTGGAATGTGAGATTTATCGAAATCCGGTCACCGGAGGCTTGGGAATTGCCTATTTGAGCACACGATAATCTGGAATCTGGAGTGTTTAGCTGTAGAGTTCTTTCATTCGAGCCGTAGTCCCGGAGGATGTCGGCTTTTTCTTTATTACATCTATCCAAGTAACATCTATTCCAGCTTGGAGTCCACTTGATGTGAATGCTTTCCGCTGCTGACCTCTTCAAAAATATTAGACGAATCTTCATTCTCTCTCCCACGATTTGCCGAACCTTTACTCTGTTTCTCTCCGATAAGTTGTTCAAACAGAGGTAGCCCATTACTGGATCGAGCCAAGCCGTAGCTTTGCAATAATTGGTCCAGATCTCTTATAGTCACGGGACGCGCTTCCGGTTTCAGGATATAGGCGAGCTGGCCGTTAGATTCAATGGTTGCCGTCTGCACATCATCGATCTTGGTTATCCCAGCCTGCCTTAGATGCATCTCTAGCTGATCTATCGTATAACGCATTCGTTTCAGATTCGGAATGATGACTTTGCCATCCTCTATGACAACTTTGGAGCGCCCACTCATTATACGTTCAAAAAAGTCGGATTTCATCTGTATTTGTTCTACAACAAGCAATGTCGCGATGAATACTGCGGCGGAGCCAATTGCTTTTCCCAAATCATGATTGGCGATCGGTTGTACAATCGTTGTACCGATCGAGATCATAATAACGGTTGTAGCAACACTCATCTGTGAGATCGACTTGCGCCCTGCAATTCGCAGCAGAATCATGCCGATCAGAACGAGCAAGATGGATTTCCAGATCCAGTCCATTCACAGCATCCTTTCTGTTCCGATATATACTTTAGCTATTAGACTGTTCTGGAATTGTTGGAAATATACAGATATTGTTTCAATCCACTGGAGCTGGAGTTAAAGCGTCTATTTCATTTTGAATGGTTCATCGTTTACAATAGGAAATTGATGCAGTAAACAAAGGAGCGGTTACGCATGGCAAAACAGAAATATTATGTAGTATGGGAAGGTAAGCAACCAGGCGTATATAACACTTGGGCGGCGTGCAAAGCTCAGACCGATCAATATGCCGGCGCCAAATATAAATCATATGAATCCAAAGAAGCTGCTGAAGAGGCATACCGTGCTGGATGGAAAGGAAACTGGGGAACAGGCGCAGGCAGTACTAGCGGTGCTTCCAAGTTCAAATCCAAGTCGGGGACCAGCGGTAGAAGTGCCGGGATGGAAACGTCGGAGGAAATTGACTATGACAGCATCTCCGTTGATGTTGGAACACGAGGCAATCCAGGGCCCGTCGAGTACAAAGGGGTGGATACCCGTACAGGCGAGGTGCTTTTTTCGGTTGGCCCGATCTCGAAAGGCACGAATAATCTAGGTGAATTTCTGGCTATTGTACATGCGCTGGCTTATCTAAAAAAAGAAGGTAGCAACAAAACGGTATACACGGATTCCGTTAATGCAATGAAATGGTTGAAGCAAAAAAAAGTCGCCACAACGTTGCCGCGGGACAACTCGACTGAGGAGATTTGGCGGATGATTGATCGGGCAGAGCAGTGGCTTCGTACGAATACGTATACCAATAAAGTATTGAAATGGCAGACCAAACAGTGGGGTGAGATCAAGGCGGATTATGGGCGGAAGTAATTCTTTATCCTTAAAATAAAAAAACTCTATGCTTGTCTATTAGAATCGATATTTACAATATCCAATTTCCATTCTATAATCATCAGCATATGATAAGTCGCACATATGGAGGAGCCTGCTACAGGTCCTCCTTATCTTTTTTGGACCGGAAATTTCAGGTCTGAGTCACTGGAACAGGTGAGATGAGTATAACATTGCAGGAGGCAGACATGAGTTCCATTTATAGAAGTGAAGAAGGCAAGAGCAGTATTCTAGAAGAGTACGAGATATATTTGAATGCGCTGGGTGAAGGAGTTACAAGAGAATATGTCGAGACACGTTTTGGAAAAACACATGTATTGTTAACGGGGCCGGAAGATGGCATGCCCTTGTTTATTCTTCAAGGCGGTAACTGTGTGAATCCGATGACATTATCCTGGTTCTCTTCGTTATTTCAATCCTATCGGATCATAGCGCCGGATACGATTGGTCATCCTGGGTATAGCGAGGAAACGAGCATTTCATCCCGTTTTGACAGCTTAGCCCTGTGGGTATCTGATCTTCTGGACCATTACAACATTGAGCAAAGTGCATTCATTGGTCCTTCATTTGGGGGCGGTATTATTCTCAGATTGGCTACGTATATTCCGGAGCGTATTGCGTGTTCAGTGCTGGTCGCACCTGCGGGCCTCGCGCTTAGTTCCAGAATGAAGACTGCTCAGGACATTACACTTCCACTCGTCAAGTATCGTATGACTTCTTCGCCAGCTTCTTTGCAAAAGATCACGGATAACCTGTCATGCCATTGTATGAAGGAAGCGGACAAAAATCTGATTGGTAAAATATTCAAGTATGTCAGTCTGGAACAAGATTTACCTAAGCTTGCAGAACGGGAAGAGCTTAAGAACTATAATGCGCCTACGTTGCTACTGGTGGGGGAGAAGGACGTCTTTTTCCCGGCGGATAAATGTATTGACCGTGCACGTCAGATTATATCGAATGTACGAGCCATTAAATATGATACGGGGCATTTCCCTTCTCAGGATGTATTACATGAGATGAATGAAGAGATCCAGCAGTTTTTAACCGAGCATTATGGGAAATAGTTTTGGAGGGAAAACGATCCAGGTCGTTGTTTAATCCTAAAAAAAACCTAAAGAAATGGGGCAATTCGTATTTTTTTGAATTAAATTAACGAATTTGCCCCTCCTGTCGATACTATTTATAGAAGAGTGCGTATATATCTTTGAAATAGTAAATGGAAGCATGAAGAATATCATCATGGTGCAAGAAAAATGTTTCAAACTGTGCAATTTGGTTTATATGGATGGTTGGCAATCGACCGGCATCTTAGAAGTACTCATGAAAGATGCATATAATGAATCAAACACAGTCAAGCGCCAAGTCTTCCGATCGACAAGGTTGAAAAGAGGTTGGATATGAGAAAAGATAACTGGAACATGGCATTACAGCGCAATGTCATTCTAAATGATACATATCAGGTAAGACAGGTTCTGTCTAGCAGTGAACTGGCTATTGTGTATGTTGGACGGAATCGTCACACCGGTTCGAAAGTAGCCATCAAGGAATTTTTCCCCCATCGCATTGCTGCACGTCAGTCCAATAAGCGCAGTGTATACTGTGCTTCCCGGGGATATGGAGGGCAATTTCAGGAATTGTTGTCTGTCTTTCTTCAGGAAGGGGAGCTGCTGTCTTCACTTCATCATCCGCATATTATTTCATATGTGGACCACTTTGAAGCCAATGATACGGGATATGTGGTCACGGAATATTGTCCCGGTATAATCCTGACAGAATATCTGAAAGAGCGTAATCATGCGATGCAGGCCGATTTTATTACCAGTACCCTGCTCCCGCTGGTGGATACGGTGGAATATATACATAAACAAGGCATTCTCCATCGTGACATCAAGCCGTCCAATGTACTCGTAATGGAGGATGGCACACCTAAGTTGCTCGACTTTGGTTCAGCCGTTCGCTGGCCGATCCAGAACGGAGATAAGCAGTCCATTTTCACATCGAAAGGGTACTCGCCTCTTGAATTTTATTCTGAGAAATCGTTGCAGGGGCCAATGTCGGATATCTACAGTTTGTCCGCACTGCTTCATTATTGGACCTGTGGACAGCCACCAATGGATGTCAAGCAACGTTTGTTTCAAGATGAACTGCCTTCGGTACGTAAGCATAACGAATATGTGAGTCCATGGCTTGCCCGAGTGATTCATTGGGGACTGACGGTTCGTTCTGAGAAACGCTGTACTTCTCTGTCTTGGGTCAGAAGATCGCTGCGTGTTCAAGCCTTGGTGTGGAAGGTACGCAAGCCAGGTACCGTAGAGTGGATGCTTGAAGAGAATGAGCATACCCAGGTCTACGAGCCGGAGCCGAAGAAGCAGCATGAGACGGCATAACGCTGGACTTTTTTTGTGAATGTGCAGAGGAACACTGTGTTCTTACATGTAAACCAAATCAACTCTTGAGTGAGAAGATTTGGTTTTTTCATTATTTTGGTATTAAATATAGAACGGAGAATGTGGAAATGGATGATTCTATGAATGAGACTATGAATATTAACAATCAAGATGACGTTATTCTGAGTGCGGCAGCAGCTGAACTGGAGCACATGGTGGATCAGCTCTGTGAACTGATCGGCACACCACTTGCAGATACGACTGAATTACAGCGTCAGGTTTTGGCGGCGTTTGGTTTTGGCGCGATATACAGTATTACTCATCGGGACCGCTTGGCAGAACCCCAAGCACATGCACTAAGTATTCGAATGCTCATCAAGCCGTTTAATTATAGCGAACAGCAAGCGGTTGATTTTGCTGATGATCTGATTCGAGTTGCATCTAATGAGGAGGCGCATCCAGTGATGAATACGATTATTCATCGTGGTATTAACGGACATATTCAGTTTGCGCAAGAGGATCACGAAGCACTGGCACGTAACATTCAAGAGATTCTGGCAGCAGTTCAGCAGCAAGGATAGATAAGGGGAGTGCGCTATGAACTACATGAAATTAAGTAAAGAGCTCTCATATGCATTGCGGCATGCTCCATGGGAATACGAGCTTGAACTGGATGAAGAGGGCTGGGTAGAGATTCCGCAATTGCTCGTTGCTCTGCATGAAAGCCCGGGGTGGCGTAACGTTACGGAAGAAGATCTAGAGAAGATGATCGCAGGTTCGGAGAAAAAGAGGCACGAGATGAGTGCGGGGCGAATTCGTGCACTGTATGGTCATTCCATTCCACAAAAAATAACTAAAATAGCTGCTGAGCCTCCCCGGTGGTTGTACCATGGAACACCAGGTCGGGCTGTGGCTTCTATTATGGAACATGGTCTGCAGCCTCGGCAACGGCAGTATGTGCATCTATCGGCTGATATAGACACAGCACGTCAGGTTGGGCAAAGGCGAGATAATCAACCTGTTATTCTACGTGTTCAGGCTGAGCAGGCTGCACGTGAAGGTATTCTTTTTTACCATGGCAACGATAATATTTGGCTAGCTGATGTTGTGCCTGCACGTTATATCGAGCAATGATAAGCTGGATGCTTGCTGTATGTTGACCATTGCTGAATTTTGTTCAGAGTGTACAAATAAGAAAAAGGGTTGTTCCGCATGTCATTCATTGACAGGAACAACCCTTTTTAGTAGTGAGCATTTATCAAAATCAGATGACTGATTTATTTACCCAAAATGGCCTTCAAGCCTTCACTTAACGGTTGAGCTGGACGTCCAAGCAATGTTTCCAACTCATCGCTCTCAACTGCTAGTGCGCCTTGGCGGATTGCTCCCTGCATTTCAACCAGCATGGACACGACAAAATCAGGCAAACCTGCCCCTTTCATGATGTCCGCGTAAGCAGCATCGTCCACATTTTGTACGTTAATTTCCTGTCCAAGCACTTCACCAGCAATCGCAGCAAGCTCAGCTTGTGTGCGCAGTTTACCAGACAATTCATAGACCTTGTTCTCATGTCCTTCACCTGCAAGTACTATAGCAGCAGCTTCAGCATAATCACGGCGGGTAGCCCAGCCCACTTGGCTGTCATTCGTTGCATGTACCCAAGGCGCGCCCTGAGTAACAGCTTGTACACTTCCAGCCTCATTTTCAAGGTACCAGTTATTCCGCAGGAAGGTATACGGGATACCTGACTCACGAATTGCTTGTTCTGTCTTGCGGTGCACCTCAGCAAGGGAGAGCGGGTTATGCTCGGCGTTGACAACACTTGTATATGCGATGTAACCGACACTTGCTTTTTTGGCAGCCTGAACAGCAGTTAGGTGCTGACGAATACGTGTTTCGTTATCACCGTCTGTGGAGATGAGCAGCAAGCGGTCTACACCGTCAAAAGCTTTTGCCAGTGTCTCGGGTTGATCGAAATCACCGTGACGAACATCTACACCTTGGGAGCGCAATGCTTCTGCTTTTTCCGGTGAACGCACACTAACAGCCAAGTCGGCAGTGGCATTCATTTTCAACAGTGCTTCTACGACCAGTGAACCAAGCTTACCTGTAGCACCTGTAACTAACAATTTCATTTTGTTTCCTCCTAAAATGTAGTCTGCAACATTTGCATCTTAGCAAATTCTTGTCGAACAATCGTGTATGTACAGCTTGCCTGCGGAGTGATAAGGTTACACAACTTCCAAGGAGCAGCTGTGGATATGTGAAGCAATATTTTCATCTATGTAACTATAATAGTTACATTATAAACTATTGTCAATTTTTATTATCCACAAAGACGACTTAAGTAGTCTGAATATTTGGGTGGAAAGAATCAACCAAATGGTTATTCAATTTTTTTGAACATGAAATAAATGAGAGGTGGTTCTTTGGAAGTGTTAAAAAAGAAACATTGATTGTTGCATATATGTAAAAATGGTATTTAAGTCTCGGAAATTTTAAGTTAAATAGAACTATTTATAATAGATTCATTGCGTATACGAGAAGAAATATGTAGAAACACTCGACATAATAGAAAAATATGTACGAATTGACAAATGAGAGAGCGATTATATAATGTGGATATCTACAAATTAATTCATTTAGTTACAAATGATTCCAAAGTAACAATTTGGCAGGAGTGAAACAGCAATGTGGTTTTTGGTTCTAAGAAAGTCGACACAACGCTCCAAGCATTCCCTGCATATGTTTTGAATAGAAATAAAGAAATTAACGGTGGTGAAGATCGATGGCACAGACTTACCTTGAACGACTGCAAAAGGGACAGGGGAACAGGCAGCTAATCTGTTTTCCTTATCTGGGTGGATATGCTCAGAGTTTTTATCCTCTAGTGCCTTACCTTCCGGATACAGAAATATGGGCGTTCACACCTCCCGGTCATGGGATGAATGCTGAACAGCCTTTGGAACATATGCAGCAGCTTGTAGACCTTTACATAAAAGAGCTGTTGCCAATAATCGAACCTGGTGCAACGTTGTTTGGACACAGCTTGGGCGGGATTGCCGCTTATTATGTTGCCGAGCGGATCCAGAAGGAGCTCCCAGATGTAGCTCAAACATTAAGGCTTGTGTTATCAGCCTGCAACACACCTGCCGATTGTGGGGTCAACCGCTACGACCAGATGTCTGATGATCAACTGATTCATCAACTCTTTTCTTATGACGGTCTGCCGAAAGAGCTTATCCATGAAAAAGAACTTTTGCAGTACTTCATGCCTGTAATACGGGCGGATTTTCGAATGCTGGAATCCGCAGCAACACTTGAATATCAGCCTATTTCACTGCCAGTACTGTATCTGCGGGGAGAACGGGACAATGCCGTTCCCCTTCAATCAGTGCTCAAGTGGGAACCTTATTTTGATGTCCCGATGAAGCTCCAGACCATTAGAGAAGGTACACATATGTTTGTCATGCACCATCCTGCAACGGTGGCGTGTTATCTGACAAGCTTTATGACCCAGAGTTAGAAAGACTAAACATAGTAGAGTAGATGGGAGGAGCCATGTTAGTTTATGCTGCTGAGAATGCTGAGAAACGACTTGATGAGGAAAAAAGGAATTACGGCGGCCCTGTTTATTTTTGTTCTGCTCGCTGCATTGCTGGTATCTTCTGGTTCTCGAATGATCATGGAGCTGACGAGTTCCATACAGTATCTGTTCTCTGAATCGAAGACACCTCATTTTGTGCAAATGCACGCTGGACAGCTGGATCAGGTCCAAGTGAACACCTGGGCCGAAGGAAATGCAATGGTTGAACAGCATCAGATTGTCGAGATGGTCAATATTGACGGAGCTAACCTGTATCTCGGGGCTGAGTCCGAGAAAAATACCGTCATGGATATTGATCTGGTTACACAAAATCAGCAATTCGATTATTTGCTGAATCTGAACAGTGAAATTATCCAGGTTCGTGATGGTGAGATCGCTGTGCCCGTGTACTATTTGCAGCAGAATAAACTAAATATCGGAGACCAGGTTCGGATCAATAATGGGGCGTTTGAGCGTTTATACACCATTGTTGATTTTGTGCGTGATGCACAAATGAATCCATCTGTCGTGCACTCCAAACGTTTTATCGTAAGCCCGAATGATCTGAATCAATTGAAGCAGGGTGTCGGAGAGATAGAATATCTCATTGAGTTTCGTCTGCACGATCCCGCCAAAACGAGTGAGTTCACTCAAGCCTATCAAAATGCAGGGCTTCCTAACGCTGGCCCAGTAGTGACCTATGGTTTGTTCCAGCTGCTCAATGCGATGACAGACGGAATTATTGCAGCCGTCATTATTTTGGTCAGTCTCGTACTGATTCTTATTGCGATGTTATGCATTCGTTTTACCATGCTCGCAACCATTGAAGAGGATTACCGCGAGATCAGCGTGATGAAAGCCATCGGTATTGCGGAGAAGGATATCAAGCGGCTCTATCTGGTCAAATATGTGTTTATGGCCGGTTTGGCTTCCATTCTGGGATATGTAGCTTCCATTGGGGTGAATCAGGTTTTTGTATCTAACATTATGCTGTATATGGGGAAAGCACCGGCTACATTACTGCATTTCGCCGTACCTCTGCTTGCAGCGGGTTTGATATTCACCATGGTTGTCCTATTCTGTCGTGCCGTGCTTCGTCGTTTTCGTTCAATCTCCGCAGTGGAAGCCCTTCGTACCGGAAGTTTGGGCGATACCAAGATTGTGCGGAACCGTCTAAGACTGTCTCGTAATCGCTGGTCTTCCGTGCCTATTTTCCTTGGACTTAAGGATGTGGTGCAGCGTGTGAAAATGTTCCGTTTGTTATTATTCGTGTTTATCGTCAGCTCTTTTATTATGATTGTGCCACTTAACTTTTTGAATACACTGCAGGCGCCGAGCTTCATATCTTATATGGGGGTAGGGCAAAGTGATATTCGAATCGATCTTAGGCATACCGACGACGTAGAGCAACGTTATGCCCAACTGCTTAACGAGATTGAGAATGACGCAGATGTTCAGAAATATTCACCTCTCGTAACGAGCCAGTTCAAGATTCGTAATGGCGAAGGTAGCTACGATAATCTCAGCGTGGAGAGCGGAGATTTCAGCATTTTTCCTTTGTCATATCTGAGCGGGGACGCACCAGCAACAGATCGGGAGATTGCTCTATCGGATGCGAGCAGCAGCGAACTCAAACTCAAAACAGGGGATCAGTTGACCTTGCTGGTGGGAGGTAAAGATCAGGTGATGACCGTCAGTGGCATCTATCAGGATGTGACCAATGGCGGAAAAACAGCGAAGGCACGATTACCTTACAACAAGGAGAGTGTGCTGTGGTATGTCGTCAGCTTGGATCTAAAAGATCGTGGAGTCATGGCTAGCAAAATTGCAGCGTATGAGAAAGACTTCTCACCGGCACGTGTAACGGACCTTCAAGGTTACTTGAATCAAACACTTGGTGGCACGATTCAGCAATTGAAGCTGGTAACCACTCTGGCACTGACCAGTGGAGTATTCATTTCCATTTTGATTACCTCACTGTTCCTACAGATGATGGTCGCCAAAGATAACAATGAAATTGCTGTATTGCGAAGCATCGGTTTTGCTTTATCCAAGATCAAATTGAAGTATGTCGTGATGTCATTAGTTATCCTGATTGTAGGTGTCGCGGCAGGCACAGTCTTATCCAATACACTGGGGCCAATGCTGGTTAGTGGCATTATGTCCTCATTTGGTGCCTCAAAGATTGTATTTGTGATTGATCCGGTGCAGTCGTATGTGCTCTGTCCATTGCTACTGGCAGGAACGATCATCATTACAGCCTGGATCAGCATTCAGTCGATTCGGGAAACTAGCATTTCGAAAATGATTGTGGAATAGGGAGGCATAACCAATATGACTACCATACTAGAAGCTAGAGATGTGAATAAATCCGTAGCGATTGGCGAGAATGAAGAACATCGTATTCTGAAAGATATTAATCTACAACTCAAAAAAGGAGAGTTTGTCTCCATTATGGGCCCATCCGGTTCGGGTAAATCCACCTTGCTCTATAACATCAGTGGCATGGATCAGATCACTGCAGGCAGTGTGTTTTTCAACGGCAAGCAGATATCAGCATTTCCCGAGAAAGAGCTGGCAAGTCTGCGCTTGACCAAAATGGGTTTTATTTTTCAAAACATTCATCTGCTCAAAAATTTAAATCTGCTCGACAACATCATCCTTTCTGCTTATCTGGCTAAAAAGAGCAACCGGGACACGATTAACAATCGTGCAATGTCATTAATGAAAAAAATGGGAATCAATGAATTGGCTGAGCATAACATTACCCAAGCTTCAGGGGGACAGCTGCAACGGATCGCGATATGCCGGGCTTTGATCAACAATCCGGATATTCTGTTCGGAGATGAACCTACCGGAGCGCTGAATTCAAAATCAACACATGAAATCATGGATATTCTGGGCGATATTAACGCAACGGGAACAACAATTTTGCTCGTGACTCACGATGTTAAAGTTGCAGCCCGCTCGGAACGAGTATTGTTTATGATGGACGGTAATCTGGTTGCAGACAAACGTATGGGTAAATATGTGAAAGAACGAGAAGATTTGAAAAGCAGGGAAAGTCAATTAGGGCAATGGTTAGTAAGTATGGGGTTCTAACCATGGATTATCATGATTAAAATAGACCGACAGTCGGTCAGTAGAGGGGAGGCCTCACCGATGAGAGTGACGAAAAATCCGGAACAACGCAGAAACGAAATTCTCGATGCTGCCGAAATGTTGTTTATGACCAAAGGCTATACGAAAGCAACCATCATGGATATTCTTGAGGCTTGTGACATCGCAAAAGGTACGTTTTATTATTACTTTCAGTCCAAAGAAGAGGTCATGCATGCGATCATCACGCGTTTTATTACCAGTGGTGTCGCTGCAGCAAGGCGTATAGTGTCTGACCCGGAATTAAGCGCTTATGAAAAGATTTTTCAGATTATCACGGCCCAAAATCAGCCTGACGAGCGAAAGCTAGGTGTAATTGAGCAGCTGCACGATGTCCAGAATGTGGAGATGCACCAAAAGAGTCTTGTTGAGACGGTGCTGCAATTAAGTCCTATTTTGACTGAGGTAATTGAGCAAGGTATTCAGGAGGGGGTGTTTCAAACATCAACTCCTCGGGAGAGTATTGAATTTTTGCTTGTTTCCTCTCAATTTATTCTGGACCAAGGTATCTTCCAATGGGAGGCAGAGCAGTACGAGAAAAAAATTGAAGCTTTTGCAGGGATCATGGAACGTGTTCTGGGGGCGGAACCAGGAAGCTTTACTTATGTGACTCAGTTATATTTTCCACATCAAGCTTAATGGGAAAGAGGGTAGAGGATGGAGCAACATTTTATAGAAAACAGGGTAAACAAGTCATTCCGTAAATTTCTGATCGTCTGGTTCGGGCAACTCATCTCGATGATTGGTATCGGACTGACTGCGTTCTCCCTGGGAGTATATGCCTTCGAAAAAACAAATACGGCAACCAGTGTAGCGATGATTACGTTATTTACGTTTCTACCCAACATTTTGCTCCGCCCGATCGGAGGTGTGCTGGCTGACCGTTTTGACCGCCGTACGATGATGATTATTGGTGACCTTGGCTCGGCAGCTGGTTTGGTTTTTATCCTGTCTATTATGCTGACGGGGGATATTCAATTGTGGCATATCTATGTAGGCGTGGCGTTCAGTTCGGTATTCTCAGCGTTGCAAAGCCCAGCATACAAAGCGTCAGCGACAGACCTGCTGGATAAGGATCAGTTCTCCAAAGGCAGTGGGCTTGTGCAACTCGCAGAATCCTCCAAGTTTTTATTTTCGCCAATTATCGCAGGTATTTTGCTCAGCGTTACATCGATTGAAGTCATTATGATGATTAATATTGCGACGTTCCTGATTGCCATTCTGGCCGTACTCGTTATTCGCAAGAGCATGAAGGTGGAACGGGAAGACAAAGACGATCGCAACTGGATGACCGATATTCAGGAGGGCTGGAGAGAGGTTGTGACCAACAAGGGCGTACTGTTACTCGTAATTATCATCTCTTTGGTCACCTTCTATCTCGGGTTTCTGGAGACGCTCATTGGCCCGATGCTGCTCTCATTCACCGATGCCAAGACACTCGGAACATTTCAATCCGTTAGTGCCATCGGCATGTTAATCAGTAGCTTGTGCATCGGTATTTTTACAATGACCAAGAAATATGCCAGTGTTCTGGTTGCAGGGCTAGTTATGTGTGGTCTTGCGTTCTCCCTGCTGGGCGTTTCCACGAATATTTACTTTATTATCTTTGCAGGATTTCTGTTCCTCTCATCACTTCCGTTTGTTAATATGAGCGCAGATGTATTGGTGCGTAACAATATAGCGAATGAAAAGCAGGGGAGAGTGTGGGGCATTATCGGTATTTTGTCTCAACTTGGCTTCATTATCGCTTACAGTTTAGCTGGATTTTTGGCAGACCATGTGTTTAATCCACTTCTGGTGGAGGGGGGAGCACTGGCATCATCCGTCGGTCAGATCATCGGAATCGGCCCGGGCAGAGGCATCGCTTTCCTGTTTATCATTGCAGGTCTGTTCGTCATTCTGATTGCACTTGTCACGTCACGTCTGAAAATGATCAAGTCACTAGAGCAGAGCAACGATATCGCCTCACCTCCCGATGTAGGCGGACTCGCTCATGATTAGTATGATTATATCGTTATCGTAATCAAGACAGCCCTCGTCTGATGCATGTAATCCGTTCTGAATATCAAACGGTGCACATGTCGTTCAGTCGAGGACTCTTTTTTCAAAAAAAATCCAGGGGTGTTATTATCTTGTGTTAAACGGCTTCAATCCAACCTAACCTTTCACTGCACCGGAGGTCAGACCTCCGACAATGTACTTCTGCCCGATGAGGAATACGATCAGCACGGGCAGCGAGGTGAGCACGATATCGGCACTGACGAGATTCCATTTGGCACTGAATTGTCCGAAGAAGTTATAAACAGCCAGAGTCATAGGCCACATCTCCACCGTATTCAGCATATAGAGCGGCGCAGTGAACTCATTCCAGACACTCAGAAAATTCAAAACAAATACAGTCACCAGCACCGAGGTTAACAAAGGTACGATAATTCGAAGGAATAACTTGATTCCGCTGCATCCATCCATGATTGCCGCTTCGTCCAATTCTTTCGGAATGTTGCCGACAAATGCATAGGTGATGAACAGGGAGATTGGAATTCCCATCGCGGTATAGAGCAGAATCATGCCCAAGTGGGAGTTGATCATACCTAATGATTTCATCACTTCCATGAGCGGAATGTAATTCAGCGGCAGCGTAATGCCCAGGATCAGAAAGAAGTACAGGAACTTGCTGAGCCTGGAATGATTGCGGGATAAGGTGAACGCAGAGAATGCCACGACAAATACCAGCAGTAGAGATGAGGCACCAGAGTGCAGCAGACTGTTGAGAAAGGAACCACCCAAGTGTCCCTGCTCGTAGACGATTTTATAATTTTCAAACACAAATTTCTCGGGAAGGGTAAGCTTGAGTACCTTGGATTCCGCGTCTGATTTGAATGAATTTAACAGGATGACGGCAAATGGAATCAGTACAACCAGACTTAATAGCCAGGCGAGTATATTTAATGACAGAGAGGCAAGTCTTTTACGCCATTGCATTTCAGTATTCCACCTTTCGGTTCATCAAACGAATGATAAAAAATGAGATCATCGCCATGATGACAAAGAGAATGGTGGACAGGGCGCTCCCGAGTCCCCAGTACCCTTTGGCAAAAGAGGAATAAACGGCTGTGTTAATCACATCTGTTGCATTGCCTGGACCACCGTTGGTCAGTACATATACCGCATCAAAGACACGCAGACCATACGTAATATTGAGCACTGTGGCAATGGTGATGGTGGGCATCAGCATTGGGATGGTAATACGAAACAGCTTTTGCATAAAGCCCGCACCATCTATGGATGCAGCTTCATAATAATCCCTTGGAATAGCGAGCAGTCCCGCGATAAACAGCACCATAATATACCCCATGCCTTTCCAGGTATCCACAGCCATGATAGATGGCATGGCCCAAGTGAGCGAGCCCAGCCAGTTCTGGGTCAGTATATCAAGGCCAATGGAACGCAGGGTAACATTAACGAACCCGTTGTTTGGATCAAGCAGGCTTTTGAACACGAGACCTACAATTAGAAAAGATAATACTTGTGGTGAAAAGATGATCATCCGATGCCAATTGGCGGCTTTGACACCGCTGACCAGCAGCAGGGCCAGGAACAAACCCAGAACGGTTTTGGCGATGGATGTAACCAGCGTAAAAAGCACTGTATTTTTAATAAATAGCAGATAGGTTGGATCACCTGTCAGAATGGTGCGGAAATGCTCCAGACCGATAAAGTTTTTCTCTGAACTATAGCTGTTCCAGTCGGTAAAGGAGTAATAGATGCCCAGCAGAGCAGGAGTGACGATGAACAGTATATATAATAGAATTGCGCCAGATGAGAAATACCAAGGATAGATTTTGTTCGCATTCATAATCCGTAACACCAGTCCTTCCTGTGCAAATGAACAAGCGGGTAGTCCCCGCCTGATGTAAAGTATCTGTTGCCTGTTACTGCCACTTCTCGTCCTTCAGCACCTTAGCTTGTTCAGCGCGCCGTTTATCAATATTTTGCAGGATTTGATCCGGGGTCTGCGCTCCGGCAAACATGCCTGACAAGTCTTTGCCGATGTCCATCCACTGTGGATCAATATATTTCACAGCAGCCTGCATGACCGTGCCTTTCTCATGTTTCTTCTCATAATCAATATAGTCTTGTGTCAGCTTAGGTTCGATCTCCGGCCAGCAGATGGTCAGATTTCCTTCGCCCCCGTCAAACACCTGCTGCAGATGATCATGCTCCGTAATCCACCGGAAAAATTTCAAAACTTCTTCGGGATGTTTACTGTTTTTATTGCCAAACATGGCAGCTGAACCGCCAGGATTTACGCCAATCGTCTGATTGTCTCCCCATGGCATCACGAAAAATCCCATATTATCCTTCATTGCCGGATAGGCTTCGGCTACTTCCTTTTCCGTGCCTGGAACTCGCAGCAGCATCGCTGCTTTCTCCTGACCAAATGCTTCAATACCTGCTTCCACCGTATTGGATAAAAAGTCTTTGCCGAAATAGCCGAGATCCGCAAATTCCTTTAATTGTTCGATCACCGTCTTCAGTTGGGTCAGATCTGCGACCTTCATCTCATTATTATTGAGTTTCTCGTAGGTTCCTGCGGCCTGTTGCTCGTAATTCGGCCCGGTTTCGAACAATGGCAGCACTTGATACCAGCCGCTCGCCGGGGCTTGATAGAATGGAATGATATCTTTATCTTTGATTTTCTGGCTGATCGCTTTGAATTCGGCATAGGTCGTAGGTGGCTCAATGCCCAGATCAGCAAAGATGCGTTTGTTATAATACACATACCAGATTTTCGTAGGGGCAAAAGAAACCCCGTATACCTTGTCGTTATGACTTACAGTAGGCAGAATCTCTTCTGACATCCGGCCTGTAAACTCTTCATGGGTCAGATCAATGGCATTTTCTTCTGGTCTGACATTGGCTGGCATGCTCAGCGGATCAACATCCACATTGAAAATATCCGGAGCTTCACCAGAAGACAGCTTTACCTTGATCAGATCACGCCACTGCGCGTCAGGCACCACCTGAAAATCAATTTTGACGCCCGTTTCCTGCTCGTATTGCTTCGCCATCGTCTGCATAATACCGGTTCGCGGAATACCGGATTGGCTTGTGCCAAAGGTCAACGTGACCTTGCCATTTCCTTCTGCACTTTTCTCCGAGTTGCAGCCGGCAAGCAGCAGGATGGAAAGAAGAAGCACAGTTGTCAGCGAAAAAAGAAATCGTTTTCTCATGTTGAAACCTCCCTGAAATTCGATCATATAATCACTTGCGTAAACGCTTTATGTAAGCGTATTCTTATGTGGATAACTTTACTTGGAATACCGAATGGGCTCAATAGACAAAAGCGTTCTTTGGGGTGGACATTTTCGAAGCCATCGTAGAAACGCAAATGATAATGAAGATGATAACGGAGGTATGGAATGCGCTATCGGTTCAGAACACTGCAGCAGAGTTTGTTTGCTTATTATTCAGCTGTATTCATTATTTTTTCTCTTATTGTGGCAGGGCTGTTATATGTTTTTCTCGCAAGTGATACTCGCCAGCGGAGTGAAGAGCAGCAGAAACAACTGGGTCTTTCTATCGTTGGACATCTGGATCAGGAAGTTGTGAAGATGAATAATTTCTCCATGAACATCGTATATTCGAATCTGGTTAAGGAGCATTTCAGCCATTATCTTGCACCTGCGGAGGGAGCTGAACAGACGTTGACAACTGACCCTGCGCTGTATAAGGACACAACAACACTGATTGACGTCATATTGGCGATCATTAGCAGCTCGAATACAGCCAAACAGGCTAACATCTACGATGTGAATGGCAAAATGCTGGGAGCGGGAGTGTTTAACGGACAGCTCCCAGTTGATTTGAAGCAGCGCCCCTGGTATGAGGAAACGTGGGAACGGAGCGGCTGGCGTGTTATTCGTCTGCTGCAAGGTGAAGCATTGCCGATGCCTACGGGAGAGGGCAAAAGGGATGAGCCGTACATCTCACTTACTCGAGTATACAAGGATGGCAATTATGTCAGCCAGGGTGTAGTTGAAATTTTGCAGCGTGCGGATGATTTATTCCAGCATTTGAATGAGCTGCAAGCGAGTAACAAGGAACTTCGAATCTATGTGCTGGATGAGCGGGATGCATTGTTATACCCGCTTCCCGCAGCTTCACCTGCTGCTGATGCGGCTCCAGCTGGTTATGCAGAAGAGATGAAGCTGATTCAGCATCGTACATCCCCCCCTGAAACGATGCAGGAGGTTACATATTCTTCTACGGATTCAAAGCAGATGATGACGTATATGACATCGCAGGAAACCGGCTGGACTGTAGTTGTCATGCAGTCTAAACAGTCTCTTTTTGCTAATCTGAACCGGATGGCACTAATCTTTTCAGGCGCTGCGCTAGCTACCTTGATTGTTATTTTGATGCTTTCGTATCTGATTTCGAAAAGGGTCACCCTGCCGCTTCATCGACTCCAGCGCATTATCCAGAAGACAGGCGAAAATGACCTGATGTCAGGTCAGGAATCGGGTCAGCTGTTGTTCAAGCTGGAGCACCCTGGCTCGATCCGCGAGTTAGATGAGCTGAATAATACGTTCATCCGGCTGAATCAGCAGCTTGTGCAGTCTTTTCACGACCAAATGGCCGTTAAATCCCGGGAAACCGAGGCGAGACTGCTGGCACTCCAGTCACAGATGAATCCTCATTTTCTATACAACAACATTACCAATATAAGCATTATGGCGGAGGAGGGCATGAACAGGCAGATTGTTGAGTTCTGTGGTCATATTGCAGCTATGCTTCGTTATATTTCTGCACCGAGCCAATACGGTGTTTCATTATCTCAGGAACTTGAATATTGTGAACGCTATCTCAAATGTATGAAAATTCGCTTTGAGGACGATCTGCACTATGATTTCTCGATCCCTGATGAGATGACGGATATTCAAATCCCTTTGCTGATGATTCAGCCATTGCTTGAAAATGCGATGAAATACGGCCTCGGTGATACCTTGCCTTGGAAGCTGCATATTACGGGTGATCTGGATAACACACAAGAGACTTGGCAGATTCATGTCGAGGATAACGGCCCAGGGATGGAGCCAGAAGCGCTTGAACACATTGTGCAATATATCAACGAACTTCAGGATGGGGATCGAATGCCTCAGCTTGAGATTAACGGAATGGGACTCAAAAATATATGGGCTCGCTTGAAGTTATGGTATGGTCCGGCAGCCAGAATGTCTATCGAAAACAAAGCTACTGGCGGTGTCCGTATTCGTATAGGGGGGGCCATTCGAAAGGAGCAGGGTTGAACGTATGAATATGCAGAGGACATACAGAACGATTATTGTGGAAGATGAGGCGTTAATTCGTCGTAATGTCTCCCGTAAGTTCGGAGAACTGAATACGCGATTTGAAGTCATCGGGGAGGCGAGAAATGGTCAGGAAGCGCTGCAGCTCATCGAGCAGAACGTACCTGATCTGGTCATTACGGATATTCAGATGCCGGTGATGAACGGGCTTGAACTGGCTAAATATTTATATTTTGCCTACCCGCACGTTAAAATTGTCATTCTTAGCGGGTATCATGAGTTCGAATATGCACGGCAGGCCATTCATTATAAAGTGGAGGACTATCTGCTCAAACCACTGGCGGAGGAACAGCTGCGTACAATGCTGGATACGATGGAATTGAAGCTGGGAAATGCTGTAGATTCCCTGTCTCATGTGAGTGCCGTGCTGGATGATCAAGTAACAACGGAAGATATTGCGGAAGCTGTCAAGCTGTATCTCAAACAAAATTATATGCATGAAATTACGATGCAGGATATGGCTGCACAGATGCATTTCAGTGTGGACTACTTGGGCAAATGTTTTAAAAAGGTAACAGGGGAGACTCCTTTGAAATACTTGACAGGTCTTCGCATCAATGAGGCCAAGCGCCTGCTTGTGGCATATGAGCACATAGATATCAAGACGATTGGCGGGGCTGTAGGGTACACTGATTCTCATTATTTCAGCAGAATTTTCAAAAACAAAACCGGTCTATATCCGAGCGAGTATCGTCAGCAGCAGAAATAAAAAAGCTCTGTCCATGGATCAAGACAATCCGAATGGGCTGAGCTCAGTTATTGCTGTAATGCTTCTTCAGTAATTTTGCGGATATCAAACGGGGATCGAATGCCTTCTTCGATGATGTCAGGCAAGATGTGGTTCAGGAAATAACGAACACAGTGGAGGTCGATATTTTTGATCTTGATCAATGCGTAGCGGTACATGACGATGAATTCTTTTTCCGTATTGCCACGCTGCAGTTCTGCAAATGCTTCATACACTTGATCCATCTTGTCCGCAACTTCCAGGATGAGTCCTTCGACAGAGTTGTCTTTGCCTTCGCGAAGTTGTCTGCGGAAAATGTCCTGAAATTCAGGAGGAATGTTCTCAGTAATAAAATGAGATATCATGCCTTCCTCGACCTGCTGCAACATGGAGCGAAGTTCTAGCGAGTAATGTTTGACCGGGGTTTTAATGTCACCAATAAATATTTCGCCATAATCATGGCTACTGGTGATCTCGTACAACTTTTTCCAATCAATGCTCACGCCTTGTTGTTCCTCAATATCGGCAAGTGTTTTGGCGTATTGCACGACTTTCCAGGAGTGGGCAGATACACAGTGTTCTTCGAACTTGAATTTGCCAGGGGTTCGAATGATACGTTCAAGATCGTTCAGCGATCGGAAGTACGTATGAATTCCCATAGATGAGATCATCCTTTGCATGTTTAGATGGTCGATACTCCGACTATACTTCTGTTATGTTAACCAGAGATTAAAGAGGTATGCACTGTGTGTAAATTGGTAAAGGGAAAATCAAAAAGCCACGGAATGCTGAATCGGTTCAGCATCCTCATGGCTATGAGAAAACAAATCGGATCTATAATTTTGTAAATTAGCAAAATGAAAGCGGAAGCGGAAGTTATGACATTACGCTTTTTTGCGTACTGGTGAAGTGAACCAGTAAGCCATACCGACAAATAGAGCACCGCCGATGATGTTACCAAGTGTGACCGGAATCATATTGTGGAACCAGCCAGCCAAAGAGATGGTATCCGGGTGGTTAGGCAACAGCCATGCCAGAGACAGCAGAGTCATATTGGCTACACTGTGCTCATACCCACTAGCGATGAAGGCATATAGGCACCACCAGATGAGAACGAGCTTGGCGATATCCTCTTTGGAGCGGGAAGACATCCAGATTGCCAGACATACGAGCCAGTTACATAGAATGCCGCGGAAGAAGAGCTCGGTTACTGGCGCACTCATCTTTTTAGCAGAAACAACGAACAACAGATGCTCCGGCGTGGCGGTTTTGAAGATGCCGCTGCCTACAATGAGGAGACTGAGCAGGACAGCACCGATCAGATTACCCAGAAACACGAGTCCCCAGTTCTTCAATGTATCGTTCACTGTAGTTCGTCCAGCGAGTGTACTCATCGTAAAAAACATGTTATTTCCCGTGAACAGTTCTGCTCCGGCAAAGATGACCAGCGTCAGGGCGAGTCCGAAGGACATGCCCATCAGCATCATTTGCAGAGGTGAATTCGCGGCGAGTAACGGAGCTCCGATACTAAAGATCAGGATAATCCCCAGACCTATATACGCGCCTGCCATTAAGGCAGAAACCATGTAGCGTGGTAAACTCGCGTTCATCTGGTCCCTTTTTTTAACGGCAGCTTCAATAATTCCTTCAACACTTGGTTTATACATCTTAATTTCCCCCAGTAGTCAACATCAATCTAAGTCCCGAATGTTATATGATGCAAAAGTTATATAGCGATCCAGACTTGGTCGTTCTCCACCTTAACCGGATACATCTGCACTTGACCGTTGTCTGGTGCTTGAACCTGCCCAGTTGTCAGATCGATTTTCCAGTCGTATAGCGGATCATAGAGATAGTGTCCGGAGACAATGCCTTCAGCCAGCGGCCCGCCCTTAGGGTGGGGATTGTGATTGTCAGCAGCAAAGATGGTGCCGTCCGAAGCACGAAATACGGCCAGCTGAAGATCTTCAATTTCTACAACTCTGCCAATACGTGGCAGAAATTCATCTATAGCTCCAGCCGGGAAATACGTGCCTGTTTGTTTGGTCGTCATCGTAGACCACTCCTTCGTACCATTTTTTTCTCTACTTTGATTTATTATCGCATTATTTTGCTTACGGGCGAGCTGTGACTTCAATGCTATGGAACATTTTACTTTGACCTTCCTCATCACGAATCGCTTTTTGCCAAGGTTCTTCCACATGTTGAAGGGCGAACTCGATTCGTTCCATTAGCGCTTTACGTTCCTCAAGGTTATCGACAACAATCGAACGGATATGCTCTAGCCCCATGCGTTCCACCCATTCGGATGTACGTTCGAGATAATTACCTGTCTCACGGTAATATTGCATGATGGCTCCGCATAATTCAATCAACTCATCATCCGTTTTCACCTTGCAGAGCGAGTCAGCAAGTCTTGCTTTGATACCACCGTTACCACCGATAAAAATCTCCCAGCCGCCATCATTACCAACGATACCGATATCCTTCGTACATGCTTCTGCACAGTTCCGAGGGCAGCCATTCACGGCATATTTGAATTTAGCTGGCAGATCCAGTCGTTCAAATTTACGTTCGATTCTCGCTCCCATGGCCATCGAATCCTGTGTGCCGAAGCGGCAGAATTGGGAACCAACACATGTTTTGACGGTACGAAGCGATTTTGCGTAAGCGTAACCTGAAGGCATATCCAGTTCAGCCCACACTTTAGTTAAATCTTCTTTTTTGACACCGATGAGATCAAGACGTTGACCGCCTGTCACTTTCACGGCTTTGATATCGTATTTGACCGAAACATCAGCGATCCGCTTCAGATCGGCTGGTGTTGTGACCCCGCCGTACATCCGAGGTACAACGGTGTATGTTCCGTCTTTTTGAATGTTTGCGTTCATGCGTTCGTTGACGAAACGGGATTCTTTTTCATCTTCATGAGTATCTGGATAGATCATGCCCAGATAGTAGTTGATGGCCGGACGGCATTTCGAGCAACCCTCAGGCTGGCTCCATCCCAGTACGTTCATCACTTCTTTGCTCGTTTGCAACCCTTTTTCCCGAATTTCAGCTACAATTTCATCCCGTCCAAGCGTAGTGCAGCTGCAGATTCCCTGTTTGCCGCCCTCCGTGAAGTTATCTCCGAGCACGTACTGCAAAATTTGTTCCACAACCGGTTTACATCCTCCGCAAGAGCGGGTTGCACCTGTACAGGCTTTGATCTCATCAACCGTGGTCAGACCCTGATTCGTGATGACATCCACGATGGCACCTTTGGTCACACCATTACATCCACAGACAATTTCATCTTCTGGCATGGTTTCAACAGACGTCGCTTTTTTATGACCGCCGCAGCCTGTGCCCATAAGGGAACTGTACAATTCTTCTGTCATTTCGGTCTGGTTCTTGATCAGCTTCTGCAATTCGGCAGAATCATTAATGTCACCGAAGAGTACAGCACCTACCATTTTATTGTCACGGAGTAGAATTTTTTTATAGGTGCGTTTCCAGTCGTCTTTTTGCGAAATGACGGTATGCTCTGGGCTGTCAATGAATTCTCCGGTGGAGAAGACGTCCACACCCGAAATTTTTAATTTGGTTGAAACTACTGAGCCTTCATATGGGGCAGTTTCGACGCCGCAGATATGTTTTGCAAGAACCATACCTTGCTCAAAGAGTGGAGCCACGAGTCCATAACAGACGCCACGATGTTCTGTACATTCACCTACAGAGTAAACGTCTTTCAGAGAGGTCTGCATATAGTCATCTACGATAATGCCTCGGTTGACTTCAATGCCACTCTCGCGGGCAACAGATGTATTTGGCTTGATTCCAACGGCCATAACTACAAAATCAACATCCAGTACAGAATCGTCGGTGAAACGAATGCCTTCAACCCGTTCTCCGCCAAGCAATTCGGCAGTTTGTGCTCCCATTTTGAACTTAATTCCTTGACGTTCCAGTTCTGCTTTCAACATCGCAGAAGCCTGCGGATCGAGCTGGCGTTCCATCAGATCATCCATCAGATGCACAACCGTAACGTCCATGCCGAGTTGCACTAGTCCTTTGGCAGCTTCCAGACCCAACAGTCCGCCCCCAATAACAGCGGCTTTTTTGTATGCTTTTGCTGCTTCCAGCATGATATTGCAATCCGCGATATCACGGAACCCGATGACACCTTGCTTGTCATGTCCAGGTACAGGCAGGATAAACGAACTTGAACCCGTTGCGATAATAATTTTGTCGTATGGAGCACGATGTCCGTCCTCGGTTACAACCTCACGGTTCTCTGCGTCAATGCGGACAACGGTTGTTCCAGTGTGCAGCGTAATGCCATATTCCTCATACCAGTGAAGATCGTTCAAGACGATGTCATCGAGTGTTTTGCTGCCTTCCAGGACATAGGACAACATAATCCGATTGTAGTTAGGATAAGGTTCTGTACCAAAAACCGTAATATCAAAACGTGAAGATAATTTTAAAATTTGCTCCACGGTGCTTATTCCAGCCATACCATTACCGATGATAACTAGTTTTTCTTTGTTTCCGTTCATGTGAGTGCCTCCTTGGGTAAACCTGTGCATTTACCAACATTTTTAATGGCTTATATTTGAATTATACAATGACTACCCTATATATAATGTGATTTAATTCACTAAATACGATAGATCATTCATAAAAAAAGAAGTGTGATGGCTGTCACGAAACTAAAAAAAAATTTCAGAAATGAGAAATGCGAACTATTGTTCTTGTTTTTCGTTCGTTGTAAGATTGGAGTGGGGTAGGTTACTTCCCTATTTTTTCGAAAGGACGTTTATGCAACATGATGGGAAGATCCCACCTGATTATCGGTACAGGCGTTTCACTTTCAGCATTGCAACTCATGGGAATGCAGGTTACCGCTCCAGCTGTAACCGTAGCACTCATTGGCTCGTTGCTGCCTGATATTGATGAGCCTAATTCACTGCTCGTGTCCAAAGCTCTGCCGAGTAGTTTGATTCGACTGCTGCAGACAGTTCTTTTACCTGCGGCTGTATTTGTATATTTCTATGTTCAGGCAAAACCGTGGAATCTGCTGCTCGCCATATTGATCGGGCTTGTATCGTTCCTGCCTTCGCGATCATTACGTAAAGTGCTGATGTTTGCGATTGGACTGGGTCTTGTTTTCTATGGACATGCTTTTGCCCCTTGGAATCTAATTGCAGGCAGCTTGCTTATGTTAAGTACAACATTAACTCACAGGGGATTGACGCATACCTTGTATGGCACAGCGGTCTGGACAGGTCTGTTGTACAGTACAACACAGCAGCAGAGTCCAGAAATTTGGATAGCAGGGGGTGCTGCCTATGCCATTCATCTGCTTGCTGATTCGTTGACGAATCGAGGCATTCGTCCGTTACCGCCACTAAAGCTTCGTATTCGGGCGAACCTGATGAGTACAGGAACCAAGCACGGAGCCATCGTGGAAAATGTCTGCGTGATGTTGACACTCATTTTGGCCTGGATTGCCTTCTCGCCTTTGTTTCTGTAGCAAACAACCAAACGCCAGCCCATCATTTATGGACTGGCGTTATAGGTCAAAAGTTCTGATCAAGAGACGGGGTTAAGCAGTCAGTGTCTGTCTTTGAAATAAACTCTGATAAAGATCATGTCAGAAGAAAGATCATCCTAGAGTTTGGTAGGCGTACCGCTAAGCGTTTCAATATCTGTAGAACCAAACACAAATAAAACAATAAGAATAAATAAAATCAACATATTGGCAAACCCAACTCCATCAAACTCAGACATCATAGCCACCTCTTTCTTGCCTGGCATTTAGGAATTTATACGTTGCTGAAAAGCCTGAATCACATCGTTCAGGGTCATATCGCCGCCGGTTTCATCCAAAAATTGTACGAGTTTATCTGAATTGGAAGGCTGCACTTTTTGAAGTGTTTTGTACTGGCCTACTACTTCTATAACCAATGTAGCTTCTCTAAATAGCGTAACTGCATCCACCCTTAATTTTCCACTAACCAACAATGCTGCAACAATCAGCTCAAGTTGTTTTCCTTTTAAATTGCCATTCAGAAGGGTATTTGCAGCATTTGTTTTTCTGGAACCTTTATTGGATTTTCCATTCCTCCCCATAGCCATACAAAGTCCCCCGTTGGTTGTTGTGTTTAATATCATATGTAATGGATATGCAACATGTTCTAACCATTAATCTATTTGCGAAAACAATAGAAAAAGAGATACTCCTACCGAAAAGAATTCGATGAAGTATCCCTGCATTTTATAATGTAACATCTGAAGTTAGATCGAGATCAGGCGTTATTAATAATCGTGTCCATCGTTGTGCGATCGAGGCCCTTCACAAGCTTCACGGTCAACTCTTTGGCTGCATCATAATCATCTGTATGAATAATGGAAGATGAGGTGTGAATATAACGTCCGCAAATACCAATTACGGTAGAAGGTACACCAATACCACTTAAATGAACTTGACCTGCATCCGTTCCGCCCGGTGAAATGAAATATTGTGTCTTGATTTTGTGGGTGGAAGCAGTATCCTTCACATACTCCACCATACCGCGATGCGTGAACATCCCCGGGTCAAAAATGCGAAGCAATGCGCCTTCACCGAGATGACCGAAGGACTGCTTATCTCCCGTCATGTCATTCGCCGCACTACAGTCCAACGCAAAGAAAATGTCAGGTTGGATAAGGTTGGCAGCTGTACGTGCTCCGCGTAACCCCAATTCCTCTTGAACCGTCGCACCCGAATAGAGCGTGTTAGGCAACTTCTCCTGATGCAATGCTTCCACCAGCTCAAGGGCTAGGCCAACACCGTATCGGTTATCCCAGGCCTTTGCCATGATTTTCTTAGGGTTGGCCATCGGTGTGAATTCGCAAATTGGCACAATCTGCATCCCGGGATGAATCCCCCACGACTCTGCCTCTGCACGATCGTCAGCACCGATATCCAGATACATGGAATTCAGATCTACCGGTTTGCTGCGCTGGGATTCATCCAGCAAGTGAGTAGGGGTAGAGCCAACAACACCTGTAATACGCCGTTCGGGAGTAATGATCTGAAGACGTTGGGACAGCACCGCCTGGCTCCACCATCCACCTAGTGGACGAAATTTAATCATACCCGTTTCCGTAATCCCTGTTGTCATAAAACCGACTTCATCAAAATGACCGGCGACCATGATCTTCGGGCCAGATTCATCTCCGCGCAAAACACCAAAGAGACTGCCCAGACGATCCTGTACAAATTCATTGGTATACATGGACATCTGTTCTTTCATCCATCCGCGCAATTCGCGTTCAAAGCCGGAAGCGGACGGGAATTCCGTTAACGTTCGGAACATATTCAGCGTTTTTTCATTCATGTGTCAACAACTCCTCTGTTCATATGTATAAATCAGGTCACAGTAGAACGGCTACTGATCTGGTGTCCTTTTGAGTTCAAAGGACTCATTATTAACCACTGGTCACATTATAGTATGAACCTTGTACAAGTGATTGTCCATGTTTATGTCACGTTTTTAAGGCATAATTTTTGATAAAAAGTTAGGATTTGTCATCTTTGCATCCGCTGTTGTCTCAATCATCAAGTCGTTCCCCTGAATAGATTATACAAGGGAGTCGTGTTCCTAAGATCCAGACTCTTCTTTAAATAACGTTCAAGCGCATGGGAAGGAGTCGGGATATTCAATGAAGCCTCCTGAAGAGGGTCGTGAGAAGATGCTATTTATTGTTCTTTTTATTTTGCTCGTCATCATTCTTCTTTATTTATAACCACAAATAGTGTCAAAAATAGCGGCGTGAGCTCCTCTAATTTCGACTTACCTTCTCTTTGGAAACATATGCTGTTCCTCGCCGGATACATAACCTTCCCGATAATGACAAACAATGTATAGAAGTGATTCACACAGGCACTCAGCCGCAACTGAAATATTCAATATATAAGGAGGTTATATACTTGGCTGGTCCATCTTCAACTGGAAAGAAGAAAACCTCGTCCCTTTCTATGGATGAAAAAGAATATAAAAAGGTCGCTAAAAAGCACGAACCTTCACGTCCGATTCTCAAAAATTGCTTGAAGGCTTTCTTAGTGGGAGGAACCATCTGTTTAATCGGACAAGCCATTCAGGAAGCTTTTATGGCCGGAATGGACATGACTTCCAAAGAAGCAGCCAGTCCAACAGTAGCAGTTCTGATTTTGATCTCCGTTATTTTGACTTGTCTTGGTGTATACGACAAGATTGCGCAGTGGGCGGGAGCGGGGACCGGTGTACCTGTGACTGGATTTGCGAATTCCATGTGCTCGGCTGCGCTGGAGCATCGTGCTGAAGGTCTGGTGCTTGGTGTTGGAGCGAGTATGTTTAAACTTGCGGGTTCTGTTATCGTATTCGGGGTCGTGGCAGCGTTCGTCATTGGGATCGTGTACGCGTTTCTTGGATTCGGAGGTGGTCATCTATGAAACGGTTGGGCCGCCAGACATGGGAGTATGATCATCAGCCGCGAATTATAGGCAGAGCTGCTGTTGTAGGGCCGGATGAAGGTAAGGGACCGTTATCTTCTGATTTTGATTATATCTATGACAATCTGGAGATCGGTGAGAAAACGTGGGAAAAAGCAGAGCGTAAACTTCTTGAACAAGCCTCTCAGCTAGCATTGGTGAACGCGAATCTGACGAAGGAAGAACTGCATTACTTTGTTGGTGGAGATCTGATGAACCAGATTATTAGCAGTTCGTTTTCAGCCAGAAAGCTAGGGGCACCTTATTTGGGTGTGTTTGGAGCTTGTTCAACCTCCATGGAAACGTTAGCCCTGGCTTCCATGATTGTGGATTCTGGTGCCGGTGATTATGTGCTTGCCGGCACGGTAAGTCATAACTGCACGGTAGAGAAGCAGTTTCGTTATCCGACGGAATATGGTTCTCAGAAGCCACCATACGCACAATACACGGTCACCGGTTCCGGTTGTGGCATTATCTCCCGCACGGGTCAAGGCCCGGTTGTAGCTAAAGCAACGATAGGTCGGATTATGGATCTTGGGATCAAAGACCCGTTCAATATGGGGGCAGCGATGGCACCGGCAGCGGCAGACACGATTATTTCCCATTTCAGAGATACGGGACTGGAGCCAGGATATTATGATCTCATTGTGACAGGGGATCTGGCATCTGTCGGTTTGCCTATTACCAAGGAACTCTTGCATAAAGAGGGTATTCCAATGGAGCAGACAGTGTTCAACGATTGCGGGCTGATGATCTATGATCGTGAGAAGCAACCACAGGTCGTTGCTGGAGGAAGTGGCTGCGGGTGTTCGGCTACTGTTACTTATGGTCACATCCTGAACCGGATGCAAAAAGGTGAGCTGAAGCGAGTACTGGTTGTTGCAACAGGTGCATTGCTGTCTCCACTCTCATATCAGCAAGGTGAGAGCATCCCGTGTATTGCACATGCGGTAGCTATTGAACAGGAGGAATAGAAAAGATGCAATTTCTATGGGCTTTTATCGTTGGTGGTCTGATCTGTGTCATAGGACAGTTGTTGATGGATGGTGCGAAATTAACACCTGCACATACGATGAGTACACTTGTGGTTGCTGGAGCTGTCGCGGATGCATTTGGTCTATATGACCCACTGGTAAAGTTCGCTGGTGCAGGGGCATCGGTACCTATTACAAGCTTCGGTAATTCATTGGTACACGGCGCATTAACTGAACTGGAAAAAGAGGGATGGATCGGCGTCATCACCGGGATTTTTGACCTGACAGCAGCAGGGATATCGTCAGCGATTATTTTTTCGTTTCTTGCAGCACTTGTTGTCCGGCCGAAAGGTTAACTTTTATAAAAATCAGTAATAGCCTCGGATCAATATGATCTGGGGCTTTTTGTCGTTTTCATAAGATAAATGTGTGAGTCTGACGACTGGAAACAAATTGTGACTTTCTCCGAGTGTACTCATGACCTTGGATCATGTACAATAAAAGGAAATCTGTATGCTTTTTTAGGAGGTTAGACCACAAATGCCTGTGCGCAATGAGTCGATCCAAATCATATCTGCAGTTCGTTCTAATCTGGAATCCTGCATTATGGGGAAGTCCTTTGAAATTCAACTTTTACTCACAGCTTTGCTTGCAGGCGGACATGTTCTCATCGAAGATGTACCGGGAACGGGCAAAACACAGTTAATCAAAGCATTATCGAAATCCATGCGCGGTGAATACCGACGTATTCAATGTAATCCGGATATTCTACCGAGTGATATTACGGGCGTCTCCGTTTTTCATCCGAAGGACGAGCGTTTCTATTTCCGCCCGGGTCCGGTCATGACTAATATATTGCTCGCAGACGAGATCAATCGCGCAACAACTAAAACGCAATCCGCACTGCTGGAAGTTATGGAAGAGCGCAGTGTAACCGTAGACGGTGACACCTATGATCTTCCCCATCCTTTTATGCTATGTGCAACACAGAATCCGATTGATTTTGAAGGAACATATACGCTGCCTGAAGCGCAGCTTGACCGTTTCATGTTGAAAATTAGTCTAGGATATCCTGATAAGGATATCGAAAAAACATTGCTCAAACAGCACCAATCCGGACAGCCAGTAGACCGATTGGAATCGGTAACCCATATGGATCAGATTTCAGCAATTCAGCAGGAAATTAAGGAAGTTTTTATTGGAGATCCTGTGATGGATTATCTGCTGGATGTTGTTCGCCAAACGCGCAACCACCCATCCGTACTGCTTGGCGCCAGCCCAAGAGCAGCGATATCCTTCATGATGGCTGTAAAAGCTTTTGCTTTCCTGCAGGAGAGAGACTATGTTCTGCCTGATGATGTGAAAACGATGGCTCCCTATGTGATATCACATCGTATCGTTCTTCGTCCTGAATCCAGACTGGACAGCATGAATTCAGAAGCAGTTCTGAACGCTGTATTACAGCAGGTTCGTGTACCTGTATCGATGGGGCAATAATTGATGAGGCTGCTTTTGACTACAGTCAATCGAGGCCTGCGCCACCCTCGCGTATGGGGCATCGCAGTGGTGTGGATGTGCTGTCTAGCGTACGTATTGTTTCAGGGAGGAAAGACCTCGCTTATGCTCCTGTCCATGGTAACACTGCTCTGCGTGTACCTAGCCATTGCTGGCTTCAGCGGAGTGAAACGGGCTCAGGGCGTACGCAGGCTCTCTTCCGGACAGGATCATGAAGAACTGCTTCATGCCGGTGATCAAGTTCAGGTGAAGCTTAGCTTGACCATTCCAGGATTTCTTCCGCTTCCTTATGTGGTTGTCCGTGAGATGCTGCATCGACATAATGGAGAATCGTGGTCTTTTAAGGAGAGTCTGATCCCGAGTATGCGGGGAACGGGTGAACTGTCCTTCCAGACTCCGCCGCTTGAGCGGGGAAAGTATGTTTTTTCGGAAACAGAATGTGCCAGTGAGGATATTTTTGGATTAATTGAACATCGAGGGACATTTCAGGCGAGCGGAGAGTTTCGTGTGTTACCTCGCACGGTGTTTATCCCTTATTGGCAACTGTATGATCGCAAGTCACGTTTGTCAGGACCACAGACGGCTCTGACACGTTCACGCCGGGAAACAACCCAGATTAATGGTGTGCGTGACTATGTCTATGGGGATCGTCTTTCAAGAATTCACTGGAACGCTACAGCCAAGACGGGCACTTGGAAATCGAAAGAGTTCGAGCATGAATCAGTACCCAAAACGGTTCTGGTTTTGGATGCCATGGCAGGAAGCTATCCTCACGGAGAAGCGTTTGAACTGGCCGTGTCCACCACAGCCTCTCTTCTAGAGTATGGAACGAGAGAACGCATGGGGATGGGGCTGTTAACCTTGGCTAAAAAATCCTCTTTTATGCCGCCGAGTGAAAGTTTGATGGAACGCCAAAAGATGATGCATCATCTAGTCGACGTTCAGCACAATGGAGAGGACGCTTCACTGCTTCCCAGCGTGGAGAAAATAGCCCGTCAGTTTCCGCAGGGAGCCTATTTTGTCGTCATTTCCCCACAGAAAGACGAAAAAATACTGGAGCTGCTTCGCTGGGCAGATACGCGCGGCATGACTCCATGTCACATTTTGATTGATTCATCGGAATCCCGCCAAAGTAAGGAATGGAACGCCATGCTGCGTAGCAGGGGCACGAGATCATTCACCGTTGCTCACCTGCAAGAGCTTCCAACGGTTATGGGGGGAGGTTCGGTATGAACGCCAGAAGAAATGAAGGCTTCGGATTAAAAAGATCATGGTATCATGCGGCATCCTTGCTCTGGATATTTCTCATTGCTCTGCAATGGTTATCGTTTACTCAGGAATCCTGGTATACGGAGACGACTTCGCTGGTGTTGTGGACACTGGCAGCTATATGTATTTTGGAGGTTATCCTTCCCTTCAATGTGCTGTATCGAACGATCATCAAAGCCATCGTGGTTTTGTATCTTTTGCATAAAACGTTAATTGAGTACAATGTGTACATTCCCTATGGCACGTTAACAGAGCGCACGGAGCAATTTATTCTGCATATGCCTCCGTATATCTGGTTTTCTCTGTGTGCATGGGTGATGTTAGAGGCGGCGCTTCGCCTTGTGAACTCCACCCGCCGCATTCTTGTGTTTCTCGGAATTAATATTATATCTATGGGTATTCTGGATTCTTTTACAGAGATTCCTCTCTGGGTTGAGATCGCCTGGGTGATGTTTGCAGGCATGGGCTGGCTTGTATGTCAGCACTTCCGTAATTATCAACTGCAGTACCCGCAGGGCTGGAAACGAATGATTCGGTATCCTTATAAAATACTGGCGAATATTGCTATCATTTTCTCATTAATTATTGTTGCCAGTGTGAACATGCCGGAGATTCCACCAACCTTGACGGACCCGTACACAGCTTGGCGAAATTACACGGGAACATCTGCAAGTCAGCCAGGGAATGGAGTACTGGATATTCCTACGGCAACGGAGTCGGGATACAGCCGAGAGGACAATCAGCTTGGCGGAGGTTTTAACTTTGATTACACCCCTGTGATGTCGATTACGACCAGTGATCGAAGCTACTGGCGCGGTGAAACGCGTTCTGAATATACGGGCACAGGCTGGGATGAACCTGGACGTTCATCTATGGATAATGTAGGAGCCGGTGAGACACTGGAGAATGAACAGGCTGGTACGGTAAATACGAAAAAGATCACGCAGAAAGTGACGATGCTGAATGACACCGTGTATCCAATCTTGTTCGGAGCATATTCCATCTCTCAGATAAGTTCGGTAGACGGTGAAGAACGAGCGGATCGTATGCTTTGGAACGCCGAGCGTGCTGAGTTACATGTGGTCACGTCGCGTCAGCAACCGCAGTATCCCAAGAGCTACGCCGTTGTCTCAGAAGTGCCGATTATCGTGGAGGATGAGCTTCGTACCAAGTCAGCTGAAGCACTTTATTCAAATAATCCCGCAGATGACCAATACTTGCAGTTACCGTCCCGCTTCCCTAAGCGGGTAGAGGATCTCGCTGCCGAAATTACAGCTTCCGCAGAAACACCGTATGAAAAAGTAGCATTACTGCAAAACTATTTACAACAAAACTTCAATTACACGAACAATCCGGATTTGTCCCGGAAAGTGAGTAACGATTTTGTCGAGGGTTTCTTATTCGATATCCGTGAAGGGTACTGTGATTACTTTTCCACTGCGCTTGTAATGATGGCAAGGTCGGAAGGTATTCCAGCCAGATGGGTTAAGGGGTACGCTCCTGGACAGATGTCTCTGAATTCGGACATGCAGGCTCCACGTCAGCCCGGTGCACCAATTGAGACAACCTACACCGTGACGAATGCAGATGCGCATTCATGGGCAGAAGTGTACTTTGGTGAGTATGGATGGATTCCGGTTGAGGCAACACCGGGTTTTGATATGCCCCTACTGACCGAAGCGCCAGATGTCCAGCCTGCTGATCAGACCGAGGATGAGCCGGAAGAAGAGCCAGTTCAAGAAGAAGAACAAACACCGGCTCCCGAGCAGACTACAGCTGCGATTCCAGGCTTTGTGATTTGGAGTGCAGCCGCTGTTATCGTACTGTGGATTGCTTACATGTTCTGGCGTAACCGTCTCTCCATGCGATTCTTGCTGCTTCGTCTGCGAACAGGCAGACCGCTGACACCTGAACAGAAGGTGCTGGCTGAGACAGAGCGCTGGATTCGTTATGCGAGAAGGCAAGGTTTGACTCGTAGTGGAGACGAAACGCTGCGTGAGTCTGTGACCCGGTGGAGTGAGCTCAGACCATCAGCTCGGACGACATTAGAAGAGCTACTTACGAAGTTTGAACAGACCCGCTACAGTCCAGCGACCGTAACCGCTGATGACTGGAAGGTTGTCTATCAGGCAGCCTTGAAGCTACGGAAGGAACTGAAAGCGGAACGGGCATAAAGTGCAGCCCGTCCCGTTTTTCCTTTTTTATAATGATAAAAGGTGTTTTCATTTTCAGGAAAGACGGATTTGTGATATAGTGTGTCGTATGAAACTGAGGTGACTTCTTTGTTTAAAATGTTACTGCCCAAACTGCGCGTAGACACCGTTTTTGATATTGATTTAGAAGAACTATACGCTCAAGGCTATCGTGGAATTATAACTGACCTGGATAATACGCTTGTTGGAGCTAAAGCACCTGATGCCACACCCGAATTGATAGAATGGTTCGCGCGTGTAAAAGAGGTGGGATTCAAGCTGATGATTGTGTCCAATAACAATCTGAATCGCGTATCCCTGTTTGCAACTCCGCTGGATATCCAGTTTGTGCATAGTGCACGTAAACCATCCAATGTACCGTTTCGTAAAGCAATGAACATGATGGAGCTTACGCCCGAGAAAACCATTGTTGTAGGGGATCAGATGCTCACTGACGTTTATGGAGGGAACAGACTAGGTCTGTATACAGTTCTGGTGCTGCCAATTGCCATAGGGGATGAGGGCTTTATGACCCGTTTCAATCGGAGAGTAGAACGAATTGCGCTGTCAAGTTTGCGTAAGAAAGGCTTATGGCTTGAGGAGGAAAAGAAGAAATGACAGAACCGCATAACGGCAACATTGCCGTAAGATGCAGTGGATGCGGCGTGAATCTGCAAACGGAAAATCCGGACTTGCCCGGATTTATTCCAGAGAAAGCACTTGACCGTGAACCGGTCATCTGCCAGCGTTGTTTCCGTATCAAAAATTATAATGAATCATCATCTGTCACGGTAGATCAGGACGAGTTTCTGGCACTGCTCAGCAAAATCGGGGATAAGGATGCGCTTGTCATTCATATCGTTGATTTGTTTGATTTTGATGGAAGTATTATCTCCGGTTTGCAACGCTTCGTAGGTAACAACCCGGTGTTGCTTGCTGTGAACAAAACGGACTTGCTCCCTAAAGTAACCAACTGGAATAAGGTTCGGAATTGGGTACAAAAACAAGCCAAAGAACAGGGACTGCGTACAGTCGATGTGGTTCTATGCAGTGCGAAACAGAATCAAGGATTTGACCGTCTGCTCGAGCTTGTAGGTACGTATCGTGGAGATCGGGATGTGTACGTTGTCGGTGGAACCAATGTTGGTAAATCGACACTGATTAATCGCTTGATTCGAGACTACAGCGATCTGGAACAGGAACTGACAACCTCTCGCTATCCAGGAACGACGCTGGATATGGTGAACATTCCGCTAGATGATGGAAAATATATTATCGATACACCAGGAATTGTGTATCCATGGCGGTTCAGCGAGATCGTTTCACGTAAGGATCTGGCTGCCATTATGCCGGAGAAACCGCTTAAACCTGCGGTGTATCAATTGAATTCTGGTCAAACGCTGTTCTTCGGTGGCATGGCCCGGTTTGATTTTATTGAAGGGGAGCGTCAATCGTTCACTTGCTTTATCAGCACGGCGTTAAACATTCACCGGACGAAGCTGGAGCGAGCGGACGACTTATACCGTGAACATCTGGGAGAATTGCTGTCACCGCCAACACGAGAAGACGCAGCGGAAATGCCAGAATGGACTAGACATGAATTCCGGATCAAACGGGGCAGCCAGTCGGATGTCTTTATCTCTGGTCTGGGCTGGATCAAGGTTAACGGTGATAACGGTGCTTTGATTGCAGTTCATGTTCCAAAAGGGATACGGGTACAGATTCGTCCTTCCTTGATCTAGTTGGAGTATAGGTTTGACATTCGAACAACGGATCAGATTGGAGGGGAGTCCATGTCGGCAGAGAATAAGTACAATTCTTCACTTCCTGTGCTGCTTGGTGTTATGGGTGATCCGATTGCACATTCCAAGTCGCCGGTAATGCATAATGCTGCTTTGCAGGCTGCGGGTATTAATGGAATGTACATGCCGCTTCATGTGAAGCCGGATCAGCTGCAAGCTGCGGTTCAGGGGATCGTTGCACTAGGTTACCGTGGTGTGAATGTCACGATCCCGCACAAAGAGCAGGTAATGCAATATATTGACGTTATTGATGAAAGTGCCCGATTAATCGGGGCAGTAAACACGATTGTGAACGATAATGGTACGCTGACAGGGTATAATACGGATGGAATGGGTTATGTTCGCTCCCTGAAAGAAGAGGCTGTTCCTCAGATTGAGGGGAAACGAATTGCCGTGCTTGGCGCAGGCGGTGCTGCAAGGGGTGTGATCTACGCGCTAGCTCTTGAGAAGCCGGAGCGGATCAACATTTTGAATCGTACAGCTGACCGGGCGACCTCTCTTGCTGCGGATTTACGCGGTCATGGTCTGGGGGATATCTGTGGCAGTGGAATGGAGAACGCACAAGCGGTACTTGCTGAGGCAGATATTGTTATTAATACGACCGCAGCGGGGATGCATCCACATGTGGGTGAGGTGCCGGTTGATCCTACCTGGATTCGCGAAGGAGCAGCAGTCAGCGATCTCATCTATAACCCTCTGGAAACCCGTCTGTTGCAAGAATCCCGTATGCGCGGATGCATCGTTCATGGAGGACTGGGAATGTTTATCTATCAAGGTGCTATTGCCTTTGAGCATTGGCTTGGCATTCCGGCTCCGGTGGAAACAATGAGACGTGCAGTATTGGACAGTTTTACAAATTATAATTGAACGGCCAGGTCACCAAATAGCTTCGGGCTATCATAGGGGACCTGCTCAACATAAGGAGTATGGAGTATTCATGTTAACTGGTAAACAAAAGCGCTTTTTGCGGTCACAAGCACATCATTTGACCCCTGTATTTCAGATTGGTAAGGGGGGCACGAATGAACATCTGTTCCGCCACATTGAAGAAGCTATTGAGAAGCGTGAGCTGATGAAAGTACAAGTGCTGAATAACAACCTGGATGATAAAAATGAAATTGCTGAAGAGGTTGCGCGTGAAACAGGCAGCGAGCTAGTACAAGTGATTGGCAGCACAATCATTCTGTACAAAGAATCTCGTGACAATAAACAAATTGAACTTCCAAGATAAGGAGCGTGGCGCGGGTGAAGATCGGCATCATGGGTGGTACGTTTGATCCGATCCATATGGGGCATCTGCTTGCAGCTGAAGCGGCAAGGGATTCGCATGCACTGGATGAGATATGGTTTATGCCGTCCCATGTCCCGCCTCACAAACCTGAAGCAGGTGCAACGGGGCAGCAGCGACTGGAGATGACGGAAGCGGCTGTAAAGGATACTCCGCAATATGAGGTGTTAGGCATCGAGATGGAACTTGGCGGCGTATCGTATACCATTGACACCATGCGTGAACTATGGCGCCGTCACCCCGAGCATGAGTTTTTTTTCATTATCGGGGCGGACATGGTGAATTATCTTCCAAAATGGGAAGAGATTGAAGAGCTTGTGTCTAAAATGACCTTTATCGGTGTTGGACGTCCAGGCTTTCAACTGCATCTGGACGATCTTCCAGAGACATTGCAAGATCGTGTGCTTATGGCTGAAATGCCACTGGTGGATATCTCATCCACGGCAATTCGCAGGCGTCTTGCGAAAGGGCATTCCGTGCGTTTTATGATTCCGGATGCAGTTCATCACTACATTGTAAGGAGCGGTTTATATGGTACTAAGCCGTGAAGAGTTAATACAGGCTGTATCTGCCCAGATGCCAGCCAAACGTTGGAAGCATACACAGGGTGTCATGGAATCAGCGGTTGCTCTGGCTGAAAAGTATGGTGCGGATCCGGTAAAGGCCGATGTAGCGGCAATTCTACACGACGTGGCCAAATATTGGCCGGTTGCTGAGATGGAAGCAGTCATTCGTGACAACAATTTGAATATGGAACTCTTACATCACGATAAGCAGCTCTGGCACTCGGAAGTGGGGGCTTTTGTAGCCGAACGTGATTATGGTGTGTCCGATTCCGAAATTATTGAGGCCATTCGGTGGCATACTTCTGGTAGGGTAGGTATGAGTCTGCTGGACAAAATAGTCTGCCTTGCCGATTATATTGAACCGGGACGAGATTTCCCGGGTGTAGAGTATATTCGTGAGCAGGCACAGCGCAGTCTGGAGGAAGGTTTAATTGCGGGTTTTGATTCGACGATCAGCCTGCTGCTCTCTCAGCGCCGTGTCATCTATCCGCTTACCGTGCTCTCACGTAATGATTTGATTGCACAATTATAGATTATGGAGGTTCGTTCATGACAGTCTCACCTAAAGAACTTATGAACATGGTGGTTACCGCCGCTGATGATAAAAAGGCGTCTAACATCGTAGCGCTTGACCTGAACAATATCTCGCTCGTTGCTGATTATTTTGTGATCTGCCACGGGAATTCCGATACTCAGGTGCAGGCAATTGCAACAGAGATTCGCAAACAGGCTCACGAAGCTGGTGTGACAATTAAAGGCATTGAAGGTATGGATTCCGCACGTTGGGTACTGATGGATCTTGGCGATGTGGTCGTTCATGTATTCCATCGTGATGAACGTGAATATTACAACATTGAGCGTCTCTGGTCTGACGCCAAAGTGGTGGAAACGGTATGAGTTTGATTGCAGGAACAGTCGTCTCACTGCCGGTTTCACGTGAAGTATCTCCATTCGGCTACTTTTTGACGACAGGTTCGGAAGACGTGTTGCTTCACTATACCGAGCTGACTCGGGATATCAAAATTGGTGAAACGCTGGAGGTTTTTGTATTCTTCGATACAGAGGACCGTCTGGCGGTTACGATGAAAAAGCCTTACCTTACCCTTGGCGAAATGGCGAAACTGGTAGTAGCGGATGTGCATCCACGCCTCGGTTGCTTCCTGGAAATGGGCCTCGGACGTCAATTACTGCTTCCAATTCGCGAGTTGCCAGAACTCGAAGAACTGCGTCCACAAGTTGGGGATGAAGTGTTCGTCATTATGGAGCATGATAAGCAAGGACGTTTACGTGCCAAATTGGCTGGAGAACGCGAACTTGCACCGCTTGCTTTCCACGCACCAACAACGTGGGTGAATGAGTGGGTTGAGGCTCTGGTGTACAAGCCGCTTCAGATGGGGACTTTTGTTCTCGTTGACGGCGGTGTGCTTGGCTTTGGCGCGATTGGTATGATCCATTCCTCGGAGCGTAGCCATATGCTGCGTTTGGGTGAAAAGGTGAAATGCCGGGTTACGCTGGTGCGTGAAGATGGGCGTGTTAATCTCGCCATGACACAACGTAAAGAAGTTGGACGTAACGAAGATGCGGACAAGCTGCTTGCTTTTATGAAAGAGCGTCCTATGGGTGGCATGCCGTATTCGGATGCGACACCGCCGGATATTATCAAGCAACGCTTTGGCATCAGTAAATCCGCATTCAAACGTGCTCTCGGTAAGCTGATGAAAGATGGACTAGTGGTTCAAAAAGAAAACTGGACGTATCTGTCCGAATCTGCTCCTACATCACAGCAAGAAGAGAAGTAAATGAATTGAAAGTGCGGTGCCGACATGTCTTACCGTAAATTTGCCTACGTTTACGATGAATTAATGGAAGATATGCCTTATCCAGATTGGATCAGGTTTGCAAGAACGGCTTGGGAGCAGCATGGCATGCCCAAAAGTGTTGCCGAGCTTGGCTGTGGAACGGGGTCAATCACCATCCCACTAGTAAATTCCGGGTTTGAAGTAACAGGCATTGATCTCTCGGCAGATATGCTGTCTGTTGCGCGTAGTAAAATGGAAGCGACGCCTCAGGGACACCGTTTGTACCGGGAAGGCAGTGTGCGCTGGGTGCAGCAGGATATGCGCGATTGGAGAGTGCCGGAACCTGTCGATTCGGTCATTTCGTTCTGTGATTGTGTGAATTATTTGCTGGAATCAAAAGATGTCATTCGTACATTTGAACGGACATATGAAATGTTGAAGCCAGGAGGCTCGTTTCTGTTTGATGTGCATCATCCAAATACATTGATACGGTATGATGAGGAACAACCTTTTGTATTAGATGAGAGATCGGTCTCGTATATCTGGACGTGTGATCTGGACCAGGAACGGTGTGAGATCGAGCACCATCTGAGCATCTTTTCTCGGTTGGATGATGGCAACAAGGACACGTATCAACGATTTGAGGAAGTTCATGTGCAGCGCGCCTATGATCCGGACTGGATGAAGCTGGAGTTAAGTAAAGCGGGCTTTCGAGATGTGAAGGTCTATGCAGACTTTGAGTGGAAAGAGGCTGGAGATAGCGCACAGCGCTTGTTCTACGTGGCGATAAAATAATGAATCACTCGGATTAATGATGTCTAAATAGGTTGAACCCCAAATGAACTGTCCTTCTGTAGCGAGCGCGAATGCTGCTAGGGCAGTTTTTTTGATCGGATATGAAAAAAGTATTGCTGCTTGAAGGAAAGGACGACATAATAAATAGAAAGCGTTTTCTAAAAAGACCATATTCCAGTTGCGGAGGGTTATCCAGATGGAAAGTACATATAAAACGAGGTTGTCCAAAGAGCAGTTGGATCAGATTATCACGCATCACCTTCATGCGAACATTCAGGAATATGAGGAAATGGTAGACGGTTGGGCGAATCATGCTTATAAATTAATACTTCTTGACGGAAGGGAAGTCGTGTTGAAAATTGCACCCTCGGCTGCGACCCGGTTGATGCGCTGTGAACAGAATCTGATGACGGCAGAAGTGGAAGCGCTCAGGCTTGTTGCCGAACTCCAGAATGTTCCTGTTCCTCATGTACTTGCTTATGATGATTCACTTCATCTGGCTCCCGCGCAATACTTCATTATGGAATATATGTCAGGCAGTCCGTATAACCAGGTTAAAACGCAGTTCACTGTAAAAGAACAGGAAGAGATTGAGCAGCAGCTAGGCTGTTACAACCAGCGAATCAATGAGATTAAGGGGAAGCGTTTCGGTTATTTTTCGGGGGAAGATAGACAACGTAAGACGTGGAGAGAAGCTTTCTTGATGTTAATGGACGATATGCTCGTCGATGGGCAGGAGGCGGAGGTCGACATCGGGATAGATTACAACGAACTGAGAGATTTGATAGAGAAAAAATCGGATGCACTGGATGACGTGACGGAGTCTGTTCTGATTAGCTGGGATCTGTGGGATGGCAATGTGTTGATTCAGGATAAGAAGATTACAGCTATTATTGATTTTGAACGTTCGTTATGGGGAGATCCGTTGATGGAGCATTATTTCAGTCATTTTAACTATACTCCAGGATTTCTGAAAGGGTATGGCCGTAAGATCGTGACAGAGAATGAGCAAAGGCGCAGAAGTTTGTACGATTTGTATTTTGATCTAGCTCTTCGCATTGAATGTGACTACCGTCAGTATGATAATCAGGAGCATATCAACTGGACTATCCATAATCTAAAGGAAGGGATCGAACGTTTTCGGAAAATGAAGTAACTAGCCTGCTGTATAAGTAGTGCCGGATGAAGTTTGACGTCTACAAGTTTGTAAAACGCGATATTGACTTTGGGCTTGCATTTTTATATAATGCTTCCTATATTGTATACATCTTTCGATGATAAGGATTAGTAGTAAATGCTGTACATGACAGAGAGTCGGCGGTTGGTGCAAGCCGATTGACAGTGTTCTGCGAACTCACCTTGGAGAAATGCGGTGATTACACCGTTCTGTGCTTAGTGTACGGAACCGGAAATCCGCATCGGTTAACCGCCGTTACAGGTCCAAAGGGAGTGGATGACGAAGCACGTTCATCCGCTAACTAGGGTGGTACCACGGGAATTCAACCTCTCGTCCCTAGCGCTGCAAACGCTACGGGATGCTGAGGTTTTTTTGTTGTATAGAAGCGCGTTCAACCTGAAGGAGGAATATAGATGAGTGAGAATCATCAGCCGAAGCACGGCTATCAGCCGCAAGTGATGGAAAAAAATTGGCAACAATATTGGGATGAAAACAAAACGTTTAAAACAGGGGAGGACCCTTCCAAACCGAAGTTTTATGCACTGGATATGTTCCCATACCCATCGGGTTCAGGACTGCACGTAGGTCACCCGGAAGGATACACGGCGACGGATATTATCTCTCGTTACAAACGTATGCGCGGATACAATGTTCTGCATCCAATGGGCTGGGACGCTTTCGGTCTGCCTGCAGAGCAGCATGCGTTGGATACGGGCGAGCACCCGCGCCACATTACTTTCCGTAACATTGACAACTTCCGTCGTCAGATCAAATCACTCGGGTTCTCGTATGACTGGGATCGCGAGATCAGCACGACAGATCCTGAGTATTACAAGTGGACACAGTGGATCTTCATCCAGCTGTACAACAAAGGTCTGGCTTATGTCGATGAAGTACCGGTGAACTGGTGTGAAGCATTGGGAACCGTGCTGGCGAACGAAGAGGTTATTGACGGTAAAAGTGAACGCGGTGGACATCCGGTGGTGCGCAAACCGATGCGTCAATGGGTGTTGAAAATTACAGAATACGCAGAGCGTCTCCTGGAAGATCTGGAAGATCTGGATTGGTCGGAGAGCATCAAGGACATGCAACGTAACTGGATCGGTAAGTCAACCGGTGCTGAGGTTGTATTTGCAATCGAAGGTCGTGAAGAAGTCATTAAAGTGTTCACCACACGTGCAGATACATTGTTCGGTGCAAGCTTTGCTGTTCTGGCTCCAGAGCATGAATTGGTGGAAGTGATCACGTCTGAAGCAGAGCGCGAGGCAGTCAAAGCATATCAGGAGCAGGCTGCGCGCAAGAGTGACTTGGAACGTACGGACTTGGCAAAAGAGAAAACAGGCGTGTTTACAGGTGCGTATGCCATCAATCCGGTCAATGGAGCGAAACTGCCGATCTGGATTGCGGACTATGTACTGGCTGGTTACGGTACAGGTGCTGTTATGGCTGTTCCGGGACACGATTCTCGCGACTGGGAGTTTGCGAAGCAGTTTGACTTGAATATCATCGAAGTTATCAAAGGCGGAGATGTTACGAAAGAGGCTTATACAGGGGACGGTGCACACGTAAACTCCGAATTCCTGAACGGTTTGAATAATGAGGAAGCTTCAGCGAAGATGATTGCTTGGCTGGAGGAGAATGGCAAAGGACAAGGGAAAACAACGTACCGCCTGCGCGATTGGTTGTTTAGCCGTCAACGTTATTGGGGAGAGCCGATTCCTATCCTGCACTTGGAAGATGGAACGATGAAGACAGTGCCGGAAGATCAATTGCCGCTGCTGCTGCCTGATATCGACCAGATCAAACCTTCAGGCACAGGCGAATCCCCACTGGCCAACGTTACGGACTGGGTGAATACAGTTGATCCGGAAACAGGTATGAAAGCTCGCCGTGAAACGAACACCATGCCGCAATGGGCAGGAAGTTGCTGGTATTACCTGCGGTTTATCGATCCACACAATGATAAGGAACTGATCTCAAAAGAGAAAGAGCAGCAATGGCTGCCGGTTGACCTGTATATCGGTGGAGCAGAACACGCAGTACTTCACTTGCTGTATGCTCGTTTCTGGCACAAAGTACTGTACGATCTGGGTGTTGTCCACACCAAAGAGCCATTCCAGAAACTGGTCAACCAAGGAATGATTCTGGGTACTAACAATGAAAAGATGAGTAAATCTCGCGGTAACGTCATTAACCCGGATGAGATTGTTAACGAATTCGGTGCCGATACACTGCGTCTCTATGAAATGTTCATGGGACCTCTGGAAGCAACCAAACCTTGGAATGCCAATGGGGTAGAGGGGATGTATCGTTTCCTTTCCCGTGTATGGCGTTTGTTCATCAACGAAGATACCGGTGAGATCAATGAGAAAATTACAGTTGATGGTGGAACCGATGAGTTCAAACGAACGACTCACAAAACGATCAAAAAAGTTACCGAAGACCTGGAGCATCTGCGTTTCAACACAGCGATTAGTCAGCTGATGATTTTCGTCAACGATGCGTACAAAGCGGATACTCTTCCTCGCGAAGCGATGGAAAACTTTGTACAACTGCTGTCACCTCTGGCACCGCATATGGCAGAGGAGCTGTGGAGTCGTCTTGGACATGAGGGCGGCATTACGTACGTAGCTTGGCCGGAGTATGATGAGTCGATGACGGTGGATGCAGAAGTAGAAATCGTGGTTCAAGTCAATGGAAAGATTGTAACCCGCACCAAAGTTGCGAAGGATCTGGATGCACAGGGAATGCAGGACTACACAATGGAACTGGAACCTGTGAAGCAGGTGCTGGAAGGCAAGACTATTCGTAAAGTCATTGCCGTTCCAGGGAAACTGGTTAATATTGTTGCCGGTTAATTTCGCTGGCACGGAACACCTCATCCAGCTTGACTAAATCTTCATCGTATTTTTCATGTGTTGTGTGAATGAGGCTGTCAAATACACCATCCAAGTTATTTCTGAGCAGTGCAAGTGCCTGGGCGGTTATTCCGCCAGGTACTGCGACACGAGCCTGAAGCTCTTGCGGGGTATAACCTCCTTCGGTAAGCAGCTTGCCTGTTCCAACCAGCATCTCACTGGCAAGAGCACAGGCATCTGCTCGCTTGATACCTGTTAATCGTACAGCACTTTCGACCCATTGCTCCAGGAAGAATGATATGAAAGCGGGGCCGCAGCTGGAGAAGTCGGATGTGATTCGAGTACAGGCTTCGTCCACTTGATAGGGTTTACCGATATGACTCATCAATCCTTCGAGTATAGAGCGGTCTTCTACAGTCATACGTTCGCCATGGATAAACAAGGTTGCTCCGCTGCCAACCTGGTGTGTAACACTGGGGATAACCTTGGAGACTTTGCAAGGAAGTGAAGATTCCAGATGACGCAACTGTACAGGGCTGGTGATCGAGACAATTATGTGATTGGAATTCACAACAGGCAAGATGTCATCAATGACATGTCTGAATTCCAGCGGCTTCACGCACAGGAAGATGATGTTGCTGCGAATCACCGTTTCCCGATTACTCTGTGATTCGTGCAGCCCAGGATAACGGAGGGAAAGCTGACGTACTTTGGATGGAGTTCGATTGCTTGCTGCAATCTGACGGGGTTCAAGTGCACCGGATTGGATCAGGGCATAGATCAACAGGCTGCCCATGCTGCCGGTTCCGATAAATCCAACCTTCATTGGTTCAGGCCTCCTTTCATGCTTTACGGTAATGGCGCAATATCTTCCTTCTATTGTATGCATGAGACTCTAGTCCACATGACATGAAAATGTGTAACGTATAGAAGCGAAAGCATATACGGTTCGGAAGCACCGCCCGTATTCGAAATGATTTCTATTTTGAATGAGGGAGTGTGCGGAAGATGAGATGGAACAAAGCGATGTCCATTGCTGCGGCAGTGGTTGGATGTATACTGATATTATGGTCGGGCAAAAGTGAACAGCCACCTAGCGGCTGGGAACCCATGCAGCTCGGCGCTGATCAGCCGACAAGGGAGCAGAACTCTTCTGCTGTACAGTCGGCTGCTTCGGTTCGGGAAAAGACAGTTGATGCATCAAGCGATAACGGAAGCGAGCGGCAACTCAGTACTGTAAATGCAACGAAAGGCTTGAAGGATAAGGAGTCTGAAGCTGATGATCCTAAGCAAGATGATCCTCTCGCTCAGTCCCAGGTTCAGATCGAGGAGAATCGCCCATCTGTTCCGGACACGTCACCTAAAACGGCTGATGAAACAAACGGTCAAACAGACGATGATGGCAAGATCGATGTGAATACGGCACCGATCTCCAAACTCATAGAGCTTCCCGGGATTGGGGAGAAGAAAGCTCAGGCGATTGTAGATTATCGCAATGCGCATGGTCCTTTTGCCAAAGTTAGTGATCTGACCAAGGTGAAGGGGATTGGCATGAAGATGCTGGAGAAGATGGCTCCATATGTACAGATTCGCTGAGCACAACAGGAGAGAAACGGTTCATAGCGGGAGGGGGAGACTGCATGAGTACAGTAGAGCTTCGCAAGGATTGGGATACGTATTTTATGGATATTGCCTATATGGTTTCCACACGTTCCCGCTGTCCACGCCGACATGTGGGGGCTGTGCTGGTTCAAGGAAAAAAACTGTTGGGTACCGCCTATAACGGTGCTCCGATGGGGGTGCCCGATTGCTCCGAGGCAGGTTGCATGATATCGGAAGAATACGAGCTTGTGGCCACGGATGGTCAGGAGGAAATGGTGAAAAAACAGCGCTGTATTCGTACGATTCATGCGGAGCAGAATTTGCTTTTATTCACAGATCGGATTGACCGTGAAGGTTCCTCTGTATATGTAACCGATGAGCCTTGCTGGACATGTGCCAATATGCTGGCGAATAGCGGGGTTACGGAGATTGTATTTCATCGCTCGTACCCTAAAGATACGAACAAAGTGAAAAATATGATGCAGCAGAAAGGCATTTCGTTCCGCAGACTGGAGAATTATCAGCCTCCACGGGAGACAATGATGACTGTAAGCAACTAACCAGAGCAATTGGTAAAGAGATATGGTGGGGAAACCCCAGCGATAGAAAGCGATATGTTATAGAGTGTCATGTATGTTATAGAATAACGTAAGTTACGGGGAAGAACCTCCGGCAAGCCTGACTAGGCTTCCGGGGGTTTTTTGCGATTTTCGGAACGTTTAGAGCAGGTAGAAGGAGGAGAGACGGGATGAAAGGCAGACCGCTGGTTCGTTTTATGACCTTGTGGATGTTCGGTAGCAGTATGGCATGTGCTTTGACAGGCTGGACTCTATTCTGGGGAATGATGGGGGCGGCGGCATGCCTCCCGCTGTTACTGCGTCTCCTCCGTATACGGGGATGGTCTAGTATATTGCTAATCATTGCTTTTGTAGGTGGAGCGATGCAGTGGGAATGGAATGATTCCCGTAATTACAGCCAGTTGCCAGAGCACTTACATCTATCGACTAACCTAATTGATGGGGGAAATGCCCGAGTGCAAGGGAAACTTGTCTCGGATGTACGGGTGGATGGAGATCGGGCTAGTTTTGAGTTACAGATTTCATCTTTAATGGTACATGGAGCGACCGAGGAGACCGTCGAGAATGATACCAACTCCAATACCGATACTGATAATGATACTTCACCTTCGCTAGCTTTGACGTCTAAAGAACCCCCATCCAGAATGGATGAGCGAATCATGGTGCAAGTTCGACTGATGGAAGAGCAAGAGCAGCAGACAGCCGCATCTTGGAAAAGGGGAGACAAGCTGACACTGTCAGGTTCCTTGGTTCTTCCTGGAGAAGCCAGGAATTTTGGAGGATTCGACTACCGCAGTTATCTGAAAACACAGTATATTCACTGGATGTTTAAGGTAAAGGGTGCCAGTTCCGTTACTGCTGTGCCCCCAGAAGGATGGGAACGAATCAATTTGATGCGCTGGACAGATTCTGCCAGACAACTACTGGGTTCAGCCGTAGATCGACTGTTTCCCGAGCCTCATGCCGGCTACATGAAAGGACTTATCATTGGCATGGCGAAGGATATTGATCCAAATACGTACGGTCAATTTTCTCAACTTGGACTGACACATATCCTTGCGATCTCTGGAACACATGTTGCGGTGTATGTGGCATCATTGTTATTGATCATGTCGTGGCTGAGACTCACAAGAGAGACAGCTTTAACTGTTATACTGGTTCTGGTTCCGGCTTATGTGCTGCTGTCGGGTGGTTCTCCTTCGGTGATTCGAGCAGGGCTGATGTCAATGATTGGTCTATATATGGCGAAGCGGGGACTAGCTAGAGACGGTTTGCAGATTATCAGCGCAGCAGCCTTGCTGATGATGTGGTGGAATCCTTATTTTTTACTAAATGTCAGTTTTCAGTTGTCTTTTCTGGTGACAGCCGGACTGATGATTTACATGCCGTTAATCAACAGGTTATTTCAGAAGTGGCCCAAGTCGCTAGCTGCGACAGCTTCGGTGACGGTGACGGCACAGCTGATTTCTTTTCCGGTGACGATTCTGTACTTTAATCAGTTCTCGCTGCTCTCTTTTGCTGCTAACTTTTTACTGGTGTCTTTAATTAGTGTGGTTGTACTTCCTATAGGAACGGTTGCGTTGGCTCTGTCATTCGTGTGGTTTCCCGCTGCGAAGCCACTTGCATGGATTGCAATGCAGCTGAATAAGCTTACTTTTTTCAGTGTGGAATGGATGAACAGTTTACCTGGTTTTGTGATGATATGGCCCACACCTTCCTTGCTGTGGATTGTAGCCTATTATGTGGTTTTGTATGTACTGCTTTATTTGCTTCATCAACGAAGCGGTGTGAATACAATGCTGTATAAAAATACAGGAGAAGAAGAGACGGCACCACTTGTTATGCATGATCGAGCGACTGCCTCACTGTACCTAACTCTGCCTGCACGAAAAGTAGAAGCGAATCAAGGCTCACTCACTGTCTTGGGTGCCAGCATTGCCTGGCCGGAGTATGCAAGTGTATTTACTGCCAGAGGTGCAGGATTTTACAGTGAAGTGCGTATGAGTAGAATTCAGAGATGGTTATGTGGAGTGCTTGCGATTAGTTTTGTGACCGGATTATGGTGGGCGTACCAAACGCCACGATCTGCGGGGCAAGGTCTTGTGCAATTTCTGGACATTGGTCAAGGTGACAGCACGTTGATTACTACACCAGAGGGCAAACATATTCTCGTAGACGGCGGAGGTACAGTTAACTTCGGGGGCAGCGAACACTCGTGGAAAACGAGGCGTGATCCCTATGAGGTGGGAGCGAAGCTGGTTGTTCCTTTATTGAAAAAGAGAGGGATTCATCAGCTTGATGCTGTTATCGTTACCCATGCCGATCAGGATCATGCTGGCGGGCTGCAGGCTGTCATTGAGCAGATTCCAGTGAAACACTTCATATTTAATGGAACGACAAGTGGAAAAGAGAAATTTGATCAGCTCTTGGATACAGTGGCGCAGCGTCAAATATCACCATTCGCAATCCAGCAGGGCATGATCTACAGGCCTGATCAAGAGACAGCATTATATTTTATCTCACCGGAGCGAAGTGAATGGATTGATCCATCAGAAGGCGTGCCTGTTCTAGAGAATCAGAATGGGGAGTCAGTTGTTTTTGTCCTAGAGATGTCAGGTGTGTCTATGTTGTTTACCGGAGATATGGAAGCCGCAACAGAGCAAGATGTGCTGTATGACATTCAAGACGGCTCGTTAGCCTATTCATTTCAACTTGAAAATCAAGACGCTAAGATGAAGGTTCAGAAAAAAGGGATGGGTACAAGTGTGTTGCCTGAATGGATGGGTAGATCAGCTGAAATAGATCAAATTAATGTTTCGTCAACATCGGGATCCGTATCGCCTTTACGAACACCGCGTATATCTATCGATGTGCTTAAGGTCGCTCATCATGGTAGTAAAACTTCATCCACAGAAGCATGGCTTCAGTACTGGAATCCCAAAGCCGCATTGATCTCTGCTGGTGTTAATAATACCTACGGTCATCCGAATCCAGGAGTGATGAGTCGTTTGGAAGCGGCAGGCTCCCAGATTTATCGTACGGATCAGATGGGGGAGGTGCAGATCAGGGTGAAAGATGGGAAGCTGGAGACTCGGTACAAATTAATGCAGGAGGATGAGGATAGGGAAGGGATATAGATGGACGAGCGTTTCTATTATTTTAAGTAGTCCATAGCGGACCTTGCATCTTTACGGCATAACATCCAGTACACCAAGCCGTGAGTTATAATTTTATAAGGCTTAAAAGAAATTTGGTTAGTTTTACCGAATAGTATAAGGCTTGGCTTAGGAGACGCCAACTGAATGATGTGTTCTATTCTAGATACATAGCATTACACAAGAAATGAGTACAAAAGGGAGAATCGATGTTTGGGTATATGATAATACGTTGATAAACAAAACAAAAAGCCCTTTTCCCTTACTCTCTTAAAATTGTAACGGGAAGGGCTTTAATAAATCTGCTCTGATTAATGAATACATTGAGAAGATCGGATTACTCCACGCCGTCCTTAAAGTGTTTGTTCCAATGTTTGTCGCCTTTATGCAAAATGTCTTCAACTGTTTTTTCGAGTGTTGCCAGCAGTTGTGTTCGGACATCTAGTACCGTTTCTCTATACAAGCGTTCTTCTGACCCAACAATTTTCTCGCCATATAACGCTTGTGCGGCTACATATTTTCGATGTTCCTCAACCAGTGTATCAATGGAGTCCAGTGCGTGTTCCACAAAGTGGGAGATGCTTTGATATTCCTTTGGCATTTGTTCTTTTAGTTGCTGAATTCTCGCTAGAGCTGGCATGCTCATCACCTCGTGTTATAATGTAAATTTACAATACATTATTTTCATGAAAATTACATTAAAAAAACTTAAATCTTAAATAAATTTCAGATTTTTTAGGCTCTTTCGTAAGCACTTAACCATAATGTATGCCAATGCAATTCATTTGAGTCGTGTAAGTACTGGAATGACGGGGTGTCAGACGTTTGGTGACTACGTTTGTATTTTCTGTTATTCTTAGATAAGATTCAGCGGCCAGTATACATAAGCCGTTATTTTGTGATGAAAAATTAAAATATACTTAACTTTGCAACAATTTTATCGATGTTAACGTCATTAAGGTTGCAGGGAGAGGGGGATCCTTTGTGGTAGAGCCGGAACTCATCAGAGCCGCTCAATCGGGCGATCGCGACGCTCTAATTACCCTATTGCGGGAGATTGAACAGCATGTTTATCGTACCGCATATTACATTCTAAATAATGAACAGGACGCTTTGGATGCTGCACAGGAAGCGTTGATCCGAATCTACACCAAGATTAACTCTTATGAAGAAAAAGCCCAGTTCAAAACTTGGGTGCAGCGCATCGTGACCAACATCTGCATTGACAAATTCAGAAGAACCAAGCCATCTGTATCGATTGATGAGCATGAAATGGTTTTTCAGGATAAACAGGATGTCGAATACGAAGTGATGTCTACTTATGTGGCGAAAGACATTCAAGAAGCGATCAACAAGCTGCCTGAGCATCATCGTACCGTCATTGTTCTAAGATATTTGCAGGATTTATCTTATAACGAAATTGCGGATTGTCTCGATCTTCCGCTAAATACAGTGAAGTCTTACTTATTTAGAGCCAGACAACAGTTACAAAATCTACTACAGGAGTATCAGAAAGGTGGTGTGACAGGATGAAATGTGAAGAGGTGGTGGAATGGATGCACCGGTATCTGGATCATGATCTGGGCGAAGCTGAAACGGCGCAGTTGCTACAACATATGGACGAGTGTCCAGAGTGCGCTGAAAATTTTAGTATGCTCAGAGCTCTATCCAAGGAACTGGAGGATTTGCCGCAAGTAAGCCCTGGATTCAGTCTGGTTGATGCGATTATGCCTCAACTGGAAGCGATCGATAAAGCACGTAAAGAACAAAGTAGCACGATACAAGAAATGAGTCCTGTCCCTGCGGCATTTGAGCATCTTCAGCATTCAAGTTCGAGTGAGCAGAAGGCGAAGGCGAAATGGTTCAATTCAATGGTAGGACGTATGTCCATGGGTGCAGCAGCAGCTGCGGTTGTTCTAGGTTTCGCAATCTGGGGATATCAACCAGAACAAATAGAGAATGCTGATTCTATGATGATCAGATCTGCCGCTCCTCAAGAGAATAAGGATGAGGAACAGCCGGCGGAGAGTATGGAAGTAAATAACGATCAGCCAGATTCATCACCTCAAAAAGACGAAAATGTAAGTACACCTGATGCATCAAACGATCCGGTCATAGAACCTTCAACTCAATCCAAGGGTGATCAACCCGAGGAGAGCAATAGTACAGAAACACAACAACCGGACAAACCAGGCAATCAAGCACCTGCTGAGCCGTCCACTACAGGTCAATCGTCTCCTGAAAAGGGGAAACAAGGGGGAGGTGCTCCTTCTGACTCCAACAATGTCCAGAAGAGCACGGATTCCAACCCAGGAACTGAACAGAAAAATCAGGCAAACGAAGGAAATGGTGTTAGCTCCAACGAGCAACAAGAGGATGTTGCACCTGATCCGAACGAACGTGTAGATGAGACATTTACACCCCAAATGATAATTCCTGATCAGACTGACCCGTTTCAAGAGAATGAGAGTAACGAGTTAGGAACAGGACAGGATAAGGATGCTACGGGCAATCATCAGGGATTTGTGGCTCCTGAACAGGGGGTCACATCACAAGTAACTGCAAAAGAATGGAAATCGCCAAATGGAGCTTATATTGTTATGCTCACGGGTGATCAGTTAAGTATTTATGGAAAGTCTGCGAGCGATCCAGATGCTCTTACTCTGATTGAGCAACGTAATGTGGAAGGAACGGTAAAGTCGGCGAGCTGGTCCAAAGACAGCATGCAGTTTAGCTATGAAACAGACAAAGATGGTACGACTACAAAGAACTCGTTCAAAGTAGATGCAGGAACGAATGGAGCTTCAGCAAAATAAACCTGTATATTGGGTTTGTTCTATACGAATCCGAAAGAACCTTTCGTCGTGACAAGCATATATTAAAAGTAACTACTGAACGTCCTATCGCTGTATCAACAACTGACGTCGTATGACCGCACGCTGACTATTTCTAGAATGGCTGGTGCTGCGTTTATATAGATGCAGAACGGGGGGCTTTATCCATATACGGATAAAGGCCCCTTTGTTGTCTTGTGTTTTTTCTGGTAGGATAAGAGGGATAAGGGGGCACGGTGAATGGATGTAAAAAGCGCAACGAAGGCGATACGTAGCGGAGACACTGCGCCAATCTATGTGTTGTACGGAACGGAGAAGTACCAGATACAACAATTCACGGAGATGTTAAAAGCACAGGTCATTGAAGAGGAGCATCGGGATTTTGCTATTATCCCCTATGATCTCTCTGAAACGCCGATTGAAGCTGTCGTTGAAGAAGCAGAAACGGTTCCTTTCCTCGTTCCACGCAAATTGATTATTGTAAGGGATACGAGCTTGTTTACTGCGGGAAAAGAATCCAAAATGGAGCATCAAATTGATCGATTGATCACATACATGGATAATCCAGCTGATTACAGCACGATCGTTTTTTTAGCACAGGGGGACAAGTTGGACGAAAGGAAGAAGCTGGTGAAGGTAGCCAAGAAACAGGCTGTCGTTCTGGCGTTCGCACCATTAAGTGGAGAAGAGCTAATTCAATGGATCGTCAAGCTTGCAAAACAACAAGAAGTTGCCTTTGAAGCAGGAGCTGCAGAAACGCTGATCAGTTATGCAGGAACGGGACTTCAGGCGTTGTCCGCAGAAGTGGACAAACTATGTTTGTTTGCAGGGAAGGGTGGAACAATTCGTCGTGCGGATATTGAGTCACTTGTGGCTCGCAGTACCGAGCAGAATGTATTTGCCCTCGTGGAGGAACTGGCCAATCTCAGGCTTGAAAAAGCACTGGCTCTGTTCTATGAACTTCTGAAGCAGCGGGAAGAGCCCATCAAGATTGCGGCGCTGATCGCACGTCAGTTCCGGATTATGATTCAGGTGAAGGAACTTGGACTGCAGAGTTACTCTCAGCAACAGATTGCTAGTCAGCTGGGTTTGCATCCATACGCCGTTAAAATTGCGGGGGAGCAAGCTCGAAAATTCGATGCTGTTCGCCTTCGAAAGATACTCAGTCACTTAAGTGAGCTCGATTATCAGATGAAAACGGGAGCTGTGGACAAAGTGCTTGGCTTGGAATTATTTTTGTTAAGACTGGGTGCTTAGTAGCAAAAAAGCAACCTCATGTTCTTCGTATGTTCAGATCAATCATGAACGCTGGAAGAGGTGAGGTTGCTTTTTACACTTGGTGTTCTTTTTTACTTAGGCGGAACAGTTGCTAAAAAATCCTGAAAGCCTATGCTGTTCAGGATTTTTCCATTGGTTCGTATAAGTAACGCTTCTTACGCTTGTGCGGAAAGAGCGTTCAGTTTTTTCGCCAAGCGAGACTTTTTGCGTGCAGCTGCATTTTTGTGAACCAGACCTTTAGTTACAGCCTTGTCCAGCTTTTTGGAAGCAGCTTGAATCGCAGCTTTAGCAGTTTCAACTTCGTTACTTACCAGAGCAGCATCAGCAGCTTTAACAGCTGTGCGGAGTGCAGACTTCTGAGAAGCGTTGAGTGCGCGGCGCTTGTCGTTCGTTTTTACGCGTTTAACAGCGGATTTGATGTTTGGCATTACATTCACCTCCTGTAAGGCATTTGCATGAATACAAACGTTTCACAACTTAAAATATTCTATCACGCTAGCATGTAAAATGCAACAGATTTTGCATCGGTGTTTCAGTATGCTGCATAAAGCAGAGCTGTTTCCCACACAATATGCTTAAATGGAACAAGGGAGGCAGGGGAAAATGACGCTGGATTTACAAAAATATACGGTACGTACCGATTTGGCTATCGATTCCAAAGAAATGGCCCAAGGTAATCAGAAACAGACCATTCCTGGATTACGTGAGGACGTGGACACCAAAGACGGTATTACGATTACCCGGATTGATGTGTTGAATGACGAAGCAGCAAATGCAATTGGACGCGTAAAAGGTCATTATGTCACATTGGAAGTTCCAGCCCTTCGCAACGGCGATACCCAGTTACGAGAGCGGGTGGCTGCTGAGTTTACACGGGAAATGGAGCATTTCATGACCAAAGCTGGTATAAGTAAAGATTCGAAGGTGCTCATTGTTGGCCTCGGTAATCTTCATGTAACTCCTGATTCTCTGGGTCCATTGGTGGTAGAAAATCTGATGGTTACCCGCCATTACTTCGAATTGGTTCCGGATCAGGTTGCACCTGGGTATCGTCAGGTCAGCGCCATAGCTCCGGGTGTGCTCGGAACAACGGGGATTGAGTCAAGCGACATTGTGCAGGGCATTGTCGAACGAACCCGGCCCGATGCCATCATTGCCATTGATGCACTGGCTTCCCGCTCTCTGGAGCGTGTAAATACAACCATTCAGGTTGCGGATATTGGTATTCATCCGGGCTCTGGCATCGGTAACAAGCGGCGTGGATTAACGAAGGAGATTCTGGGTGTTCCCTGTATTGCGATTGGAGTTCCGACGGTATGTTATGCCTCTACGATTGTGAACAACGTCATTGAGATGATGCGTTCTCATTTTCGACAAGAAACAGATCAGACGAATCAAATCATGGGAATGCTGGATGATATCGGTGAACAGGACCGCCTGAGTCTTGTAAAAGAAGTGCTAGAACCGCTAGGTCACGACCTGATCGTTACACCAAAGGAAATTGATGAATTTATTGAAGGCATTGCCAATGTCATCGCAACGGGACTTAATGCTGCACTTCATGAGGCAGTTCATCCAGGAAACGTCGCCGCTTATACTCATTAAAAGCAAAGCTGAATTTTCTACAATAGAATGAAAATATAACGAAGAGGAAAGTCCGAATCTATCGGACTTTCTTTTTTTTGTTCCATTTATCTTTCTACTTCCTGTTCTATCAAATCGCACACGCTCATAGAGTTGAAGTATAAGAGTTGTTCTGCTAGGGAAGGAGACAGAGGAAATGAACAAGATATTGGCATGGAACATTGGCAAGTGGAGAAAAAGATGTCTGCACGTGCTGGCTATGGGCCGTACGCTGTTGTTGCTTATGATTATATCCGCCCTCTTCTTTGTTGCACTAGGGCTCGGAGGCATGGCTGAGAAAAAACTTAATAATTCTCCTGTTTCTTCAATGAAAGGATTTGCAGGTTCGGTCTCTAGTCGCTTCTTTGTAGACATGTTAGGTATGGAGATGCCTCATCTCACCCAGAAGGAACAGAACACGGCTATATCCGGTGAAAATCTAACTTCTTTTGTATTCCAACTGCTCACGAATGTTAATCCTCAAGACCCCAAAAGTCTAATTGCACGTGAAATGCCAGGAATGGGAGCCAATCAACCTGTTCTTCTCCGGCCTGGGTCAGGTAACTCTAAGGCAGAAGCTCCGGAAGATTACCAGCCAGGACCAGGTCTTACGGAGACAGCCTCTTCAGGCGATGGTAATCCAGGAAACGGGCTACATGTTCCTCCTGGTCAAGATGATACTGACATTTCCGGAGAAGATGATCCTGAGAAAGGGACAGGAGATGAAGATCCGCCAGCCAAGGGAAGTGGACAAGATCAGGGGCATCCGGCTGCGACCAAGAAGTCCGTATTCATCTATCACTCCCATCCGCGTGAAGGTTATAACCCGTTACTTGGCATTAATAGCGACAATCCTTCTTCGGGGAAGTCCACAGGCAATGTTTTTCAAGTAGGCAGTTATTTATCTGAAAGTTTGGAGAAACTCGGCGTTGGTGTGGAGCATGCGAAGGAGGACTATCCAACGAAGGTGAAAGATTATAACTGGAACTATTCATATAAATATTCAAGACAGACGGTCAAAGCAGCGCTTGCCCAAAATGATGAGCTTACCTATTTAATCGATATTCATCGCGACTCTCAGCGACATAAAAAAACGACAACAACCATTGGAGAGCAGAGTTATGCCAAGGTATATTTTATCATCGGACACGAAAATCCAAATTGGCGCAAAAACGAAGCCTTTGCAGCTAAAATTCATAAGAAACTGGAAGCAAAATACCCAGGAGTGTCTCGGGGGGTATGGGGGAAGGATGGCGGTGGAGCAAATAATGGAGAATACAACCAGACCCTATCGCCGAACAGCATTTTGATTGAAATTGGTGGAATCGATAATACGGGATCTGAGCTAAAGAGAACATCCAAAATTCTTGCCGAAATGATCGCGGAAGTGTACTGGGAAGAACAGAACGTAGATAAGGCAAGTGCCAAGCCTGTTTCCAAAGGCGGATAGTATATAAAAGACCTTAAAAGCTAGATTTGGATTGTGAGCATGCAAAAAAAGAGAAAGTAACAGGTGCTTCATTAATGAAAAGGGAGGCGGTGAGATGTCCAGATTCGGTAAAAAGATGCTGTCCGTGTGTGTGCTCATGTTACTCGGCGTTCTGCTCGGCATGCAGCTGGCGGGCAGTGGTTCTCAACATCATCAACCTGTGAGAAGTATTCCGGCAGTTGCGACAACGGAAACGAGTCCGGTAGGAAACGAACCTACATCTCCTCAGCCTGCCCAACCAAAGGATAAAAAACAATCGGTCGTTCCTGTTCAAACCCCAAGTCAGGTACTTGGGGCAGATCAGCACAAGGCACCCGTGGACGTTCTAGCAGAAAAAACGGCTGGATTGTTACAGGACTTATCAAACAACAGCATCAAATGGGTAGTTTCTCTTTTTGGCGGAGTGGATGAATAGAAGCAAGTGAATTAAAGGCAAACTAAACCTCTGGATGCAGAAATTGTGCTTTTATTTGTAAGTTGATTCATCATGGGATTGATGCACCTTGCAGCAACTGTTATAATGAAGCGATTGACACTAGGCTGTTTCTGGGGGTAAGAAATGACTGACATTCGAGCAAGACAACGTAAAATTCGTAACTTCTCTATTATTGCACATATAGATCACGGCAAATCAACACTTGCGGACCGGATCTTGGAGTACACAGGTGCGCTTACATCACGGGAAATGCAGCAGCAAGTACTGGATCATATGGATCTTGAACGCGAACGTGGAATCACGATCAAGCTACAGGCGGTTGCGCTGAATTACAAAGCAGATGACGGTGAAGAGTATCTTCTGAACCTGATTGATACGCCCGGACACGTAGACTTCACGTATGAAGTATCACGCAGTCTTGCTGCATGTGAAGGTGCTCTGTTGGTAGTGGATGCGGCTCAGGGAATTGAAGCGCAGACACTGGCTAACGTATATCTGGCATTGGATAATGATCTCGAAATTTTACCGGTGATCAACAAAATAGATCTTCCGAGTGCTGATCCTGATCGGGTTAAACAGGAAGTGGAAGATGTCATTGGCTTGGATACAAGCCATGCAGTTTTGGCCTCTGCCAAAGCGGGTATTGGAATCAAAGAGATTCTGGAGCAGGTGGTACAAAGTGTGCCAGCACCTAATGGTGATCCTGATCAGCCACTGAAAGCGCTGATTTTCGACTCACATTATGACCCTTACAAAGGGGTAATTGTATATGTGCGTGTAGTTGACGGCAAGATCAAGGCCGGCTCCAAAATTAAAATGATGGCAACAGGCAAGTCATTTGAAGTTATTGAAGTTGGCGCGTTCAAGCCCCGCATGACGATTGTAGACGAGCTGAACGTGGGTGATGTAGGATTTATCGTTGCCGGTATCCGTCATGTAGGCGATACACAAGTCGGGGATACGGTAACAGACGCCAAAAATCCAACACCGGAACCTTTGCCAGGTTACCGAAAAATTAATCCAATGGTTTTCTGTGGTCTTTATCCGATCGAAACATCGGATTATGTTGATCTGCGTGAAGCGTTGGAGAAATTGCAACTGAACGACGCATCACTTAGCTTTGAGCCGGAGACATCCAGTGCACTCGGTTTTGGTTTCCGTTGCGGATTCCTTGGACTGCTCCACATGGACGTAATCCAGGAGCGGATTGAGCGTGAATTTAACATTCCGTTAATTACGACTGCACCAAGTGTAATCTACCACGTAGCGCTGACTAGTGGTGAAATGCTACGAATTGACAACCCATCTAACTATCCTGAGGTAGGGCGGATCGATTATGTAGAGGAACCATACGTGAAAGCATCCATTATTGTACCGAATGATTATGTAGGTACCGTTATGGAGCTATGCCAGAACAAACGCGGCGAATATGTGAATATGGAATATTTGGATACGACACGGGTTACGATTACCTATGAGATCCCGTTATCCGAGATCGTGTATGACTTCTTTGATCAATTGAAATCAAGCACGAAAGGTTATGCTTCCTTTGACTATGAGCTATCCGGTTATCGCCAGTCCAATCTGGTCAAAATGGATATCCTACTCAATAGCGAACAGGTCGATGCCTTGTCCTTTATCGTACACAGAGATCGTGCCTATAATCGCGGCCGTATCATCTGTGAGAAACTGCGTGAACTGATTCCACGGCAAATGTTCGAGGTGCCGATCCAGGCGTCCGTGGGTACTAAGGTAGTCGCACGTGAAACGGTAAAGGCAATGCGTAAGAACGTACTTGCCAAGTGTTATGGTGGTGACATCTCGCGGAAACGGAAACTGCTTGAGAAGCAAAAAGAAGGTAAGAAGCGGATGAAACAGGTAGGTAACGTTGAGGTACCGCAAGAAGCATTTATGGCAGTACTGAAAATTGATGATTAATAATGCATCTCCGGGTACTTCAATACCTTGCGTATCGGAGAATGCATTTAATAATTCAATTTCGGTACAGCACAGAGTGTGTGTATCGAAAATGAATTACAGTATTCAAATTAGATTAACATTTAAGCTGAAAGGGAAGCCAAATGGCTTTCCTTTTTTCAAATAGAGGGGGACTTGTCGTGACACTTGCAGCACATAGCTAGACAACAGGTGCGCCCCAAGCGGTGTATCTACACATACCATTTTGTACAAATAAATGTTTTTACTGTGACTTTAATTCTTATGTTCTGAAGGATCAGCCCGTGATGCAATATCTGGAGGCACTAGAACGGGAGATGGAGCATACCGTTAAGGCGACTCCGCCTGGCGAGATTAAAACAATCTTTGTCGGTGGCGGCACGCCAACCGCATTGAAACCGGATGAAATGGCATATTTCCTCCGTTCGGTCAAAACTTATTTTCCGAATTGGGCAGAGGATATTGAATTTTCAATGGAAGCCAACCCGGGAACGACAGATGCCGAAAAGCTTGCGGCGATGAAAGAGGGCGGTGTTAACCGTGTCAGTTTTGGAGTACAGGCTTTCCAGAATGATCTGTTAACAGGCATTGGCCGGATTCATAATACGGATGATGTATACCGAAGCTTGGAGAATGCACGCAAGGCTGGGTTAGACAATCTGTCGATTGACCTGATGTTTGGACTGCCGAACCAGACGGTCGAAATGTTGAACGAGAGCATTGATAGAGCACTGGAGCTGGATCTGAAGCATTATTCCATCTACAGTTTGAAGGTGGAGGAGAATACTCTTTTCCATACACTGTATCAAAAAAATCAATTGCCTCTCCCGCATGAAGATGACGAGCTGCAAATGTATCTTCTATTAATGAAGCGGATGAAAGAAGCGGGTTATGAACAGTATGAGATCAGCAATTTTGCGAAACCCGGCTTTGAAAGCCGTCATAATATTACGTATTGGCGAAATGAGGATTACTACGGACTCGGTGCTGGTGCACATGGATACGTGGGTCGTGAACGTCATATGAATATCAAGGGCATTAACCCTTATGTAGAAGCCTCGCGTGCAGGTCTGCCTCGTTTGGATCACTTTGAGATTGGCCGTGCGGAAGCGATGGAAGATTATCTGATGGTGGGACTTCGTATGCTGGAAGGAGCTTCATCTTCTCGATTCCACGATCAATTCGGAGAGTCCATGGAGGAAGTGTTCGCGAAGCCATTGGGCAAAATGCTGCATGCAGGGTTGCTTGAGCGGACAGCAGACGGCTTCCGATTAAGTGAACAGGGGATTCTGTTCGGGAATGACGTATTTGCAGAATTTATCGGCTCTATATCGCTAAAATCGTAGCTTGAAATTCTATGCGCTCTGTTGTATATTTATTCATATTGTTTTACAGGGCGTGTTAATTTAACAACTACGAAACTAGCTTTCCTCGGAAAGCGTCGTTATAGGAGGAGAGCTGGATGTCGGTAATATGCAGGAAAGCTGTGCCGGAAGATGTTGAACCACTATTTGAAATGATTAAGGGATATGCAGAGCGTGGGATCATACTTCCGCGTTCGCGGGAAGTACTGCATCGACAACTGGAGCATTTTATTGTGGCAGAGGTGGAAGGAACGGTCGTCGGTTGCGGCTCACTATGCCGCCTGGGGAATGATCTGGTAGAAGTAAGATCATTAGGCATTTCGGAAGGATATAAAGGGCTGGGCATTGGTTCACGTTTGCTTGAACGACTTGTTGAAGAGGCAAAGAGACAGCAAATTCCGAAGGTCATGGCACTCACCTATGAAGTTTCCTTTTTTCTGAAGAATGGCTTTGCAGTTGTAGAGAAAGAGATTTTTCCGGAAAAAGTGTGGACGGATTGCGTCCATTGTAGTAAACAGGATTGCTGCGACGAGATTGCTGTTTTGAAAGAACTAGATGTTTCAGCATAAATGTATCATTATGAACGATGTCTATAAAAAAGATTTATAATAAAAAAGATCACAAGCCAAGAAACCCACCAGTTTCAGGGTTGTGATCTTTTTTATAATTTATTGTTTAATCCGGATTGAAGATTTGGTCTATCTCTCCAGGCTGAAACGATGGATGAGGAGAGGTCGCGGGAGGGCAACCGTTTCAAGTGTTGTTCAATTTAACTACGTATCCTTCTGCACGACAAACAATACTAAGGTTTGAGATATACGTTATAAGTGTAGGTTGTTGGCCTATAATATAAATAGATCGTTTCGTTCAGCAAACTCACTTGACAATGTTCATGTCAGTTTGGTATTTTTGTATTACTGATTAGCACTCATCTAACTGGAGTGCTAACGACATGGGACGAAACAGTCAGAAGGAGGGAATACTCACCATGTTAACAGAGCGTCAACGAATGATTCTGAACGCTATAGTGGATGACTATATCCGTTCAGCTGAGCCCGTTGGTTCCCGAAGCATTTCCAAAAGAGGAGATGTTGGATACAGTCCAGCAACAATACGCAATGAAATGGCTGATCTTGAGGAGATGGGCTTCCTTGAACAACCACATACATCGGCTGGACGCATTCCTTCACACAAGGGTTATCGATATTATGTTGATCATCTGGTTCCATGGAATCAGGTGGAGCCCCAGGAATTAGATGATTTAAAATCATTTTTTGCAGAAAAACTAAATGTAATGGAACAGGTTATTCAGCATGCATCCAATATTTTGTCTCATATGACCAATTATACCTCGATTCTTCTCGGTCCAGAGGTGTTTCATACGTCACTACGTCACTTCCAGCTGCTTCCGCTGAATGATCATGAAGCTGTAGCGATCATTGTGACCAATACTGGACAGGTAGAAAACAAGACAGTTCAGATCCCGCCTGAAATTTCGGTCGCGGATATGGAGGGTGTAGTTCGTCTGTTAAATAGCAAATTGATCGGTGTGCCCATCTATAAACTGAAATCACGTCTTTACAGCGAGCTTGGTCAAGAACTGGAGCGTCATATCACGCGTTATGAGGAAGTTATGCAGGTGCTTAACAGCGCGTTCGATAATGAGCATGACAATCGTTTGTTCCTTAGTGGTGCTACCAATATGTTGACCCAACCCGAGTTCAGAGACGTGGAGAAGGTCAAAGATATCCTTGATTTATTAGATGAAACTCCAACATTAATGAAATTGATGATGCCAGTCCCTGGTGGATCTGGAATTCAGGTGCGAATCGGTACTGAAAATGATCATGAGGCATTTGCGAACTGTAGCTTGATTACAGCGTCCTATTCATTGGACGGCGAGGCACTCGGCTCAATAGGAATTCTTGGACCAACTCGAATGGACTACGCACGCGTCATCCATATTTTAAATACATTATCCCGTGATCTTACAACCATGTTGACTACTCGTTTCAAATAAGCAACAGAGGGGGTATGTTTCATTCGTATAAGGAGGTGAACATCTTGAAAGAGGAGCAACAATCATTTACAGAAGAGCAAGAGGTAACAGCCGCTGAGCAGAATCCAGTCAATGAGGCTGCAGCTGCAGAGGCTCAGGCTGAAGAGATCATAGATCAGGAGCAAACGGAACTGACGCGTTTGAAGGCAGAAGCTGAGGAAACTCAGCAGCGTTTAGTGCGTGCTCAGGCTGATTTTGATAACTTCCGACGTCGCACACAAAGGGAAAAAGAGGATCTTGCCAAATACGCTTCGATGAAGCTGATCACTGAACTGGTGCCGGTTATTGATAATTTCGAGCGTGCTATGGCTACTGTACCGGAAGGTACGGAGACTGAATCTTTTGCCAAAGGAATTCAAATGATCTTGCGTCAATTGGAGACTGTGCTGGCGAGCGAAGGACTCGCTGCGATGGAGACGGTTGGACAACCGTTTAACCCTGAATTCCACCAAGCAATTATGCAAGTGGATAGCGAAGAGCATGAAGAAGGCATCGTAGTGGAAGAGGTTCAAAAAGGCTATATGTTGAAAGATAAAGTACTTCGTCCGGCTATGGTTAAAGTTAGTTCCTAAACCTTATTAAGGATTAAGAGCGTGACTATACAACCTTGACTCATAGGGACGAAATTAATATACACGTTTTTTTTACACATAGAGCAGATATGAATTACAAGAACAATAAGGCTCACAAGTAGCCTATTCATTTTAAATTGTTGAGGGAGGAAATTTCCGATGAGTAAAGTAATCGGTATTGACTTAGGAACAACCAACTCATGCGTAGCCGTTATGGAAGGCGGCGAGGCTGTTGTTATTCCAAATCCTGAAGGTGCACGTACTACTCCTTCGGTTGTAGGTTTCAAAAAAGATGGCGAACGTGTCGTGGGTGAAACTGCGAAACGTCAAGCGATCACGAACCCGGATCGTACGATCATCTCCATTAAACGTCACATGGGTTCTTCCCACAAAGAAACGATTGATAGCAAAGATTATTCTCCACAAGAGATCTCTGCAATCATCCTGCAGAAGCTGAAATCTGATGCAGAAGCTTATCTGGGTCAAACGGTAACACAAGCGGTTATCACCGTTCCGGCTTACTTCAATGACAGTCAGCGTCAAGCAACCAAAGATGCGGGTAAAATCGCTGGTCTTGAAGTACTTCGTATCGTCAACGAGCCTACAGCAGCTGCTTTGGCTTACGGTATGGAGAAGTCCGAAGATCAAACGATCCTTGTATATGACCTGGGTGGTGGTACGTTCGACGTATCGATCCTGGAACTGGGCGACGGTTTCTTCGAAGTTAAGGCAACTAGCGGTGATAACGCGCTAGGCGGCGACGATTTCGACCAAGTTATCATCGACTACCTTGTGAATGAATTCAAAAAGGATCAAGGCATTGATCTGAGCAAAGATAAAGCAGCAGTTCAGCGTTTGAAAGATGCAGCAGAAAAAGCGAAAAAAGAACTTTCTGGTGTTTTGAACACAACAATCTCCTTGCCGTTTATTACGGTTGCTGACGGTGTTCCTCAGCACTTGGAGTTGAGCCTGAGCCGTGCAAAATTTGAAGAGCTCTCTGCTGAATTGGTTGAGCGTACACTTGAACCAACTCGCCGTGCATTGAGCGATGCAGGAATGACACCTAACGATATCGACAGAATCGTATTGGTTGGTGGCTCCACGCGTATTCCTGCTGTACAAGAAGCAATTAAGAAATTAACAGGTAAAGAACCGCATAAAGGTGTAAACCCGGACGAAGTTGTTGCTTTGGGTGCAGCTGTACAAGCGGGCGTACTGACTGGTGACGTAAAAGACGTTGTATTGCTCGACGTAACTCCGTTGTCCCTCGGTATCGAAACTGCAGGTGGCGTATTTACGAAAATGATCGAGCGCAACACAACGATCCCTACAAGCAAATCTCAAGTATTCTCTACTTATGCGGACAATCAGCCTAGCGTAGAGATTCACGTACTGCAAGGTGAGCGTGAGATGGCAGCTGGTAACAAAACGCTTGGTCGCTTCATGCTGGGTGATATCCCGCCAGCACCACGCGGTGTGCCACAGATCGAAGTTAGCTTCGATATCGATGCCAATGGTATCGTTAACGTATCGGCAACAGATAAAGGTACGAATAAAACGCAAAAAATCACCATCACTTCTTCTAGCGGTCTGAGCGATGCTGAAGTTGAGCAAATGATGAAAGATGCTGAACTTCATGCAGAGGAAGACAGAAAACGCAAAGAGCTTGTGGAAGCGAAAAACAGTGCAGACCAGCTGATCTACTCTGTAGACAAAACAATTAAAGATCTTGGCGAAAAAGCAGATGCAGGTGAAGTGGAAAAAGCAAATGCAGCCAAAGAAAAATTGCAAGGCGTGCTGGCTTCCGATAATCTGGAAGACATCAAAGCAGCTACAGAAGAGTTGACTGAGATTGTTCAACAATTGTCTGTTAAACTGTATGAGCAAGCTCAAGCGGATGCACAAGCGGCTCAAGGCGCTGAAGACCAACAAGGTTCTGCGAAACGTGACAACGTTGTAGATGCTGATTACGAAGTAGTTGACGAAGATAAGAAATAATTAATTCGCAATTGTTGCGAGTTATACATCGGTGACGTTCGGATTGAGGGAAAGTCATAGCCGGGGCTCCCGTGCTTTGACTTTCCTTTTGTCACGATGTGCGATAAGGTGAATGTTATGGGGGTGGAGGAGTGGCTGAAAAACGTGATTATTATGAGGTGCTCGGCGTAAGCAAAAATGCGAGCGACGAGGAGATCAAAAAGGCATACCGTAAGCTGGCTCGTCAGTATCACCCTGACGTGAACAAAGCAGCGGATGCGGAGTCTAAATTTAAGGAAGTAAAGGAAGCTTATGATGTCGTAAGTGACAGCCAGAAGCGTGCTCAGTATGACCAATACGGTCACATTGATCCAAACCAGGGTGGATTCGGTGGTGGAGACTTCGGTGGCGGTGGATTTGGCGACATCTTCGATATGTTCTTTGGTGGTGGCGGTGGACGTCGTGACCCGAATGCTCCGCAACGGGGAAATGACTTACAGTACACCATGACCATTGAGTTTAAAGAAGCTGTATTTGGCAAAGAAACGGATATTACGATTCCCCGTACTGAAAGTTGTGATACTTGTCACGGTTCAGGAGCCAAGCCTGGAACGAAGCCTGATACGTGTACAGTCTGCCACGGTAGTGGGCAACAGGAGGTGGTTCAAAATACACCGTTCGGTCGTATGGTGAATCGTCGTGCTTGCTCGAATTGTAGTGGTACTGGCCAGATTATTAAGGAAAAATGTACAACGTGCAGCGGCAATGGTAAAGTTCGCAAACAGCGTAAAATCCATGTTCGTATTCCTGCAGGTGTAGATGACGGTGCACAGCTGCGTATGACAGGCGAGGGTGAAGGTGGTCTTCGTGGTGGTCCGGCAGGGGACTTGTACATTGTTATTCGTGTGAAGTCTCACGACTTCTTTGAACGCGAAGGCGATGACATCTACTGTGAAATTCCACTTACGTTTGCACAAGCGGCATTGGGGGATGAGATTGAGATCCCCACACTGACCGAAAAAGTGAAATTGAAAATTCCAGCAGGCACACAGACTGGAACGTACTTCCGCCTCAAAGGAAAAGGCGTGCCGCGCTTGCGGGGCATGGGCCAAGGAGATCAGCATGTAAAAGTGGTTGTCGTGACACCTAGCAAGTTAAGTGATGAGCAGAAGGAACTTCTTCGTCAATTTGCTGCGTTGGATGGCGAACAAACACATGAGCATGAGCAATCCTTCTTTGATCGAGTAAAACGTGCCTTTCGTGGCGACTGATTATAAAAAGAGTAATGACACCTTTCGATGAATCGAGGGTGTCTTTTTTTATGTAAATTGATTGTACGGATGCAACGAGATTGGGGGATTCGGTATATTTTGGACTCTGTTGCGGAAAGATAGCATGGCGAGAACGATATATTAAACAGATGTACTGTGAGAGAACGAAGGAAGCAGGTGAACAAGTGACGGAGAAAAATATTTTGGCCTATTTTCATAGCCCAGAGCAGGCACAGGGAGCGGTCAAAAAATTGGAGGCGCTACGTGTGGAGGATATATCCATTAATCGTTTCAGCCGTTATGCGGGTGTAGGGCCGAGTGGAGCCTCTTACAGACCAGGCGTTTCTGGCAGTTACTCATCATGGGTACCTGATGCGATGCAGACGAATGCCAGCTCAGGGATTATGGCTGCAGCGGACCCTACCGCAAGCGGAATGAGTGATGGCGGACAAGGTGGCCCTACGGGCCGGGACATACTATTGACAGTGGTTGTAGATGAATCGGTACATCACCGGGCAATGTCCATTATTGAACAAGCCGGTGGAATGATCTAATTTCGAGGTAGCCAAAGGGAGGAAGAGCAAGATGGGAAATCGACAACGACCAGGTGAAATTTTAACGAAAACAGAAAAAATGAAACAATTGCAATCTGCGAAAAATGAGGATGTGGAGTTCAGCGCTGAGATGGCAGATCACGAGGATATCGAAGCATTGCGCCGTGGTGAGGCAGCCGATCGGCGTCAGGCGCGGGAAATTCATGACTGAAGATCGCTCGGCGGTCACATTGGAAGCTATATTCTCAAGTTGGTCTGAAGCAGAATCTGCACGTAGAGCACTTGAGCTTCTGTATTCCAACCAGCTAAATATTAAAAGTATATGTGAACATACAGGGGGGTCTGAACCCGTTTTTAACCCAGACGATCAGTCACCTACAGCGATGGTTGGCGGCTTCAGCGGTGAGTTGAATGTGCTGGCTCTCATTAGCGAGGAGACTGAGATACTATCGGAAGGACAGGTCTACGACGACCTGCCAGAAGAGCCAGCTCAGAGCATGAAGCCCAAGCAGGGCGTGTTGCTGACGGTATCCGTCTCCCAGAATGCATTGCCACAGGCCGCTGAGATCATTACTCGAAACGGCGGACGATTCTGTTAGTTTTGTTTATAAGCAAGATTCACCAGATACGAAAGATAAGACAGGATATTCGAGCAGCTGGACTGCGGATATCCTGTTTTGTTTTCTTTTAAGGCTATGCTTTGTGCTCTAGCTTGCTTGTGTAGTACAATAGTTGGGATGTTCCAATAATGAGGAGGCAAAACCACGTATGTTATGGCATGAACTAACAATACATACCACAGAAGAAGCTGTGGAGATGATTTCGAATTTTTTGCATGAAGCGGGAGCTGGAGGAGTATCGATTGAAGAATCCGGCACTTTAAATAAAAAAAGGGATACAACTTATGGCGAGTTATATGATGTTCCCCTGAATGACATTCCCGAGGGTTGTGCGGTGATCAAAGGTTATTTCTCCGAAGGGACGGACATGACTGCATTGCAGGCAGAGGTGAATCCAAGAATTGAGGAACTGTCCGAGTTCGGTATTGATGCTGGAGAGATTCGGTATGAGACGCGTACAGTGGATGAAAATGATTGGGCAACAGCTTGGAAGCAATATTTCAAGCCGGTGCGTATATCGGATCGTCTGACAATTAAGCCAACTTGGGAGGAATATACACCTGAGAGCGCGGATGAGAAAATTATTGAGCTGGATCCGGGGATGGCCTTTGGTACAGGGACACATCCAACGACAACGCTCTGTCTGCGTACACTGGAACGCGTCATTCAGGGCGGCGAAGAAATTATCGACGTGGGTACGGGGTCTGGTATTTTGGCGATTGGGGCGGTTCATCTGGGCGCAAAGCACGTGCTCGCACTGGATCTTGATCCGGTAGCTGTTACAAGTGCCATGGAAAATGTAGAACTGAACAACATGCAGAAGGAGATTACCGTTAAGGAGAGTGACCTCTTATCTGTTCTGGGAAGTCAGGACCCTGCCTTGGGCGTAAAACTTCCTGTCAAAATTATCGTTGCTAATATTTTGGCTGAAATTATTTTACTGTTCGTCGATGATGTGTATAACGCACTGGAGTCTGACGGGATTTATATCGTTTCGGGTATATGGAAAAATAAAGAGCAGGTTGTACATGATGCTCTTGTATCCGCTGGATTTGAAGTGCGGGCGATTGAGCGTGAAGAGGACTGGCTAGCATTTGAAGCCAGAAAGAGGTAAGCGATGGATTTTTTAGATCGGATATTCCGTCTTCCACTCGAACAACTGCCGTTTTTCCTCGTAACCATTTTGATCGCATTTACGGTTCATGAATTTGCGCATGCGTATTTCGCTAACAAGTTCGGTGATCCAACAGCGAAGCTGCTTGGGCGGGTCACGTTAAATCCGGTTGCGCACTTTGACCTGCTGGGCGTACTACTGCTCGTGATCGCAGGCTTTGGATGGGCACGGCCTGTTCCCGTGAATCGCAGCAATTTTGATAAACCCAGATTAATGGGAACGATCGTTTCTGTCGTAGGTCCACTGAGTAATCTGCTGCTGGCCATCATCGGTGCAATCATCTATGGAATACTGTTTGGATCAGGGGTATTGGGAAACATTGAGAATGAACGAGTTGTTACAGCTCTGATGACGTTCTTACCGATGTTCAGCATAACGAACTTCTTTTTGTTTATGTTCAATCTCATTCCGCTTCCACCATTGGATGGTTATCGTATTCTTGAAGATGTGTTACCGCCTTCGACCAGTCGCAAGCTGCAGGGGGTGGAGCACTGGTCGATCTTTGTATTCCTGTTGATTCTGGTTATCCCGCCACTGCAGGCTGTTACCATTCAACCGTTATACTTGTTTGCAAATCAAATGTACATGGATTTAGCTGGTCTGGTGATTGACTTATACCGATCATGATCATCTGGCAATTGGAGTATAAAGCTGGTCAGAAGCACATAAAAGTTGTATGATCATCTGTGGCGACTGGATTCTCGCCTGCCCTTATGCAAGGAGAATTCCAGTCATAACAGGAAAGAATGGGTGGACAGACATATGCAGCGATATTTTATATCTGCAGAACAGTTCAGTGAACATGATGTTCTTATTACCGGGGATGACGCCCGTCATATTGGTAAAGTCATGCGCGGCAAGCCTGGAGACAAGCTGATTGTCAGCGACGGAAGCTCCAGGGAAGCGCTGGTTGCCATAGAGAGTATTGAAACAGGCGAAGTGAGAGCTGCGATTCTGGAACCGCTGGTTATGGATCATGAAGCAAAATGGAATGTAACCGTGGCACAAAGTTTGCCTAAGGGTGACAAGATGGAGACGGTGATCCAGCGGTGTACGGAAATTGGTGCCGTATCGTTTGTACCTTTTTTATCTGAACGTACGATTGTACAGTACGATGCCAAGAAAGAAAGCAAACGTTTGGAGCGCTGGCGCAAGATTGCCAAGGAAGCTGCAGAGCAGAGTCATCGTAACCGCATTCCTCATGTTGAGCAGCCGCTTTCCTGGAAAGGGCTGTTATCTTCTTTTGGGGACTATGATCTGGTATGTTATTGTTATGAAAAAGAGGATGGCAAGCAGCTTGGAGATGTTCTTAAGCCGTTTGCGAAACAACATGCTCCTGACACAGGAGCAAAAGTGTTGATTGTTGTTGGGCCTGAGGGCGGATTTTCCGAGAAGGAAACGGCTCAGGCAGATGAAGCAGGGGCAGTATCCGTAGGACTGGGCAAGCGTATTTTGCGAGCCGAGACAGCTGGTATGGCTGCATTGACTTGTGTTTTATATGAATCCGGAGAAATGGGGGGAATGTAATTATGCCATCCGTGGCGTTTTACACCTTGGGCTGCAAAGTTAACTTTTATGATACAGAGGCCATCTGGCAATTATTCAAAAACGAAGGATACGAACAGGTAGACTTCGATGAACAGACAGCGGATGTGTATTTAATTAATACGTGTACCGTAACGAATACAGGTGATAAAAAGAGCCGACAAATCATCCGTCGTGCCATTCGTCGCAATCCGGATGCCATTGTTGCGGTAACTGGATGTTATGCACAGACATCTCCAGCGGAGATACTGGACATTCCTGGCGTTGACCTGGTCATCGGAACCCAGGATCGAGATAAAATTTTGCCATACGTCAAAGAAATTCAGGAATCCCGTCAACCGGTTAATGCGGTGCGTAACATTATGAAAACTCGTGTATTTGAAGAGATGGATGTACCGGATTTCGCAGATCGTACACGTGCCTTCCTCAAAATTCAGGATGGTTGCAACAACTTCTGTACGTTCTGCATCATTCCTTGGTCCCGTGGTCTATCTCGCAGTCGTGAGGCCAACAGCATCGTTCAGCAAGCACATCAACTGGTACAAGCGGGTTACAAAGAGATCGTCCTGACAGGGATTCATACAGGCGGGTATGGGGATGACATGGAAAACTATGATCTGACCGACTTGCTGTGGGATCTGGACAAAGTGGAAGGTCTGGAGCGCATCCGGATCAGCTCGATTGAAGCAAGCCAGATTGATGACCGGATGTTGGACGTCATTAAACGTTCAGACAAGCTTGTTCGTCATTTCCACATTCCGCTCCAAGCAGGAGATGACACGGTGCTGAAACGGATGCGCCGCAAATACACAACCGAAGAGTTCTTCAACAAAATGTTGCGTATTCGTGAGGCGATGCCGGATGTGGCGATTACTACGGATGTGATCGTTGGATTCCCGGGCGAAACCGATGAGATGTATCGGAACGGCTATGAGTTGATGCGTAAAATTGGCTTCTCGGAAATGCACGTATTCCCTTATTCCAAACGGACAGGTACCCCGGCAGCGCGTATGGAAGATCAAGTGGATGATGAAGTCAAAAATGCACGCGTACATGAACTGATTGAGCTGTCTGAACAAATGCAGCTGGAGTATGCTCAGAAATTTGTTGGACAGGTATTGGACGTTATTCCTGAAGGTGAAGCGAAAGGCCGCGAAGGCAGTGGCAAGCTGCATGGTTACAGTGATAACTACATCCAACTTGTGTTCGACGGAACACCAGACATGATAGGTAAAGTGTGCCGCGTGAAGTTGACGGAAGCAGGTGCCAATGAAAGCCAAGGCACGCTGGTTCGTGTAATGGAAGAGAATTTGAAGTCTGCCGCGATGTAATCAAGGCATTATGAACAAGGACATCATTTCCTTGGGGAAGTTACCCGAGGAGATGAGGTCCTTCTTTGCCAAAAAAGCTAATTCAATGGGATGGGGGAGATCAGTATGAACAAAAAAGAAATTTCAGCAGGTGGGGTTGTCTATAGAACGGGAGAAGACGGCCAACTTCAAATTCAGCTCATTGTGGATCGGTATGGGAAAACGACACTTGCCAAAGGTAAAATGGAAGAAGGAGAAACCATCGAGCAGACGGCACTCCGTGAAATTTTAGAAGAAACAGGTATGGTGGGTCGTATTGTGGAGCCGATCGATATCATCGCTTATACGTATGAACATGCCGAATTTGGTCCAGTGGACAAGGAAGTGCATTATTACCTTGTGGAAGCACAAAGTGGTGACTTGCAGCCTCAGATTGAAGAGATCAAGGGTGTAGACTGGTATGCTCCTGAAGAGGCATGGGCCAAACAACAGCAGAACGGGTACGATAACAACGATAACATTCTGCGGGGTGGCTTGAACAAATTAGGCATCAACGTGTAAAACAGCACGAAGTTACATTTGAATGATTCTATGTCTGTCTCCCCTTTTCGATGCCGTTATGCGGCATTATCACTACAACCTATCAAACGACGGGTGTCTTGGCCGATGAGGTGTGAACAGGAGGCTTATGCCAGATGGGCAGGTAACAGAACGGTAGGGCCAGTAATGAACTGATGATGTTAAAAAGGGTCTGGGCATGCGCAATCTGTGCCCCGTTGTCCGCTGACAGCCAGGCCGACGCTGCATGCAGCTGGCCGATCAGCGGCATAAATAGCAGAGCTCCCGCAATGTTAAGCACAACATGGGAGGCTGCTACAAACTTGCCTGCGGAGGCTCCGCCCGCGGCTGCAATAACTGCGGTGATACAGGTCCCCACATTGGACCCGATCACAATAGCGATGCCGATCTCCACAGGCAAGACACCTGTGGCAGCTAGTGTAATCGCCATGCTGATCACCGCGGCGCTGCTGTGTATCAGGGCAGTCAGGCAGGCGCCGGCAAGGAAGCCCCACCACAGGCTATCCGCAGAACGCTCCAGAAACCATTGGAATACGCCCATGCTCCTTAGAGGAATGGCAATAGATTGCATAACCTGAATGCCTGTCATAACTAGAGCGAAGCCTGCTGCTGCAAGAAAGCTGAATTGTATAGTGGATAAGCTACGGCGAGTGCGTTCAGGAGCCGCCTGATTGCGTTCACCAAGGACAATGAATATGGCCCAGCCTGTTAGGGACACGAGCAGTAAGGGGAGTGAAGCTCGCCCAATCTGAAGCCCGATCAGTTCTGTGGTCAGACAGGTTCCAATGTTCGTTCCAAGAATGATGCCGAGTGTTCGGCCATAGGTGATTAATCGGGCGTTAGCTAGTCCAATCGTGAGCACCGTCACGGCAGTACTGCTTTGTAGCAAGGCGGTGGCACCTGCGCTAAATGCCATCCCCTTCCACGGGGCAGAAGTGGCACGGTTCAGCCAGTCGGCTAGCATTGGACCTGCCATACGTTGGAGGGCTGTCTCCATCAGTTTCATCCCGCCAAAAAAGATCATAAGTCCATATAGCAGAGGTAGAATTACTTCTCTGAACATGATTCCATCATTCCTCCCGTTCAATGCCTTATCACTTATCCTATGTGGAGATAGAGACAAGCATGACAGACACAGGGAGAATCAAAAAAATCTGAGGACAACAGCGACCATAGGGTCAATTCGTCCCCGGAGCGTAAAAACTGCCAGCCCCCAATGCAAAAGATACGGTGATTCGGCAAACGTAGCGGAGGGGACGAAATTGAATCCGAAGAAGCGAAGCGTGCGCCTGAAAGCTTTCTGAAAGAAAGCTACATCGGAAGCATAGGCTTGTCATCAGATTTTCCCTTTGAAGAAAGGGAATTAAAAAAATCTGGAGACAACAGCGATCGTAGGATCAATTCGTCCTCGGAGCGGTCTGCCCAAACCTATTTTTTCAATAACTTACGAAAGAAGTGGATCAAACTTGCCATCCGTTACACTAGAGCGTAGCCGCAAAAAGCGGCTAGAACATGCACATCCCTGGATTTTCAAAAATGAAATTGCATCTGTAGACGGTAACCCGGAACCCGGAGATATCGTTAATGTACTCAATCATCAAGGTCGCTACTTGGCGACTGGATATTATAACCCAGCTTCCCAGATTACCGTTCGTGTGGTTTCCTATCAACCTTTGGCATTTGAACAGATGGATACCGCTTTTTTTGCAGCGCGTTTCCATGATTGTTTACGCCACCGGGAACGCTTCATTCAAGATGGCGAAGCCTACCGTCTCGTTTATGGTGAAGCCGATTTTTTACCAGGATTGATCGTTGATCGGTTCGGCGACATTTTGGTTGTGCAGATCCTTACACTTGGTATGGATCGCTGCCGTGAAGCGATCGTGCAAGCTCTCATTGAAGTGATGCAGCCGGAAGGCATTTATGAGCGCAGCGATGTATCCATTCGTGAACTGGAAGGCCTGGAGCAGATCAAAGGGCCGCTCTATGGAGAATGTCCGCGTCATGTGACGGTGACGGAGAACGGGCTGCTCATCAAAGTAGACATTGTGGAAGGACAGAAAACAGGATACTTCTTCGACCAGCGTGAAAATCGTGCGGCCATCGAGCCGTTGATGAAAGGCTGGGGATACAAAAGCGGGATCACCATGCAGCAGGTCGAGCACGAAGGGACTGAACAGCTTCTACCTGTGAACAAGAGCGGCAAAGTGGTTACTTTCCCGTACTGGGACGGCGCTACTGTACTGGAATGTTTCTCTCATACTGGCAGCTTTACGCTCAATGCATGCAAGTATGGAGCGAAAAAAGTAACCTGTCTCGATATTTCTGAACATGCCATCGAAAGTGCACGAACCAATGTCGAACTTAATGGTTTCACAGATCGGGTTGAGTTCGTGGTTGCCGATGCTTTCCAGTACCTGCGTGAGCAAGTGAAAGGTCTTGATGAGCGCAACGCACGAGCACGCGCAGCAGAACAAAAAGTGGACACGTCCAAGGCGCTGTCCAGTGCTGGAAAAACGTTTGATGTGGTCATTCTCGATCCTCCTGCGTTTGCCAAAACCAAATCGGCAGTCAAGGGAGCATGCCGTGGATACAAAGACATCAACCTGCAAGGCATGAAACTTGTCAATGAGGGTGGATATTTAGTAACCGCAAGTTGTTCGTACCACATGCGCCCTGACCTGTTTCTTGAAACGATTGCAGATGCAGCAGAGGATGCTGGCAAAGTGCTTCGTTTGATCGACTGGAAAGCCGCAGGCAAAGATCATCCGCAAATTTTGGGTGTAGATGAAGGGCACTATCTTAAATTTGCTATTTTTGAAGTACGCAGCAAAAAGCAATAGAAGCATTCTATTTTTGGGTAGTACCTAGATGAACAATTAGATTAAGTCAATTTTAATGGGTTAAGGTCCACAGTGGGTATCACTGAGGGCTTTTTGCCATGTGCGGAGATGATCGCCGTTTTTGGTGGATCATGGCAAACATACGTTCCGAATAAGCAAGGTATGGTATACTGAAAATTAAAATCTTGCACGTGCAGTTTGGAGGATGACACATGTCCGTTCGCTTTGTTATTGGCCGGGCAGGCAGTGGTAAAAGTACACTGATCACCCGGGAAATTACATCCCTGCTTCAACAGGAGCCACAAGGTAAACCGCTGATATTGCTTGTTCCGGAACAGAGCTCGTTTCGGACAGAGCAGGCGCTTGTGTCTTCAGGAGGAATTAAAGGCATGATGCGTGCCGAGGTGCTTGGATTTCGCCGTCTGGCTTACCGCGTTATGCAAGAAGCTGGTGGTTCTGCCCGCATTCCGATTGGAGCCGAGGGTAAAAAGATGCTTTTATATAAAGTCATACAGCGGCGGAAGGAAGAATTACGATTATTCTCTGCTTCGGGAAGCCAGCTTGGGTTTATTGGGGAGCTGACCAATCTATATGGTGAGTTTAAACGCTATGAAGTTCATGCGTCAGCACTTGAAGATGGGCTTAAGGAATGGAACATTACGGCGAATTCACCTATTCTGGAAGACAAGCTTCATGACTTGAATCTGATCTACCATGACTATGAAAAGGAATTGACCGATTTATATATAGATGATGAAGACACGTTGAATGAACTGACGGGTCGTTTGCCAGAAAGTACATGGCTGCAGGGAGCAGAAGTGTGGATTGATGGATTTCATAGTTTCACTCCACAAGAGATGAGTGTGATTGGACAACTGATGTTACAGGCCTCGTCTGTAACGATTGCCCTGACGCTTGATCGTGCTTACGAGCAAGGCGTGCTACCAGGAGAACTGGATTTATTTTATCCAACGGCAAGTGCCTACGTGCGGCTCAAAGGCATGGCTGAACATTTAGGTGTGTCTAGCGATACAACTATTCTTCATGATGAAGTTTTACCGAGATTTAAGGATCGCCCTGGACTTGCGCATCTGGAAGCTGGTTTTGAACGTCGTGTCCGCTGGAGAAGTAACGGTGAGGACTCGGGTATACGCTTGTTCGCTGCGGAGAATCGACGGGCAGAGCTGGAAGGAGCTTTGCGTGAAATGCGCCGTCTGGCCCAGGAAGATGGAGCAAGGTATCGTGAGATGGCAGTACTGGTTCGTGGATTAGACAATTATGCTGATATTGCTGAACCGCTATTCCAGGATTATGATGTTCCGGTGTTTATGGACCGTAGACGGAGTGAATTACATCACCCATTATCTGAATTTATTCGCTCGGCTCTGGATATCGTTCGTCGCAACTGGCGGTATGAAGATGTGTTTCGTTGTGTGAAAACCGATCTGTTGCTTCCGCTGGATGGTTCTATCACGCGTGAAGATATGGATCAGTTGGAGAACTATGTGCTGGCTTGCGGTATTCATGGATATCGCTGGACAGATGGAAGGCCATGGAAGTATGTCCCGAGTCTATCTCTGGAGGACAACGGTCAGGAAGGACGTAGCCGAGGACGCGATGCTGTGTTATCTCTAATGGAGAACTGCAGAACGGTAATCACAACTGCACTGGGCACGTTTGAGAAACGAATGAAAAGAGCAAAAACAGCTGCCGCTCAGTGTGAGGCGTTGTTTGGGCTGTTAGAGGATGCGAACATTGCACATAAGCTGGATCAGATGTCTGCTCAGGCCAAGGCTCAAGGTGATCCGGAGCGATCCAGAGAGCATCGCCAAATGTGGGGAGCAGTGCTGGATTTGCTAGATCAGATGGTTGATATGATGGGCAATGAGCGTCTAGATATCAATTTATTTGCGGGCATGATGGAGACGGGATTGACTGAACTCAAGCTGGGACTTGTTCCTCCGGCGATTGACCAGGTGCTCTTTGGTTCCATGGATCGTACTCGTCTGCGTGATATCAAATATGTATTTATTCTTGGAGCTGTCGATGGAGAATTGCCAGCGATCCCTCAGGACAACGGTGTATTAACCGAACAGGAAAGATCTCTGCTGACAGAGAGAGGCATGGGTCTTGGACCGGGAGCCACAAGACTTATGCTGGATGAACGTTTTCTAATCTATACGGCTTTGACTGCTGCGAGTAATCAGTTATGGCTGAGCTATCCCGTGACAGATGATGAAGGGAAATCATTACTACCATCCGAAATTGTGCGCCATGTACGGAAAATGTTCGGACTGCAGGAGCAACCCTTGCTTGTACAGCCCCCGGTTTCAGATATGGAAGCTGTACATCTCTCTTACGCTATTCATCCGGAACAGAGTCTTTCGATGTTGATTGGTCAGCTGCGCAGGTGGCGCAGAGGTGAAGACATTCCCGAAATGTGGTGGGCTGTCTACAATTGGCATGTTACCCGCGAAGCGAGCCGCGCGCAACTGGAGCGGCTGCTCGGCTCTGTCTTTTATCGTAATCGTGCACTCCGGCTGCAAACATCAACCAGCCGCCGGTTGTATGGTAAGGAGGTACGGACAAGTGTCTCACGCATGGAGCGTTTCGTAGCATGTCCGTTCTCTCACTTTGCATCACATGGACTAAAGCTCAAGGAGCGGCAATTGTATCGTCTTCAGGCTCCGGATATTGGTCAGTTGTTTCATGCTGCACTGAGTCAATTGGCGATGCGCCTACGTGAGGAGAATCGTAGCTGGGGCAGTCTGACACCGGAACAATGTCGCCAGGAAGCTGAGCAAACGGTGGAGGAGATTGCTCCACAGCTTCAGGGCGAGATTTTGTTAAGCACGAAGCGTTACGGATATATTTTCCGCAAATTAAAAGATATCGTCAGCCGAGCATCGGTTATTTTGGGCGAGCAGTCCAGACGCGGTAGCTTTGAACCGATTGGGCTGGAACTTGATTTTGGCCCGGGTAAACCTCTGCCGCCTCTGCGTTTTGAGCTGGAGAACGGGTGTGTACTGGAGATTGTCGGCCGGATCGACCGTGTAGATGTCGCTGAAGGTGAGAACGGCCTGCTACTCCGAGTGATCGACTATAAATCCAGTCAGACGGATCTCAAACTTCATGAGGTGTACTATGGATTGTCGCTGCAAATGCTCACCTATCTGGAGGTATTGCTCAGTGCGGCGGAGGAGTGGTTAGGGGAAACGGCGTTGCCGGGAGGCACTCTTTATTTCCATGTGCATAATCCGCTACTGCAATCCGCGAATGGCATGACATCGGAACAGGCGGGGCAAGAGCTGTTGAAACGTTTTAAAATGAAAGGTCTGTTATTGGCAGATCGCGATGCGATTGCTCAGATGGATCATACGTTGGATAAAGGGCATTCCGCAATCATTCCGGTCGCATTGAAAGCGGATGGCAGCTTCTATAGTAGTGCCGCTGTAGCGACGCCAGAACAGTGGGATACACTACTGTCTGCCGTACGTGGTAATATTCGTGAGATCGGAACCCGAATTACTGATGGGGATACAGCGATTGAGCCGTATCGTATACAGCAGGAGGTCGCATGTACCTTCTGTCCATACAAACCAGTCTGTCAATTTGATGAAAACATCGAAGGAAACGACTATAAAATACTGTCCAAACCGGGCAAACAGCACATCTGGGATATGCTGTCTCACAGCAGGGAGGAGGAATCGTTATGACGCATATGCCTAAACCGGAAGGTAGTTTCTGGAGTGATGATCAATGGAGCGCCATCTCTGAGCACGGAGAAGATATTCTGGTCGCCGCAGCTGCAGGATCGGGAAAGACAGCGGTTCTGGTTGAGCGGATTATACGTAAAATAGCCGACCCTTCCCAAGGATTCGGCGTGGATCGATTGCTTGTTGCCACGTTTACGAAGGCGGCGGCTGCGGAGATGAAGCAGCGTATTCGAGAGGCATTGGAGCGTGCGCTGGAGGAGCGGCCCGAGGATGAGCACTTGCGTAGACAGTTGTCATTGCTCGGACGAGCCTCCATTACGACATTGCACTCCTTCTGTATGGAAGTCATTCGCAGGTATTATCAGCAGATTCCCCTTAATCCGGCTTTTCGTATTTTGAATGAAAATGAGGCCGAGATGCTTCGTCAGGAACTGCTTGAGGAGCTGTTTGAGGAAAAGTATGGCGAAGAGGACGAGGGCAGTACGTTCCGCGAATTGGTAGACTGGTTCAGTGGAGAGCGAAACGATGATGCCATGCACCGGTTGGTGCAGCGTCTGTACGATTTCTCGCGAAGCCATTCTTGGCCAGATCACTGGCTCATGGAGATGGCCGAAGCTTTTCAGGTGGAAAGTGTAGAGGCGTTGGGACAATCGGCATGGGTGCAGAGCATTTTACGGGATGCGGCTCTCGCTCTAAGCGGGGCAGCAGGACTGCTGCGACAAGGGATTCAGGTTTCCTTACAGCCTGAAGGACCAGCACCTTACGCAGAGACACTCAAAGAAGATTTGGCTATGGTTGAAGAGCTTTTATCTGCAGTTGAAGTGATGCCTTGGGAAAGGTTGCCTGAAGTATTCCAGCCGGCTGCATTTGGCAAATTGAAACCGTGTAAGAAAGATCAGACGGACCCTGGGCTACAGGAACAGGTAAAAGAACTGCGCGAAACAGCCAAAAAAGCAGTTGTTGATCTGAAAGGTTCTCTTTTTGGAAGAAGTGCTTTTTCCTTTTGGCAGGAGCTGGAACAAGCCGCGCCGCTTATGAAGGAACTTTCCAAGCTGGTAAGTACGTTTGGCGAGCGTTATCGTCAGGCGAAGCAGGAACGTGGTCAGGTTGACTTTAATGATCTGGAGCATTACTGTCTGCACATTTTGCGGCATGAGGACTCTACCCCTCAACATTCGATGCCTTCGGATGCAGCGATGGAATATCGTGTACGTTTTGATGAAGTGCTACTCGATGAATATCAGGATACCAATACGGTCCAAGAGGACATCGTCAAGCTGATCTCCAGAGAGAGTCCGGGTAACCGATTCATGGTGGGTGACGTCAAGCAGAGTATTTATCGTTTCCGGTTAGCTGAACCAGGTCTGTTCATGAACAAATACCGCAACTATACAGCGAGTACTCCTGTGGAGACGGATGACAACGGAGAGCGCACGGCGAATAGGGGGATTGGAACGGGGAAACGAATCGACCTTGCTCGTAATTTCCGCAGTCGTGCCGAAGTTGTCCATTCCGTTAACCTCATATTCAGACAGTTGATGAATGAAGGGGTCGCAGAGATTGCATACGATGAACGGGCTCAGTTAGCATATGGTGCTTCCTTTCCGTCTGAGACACTTGGAAGCGAAGCGTATACACCTGAGCTCATGTTAATTGATCGCCAAGGCAACGGAACGGATATGTCCGAAAGTATGGAAGAGGGCGTGGATGCGGCAGCGGCCGCAGAACTGGAGAGCGCTGAACTCGAAACGGCTCAACTGGAAGCACGCGCCATCGCGTCTCGGATACGAGAAATGGTCGGAGAAACAGACAAGCCTGCACTGAACGTGTATGACAAGGCGCTGCAAACGATGCGTCCGGCACGTTATGGAGACATTGTCATTTTGCTTCGTTCCACATTGATGTGGGCTCCGTTGATGATTGAGGAATTCAGACAGCAGGGCATCCCTGCAGGTGGGGAGCAGAGCAAAGGATACTTTCAAGCGACAGAAGTTGAAGTGATGTTATCTCTATTACAGCTTGTGGACAATCCAAGACAGGATATTCCTCTGGCTTCTGTACTCCGTTCTCCCATCGTTGGTTTGAATGAAGAGGAGCTTGCTCAGATTCGCCTGGGCGACAAAAGACAGTCCTTCTATGATGCCGTTGTATCTGCTGCAGGGGATTGGGGAGATGAATCGCATGCAGTCCATCAGCGTTCTGAGCAGAGACAGCATACAAAGGTTGACCGTGTGATCCAGATGCAATGGCCGGAAGGTTGGTCAGAGATCGAACAAGCACAGCGGGAATCAGCCGCTACTATTGAGCTGGAAGCTGATTTGAAAGCTGGTCTGGAAGAACATGCGCGAACTGAAATGCGTGAACAAGAGTCTGGCTCTATGGATGGGAACGAACATGCTCACTCCCAGTTGCAACAGAAACTCATTCATTTCATGCGTCAACTGGAACAGTGGAGACTTGAGGCAAGACAAGGCAGCTTAAGTGAGCTGATCTGGCGTATTTATCGGGATACCGGATATCTCGACTGGGTTGGCGGTCTTCCTGGTGGTCAGCAGCGCCAAAGTAATCTGAAAGCACTATACGATCGGGCACGTCAATACGAGGAAGCTACTGCGAACCGCGGATTGTTCCGTTTCCTCACCTATGTCTCCCGATTGCGGGAAAATGGCGGAGATCTCGGTACGGTATCTAGTGGTTCAGGGGAACAGGACAATGCGGTACGAATCATGACGATACATCGAAGCAAAGGTCTGGAGTTCCCGATTGTATTTGTCGGCGGCATCTCTAAATTGTTTAATCAGCAGGATCTGCATGCACCGTTTTTGATGCATAAGGAACTCGGATTTGGCCCTAGATTCGTGGATCGTGATAACAGGGTTGCCTATCCTACTTTAGCCAATCTGGCTATTCGTCGCCGTGCTCAATTTGAACTACTTGCCGAAGAGATGCGTGTGCTGTATGTGGCATTAACTCGGCCAAAAGAAAAAATGGTACTTGTAGGTACGGTGAAGGACGCTGTCAAAAAGGTACAGGCCTGGTTACAGGTTAAGGACAGTCCCGAGCTGGCATTACCAGATTATCTCCTTGCGGCTGGACGGAACTATCTGGACTGGATCGGACCAGCACTGATCAGGCACCGGGATGCCGCCGTGTTACGTGAGCTTGCAGGTGATCCTGATTCATATGCAGCTTGCCTTGCAAGTGATGAGTCACGCTGGAGCATATCCGTGGTTGCTGCGGATCATGTGTCTCGTAGTACGAATACAGACGTTGTGCAGAGCGAAGAGGATGAGACCACTGCACTTCGAAGAGAACGAATGTCGGCACTGCAAACGATGCAGCCGGTTCGATTAATATCATCAGCCGAACTCCCAGAGCAGTCAGACAGGATGACAGGTATTGATTTTGCTGAGATTGAATTCGTCGAATCCGAGAAAGACATAGATGTGAGTTCAGACCTGAAAGAAGAACCGCATGAAGAAAACGCGATGGATGAACCGGGTAGAGATGATACACTGTTAGATACTACGTTGGTACGTGAGATTGAGAAACGGCTTTCCTGGACATATCCATATGAATCAGCGTCTCAGGTGGCAGCAAGCACTTCGGTGACTGAAATCAAGAGCTCTCTTTTGATGCTGGAGGATGTTTCGTATCCTGTGATGGAAGAGTTACAAGAACGAGCTGATGCAGCCTATTCAGAACATCCGCTAGACATAAACAATATGGATCGCTCTAAGGAAGGAACGCTGCCAATACAGCAGGACTTGTTGGATACCCGTAATCATCGTGAACCTGCATCAAGTTCGAATGCGACTGTAAACCCAGATGTTAGCGAGACGATACCGACGGAATCTTCATTTAAACTGCACCTGCGCCGTCCAAAATTCATGGGTGAGAGACAACTGACGGGAACAGAACGTGGAATCGTATATCATACGCTGATGCAGCATCTCCCTCTAGATGGGTCTGCTGTGGATGACACAATTGTTGCTGAGACCATTGCCCGACTACTGACGCTTCAAATTTTGCTTCCTTATCAGGCAGAGGCGATTGAACGAGGGGAACTGACATCCTTTTTTGGTACACAACCAGGAATGGAAATGCTGCGTGCGGCATGGATCAAAAGGGAGATTCCATTTACTTATGGTCTACCTGCACATCAATCACCTGCCGAGTGGCTTCATGAATTGCGGTTGAACGAGGATCAGGAGAAGTTGAGTGATCGGATTAAGGTAGAAGCTACATTGGAAAACGAAACCGTGCTTGTCAGGGGGATTATTGACTGTCTCTATGAAGTCGATGGCGAACTTGTTCTGCTAGATTATAAGACGGATCGGGTGCTGGAACATCGCGGAGGACTGGAACCTTTAGTTGAAAACTATCGTTTCCAGCTAGAGCTGTACGGGCGGGCTATCGAAGATATATTGGGTCGACAAGTTGACCATACGTGGCTTTACTTTTTTGATGGTGGTCATGCAGTCAGATTGTAGAAGGGTCTGGCTGCTTTCAATCGATGGAAGAGTAGAACCCATAAAAAAACAATAGAAGCAACGATGTAATGAACAAATGATGTAAGGAACAAGAGAGGACTTAGGGAAGAGAGGTGTAACGGACGATGCGTATTTTGCATACGGGAGACTGGCATCTGGGGAAAACGCTCGAGGGACGAAGCAGGCTTCGTGAACAGGAGGATTTTGTCGATGAACTTGTCAAATTAGCTGATGATCAGCAGGCTGATGCCATATTAATGGCCGGGGATGTGTACGATTCGGTGAACCCGCCTGCCTCGGCAGAGCAGCTGTTTTATGAGGCGGCAGCACGTTTGACGGAGCAAGGCAGACCACTCGTTGTTATTGCAGGTAACCATGATCAACCTGAGCGTGTAGCCTCGGTGACTCCGCTTGTAAACAGACAGGGGATTACACTGGTAGGTACACCGGTATCAGAAGCTGTCACCATTCATACACGTCGAACAGGAGAGACTGCTCATATTGCAGCTCTGCCTTACCCATCGGAAGCGAGATTAAATGAGCTGTTAACGACTGATGGAGATGAGAATATACTTCGTCAAGCATACAGTCGCAGAGTGGGGATGTTAATGCAGCGGCTCGCTGCCTCCTTTCGTCCAGATACAGTGAACCTCGCGATGAGTCATATCTATGTACTGGGTGGAGTGGAGAGCGATTCGGAGAGGCCTATCCAGGTTGGCGGAGCATACACTGTAGATCCTTCCTCTTTGGCTACAGGGGCACAATACACCGCTCTGGGACATCTTCATCGAGCACAAGCCGTCAAAGGAGACGGCATAATTCGGTATAGTGGTTCTCCGCTAGCTTACAGCTTCTCGGAAGCGGGACAGAGTAAATCGATTACGATGGTCGATCTGACACCGGGCGGAACGGCACAAGTGGAAGAAGTGCTGCTGACCTCAGGCAAACCCCTCGTTCGATGGAAGGCGAGAGGTGGTCTAGCTGAGGTGTACCGCTGGCTGGATGAAGGACGTGATTCACAAGCTTTCATTGATATGGAGGTTTGGCTGGAGGATGCCATGTCACTCAAAGAGATCCAGCAGTTGCGCAAGGCCCATGAAGGTATCATTCATATTCGTCCGGTGTATCCGGAGATGGAGGCTGCCGGGTTTATGGAGCAACGCTCCGAGCTGCCTGTACATGAACTTTTCCGCAAATTTTATCAGCGTCAAACCGGCGGTGCACAACCGGAAGACAGCCTGGTACAGTTGTTCCTGGAGCTTGTGGACGAAGATGAGCCAGGTGTGCGCGAGGAGGTGGAAGGCAGATGAAGCCGATATTACTGAAAGTCGCAGGTCTGCAAAGTTATCGTGAGATGCAGGAGATTGATTTTACAGTGCTGACCGAGACGGGACTCTTTGGTATTTTCGGGCCTACCGGTAGCGGAAAATCTTCCTTACTTGACGCGATAACCCTTGCGATGTACGGCAAAGTGGAACGGGCGGTTAATGGTACGCAGGGCATTATGAATCATGCCGAAGATTCTCTTTCGGTTTCATTTACATTTGAGTTAGCTTCGGCGGGAGGAACCCGGAGTTTTCGAGTAGAACGGCGCTTTAAACGTAATAATGATGTGTCCGTGAGCAATACGGTCAGCAAATTTATCGAGACGATTGATGGGGAAGATCAGGTGCTCGCCGATAAATTGGCCGAGGTTAATCGGTGTGTTGAAGATGTAATTGGTCTGAAAATGGATGATTTCACAAGGGCGGTTGTTTTGCCGCAAGGGAAATTTGCCGAGTTCCTTTCACTAAAAGGTAGTGAGCGGAGACAGATGCTTCAGCGGCTCTTTCATCTGGAGAAATACGGAGACCAACTCGCAATAAAGTTAAGTCGCCGGGTTAAGGATAACGACATGGCCCATCAGTCCCTTGCTGCGGAACAACAGGGTCTGGGCAATGACAGTAAAGAAATGCTTGAAGAAACGAAACGTATGCTTCAGGCGGCTGTTCTGCATGCACAAGAATCACGGAAAGTGCTGGATTCAGCAGTGAAGGAAGCGGAACAATTCAGCCGAATTCGTGAGCTGAGTCAGGAACGACAAGCGCGAATCGCAGAACAGCAGCAACTACAGTCCAAGGCAGGACTGATTGAAGCTGATGAAGAACGTTTGAAGCTCTCGGGGACAGCTGAAGTGATGTTGCCTGCGCTTCAGGCGGTACGTGACGCCTCAGCAATATGGAAGCAGCGCAAGACAGAGGCAGAAATAGCCCGGCAACAGGCAGAGGCGCATGAACGTTTGGCTGTGCAAGAATCCGAAAAAGCAGAATCGGCCCGGCAGGAGCTTGCAGCAGAAGAGCCCAAATTGCTCCTGCGTCTTGATCAGCTAGAGCAAGCCAAGGAGCTGCAACGGGAACGTGATGCTTTGCAGACGGATTGTTCAAAGCTTGCGGAGCTGATGGAGAAAGGGCAAGCAGAACAGGCAACGTTGAAGCAGCATCTGGATAAGGAGCAAGAACTCCAAGTGCGTGGACGTAAGCGACGTGAGGAATTGCAGGAGAGTCTCAATCCGAACGAAGTGAAATCCGACGAACGCAGACAGCTGCAAGCAGCGCTAGAACTGAAACACCGGATCGACACAGCTTCTGAGCAAGTGAAGCAGCATAAAATGGACATGCAGACATATCAACAGTCTGCAGAACAAGCCGCGACGAAGCTACAAGCCGCGGCCGAGGAAGAGAGACGACTGGCTGAACAGCGTCAGCAATTGGTGGAACAGGCGTCAGCAGGTCTTGATGCGTTGCTTGCTTGTGAGCAGGATGTTAGCCGCGAACAGCGCTTGCTCGCCCGGGCGGAGGAACAGCTGCGCAGCACGATGCGTGAGCAGGAGCTGCACCGGCTGTCCACCGCCCTGCGCGCCGAGCTGCGCGACGGTGAGCCGTGCCCGGTGTGCGGCTCCGCACACCACCCGCTCCCGGCTGCACCGCCGGGAGAAGGTCCGCACGCAGACGATGCGGACCTGGAACTGCTGCGCAGCCTGCACGCGGAGCTGCAGGAGCTGCGCTTCGGGCTGCGCCAGCAGCTGCACGAACGTCGCAGCCTGCTGACGCAGCTTGGCACTGCGGCCGGCGATGCCCTGGCCGCTGCCGAGGCCGCGCCTGCGGCTGCGGAGCCCGAGCCTGACGGATCGCCCGAAGAGGGGCGATCTCCGGCAGGCTCGGCAGCGCGTGCCGCTGCGCTGCGCGAAGCCGCGCAGGCGCTGGCTAGCGCAGCAGCGCCACTGCAAGGCGAAGCCGCCGCGGTGCAGCAGGCGGCTTCGGGTGCGCAGCAGCGCCGCATGGAAGCGGCTGCTGCGCAGGAGGCCGGCCGTGCCGGTCTCGCCCAGGCGGAGCGCAAGCTGGCCGAGAGCGAAGCCGCTGCGGCTGCATTGCAGAGCCGCTGGGCCACGGAACTGCCTGACATCGCCCAAGCCGAGGCCGCTAGCCTCTATCAAGCGATGCAGGAGCGCGATGCACGCGCCGAAGACATCAAGGAACGTCTGGCCAAAAGCGTGACGTTCCTTGAGGAGAAAGAGCAGCTTGTCCAGTCATTGCAGCAGAAGCTGGTGGAATTGGACAAGCAGCTGATCCAGTGGCAGACGGAATGGCAAGGCGTCAGCAAGCAGCTTGCGGACAAAGAAGAACGTCTGCGTCAGTGGGTTGGTGCGCAGCGGGTGGAAGATTTGATTCGCGGGACCCAAGCTCGTCTACATGAACTGCGCAAGACTGCGGAGGAAGCTGCACAACGCTTTAAACAAGCAGACGCGCAGAAGCAAGAATCGGTAAAACGCGATGTCATGACACAACAGGCTGTGGTTTCGGCAGCAGAACATCTGGAACAGGCACAGGAGCGCTGGGTGCGGCTACTCGACCAGTCTCCATTCGAGACAGATGCCGCAGTTACACAAGCAGCAATGGCTGCAGAGGACGCTGAACAGCTCAAGAAAGAGATTCAGCATCACCGTGAACGAGAACGTGAACTTGCGTCTCAGTTGCGTGAGTTAGAGCAGAAGCTGGATGGTGCGGTTATTACCGAAGAACAGTGGGCAGCATGCACTGAACGATTAAAAGAGGCGAGACTTGAGGATGAGAGAGCTCTGCAAGGGAAAGCTCGTGCTGAGCGGGATCTCGAAGATGTGCAGCAACGGCATGTCCGCTGGACGGAGCTGGAGACGAAACGGCTGGAGATCAGTCACCAGGGCGAGTTACTCAGCAAGCTGCAGAGTGCGTTCAGGGGCAATGCATTTGTCGAGTACATTGCAGAAGAGCAACTGATGCAAGTGAGTCATGCGGCCTCTCAGCGCTTGCGTTTCCTAACCAAGCAGAGATACTCCCTTGAAGTGGATTCCGGGGGCGGTTTTGTCATCTGTGACGATGCGAATGGTGGTGTAAGACGTCCAGTGTCTACATTATCTGGAGGAGAGACATTTTTGACCTCACTATCATTGGCCTTGGCGTTATCCGCTCAGATTCAGTTGCGTGGACAGTATCCGCTCCAATTTTTCTTCTTGGATGAAGGGTTCGGCACACTGGACCCGGAACTGCTGGATACGGTGATTACCTCCCTGGAAAAGCTGCATGACGATCGGCTGGCGGTGGGGATCATCAGTCACGTACCTGAACTGCGTGCGCGTTTGCAGCGCAAACTTGTTGTCATTCCGGCGGGGGATGCGGGTGCAGGATCGAGAGTTGTGATGGAAAGTTTGTAAGGCCTTTAATGTGTAAGTGGATATGATTGTAAAAGTATCCTTTTTCCGATCTACTCAGATCACGAGTGAGTTTCATCACAGATACAGGTTCATCATGCTGTTATACTACAGTTAAGCCGACAACTTGTTTTAAGCCCCTCGTCGGACATCTGTCCAGGAAGCTTCCTGGACAGATGTCCGGGCAGCCGGACTTCTACGGAAGACCGCTCACGAGGGGCTTCTTTTTTGATTCCATTTCTAAACTTTTCTTCTGCAGTGTCAATTCGCCCAGTTCTGAATACGATAAAGGGTGAAGAAGAGCTGAATGGGGAGGCGTTAGGATTGGATAAAGTAGCAGCAAAGAAACTGTGTAAGGATCACATCCATCGTTACGTATGTATACAGATGAATGACGGTTCATATTATGATGGCATTATTGAGAACGTGGACGATGAGATGATCTATTTGGCAGTACCGGTGGGCAATGAAGTCATGGGGGCTCATGCAAATGTAGCTCCAAATATGATGCCTGGCGTTCATCATCCGATGACGCATGCTCGTGGATTTTATCCTGGTTACGGTTACCCAGGGCCGTATCCTTATTATGGATATGGACGCAGACGCTTTAACAGACTAGTTCTGCCATTGTTTGCTCTGACTGCATTAACTCTGCTGCCATATTACTAAGCAATAGGAATTCTCTACATTGTTTTTACATCAGCTTTTAGGAAAATTAAATCGATTCAATTGAATTGAATTGAATTGATTTACAACTTGTCCAAAGAAGTCATACCTCGGCAATGAGAACCTTGCCATGGGGTATGGCTTTTTTCTAAGAGTGAACTATGTGTCCATATCCTTGACCTACTCTGTGTACAATTAGGCTAGATTCAAGGGGAAATTGGAACGATAAAGGTGAATTGTGCTTGTCGTGTCATTGATTATCCAGAGATGGATTTGTCGGATCAGCATTGGACGTACGATTTTACTTTTAGTATGATATAGGGGTGTACATAATTGAGACTAAGGAAGGAGGGATTGTACGATGGATTGCTTATTTTGCAAAATTGTAGAGGGCACCATTCCCTCCAACAAAGTACTGGAGAACGAGCATGTGATCGTTTTTCATGATATTCAGCCTGCGGCTCCAACCCACGTGCTGGTCGTGCCGAAGAAACATATTGCTTCCATGAATGATGTAACTACAGATGATTTGCCTTTGATTGGTGAGATTCACGCGGCTGCACAAGAGGCAGCCAAACGTCTAGGTGTACAGGAATCAGGATATCGCTTGATTAACAATTGTGGCAAAGATGGCGAGCAAACAGTGCATCACTTGCATTATCATGTGCTGGGTGGAACGAGACTCGGTGCACTCACGAGTTTGTCTGATTCACACAAATAAGTGTGCGTTATGATGTTATTGAAGCTACAAAATTGTTTTTGTACTTGAAAAACTTTTGCAGCTCAGCTAATATTAAGGGATCACGTTAAGGTTGACACTTTTATTGCCTTTCGCCTATAATGGAAGATGATGAACCGTGTTATTGCTCTTGGACGGTCTGGTCGGAGGGAGGGAAAACTGGTGTCTGAAACTAAAGTTCGCAAAAACGAGACTATTGATGCTGCACTTCGTCGCTTTAAACGTTCCATCGCTAAAGATGGCGTCTTGGCTGAGGTGAAGAAACGTAAGCATTATGAGAAGCCAAGCGTAAAGCGCAAGAAAAAGTCCGAGGCTGCTCGTAAGAGAAAGTTTTAGGAGGATTTTAACTACATGAATCTTAGCGAACGATTGAACGAAGATATGAAGCAAGCGATGAAGAGTAAGGACAAGTTCAAACTCTCCACTATTCGGTTGATTCGTTCGACGATCAAGAATCTTGAAATAGATTTGAAAAGAGATTTGGATGACAACGAAGTGCTTGATATCCTGAGTCGTGAAATCAAACAGCGCAAAGATGCCCTCCAAGAATTTGGCAAAGTAGGCCGCGATGATCTTGTGGCGAATGCCGAAGCGGAAATTGAAATACTCATCCAGTACCTTCCTGCACAGCTTACCGAAGAAGAAATTAAAGTTATTGTACAGCAGACCATCCAGGAAACCGGTGCTTCTTCGAAAGCCGAGATGGGGAAAGTAATGACGGCCCTTATGCCTAAAGTTAAAGGCAGAGCGGACGGCAAACTGGTAAATCAAGCAGTTCAACAATTTCTGCAATAAAGCAAATTCAATAAACACCTCCTGACTTGTCAGGGGGTGTTTTTCTAGTGCCGCCTGCATGGAGACTTGACGGTGAAAATCTGCTACAGGCTCAGCAGTAGTAAATGTTAATAACAGCAAGGCTCTCTTTTCACTGAATATACATAATAATGTATAAATAATGGATTTTAAACTTGAATATGGGTATGTTTTTCTTGCAATTGCATTACCATTCAAATATAATTTAAAGATTTTGAAACGTAATGTTGCATTGTACGTAATAAATACCATAAGCTGGACAATATAACATTATCGGAAAAGGGGGGGCTATTGTGAAGGGAAAGCGCCGGAAGAAGCTTACGGGGTCGATCATGCTCTTGATGCTGCTCACGCTTTTGCTTCCTGTCTGGATTGGGATACCGTCAGCGCATGCAGCTGAGAAAAGCGGCGCCGTATATGTTATTCCGGTTGACAAACCGATCGAGCAGGGACTAGGAAAATTCATGGAACGCGGATTCAAGGAAGCGGAGGAAATGAATGCGGGTTTGATCGTTCTTGACATCAATACGCCGGGCGGCCGTGTGGATACGGCAGATGCTCTAGGCACGATGATTAAAAACAGCCCGATTGAAACGTTGGCGTTTGTTCGGGGAGATGCTGCATCTGCTGGGAGTTTTCTTGCGCTGAATGCAGATAAGATCGTGATGTCACCAGGCAGTATGATTGGTGCTGCAGCTATGGTAGACAGTTCGGGCAAACATGTGGACGATCCTAAACTAGTTGCTTTCTGGAAGAGTAAGATGCAAGGAGCAGCTGAAAAGAGCGGTCGGGATGGTCAGATTGCGGCTGGCATGACCGACGTTAATATGGTTGTGGAGATGCCGGAGATTAACAAAACAAAGCAAAAAGGTGAAATTATCGCTCTCTCGGCCGAGGAAGCACTGAAAGTGGGTTACGCGGATCATATCGATAACACACCCGAGGAAGCAGCGGCTTGGCTAGGTTATAGTCAGAGTGATGTATTCAAATTAGAGCGTACTGCTGCAGAGAACATTTCTACCTTTTTGACCAATCCGATTGTGATGACAGTGTTACTGTTCCTTGGTATTGCCGGAGTCATTATTGAGTTGATTGTACCTGGATTCGGCGTTCCGGGAATCGTAGGGATTGTATGTTTTATTCTGTATTTCTCTGGAAACTACATTGCGGGGTTTGCCGGAGCAGAGACGTGGGTATTATTTACAGTCGGGCTCATTATGATGATTCTGGAAATGTTTATTCCCAGCATGGGGATTCTCGGCATTTTGGGGTCCATTGCGCTGGTAGCCGGAGTTGTTAGGGCCGCTTATGACACGAGTGATGCGTTTGTCTCGTTGGGTATTGCCTTTGGAGCTGCCCTAGTAGTGATTGCTATTATTGCTGTCATCTTCAAGGACAGAGGAATATGGAACCGATTTATACTGAGTGACCGATTATCTGCCGATCAAGGATACTCCTCTGCAATAGAGCGTAAAGAGCTGATTGGCTTGCAAGGCATCAGTCTGACACCGCTTCGCCCAGCGGGGACTGCGATGTTTGATGGTGAGCGAGTAGATGTAGTTACAGATGGTGATTTCATCCCTGCGGATACACCTGTAATTGTTATCAAAGCGGAAGGTACCCGGATCGTGGTACAACAGGCTTTGCCGGTGTAATTTTGCAGTTGCCGGAGTGATACTGTCGCTTCGGCTTGATACATAACCTATTGCTAAGCTGCGCGCAATGTGGTGGAATAATGTTTCAGCAGCGGATTAACTGGCGTCAGTTCTGATGCTCTCTTTTACAAAAAACATATTACAAACGGAGGAATATAATCTATGGATCCAATGATTACAATTTTGCTCATCGCGGTGCTGGCTATTATCGTCTTGAGCGTATTCTTCAGCTTCTTCCCGGTGATGCTCTGGATCTCGGCCATTGCGTCAGGGGTACGTGTTGGTATTATTACACTGGTTGCGATGAGATTGAGACGTGTAACACCTAGCCGGATCGTTAACCCGTTGATCAAAGCAACGAAAGCAGGTCTGGGTCTGAATATTAACCAATTGGAAAGTCACTTCCTCGCTGGTGGTAACGTTGACCGTGTTGTCAATGCCTTGATTGCTGCGCAACGTGCCAACATTCCACTTGAATTCGAACGTGCTGCGGCTATTGACCTCGCAGGTCGTGACGTATTGCAAGCCGTACAAATGAGTGTAAACCCACGTGTTATTGAAACTCCAGTGGTCTCTGCTGTCGCAAAAGACGGTATTGAAGTCAACGTAAGAGCTAGAATTACAGTACGGGCAAACATTGATCGCCTTGTCGGTGGTGCGGGTGAAGAAACCATTATTGCACGTGTTGGTGAAGGTATTGTAAGCACAAATGGTTCATCTAATTCTCACAAAGAGGTTCTTGAAAATCCGGATCTTATTTCACGGACTGTTTTATCCAAAGGACTGGACTCCGGAACTGCGTTTGAAATACTGTCCATTGATATTGCGGACGTAGACGTAGGTAAAAACATTGGTGCGTTCCTGCAAACGGAGCAAGCTGAAGCGGATAAACGTATTGCACAGGCAAAAGCGGAAGAGCGTCGTGCGATGGCCGTAGCCCAAGAGCAAGAGATGAAAGCACGCGTAATTGAGATGAGAGCACGAGTCGTTGAATCCGAATCTCAAGTGCCACTTGCGATGGCTGAAGCGTTGCGGAGCGGTAAACTTGGCGTAATGGATTATATGAACCTGAAAAACATTGAAGCGGATACTCAAATGCGCAGCACATTGGGAAAACCAGCTGAAGGTTCCAATTCCAGCGATCAAGGTGATTCCAAAAACGGAAGATAGGCGGTGAGTGTAGATGAGCCTATTCGAATGGATATTCAATAATCTGTATGTTGTAGCGATTGTCGGCTTTGCTCTCTTTTCTTTCCTTGGAAAGCTGGGAAAGTCGGCAAATCCGAACCAGAAGCGTCCTGGCAATGGGATGCCAACGTTTGGTGGTGAAGACGAGAAGCGTTCTTCTCCACAGCAGACTTCTGCATCCAACGATCGACGTTATGAAGAGCAATACGATGAACGCTATGACGATGAACGTTATGATGACAGATACGATGAGCGTTATGACCAGCCTTACTCCGAGCCAGCCGCTTCATCTCTTTCAGGAAATGAATTTAGAGGTGAACAATCGCTGAGTAACATGCGGAGCTCGGTGGATGAGCAGATGAGTAAAATGGAAGAACAGCAACGAATGATACAGGAGAGACTGAACCGTATCTCATCAGCAAGTTCCCTATCTGAATCAGATTCAAGTTTGGAAGATACAGATACAACAAGTTCAGGGACTTCACGCCTTCGTCCGGAAGATATCCGAACAGGCGTGCTTTGGGCAGAGGTGTTGGGTTCTCCTCGTTCGAAACAGCCTTTTGGTACGAGGGGAAAGCTGTAGACGACGGTAAGTGGTCCATTATATTTTGAAGATCAAACGAAGCCTCTCTGGTGAGTACATGTCATCAGAGAGGTTTTTTTGTGTTGTTTTATTTTCAGCAAAATATGTACGCCAACCTATAACCGAATCCTCATAATTCACTGAATTAGCGCATAAGTTGAACTGTAGAGGAAGGGGGAAGACCTTCGAATGACCCGGATCAGCCGCAAGCTGCGCAGATGGACCAGTGAAGTGTTAGATCTGCCGCAGGATGTGCTTTATGATATGCCACGGTTAACCCTGATCGGCAGTAAACAGCTGTATATAGAGAACCACCGCGGTGTTATCCATTTCTCACCGGATCGCATCGTACTTGCCTTGTCACAAGGCCAATTAGAGATTAAGGGAAGCATGTTGGTTATACGCAACATTATGCCAGATGAAGTTTCTGTAGAAGGTACAATTCTGGATATTCATATGAATGGAGTGGAGGGGAACGAATGAAGCAGCCTAGTCTGTACAAATTGCGGGGGACAGTGCGAATTACGGTTACAGGCGGAGATATTGAGACGTTAATCAACATGATTACAGAGCAGAGACTGAATGTGTGGGACTTGCGTGCGCATGATGGACGCCAGGCGGAGATGAATATTTTGCTTCCGCATTTTTTCAGGCTGCGTCCTATTGTTAAAGGGACAGGCTGCAGAGTGAAAATTACTCACCGCAGTGGTTTTCCATTTTTTATGGCTCGGTTGCTCCGTCGAAAGTTTTTTGTTGGAGGTATGCTGTGTTTTGTGGCGGCACTATTTGCTCTGTCATCGATGGTTTGGAATGTAGAAGTCAAAGGGAATGTAACTATTCCGACTGACGAGGTGTTGGCTGCCGCTAGAAAGGAAGGAATCTACCCGTTTCAATGGGGGTTCCGAATGAAAAGTCAGGACAAGCTCTCTAAACAGCTGGCACTAGCGTTACCGAATGTGACCTGGATTGGTGTAACGAAAGAGGGGACAAGTGTTACCATTCAGGTCGTCGAGTCAGCACAACCTACACGTGAACCTTTGCAAAATCCTAGACATCTGATTAGTAAGTCCGATGCGGTTATTACGCAGATTTATGCTGAACAAGGAAGACCTGTTGTGCAAAAGGATATGCGTGTCAAGAAAGGACAAGTTCTGATCTCGGGTATTCTTGGTGATGAGGAAAATACCAAAACGGTTGTTGCCAAAGGTGAAGTGCGAGGAATGGTCTGGAGGGAATATGATATTCAGGTTCCTTTGATCCAGAAACACCAGACGATGACAGGGGAGAGTAAGGAGAGGTTTTATGTGGTGCTTGGTGATTGGGCGATTCAATTGTGGGGATATGGGAATACTCCCTTCCGTTCATACGATACAGAGACTTATCACAAACCTTTAACTTGGCGTTCATTTCAATTACCAATGGGATGGATGACGGAAAAGGACATGGAAACGAGTTTTCATCAAGAGGAGCAGAGTGTGGCGTGGGCCAAAACGAAAGGATTAGAAGGGGCCAGAAATGATATTTTGGCCAAAAACGGTAAGGGTACAAAAATTTTAAGTGAAAAAATTTTGCATGAGAAGAAAGAGAATGGTAAAGTTTATATGAAAGTATTATTTGAAGTAGAAGAAAGCATCGCGGAAGAACTTCCGCTAGTCCATAGTCAAGGAGAATGAGGATATTTGTCAGAGCAAACACGTAGCATACAAATCTCCCTCCAAAGTGCGGGAGAGGGGCAAGCTCTATTTGGACCCCAAGATATTTTTCTTAACCTGATTGAATCGGAGATTCCTGCCCAGATTGCTTCACGCGAAGCAGAGATTAATATCTTTGGTACTGTGAGGCATGTGGAATCACTTGAACAATTATTTAATGTGTTACTGGAATTAATCCGTAACGGGTATGTGTTAACCGAAAGAGATGTCTTGTATGCAATCGAGCTTGCTAAAGATTTGCGTGCAGACCAACTCTTGGATCTGTTCAAAGGCGAAATAACGACAACATATCGCGGTAAGCCGATTCGTGTAAAAACGATTGGACAGAAACACTACGTAACCACGATTAAAAAAAGGGATATCGTATTCGGTGTGGGTCCTGCCGGAACTGGTAAAACCTATTTGGCTGTTGTACTGGCTGTTGCCGCGCTTAAAGAGGGGAGTGTCAAACGGATCATTCTGACACGGCCTGCAGTTGAAGCAGGGGAAAGTCTTGGTTTCCTGCCAGGTGATCTGCAGGAAAAGGTAGACCCTTACTTGAGACCGCTGTATGATGCGCTTTACGACGTTATGGGGCAGGAACAGACGGCGAAGGCATTGGAACGTGGGTTGATTGAAATCGCTCCTTTGGCATATATGCGCGGGCGCACACTGGATGATTCCTTTATCATTCTGGATGAAGCACAGAATACAACGCCTGAACAGATGAAAATGTTTTTGACTCGTCTTGGTTTTGGTTCCAAAATGGTTATTACCGGAGATGTGACACAGATTGATTTACCGCGTGGTAAAAAATCAGGACTTGTGGAAGCGAGTACCATTCTGAGCGAAGTTCAGGAAATTGGATTTGTCTATTTCGCCGAGCAGGATGTTGTGCGTCATTCCCTCGTCCAAAAAATCATTGTGGCATACAACCACGCCGCAGAAAATCAAGTATAGAAAGGGATTGTCTAAAGTGACCTCGAAAGAAATGTCAAAAGGCAAATCTTTTCAGAATAGAGCGACAGGATGGAAGTATAGCGTGTGGGCACGCTATCTTCTCTTTTTGTTTTTAGTGATTCTCTTTTACGTGAGCCTCTCTTCCAAACTGTTACCTGAGCGATATGATATTCAGGAGGGTACGCGCAGTGAAGTTAACATTGTTGCGCCCATGCAGATTCCGAATAACAAGGCTACTCTGAAAGCACAGGAAGAAGCTGCCGAACGTGTTCAGCCTATGTTTCAGATCGTACAGATGCGTAACGAGAATTTAATGACAACGTTATTGGACCGTATAGATCGTCTGAATCAGGACGATCAAATCTCAAGTCAGGATAAAATCGATATCTATCGAGATGAGATTCCGCAGCGTCAGAGAGATTTTGTCTCTAATTTTATTAATAACAATCGGAAAACAGGTACATACTCCGACACACTGCTGGAAGAGATTCGAAATGTAGTGCAGGAACAAAGTTACCGAATCCCTGAAGAAACGTACATTAAAATCTCACGTCTGACTTCAGATGATATTCAAGAAATGAAGCCAGTAGCAAGAGATATTGTAGCGAGACTGATGACGGATCAGGTCAGTGAGGCTACTATAGCGCGGGCAAAAGTGGCGGAGATGGTGAGTGCAAGCTCTCTGGGCAAACGTACACAGCGTGAAGTAGTACAGGAGCTTACGCGGCTGGTAGTCACTGCTAACCGCTTTTATGATGAAGAGGGAACCAAGGAAGCGAAAGTACAAGCGCGTGAAAATACGCCAACTGTCTTTATCAAACAAGGAGACCCGCTCATTTCTAAGGGGGAGGTTATAACCCCGGAAATATATGCTCTGCTTGATGAGAATGGTCTGCTTAAAAATGAGGTCAACTATTGGCCGCAGCTCGGGTTACTCTTGTTCTCTTGCATGTTGTCAGCAGCGATTTTAATGTTTATCCAGCAAGGTAGTGGAACGCACTTCAAATACAACAATGCTCAGCTGCTTATGCTTGTTCTCATTTTTATTATTACGATTGTCGTCATGCACGTGACAGCTCTAATTCAGACAAATGAGCGTCCATTTATCGGTTTTCTTGCCCCCGTTGCAGTAGGAGCTATGTTGATTGCTCTGCTGCTGGATACATCGCTAGCTTTTGTATGTTCGATACTGATTGGATTATTGTCCAGTATTATTCTGAATATTCACCAGGGGCAACTTTTTGATTTTGAGCTTGGTTTCTTTGCGGTTGCTGTTTCGTTTGTAGCCATTTTTGCGACGCACCGAGCCAGTCAGCGATCAACCATATTGAAAGGTGCTATTATGGTCTGTCTGTTTGGATCATTGGCGGTCTTTATACTAGCTCTGATTGACGCAGGCGATTGGAATCGTACAACAACCCTGTACGGGATTGGGTATGCCTTTGCAGGCGGCGTGCTGACAGCTATTCTGGTTATTGGGCTGATGCCGTTCTTTGAAACGTCATTTGGTATTCTATCGGCACTTAAACTGGTTGAGCTCTCGAATCCGAATCATCCGCTGCTTCGCAAGCTGCTAACCGAGACGCCAGGTACGTATCACCACAGTGTCATGGTTGGTAATCTATCCGAGGCGGCGGCTGAGGCCATTGGTGCGAATGGATTGCTATGTCGTGTCGGCTCGTATTATCATGATATTGGGAAGACTAAGCGTCCCGTCTATTTTATAGAAAACCAGAACAATATGGAGAACCCGCATGATTCCATTGATCCCAAGCTGAGCAAGTCCATTATCATTGCACATGCAAGGGATGGCGTGGAAATGCAGAAGGATTACAAGCTGCCCAAGCCGATTCGGGATATAGCTGAGCAGCACCATGGCACAACATTCCTTCACTATTTCTATCACAAAGCATTGCGCCAAGCGGAAGAAGCGGGGATTGAACCTGATTTCACCGAAGAGGATTTCCGTTATCCGGGGCCTAAGGCGCAATCCAAGGAATCTGCCATTGTAGGGATTGCAGACAGTGTTGAAGCCGCCGTTCGTTCGTTGCGTAAGCCAACTGTAGAGCAGGTGGAGTCTATGATTGAAAAAATTATTAAAGGTCGACTGGATGATCATCAGTTCAATGATTGTGATCTTACGATGCGTGAGCTAGATGTGATCTCCAAGACACTAAAGGAAACAGTCATGGGTATTTTTCACTCGAGGATCGAATATCCGGAAGAGATTAAAAAAGCAAAGCCGACGTCCCCCGAAGCCGGCTAATCAATATTAAGAGTAGACAGGAGTTAGGGATGAATGAGTCTTAACCTCGCATGGAATAATGAACAACAGGATCGAGAAATTACAGAGCCAATGATTTCAATGTTGGAGCAATTACTGGCGTTGGCTGGTGAAGCAGAAGGAATTACAGAGGGAGAGGTAGCACTCACCTTTGTTGATGATGAACAGATTCATGAACTCAACCGTGATTATCGTGGCATCGATCGTCCTACAGACGTATTGTCTTTTGCAATGAACGAAACGGTGGATGAAGAGCTGGACATCATCTATGAGCTCGATGAAGACGAAGAGATGGAACAGTTGCCGGATGTTCTGGGTGACATTATCATTTCCGTTCCGCGGACTGTACTGCAAAGTGAGGAGTTTGGACATTCATTCGAACGTGAACTTGGATTTTTGTTTGTCCACGGATTCTTGCATCTGCTTGGTTATGATCACCAGGATGAGGCAAGTGAAGCAGAAATGATGGGCAAACAGGAAGCTGTCCTCGCCCAAGCTGGGTTGACACGATAATGAGAAGGCGCTCCTGGGGTCTGGTATTCCTCAATGCTCTGGAAGGAATCGTATACAGCTTACGAACTCAACGGAATGTTAGAGTTCACACAGGAGTTGCCATCTTGATGTGTGCAGCTGGGTTTTTCTTCCACATTTCAAGAACAGATTGGATGTTTGTGCTGGCAGCAGTATTTTTGGTTCTAATTACCGAGCTGATGAATACAGCCGTAGAAGCCGCTGTTGATCTGGCACAGCCCAATATTCATCCGCTCGCAAAAGCGGCAAAAGACACCGCGGCTGGAGCTGTATTACTGGCTGCGGTGTTCGCCGTCATCGTTGGATGTTTCGTTTTCTTTAAACCAGTGCTTGCCTGGCTGGGACTTTTATGAGGATAACTGCGATCAAAAGCTTTACTGTTATCGAAGTTCCCAGTGTAATCTAACGCCAGAATCAGCTTAACTAAATGATCCGCATATTATACAACCCCAAAGGGAGAGAAAAATAATGGATAATGGTTTGTTAATGCAGGAAGCAATCAAGGCACGTACAAAGGCGTACACGCCATATTCCCATTTTGGGGTAGGGGCGGCATTGCTGGATAGTGAAGGAAATGTTCATCATGGATGTAACATTGAGAATGCTGCCTACACGCCAGGTAATTGTGCTGAGCGAACTGCGATGTTTAGTGCTGTTGCTGGTGGGCATAAACCACGCAGCTTCAAGGCAATGGCAATCGTTGGTGATACCGAAGGGCCGATTGCTCCTTGTGGTGTATGCCGTCAAGTTATGTATGAATTGTGTGAGCCTAACATGAAGGTCATTCTAGGTAATTTGAAGGGTGACTTATTAGAGACAACAGTTGCTGAATTGCTCCCATGGGCATTCGGACCCTCGGATCTCGACTCTGCTAAAAAATAAATTTCAGGCCTAGGCGCCTGAGGAGGAACATATGAAAAAACAAGCATTTAAATCCGGATTCGTTGCGATTATCGGACGTCCTAACGTTGGAAAGTCCACTCTGATGAATCAAGTAATTGGACAGAAAATCGCAATTATGTCGGACAAGCCTCAAACAACACGTAACAAAATTCACGGCGTGTACACATCTGACGAGCACCAAATCGTCTTCCTGGACACGCCAGGAATTCATAAACGTCAATCCAAGCTTGGCGATTATATGAACGAAACAGCCCTGAATACACTAGGAGAAGTAGAAGCTGCCTTGTTCTTGATCGATGCCTCAGAAGGTATGGGGGGCGGAGATCGATATATTGCTGAACAATTGAAAAATATACGTACACCTGTCATTTTGGTTATGAATAAAATAGACAAAATCGAGCCAGAAGCGTTGTTGCCGCTGATTGAAGAATACCGTAAACTGCATGATTTTGCTGAGATTGTGCCGGTGTCAGCTATGCTTGGCAATAATGTCAACACGCTGCTGGAGCAAATCGTAAAGTATTTGCCGGAAGGGCCTCAGTATTATCCTGATGACCAGGTGACGGATCACCCTGAACAGTTTGTCTGTGCAGAGCTCATTCGTGAGAAAATTTTACACATGACGCGTGAAGAGGTCCCGCACTCCATTGCTGTAACAATCGAAGATATGAAAGTACAGGATAACGGCGTTGTTTATATCTCAGCGGTGATTTTTGTAGAGCGTGATTCTCAAAAGGGCATCATTATCGGAAAGCAAGGAGCCTTGCTGAAGGAAGTGGGTAAACGCGCACGTCAGGATATCCAAAATTTGCTGGGCTCCAGAATTTTCATGGATCTATGGGTTAAAGTGAAAAAAGACTGGAGAAATCAGGATCGCGTTCTGCGCGACCTCGGTTTTGGACGTGAATAATAGATAATCAGAAGAGGTTCATAAAGCACAACTGAATATCCAAGAATTGCAACACATAGTTTTCTTTGCAGGATTCCATCCTATCGGGTAGAACCAGACGTCATTTCCGAAGAGAGGATGAATTTCCGATGCGGGATTTTTCATGGAAGGTATTTGCAATGACAGGGGATGTAGAATCCTATTTGTTATATACCGAGACGTGTAACTCGTCAGGACAGGAGTCAGACACTGCAAGGGAAGTGAGTGAAGATGAAGAAGCTGAGACATGACAGGCTGATTCAGGAATGGTTAGGTGACGTGGCATGCTATATAGGGTGGAAGGCATTGTCATCCGCAGCATGGACTACGGTGAAGGGAACAAAATTGTAACGCTGTGTACCGAAAGTGGCGGGAAGGCAGGAGTACTCGTCCGAGGTGCTAAAAAGCCCAAAAGCCGGCATGCTGCATTGGTGCAGCCGTTTACTTATGGTCAATATGTTTATTTTCGCAACACAGGTCTCGGCACACTGAATGCAGGAGAAATTATCGATTCCAATCATGAGCTCAGGGAAGATTTGGTGAAGGCTGCCCATGCTTCTTATGCATGCGAGTTGCTGGATCGGGTGCTTCAGGATGAAGAGACAGGTGCGTTCTGGTTCAAGCAACTAAAAGCCTGTTTGCAGGCGTTGAAAGAAGATAAAGACCCTGCCGTAATTATAAGTCTGTATGAGATGAAAATATTACAGGCAGCTGGTTATGGGCCGCAGTTGGACGAATGCATCTCATGCAACCAGGAGCGACCAGATGAGCAGTTGTTTATAAGTCCAAGACTTGGTGGTGTCTTGTGTAGGGCATGTAAACATTTTGATCCACCAGCGATAGTGGTTAGCCCTAAAACGTTAAAGTTACTACGCCTGTTTGTGCAGCTGGACTTGCAACGCTTGGGAAATATATCAGTAAGTGATTCTACGCGTAATGAAATCAAAAAAGTAATGCGAGCTTTTATGGATCACCAGCTAGGTCTTCATCTCAAGTCCCGTTCTTTCCTGGATCAGATGGAGAAGTACGGGATTTGATGTGCCAATCAAAAGTGAAAAAAAGAGGTTGACTTCATACTTGATTTTATATATTATGAAATATAAATTCTCTTTTTGGAGACATGCATTGAACGAGAGAAGTAGGAAACTGGATTCAGGGATTTATATGATAATGAGTTGTGTAACAACTGGGTATCTATAATAAGCGAGTCAGGGATGGTGGGAGCCTGATTGAATCGGTTTGTGAACATGGCACTCGGGAGCATGAATGGACACGGAAAAGTGGGCTTGATCATTCAAGGAATTGTCTGACTAGGCCAAGTAGGGTGGAACCGCGGGAACAGCTCTCGTCCCTACGTCTGTACATCAGGCGTAGGGCGAGGGCTATTTATTATTTGCTGCCCCCTATGCTTGCCAACAAACTACCCGAAAAGGAGCATGATTATGAATTTTCAGCAGATGATCTTGACGCTGCAACAATTCTGGGCCGAGCATAACTGCATTATTGTTCAGCCGTATGATACGGAAAAAGGGGCAGGTACGATGAATCCGATGACCTTTTTGCGTTCACTTGGACCAGAACCTTGGAAAGTGGCTTATGTTGAGCCTTCCCGCCGTCCTTCCGATGGACGTTACGGTGAGAACCCTAACCGGTTGTATCAGCATCACCAGTTTCAGGTCATTATCAAGCCTTCTCCGGATAACATTCAGGAAATTTACCTGGAAAGTTTGAATCGTCTAGGTATTGATCCGCTCAAACATGATATTCGGTTTGTTGAAGACAACTGGGAGAATCCTTCCCTTGGTTGTGCGGGTCTTGGCTGGGAAGTTTGGCTGGACGGCATGGAGATTACCCAATTCACGTATTTCCAGCAGGTAGGCGGAATCGAAACCAATCCGGTGGCTGTGGAGATTACATATGGTATGGAGCGTCTTGCTTCCTACATACAGGACAAAGAAAATGTATTTGATCTCGAGTGGGTTGAAGGAATTGCCTATGGCGATGTGTTCCGTCAGCCTGAATATGAACATTCCAAGTACACGTTTGAAGTATCTGACGTAAAAATGCTATTTACCCTTTTTAATATGTACGAGGAAGAAGCAAACAAAGCCATGGCACAGCATTTGGTATTCCCGGCTTATGACTACGTGCTGAAATGTTCCCATACGTTCAACCTTCTTGACGCACGCGGAGCGATCAGTGTAACAGAGCGCACAGGATACATCACTCGTGTCCGCAACCTTGCTCGTCAAGTGGCGGCAACATATGTGGAAGAGCGTGAGAAGCTGGGCTTCCCGCTGATCAAGAAAGGGGGAGCCGAGAATGTCTAAGGATCTGTTGTTTGAAATTGGTTTGGAAGAAGTGCCTGCACGTTTTATTCGTGCAGCCATCGCACAGCTTCAAGAGCGTACCGTAAAATGGCTTGATGCATCTCGTATTGCCTACGGTGAAGTGCAAGCTTACGCAACACCACGTCGTCTTGCGATTCTGATTCAGAACGTAGCGGAGAAGCAGGAAGATGTGGAGGAGGAGGTTAAAGGACCTTCCCGCAAAATTGCCCTGGATGACAGCGGCAACTGGAGTAAAGCGGCTCTTGGATTTGCACGTAGTCAAGGAGTAGAACCAGATCAATTTACTTTCAAGGAATTGAACGGTGTGGAGTACATTTATGCAACGAAAAGCAGCAAGGGTGTAGACACAGCATCCGTTATTGGTGAAGGGTTGCTATCGGTACTAAATGCGATGACTTTTCCTAAATTTATGCGCTGGGCGTCATATGATTTCAAATTCGTTCGTCCGATCCGCTGGATGGTTGCGCTGTTTGGCACGGAAGTGATTGACCTTGAAGTGACAGGTGTCAAAGCTGGTAACGTTACGCGAGGCCACCGTTTCCTTGGGAATGAAGCTGTCGTGTCCGAGCCTTCTGTATATGTGGATGTGCTGCGTAATGAACATGTCGTTGTAGACATTCAAGAACGTGAGCAGATGATTGTATCCCAGATTCAGGCCCTGGCTGCTGAAAAGAACTGGGACATTGCGATCAAGGATGATTTGCTTGAAGAGGTATTGTTCCTTGTCGAAACACCAACCGTATTGTTTGGCACGTTTGATTCTTCCTTCTTGAACATTCCGCAGGAAGTTCTGATTACGTCGATGCGTGAGCATCAGCGTTACTTCCCGGTACTGAATCAGGATGGTCAGTTGCTACCATATTTCGTTACAGTTCGCAACGGTGGTCGTGATTCGCTTGATGTTATTGCTAGAGGTAACGAAAAGGTGTTGCGTGCCCGTCTATCCGATGCGAAGTTTTTCTACGAAGAGGATCAAAAACTCGAGATTAAAGACGCGTTGTCCAAGCTCGAAAGCATTGTCTTCCAGGAAGAGCTGGGCACGGTTGGAGATAAAGTTCGCCGTATTCGCAAAATTGCTGACAACCTGGCTGCGAAGCTTCAAGTATCAGGTGATGTGGCTGAATCGGTTAGTCGTTCGGCAGATATCTGCAAGTTCGACCTCGTTACACTGATGGTTGGCGAATTCCCTGAGTTACAAGGGGTTATGGGTGAAGATTACGCTCGTAAATCTGGTGAAAAAGAAGAAGTAGCCAAGGCGGTATTCGAGCATTACCAGCCACGTTTCGCCGGGGATCAATCTCCTGCTTCTCTTGTGGGTGCAATTGTTAGTGCGGCAGATAAGATTGATACCATCGTTGGTTGCTTCTCGATCAATATCATCCCTACAGGTTCGCAGGATCCATACGCTCTTCGTCGTCAAGCAGCAGGAATTGTACAAATTTTGCTGGATCATCAGCTTCCGCTGACCTTATCCGATGTATTTGGTGCAGCACTTGAAGTTCATGCCCAGATGAATCTGTTGAAACGTGCAGATGCAGAGATCCGCAAAGATCTGCAGGACTTCTTCGCATTACGTGTGAAAAAATTGCTGTCAGAGACGGTAAGATACGATGTCGTTGATGCAGTCATTGCTTCGGGATTCGACGATATTAGTGCTGTCGTTCCAAAAGGTGAGGCTTTGATGGAAGCCGTGCTGGATGCGGAAGCTTTCAAAACAACGCTGGAGTCTTTCAACCGTGTAGGAAACCTCGCAGCTAAGGCATCGAACGCTACTGTACACCCTGAGCTGTTTACTGAAGAAGGAGAGCGTCAGTTGTTTGATGCATGGAATCAAACGAATGTAGCGTACCGCGATGCCTTGTCTAAGCATAATGCTGTTGAAGCCTTGTCGATTGCTTCAGCCTGGAAGGATGCTATTACGGTATTCTTTGATTCAGTCATGGTTATGGCTGAAGATGAAGCGGTACGTGCGAATCGACTCGCGCTTCTGGCATCTATTGATCAGGATCTGAAAGGTTTCGCTGACTTCTCCAAATTGGTTGGATAAGGTAATCTTGTTCTTGAAGTTCAGCAGGACACATGCAGTATTAAAGAACCATATATGAGGGTATAAATATACGGAACGGGTTGTTTAGTTGTTGAACAACCGCTCCGTATTTTTAGCCTTTGTTTTTCTCCAGCGGTTGCAGAAGGATTTTGACTGTCTGGGGTCGTATATTACAATAGGCAGATATTTTATGAAACCAGGTGGTTTGGGTTTGAGTGAGTTGAATGTACGTCACATCGTTGTGGATGGGGATGCTTGTCCAGTCAAAAAGGAAATCGCCAACACCGCGCGGAATTTCAAGATTCCTGTATTGCTTGTCTCGTCTTTTGATCATATGTTGCAAGCGGGAGAGGGTGTACGTACCGTGCAGGTGGACCGCAGTGATCAGAGCGCTGACTTGTACATTGCGAATCACATCAAGCCGTATGATATCGTGATTACACAGGATTACGGACTTGCTGCGCTTGCGCTTGGCAAACGTTGTTATGTTCTATCATTTAGAGGTCGAGAATTTAACGATCGAGATATTGATTTTATGCTCGACTCTCGCCATACAGCGGCTAAAGCTAGGCGTCAGGGACACTACGGAAAAGGTCCAAAACCTTTTACGGAGCAGGATCGTGAAAAATTTCAACATAAACTGACAAAACTTTTGAATGATTTGCAGGAGAATGTGTAAGTTTATCGAATTATATTTACGTGCTAGAAGAGATGAAGGTGGCCGAGATGAGTACCGGACAAGGCGGTATACCCGAAAGTATTATTGAATCGGTATTGCAGCAACATGATATCGTGGATACGGTTAGCCGATTTGTGCATCTGACCAAGCAGGGGAAGTATATGAAAGGCCTCTGCCCTTTTCATTCCGAGAAGACGCCTTCGTTTACCGTCACACCAGAGAAACAGATTTTCTATTGCTACGGATGCGGCACGGGTGGAAATGCCATCAAATTCAGGATGGAAATCGAAGGGTTATCCTTTCCCGAGGCTGTCAAAACGATGGCAGAAGAAAGTCATATCTCCATGGGTGACTGGCAGGGGCGTGAAGCTGCTCATGTAAATCCCGAGACGGCTCGTCTGCTGGAGGCTTATGAGCTTACCGCGAAGCTGTATCATTTTTTGTTGAAAAATACGGAGCACGGCAAAGTGGCCATGGAATATTTACGCTCACGTGGTATTGGTGACAAATTAATTGATCAATTCCAGATTGGTTATGCGCCAAATCGTTGGGATACACTTGTACAATTTCTGGAAAAGCGGAATTATCCGCTGGAAGAGATGGAGCGTGGCGGTCTTCTATCAGAGCGTAGTGAGGGCAACGGATATGTGGACAAGTTCAGAGACCGGATTATGTTCCCGATTCATGGCAGGAGCGGTAAGCCAATTGCATTTGCGGGGCGTATATTGGGAGAAGGACAGCCGAAGTATTTGAACTCGCCGGAAACCCGGTTGTTCAACAAAGGCCGTGTTCTTTACAATCTGCACCAGGCTAAAAATGCAATCCGCAAACAAAGACAAGTTATTTTGTTTGAGGGATATGGTGATGTCATTTCTGCATGGGATCAGGACGTACAGAATGGTGTCGCAGCTATGGGAACGGCGCTTACGGAAAATCAGGCCCTTATGATTAAAGGCATGTGTGATGAGGTCGTCCTCTGCTATGATGGCGATCGTGCCGGACAGGCAGCCGCAATGAAGAATATCCCCATTTTGGAGGAGGCAGGGTTGCAGGTCAAAGTGGCGCTTATTCCTGAGGGACTTGACCCGGATGATTTCATTCGAAAACATGGCGGCGAACGATTCCGTAACCAGATTATAGACGGTGCTGTAACGACTACAAAATTTAAGCTTATAAACCTCAAAAAAAACCATATACTGCTAGAAGGCGGCGGACAAATTGCTTATTCCAAAGAAGCAGTGAAATTGATTGCTCCTCTGTCTTCACCAACGGAACGCGAAGTTTATCTTCGTGAACTTGCTACCGAAGTCGATGTATCTTTTGAAACACTGAAACAAGAATGTAACGAAGAACGGGAAGCAATGAAAAATAACCAGGATTATGGGGATAATAACCCGAAAAGGTGGAATAATGGTAGGCAACAAAATAGGCATGTGCCTACGCCCAATCTGTTGCCGGCTTACCATGCTGCCGAGCGCAAGCTGATCGCCTGGATGTTACAGGATGATGAAGCAGCGCAGTATGTAAATGAACATCTTGGCGAAGCTTTTAACCTGGAGGATCATGCAGCTATTGCTGCTTATCTATATGCTTACTATGCGCAAGGCAAATCGCCGGATACAAGTCGCTTTATGTCTTCGTTGCATGATGATCGTTTGGAAAAGACTGTCAGCTCGATCTCGATGATGGATGGTCCGGGTGAATGGAGTGTTCAGGTGCTCGATGATTGCATCAGGGAAGTTTTAAAGTATCCGCGAAAAAAACAGTACGATCTAAAGAAGGAAGAAATGATTGCTGCAGAGCGGGCAGGTGATTCTGTACGCGCGGCACAAATTGCACTTGAGATGATTGCCCTAGAGAGACAGTGAACGTCTGGCTTATCGGATGTTTCTAGGGAGGAGGGAGTCGAGTTATGGCGAATGATCAGCATACTGAACTAGAAACAGAATTGACACTGGATCAGGTTAAAGATCAATTGATTGAATCAGGTAAGAAAAGGGCCTCACTGAACTATAAGGAAATTATTGAGAAACTCTCTCCATTTGAGCAGGATGCTGAACAGATGGATGAGTTTTATGAGCAACTCAGTGACCTAGGCATAGACGTTGTTAACGAGAATGATGAAGAGGTGACCCTTCGTCCTAGTGATGATTCCGAAAATGGGAGAAGAGATGGAGACGAGGAGTTCCACTTTGACGATGATCTAAGCTTGCCACCGGGCATCAAAATTAATGACCCAGTCCGGATGTACCTCAAGGAAATTGGACGTGTACCTTTGTTGTCAGCTGATGACGAAGTACAACTTGCAAAACGGATTGAGAACGGGGATGAAGAAGCAAAACGCCGTCTGGCTGAAGCGAACCTTCGTCTCGTTGTCAGTATTGCGAAGCGTTATGTAGGACGCGGAATGCTTTTCCTTGATTTAATTCAGGAAGGAAACATGGGTCTGATCAAAGCGGTAGAAAAGTTTGACCACAAAAAAGGCTACAAGTTCAGTACGTATGCAACATGGTGGATTCGTCAGGCGATTACACGTGCAATTGCCGACCAGGCAAGAACCATTCGTATCCCAGTTCACATGGTAGAGACGATTAATAAGCTGATTCGGGTATCCCGTCAGCTGTTGCAAGAACTGGGGCGCGAACCAACTCCTGAAGAAATTGCTGCGGAGATGGATCTAAGCGTCGAAAAAGTGCGCGAGATTACAAAGATTGCGCAGGAACCGGTTTCCCTGGAAACACCGATTGGTGAAGAAGATGACTCACATCTGGGTGATTTCATCGAAGACCAGGAAGCTTTGGCTCCGGCAGATGCGGCTGCGTATGAGCTCTTGAAAGAGCAACTTGAAGATGTTTTGGATACTTTGACTGAGCGTGAAGAAAATGTTCTTCGTCTGCGTTTTGGTCTAGATGATGGCCGTACGAGAACGCTGGAAGAAGTAGGTAAGGTGTTTGGTGTTACGCGTGAGCGTATTCGTCAGATTGAAGCCAAGGCTCTTCGAAAATTGCGTCACCCGAGTCGTAGTAAACGACTCAAAGATTTCCTCGAATAATTGAACTGTGGGAGACTTTCCGTGAGACGCTTTGGCGGCGGCGGGGTCTCCTTTAGTTTTAATTTGAACGGTTTGATTTCTTTCTTTTGGAAAATCATCCTTCAAATGTTTGATTGGACTTTATTTTATCGCTTTTCTTCACTCAATGCAAATCAATAAATTAAATGAATGGTGTAGGTGCTCCATGAAACTTTCGAATCGATTACAACGGATACATGATCAAATCCCAGCAGGAAGCCGGATGGCAGATATCGGCTCAGACCATGCTTTATTGCCCGTAGCTGCTGTTCGCAATGGAAAAGCCGTGAGTGCAATAGCTGGAGAGGTTAATCCGGGGCCGTACGATGCTGCATGCAAACAAGTCAGCGATGCGGGGTTAAAGGCAAACATCACGGTGCGACGTGGAGATGGACTCGATGTTATTTCGCCGGGAGAAGTGGATGTAATTACTATTGCAGGTATGGGTGGTGCTTTGATCGCTTCTATCTTGGATCGGGGAATCTCCAAACTCGAAGGCGTACAATTGCTGATTCTGCAGCCTAACGTAGGCGAGGATATTTTGAGACGCTGGTTGCTGGATCATCACTGGGTTGTTGTGGCAGAGCAGCTTCTTGAAGAAGACGGCAAAATTTATGAGATTATCACCGCTATGCCACAGGCTAGCAGTCCCATTGCGAATGAAGAGGTATATCGCGCTCGTCCCCTACAGGGTGGAGTTACATTGACCGAAGATCTGCTGCTGCGTATGGGTCCGTATTTGACGGACCGTCCAACGGGAGTGTTTTTTACCAAATGGGAAAGTGAAATCGATAAATTGCAAGGGGTGGTTCAATCCATCTCCAAATCGGATCAGGATTCTTCCAGAAACAGGGCTGCCGAAATGGAGCGGCTTATCATGAGTTTGAAGGAGGTATTGGCATGCTTGCCAAAGGTCAAACAGTAATTCAACTAATGGAGCGCCTGGCTCCAAAACATCTGGCTGTACCGGACGATCGTATTGGTCTGCAACTGGGAAGTTTGCAAAAGGAGATTACCCATGTTCTAGTGGCACTGGATGTCACTGACGAGGTTGTGGATGAAGCTATTCGGATTGGAGCCAATCTGATTATTGCTCATCATGCTATTATATTCCGCCCTGTTAAATCACTTAGTACTGACACACCTATGGGGAAATTGTACGAGAAACTGATCAAGCATGATATTGCAGTGTACATCAGTCATACCAATCTTGACGTTGCTGAGGGTGGCATCAACGACTGGATGGCTGAAGCGCTTGGGATCGAGACCAAGGAATCGCTGGAAGATGTGCATACAGACCAGTTATACAAGCTAGCAGTTTTTGTCCCTAGGACGCATCATGAGCAGGTATTACAGGCGATTCTGGAGGCTGGGGCAGGAAGTATCGGTCAGTATAATAAATGCAGTTTTAATACCGAAGGTACGGGCACATTTGTACCTGGTGAAGGTACGCAGCCTTTTATTGGGTCACAGGGGCAGATGGAACGTGTGGAAGAAATGCGCATTGAAACGGTTGTTCCTCAAAGTTTGCGGAGTAAGGTGATTCAGGCCATGTTAAAAGCACATCCTTATGAAGAAGTAGCTTACGACCTGTATGCAATGGATCTGAAAGGACGTACATTGGGCCTAGGACGTCTCGGTCCTCTTCGGGAGTCTAAAACCCTTGGCGAGCTCGTAGAGGTGGTTAAAGCTCAATTGAACGTGCCTCATGTGCGTGTAGTCGGTGACCTGAACAAAAAGATCAAAAAAGCAGCGGTGCTTGGCGGTTCAGGCAGCCGTTATGTACTCACTGCACGTTTCAAGGGAGCGGATGTCATTGTAACCGGAGATATTGACTATCACACGGCGCATGATGCTTTGATGGCGGGGATGTGCATTATTGATCCTGGTCATAACACAGAGAAAATCATGAAACCTAAGACAGCAGAATGGCTGCGTGCGCAACTTGCGGATCAGCGCTATGAGACACAAGTTACTGCATCTGAGGTGAATACGGAAGTATTCCGCTTTATGTAAAAGCAAGGGAGTAAGCTGATTTCCAGTAATATTTAGCTTGTGTGAGACAACAAATCCCTGTATACTATGTAATGTTGTTCGGAAAGCTTGACAGACAATCGCTGGTGGCCTTTGTTGCCACGAGAGGAAAGTCCGGGCTCCACAGGGCAGGATGCTGGATAACGTCCAGTCAGCGCGAGTTGAAGGATAGTGCCACAGAAATGGACCGCCGATGGCCGGGTTTCCCGGCACAGGTAAGGATGGAACCGAGGTGTAAGAGACCCCGAGGAACGCTGGTGACTTCGTTCCTGGTAAACCCCATCTGGAGCAAGACCTAATGGGACACAGTCCCTCTTTGGAGGAGACAGCCTTAGCCCGAGGTGTGTCTAGGTTGGTCGCTTGAGCTGTGCAGCAATGTACAGCCTAGATAGATGATTGTCGCTTCTGGTGGGAGGGTAGTTCCCGTATGAACCACGAAGAGCACAGAACCCGGCTTACGGTAAGCTTTCCTAACTGCAACAACAAAGCATAACATCATCTCCGAAATGGATGATTGAGTGCATATGATGAGCTTTTTAGTTATTCTTCGATTAAGTCCTGTGCACATACAGGTTATATAATAATGTCATAAAAGAAAAGGCGGCAGATTCGGTAACTCGAGTCTGTCGCCTTTTTCTTTTATGATGATGGAAAAAACCGCCTATCCTTGTATAGATAAGCGGTCGAACATTTATTGTCATTTTCAATAGCGTTTAACTAGCTTGAACTTAAACGATAACAATGTCATCTGATTGATTCGAATTATGCCAGCGCTGGATTGCTCGATCCATTCGCTCTACGGCCTCCGGAAGAAGTTCTGGATCCGTATGCGTAAAGTTAATACGCATCCGATTAAGCTCAGGTGTACCAGCATAGAATGAATCACCAGGTACAATGCACACTTTTTCCTGGATACCAAAAGTGAATAGGTTACTGGCCAGCATACCTTCGGGCAATTGCAGCCAGAGGAACATACCACCTTGTGGTGAATTCCAAGTAATCCCCTCCCAGGATTTAGCAGCCATGAGGGAGGTCAATTTTTGCATACGTTGCTTATAATCCTGTGAGATGTGACGAATATGAGCATCCAAATCAAAAGTTTCAAGCAAAGCATGCAGTGCTCGCTGATCGATGCTGCTGGAGTGCAAATCTGCACCCTGTTTGGCTCTGGCAGCAATTTTGACGATGTCGGGAGCGGCCAGAATCCAGCCTGTACGAAGACCTGGTGCTACTGTTTTGGAAAAGGTGCTGGTGTAAATCACGTTAGACGGTCCATTATAGGAAGCTGCATCCAGTGCAGCGAGTGCAGGAACATCTAGATTTTCAGGATTAAAACGGATTTCACCATAAGGATCATCTTCCAGAATGAGCACTCCATATTTCCGGCATAGATCCACGGCTTGTTGTCTTCTTTCCCGTGACCACACTTTTCCTGTCGGATTGGAGAATGTAGGGTTAATGTAAACGAGTTTAGGGCGATGAAGTTGAAGCTGTTCCTCCAGTGATTCAGGCAACATGCCGTGATCATCACAAGCGACGCCGCGTGATACGCCCTGATAAGATTGGATGACTTGCAGAGCTGCCAGGTAAGTAGGCGATTCAACAAGAACGCAATCACCGGGGTCCAGCAGAATGCGGCAGATCAGGTCAATGGATTGTTGTGATCCTGTAGTCAGGAGCATGTGATCAGGTGAAGCCGGAAGTCCTTTCGATTCCAAGCGTTCAGCGATTTTCACTCGAAGAGGGCGGTAACCTTCAGTTTCTGCATATTGAAGAGCAGCTGATCCGCTCATAAAAACTTTTTCATACGCCGCACGAATGGCTTCGAGTGGGAAAGAGGTCTGTGCTGGAAGTCCACCTGCAAGTGAGATCATTCCAGGGGCCTGTGCGGCCTGTAACATGTCGCGAACGACAGAGGACGGGGTGTTTTGTGCCATTTTAGACCAAGGTGTACTCATATTATTTCTCATCTCCTGTTATTCACTATTATACTGATATTATAAACTATAATAGCCGGAAAGCACTATAACAGTAAAACGATGATCATAACAGTTGGGAGCGATTGGGGATGCATATGGAGTTAAAACGGGGAAGCAGTACCAATTTGTATGTGCAGATTGCCTCGACAATCGCGGACCGCATACGCTCAGGCTTGATTGAACCTGGCACACGGCTACCCTCTGTTCGCAAAATGACAGCTGACCTGGGAGTTAGTCTTGTCACAGTGACCAAAGCCTATGCAGAACTTGAAGCCAATCATCTGATTCGCTGCTCACAGGGAAAAGGGTGTTATGTAACGGGAATCGGCATGGGGCTTTCAGATCACACTGAAAGAGACGTGGGTACACACAAGATAGAGAGTAACAACTCAGGTGCGTCGCTTAACTGGCAGATGACATTGGTTGATTACTTACCTCGGGCGCAGCTCTGGAGGCATTTTGATGCGTCTCCTCAAGTCCGCTATGAACTTCATATGTCGGCGATTCACCCTGAGTTACTACCTACGCGTGATATTATTGACAGTGCTTACCATGTCTCTTCTGATCATGCAGAGCGCATGGCGGCCTATGGATCATTTCAAGGAGATGGGGAACTCAGGCAGACCTTTGCGTCACATTTCGCATCGCGTGGACTTCAGGTCACACCAGAAAGAATGCTAATTACGAGCGGAGCACAGCAGGGGATAGATCTGGTAGCCCGTACGTTTATTGGCCCTGGGGATGTTGTATATATGGAGGCTCCAACGTACACGGGGGCTATTGATGTCTTTACAAGTCGAGGGGCCAAAATTATTACTGTTCCCATGGACAACGAAGGGATGCGGATCGACTTGCTCACCCGTTTGTGTGACACGTATCCACCTAAGCTTATCTATACGATCCCTACATATCACAATCCGACAGGGATAACGATGAGTGCAACAAGACGTACGCAGTTGCTTAACATAGCACAAAGCTATCACTGTCTTATTCTGGAGGATGACCCTTTTGCGGATCTTTATTTTACCACTCCCCCGCCGGCTTCAATTAAATCTATGGATCAAGCGGGTCACGTTGTATATATCAAAAGTTTCAGTAAAGTGTTGTCCCCAGGCTGCCGTATCGCATGTGCTATAGCAGACGGGAGTGTGCTGACGCGACTGGTAGCCGCCAAATCCACAGCTGATCTGGGTAGTCCTTTATTAACACAGAAGGCGATACAGGCATACATTCAGAATCATTATGATCCTTATGTATGTCGGCTCCGGGAGCAATTGTACGCAAGGCTAACCAGGGCGTCCGAGATCTTACAACGACATGCAACGAAGGATATGCATTGGCGTCTTCCCGGTGGAGGACTTAATCTATGGCTTGAATTGCGCGGAAACATGGACATGCATGAGCTGCATCGACAGTCGCTTGCTGCGGGGGTATCTTTTCTTCCAGGTTCGGCTTGTTATGTTGCTGAGAGTGACACATCCAATTTACGCATATGCTTTACTGTCACCACCGCTGAAGCTCTGGAGCAAGGGCTCCGAACGCTATGTGATGTTATTGAGAAGGTTTCTTTTCAGCAAGCTGGGACAGCAGCGGACAGGCTGCCGCTTATTTAATTTTTTGAATATGGACATCCATCCATACCATTTCGGGTTCACGGCAATAGGTTATATTATCACTTGAAAGGGAGTTGGTTTGAAATGAACCATTGCTGTCCACAGATTGCGCCAATTGTATGTGAACCGATCCAAGTTGTTCAGGATTACTACATTCCACAAATCGTACCTGTGATCCACCCAATTGAAATTGTGAAACAACAACACTGCGTTCCGATTCCTCACCACATGTATCCAGTTGTCGTAAGAGAAGAAGGCCCGCTGTATGTATCCAGCTACAAAAAGAAATCCGTGAAGAAATCCGGGAAAGCCCGCACTACTTCACGCAAACGCTAGTCGCAGCGGATGCCCCGGGGAAACCATATCAAAATGAAAAGAGCAGCGTACGCCCCGGGGCGCAGCTGCTTTTGTTTTGTATAAGTTGGCCTAGATCATTGGATATATTTTTTCAATGTGTTATCCATCTGCTGTCGGACATGCTGCGGCCAAAATTGCAGCGGAGCACTGCTTCCCGAAGCGGCCTGTAACGCTTTGTATACATCAATCTGCCCATAGCCATAGTACTTGTCATGACCTGGTTCACCCAAATCGATGACACTTTGACGCATTAGATCCATCACCTCGGTATTGGTGAGATCCGGATTCAGTGAGCGAATTAAACCTGCAAGCGCAGCAACGTGTGGACTTGCCATAGATGTACCTGACAGAGCAGCGTATTGATTGTCTGGATAAGTACTGGCAATACTTGATCCTGGTGCCATCACATCAACATAATCCCCGTAATTGGAGTATGAGGCTTTGCTCATGTCCGGATCTGTGGCAGAGACTGCAAAGACCTCAGGGTAAGCAGCAGGGTACCCTGGGCGCTCGGTATTATCGTTCCCGGTCGCTGCGACAAGCACGATGTCCCGATCAAAAGCGTATTTGATTGCGTCATGAAGAAATTGGGCATCCGCATAGTTGCCCAGACTCATGTTAATAACTTTGGCTCCATGATCAGCTGCCCAGATGATACCTTCAGCAACCGCATACGTTGTACCTGATCCGGAGTTATCTAACACTTTGACCGGAAGCACCTTGTTATACCAACTCATACCGGCAACACCCTCGTTGTTATTAACGATGGCTCCGATAATACCCGCAACATGTGTGCCATGACCCACGTCATCCAGTGGTTTACTGGCCGGGTTCACGACATTATATCCTTCAAGCAGTTTGCCTTTAAGATCAGGATGATTCAGGTCAACGCCTGTATCCACGACGGCAACGATGACATCTTTGTTCCCCTTTGTGATATTCCACCCCCGGTTTGTCTCGATCGCAGGCAGATTCCATTGATAATCCGAGAACAAAACATCGTTAGGAATAGGGATGTTCGGTTGTTCAGCGACCTTTTCGTTGGTTAAATACATATAGTGTGGTTCCATATACAATGGATTCCATTTTCCGCCAAAGTAGTCTCGTAATTGTTTGTAACTCATTGTCTCAGACCGAAAAACATACGTATACCCCAGTTTACGTACAGAAGGTGCTTTCAAATCCGAACGGATAATGCGCATATCTCGTTCACCGGGATCTTGGCGGAATCGAATCACAATTTCATTCTCATAAAAATGACTGGCATTAGCGTTGTCATGTCCTGTTTTTACTGTAATTTCGTTTAGGGTATCAGGGTGAACGGATTCAATCTTGAATTTTCCTTCACGCGGATAAGGGATCATTCGCAAGTTTTTACGTTGATGTTCCTCAACAGCATTTAATACGCTTTGACTAAACAAAGCGATAATTGCTCGTTTGCCATCCGTAGAAGGCTGACCCACCACAAAGTATTTTTCTTTGCCAAGAGGAAACGAAGCGGATTCGAAAGTCTGACGTTTATTCACCGCTTTTTTCGCTAAATTCAGAGTGTGATTTAATTTTTGCTGTTCCAGTTTATTACCTTGTTTCAATGCATGGTCAAATTTTTTGCTCGAAGACCCGTCAACATTCATAAGTTGGATGGAACGAATGTGTCCGTGTGAATCTTGAAGTGACTTCATATACCGAGTTAGCTGTTCATCGGTCATCGTATTCGTTTTATCCAGTATAATCCCAAGGTGCTGCTTGGCATCTACGCGTGTAAGCAAATCAGTGGCTTTAATATCCTGAACCTTTAAACGCTGTTTACTTGCGTGTTCCTGATGAGGATTATCCTGCATTGCACTAGGCTTGGGTTCGTTACGGTTAGATGTTGGAAGTAATAAAGTCAGCGCTAAAGCGCCTGCTCCTGCTGCAAGAGCCCAGTTTATCCATCGCGGTCTGGACATGGACAGAAACCTCCTCGTTCAATTTTAGACCATAATCTACGGCGTGCTGCTCGCATCATCGTAGTCACGAATTGTACTTAGCGTTAGGAGAAGTACCTTATTTTATGCAAATGAGTTTGAAGTCTTTTAGCGAATCTGCTTTAGGTCTTTTGCTTGTACGCAACACATGGAAAGCGCAATCAAGGGATACCGCTCGTCAACTTTTTATGATAGGATTATATCTGAGAATTCAAATGTCAAAGAGTGATCTATATTGACCGAACTATACATGAATATGTAAGGACTTATCTAAGGGGGAGCTACCTTTATGTCAGCAGCCAATGTACAAAAAATATGTGAGTCAACCAGGGAAAAATTAAAACCGGCAATCGATCGGATCGAGAAGTTTTTGAATGAAAATACTTTACCTGAATTGGATCAGAACCAGACGGATGAATCCATTGCTTTCTACAAAGGATTTCTTTCTGATCTACGTCATTTGCTCGTTTTTTCTGAAGTTTCTTACGAAAAACTTGGCGTTGTGCTGCGTCGTGCCAACTTTGATGTCGAATTTGCTGAAAAGGCTCTTTATAATACGTATCACCAAAGTGTAAACAGCTTTTTCTATCCCAAAAATGAGTGTTATTCCGAAGACGGAAGATATGCTTACACAGGTCAGGATGCCATTCGTTTCCGTGACAAACCGATTCGTTCCGTTCGTGATGTGATTTTAGAAATTTCCAAAACGTATGAAGAACTGCGCGATGATCTGGCTTACTACGAGAGTGATTACCTTACTCAGCGCCGTATGCAAAACCAACGCAATCATGCTTAATTAGACGTAAAACATCAACCGCCCTAGTGGCGGTTTTTTTTATTTAAAAATCAGAATTACCTTTGTACAGGGGTTCAAAAGGGACATGTTATCATCTGACATTTAGGCGGAGAATATCGGATTTGTGCAGGGGTAACAATAGTTATCGAGGTGATAAAAAAATGAGCCATGACAAACCAATTGTCAAATGCAGCATCTCCAACTGTCATTTCTGGGGAGAAAACAACTTTTGCCAAGCCGATGCCATCATGATTGACATTGACCAACACGCTACCCGTCGTTTGCATGAGGAGTTTGCCGGTGAGACGTTCGACTCCGATCATCGTGATCATGCCCGCACCTCTTCTGCCACTTGCTGCCACACATTTAGACCTAAATAAGCAGTCATCCTATTATTAACGGAGGTGCTTTCACATGAAAAATGATGATATTCAAGACAAAGGGTTGGACCGTTATAACACAGAGGCCAAGGAAGATCACCAACGCCAGCGTGTAGATTATCCGAGAAAAGCATACCGTGAAGAGTATGGCGCTGAGATGGCGCCACAAGCAACTGTTCGGAGCAGGGAGACAGAGCGTACAAGTTCCCGGGAAATTCCTGAGAAACACGAGGCAGATGGTGTAATGAGGTCAACAGGTCGTGTTGCAGGTTATACGGGGCTTGCTTTTGGTATCGCTTCCTTGTTCATGTGGTCCATCGTGCTTGGTCCGGCTGCGGCAGTGCTTGGTTATTATGCTTATGTGAATGGTCGTAAGACGGCAGGGGCCTGGGCGATCGGACTTGGTATTGTTGCTACACTTAGTTACTTTTTTATGCTTCCTTTTGCACGTTAAAAATAAAAGAATGGGAAAATGATGTGATACCCTTCTCATTTTGATGCAACCTTCTGTGCTCACCAGACCGTGGTGATAACAGGAGGTTTTTTTTCGCATTAACGAATATTGGAATGTCTATTCAGCTATTTTTTATGAAAATGATGGAACCTGCGTGTAAAACAATGTAGAATAAAGTCATCAAGGTTGAATGAAACGGGAGTGAGCGTAGCACATGCAGATAGATCCAAACAGTTCGCGGCAGTTACTGGAGCTGCAGTTATCCAATGTTAGCAACCAAACGAGTGGTTCGAGTGTACAAGCTGGCTCGACGACTGGTTTTTCAGAAGTCATCGATGGGCTGTTAAACAACAACGGTACATCAGATCCAGATGATACAGTAAATCAATACCCTATCTCCAAAAGATCAAACGATGGTTTATTGTGGTTACAGCTCGGTAGTGCCTACAGCCCGGATTTGACTCCGGTGAGCTCTTCTGAAGCAGATCGTCTGACATCTTTGCAGTCTCTGACTAGTACCTTACAAGCTGATTCGGGCACGACGTTACCTACGGATTATGATTCATTAATCTCGCAAGCCAGCATTAAATATGGCGTACCGGAATCTTTAATCAAAGCGGTTATTGACACCGAATCCGGTTTTAATCCCAAAGTCGTCTCTTCGGCAGGAGCCAAAGGTCTGATGCAGTTAATGGATGGTACAGCGGCTGGACTTGGTGTGAGCGATTCTTTTGACCCAGCTCAGAATATTGACGCAGGAACCAAATATTTGGCGCTCCAACTCCAGCGTTTTGGTGGACAGGAAAAGATGGCTTTAGCTGCATATAATGCCGGCCCAGGACGGGTATCCAGACTCGGTGTAACAAGTGATCATGAGCTGATGAGCATGCTGCATCTGCTACCTGTTGAAACACAGAACTACATTGCTAAAGTGGAACGTGCTCGTTCCAAATATGCAATTTAAGAAGATAGCTGATATAGCCACTTCATAAGAATGTGTTTATTAGGTTAGGTATAAGCGTTCTTTAGTTTCAATCCGTTTAAAAAGTTCATATCTATTACGGGCAAAGAGATCCAATGCAAATGCAGGGTATGTACGTACTGCTTTTGATTGGTCTTTTTGTGTTGTACTTAGATCGTGGTACAATGCTCTTTATAGTGTTAATGAACGAAAAGATAAGGAAGGTGCACCTCGTTTTGAAATATTTTGATTATGCAGCAACGACACCTCCATATCCGGATGTGATTCGCACAATGGCAGAAATTATGGAAACCCAATTCGGAAATGCTTCGTCCATTCATGGATATGGTGAACGTGCGAATCAGTTACTTCGCCGGGCGCGAGCAGGCTGTGCTGCTGCCATCGGTGTGAATCCGGAGGAGATCGTATTCACATCCGGTGCAACAGAGAGTAACAATCTTGCGATTAAGGGGACCGCACTCCGATATTGCTCACGAGGGAAACACATCATAACTACGGCGGCAGAGCATGCTTCTGTGTATGAGAGTGTATTGCAGCTGCAACAGTGGGGATGGGATGTAACCTGGATTCCTGTCGATTCGAGAGGTGTTGTTTCTGTTGATCAGGTAATCAGTGCTGTCCGCTCGGATACCGTGCTTGTCAGTTTAATGCATGTGAACAACGAGACTGGAGCTGTCAATCCGGTAGGTGAGATTGGCAAGCAGCTTAAACAAAAGGCACCGCGTGTCCTTTTCCACGTTGATGGAGTTCAGGGTTTCGGAAAATTACCCGTCTCACCAGCTCAATGGAGAGCGGATTTATACAGCTTGTCTGCTCATAAGATCAGGGGACCTAAAGGAGCAGGATTGCTTTATGTACGAAGCGGCGTAGAGATTACCCCGCTCCTGTCAGGGGGTTCGCAAGAACACAATTTTAGGGCGGGTACCGAGAATGTGGCTTTGATCGTTGGCATGGCTAAGGCGATGCGCATTGCGGGAGAGAGACAGAGTGATTTTTCAAGGCGCATATGTATACTCCGAGACCGAATCATGGAGATAATCTCTTCTATTCCTGAGCTGCAACTTAACAGCACCAAAGAAGGAGCACCACATATTGTGCATTTTTCCTATCCAGGCATGAAAGCTGAAGTGGCATTGCATACGCTGGAGCAGCTTGGATGCACCGTATCAACCCAGTCTGCTTGTTCTTCGCGTTCGGCTGAACCCAGCCGGGTGTTACTAGCCATGGGGAGAGATGAAGCTTGTGCTGCTGGAGGTTTGCGAATAAGTTTTGGTGATGAACATACAGAAGAAGATGTAGCGATATTGGAAAAAGCGCTTCAACAGATGGTGGCACAGCTGCGGCCACTCGAAAGGCGGATGTAAACTAAATGTTGAAATATGATATGCTTCTGCTCCGTTTCGGAGAGTTTATGTTAAAAGGAAAAAACCGAGCACGTTTTGAGAAAACCATTATTACTCAAGTTAAAGCGTTGATTAAGCCCTATCCGGGGGCGAGTTTGCGTAAAGAATATGGCCGGGTCTACGTAGATCTTGGTGGTGAATCCCATACACAGCTGATTCCCGTATTGAAACGTGTATTCGGTGTGATGTCTATCAGTCCGGTAAAAGTAACGCCGTCCGAGATAGATGAGATTGTACAAACAGCGGTTGCGTTCATGGATGAACGTGCAGGCGAATTTGGTGAGATGACGACCTTCAAGGTTAATGCACGCCGGGTCTGGAAGGCGTTTCCGCATTCCTCTCATGAAACGAATCATTTGGTCGGTTCACCTATACTGCGCAAGTTCCAGCAACTGAAAGTGGACGTGCGTGAGCCCGATATCGAATTGCGTGTAGAAATACGCGAACAAGGCACTTATATTTTTAGTGAGGTTATTCCTGCCGCAGGTGGATTCCCACTGGGGACAAATGGCAAGGCGATGGTTCCCTTATCTGGAGGGATAGATAGTCCGGTAGCCGCATGGTCCTCCATGCGCCGGGGATTGGAAGTAGAGTGTGTTCATTTTTATAGTTATCCGTTTACAAGTCAGCGTGCGAAAGAGAAGGTGATTGATCTAGCCCGTGCTCTTGCTGATCATGCGGGTACCATTAAGTTACACCTTGTTCCATTTACAGAGATTCAGACTGCATTCACCCAGTTAGGGCAAGACAATCTGATCATTACACTGATGCGGCGTTCCATGTTACGGATAGCGACCAAACTGGCAGAACGCGAGCGTGCACTTGCACTGATTACGGGAGATAGTTTGGGTCAGGTCGCGAGTCAGACTCTGCCAAGTATGAATGTCATTGGGAGAGCCACGGATCTGCCGCTGCTCAGACCACTGGTGATGATGGACAAGCAGGAAATTATTTCACTTTCCAAGCAGATTGGTACGTATGATATCTCCATTTTGCCTTATGAAGACTGTTGTACTTTGTTTGTTCCCAAATCACCGTCAACCAACCCGAATCTGCGAATTGTGGATAAAATTGAAGCGACGATGAGTCATCTGCCGGTATGGCTGGAGAAGGCGGTAGAGCAAACTGAAACGATCATATTGCATGCTGGAGAAGCATCCATCCGGACAGGACAGTCAGAAGATAGTGTGATGAAGGATGATTGGTTCTAACTTGCAATTGCAGTAGTAGACATAATAAATGGAATGTTAATAAAAAAATAAAGAACAGAGCTGACCGCTGTAAAAGCGGCCAGTCCTGTTCTTTTTTGTATTTACATGTGCAAGATCGTTGTATCAGAATTCGTTACGAATAGGAGTGTTGCGGTTTATTCTGCTTTTTGTTACTACTAGAACGTTTACGATAACCCGCAAGGACAATACCGCAAATCACCACAGCGATAAAAAGAATACGCAGGGCAGGATGCTCGTTGAAAAAGGGCATGATCCGTTGTTCTTCGGTAATCATGTTCGAAGCGGTGTAACCCAGTACAATCGCTCCAATATAGATAATCCATGGAAACCGATTAATGAGTTTGATAAACAAGGTACTACCCCAGACGATAATAGGGACGCTAATCAATAGGCCGAGAATGACAAGTACCAAATGTTGCTGCGCAGCTCCGGCTACAGCAATTACATTATCGAGCCCCATGGCTGCATCTGCGATGATGATCGTGCGGATGGCGGCCCACAGCGACGATCCAGCCTGAATATCATTATGCTCATCTTCCTGATCAGCTAACAGTTTGTAGGCAATCCAGATCAGGAGTAGACCGCCTGCAAGTAGGAGCCAAGGTACTTTTAGCAGCCATAATACAATGATGGTAGCCACAATTCGAATGAGAAGAGCACCGCCTGTACCATACAGAATAGCTTTTTTTTGTACAGAAGGGTGTAAGTTTCTGGCGGCAAGGCCAATGACAATTGCGTTATCTCCAGCCAGGATCAGATCGATAAAAACAATGTTCAATAAGGCTAGCCAAAATGTGGGACTAAACGGCTCCATGGCGTTATGTCACTCCTTATATATTCTTCAATCATTAAGAATAGCATGTACATCTTTTACATACAAGTTAGAATGAGGGGGATGAGGAGATGGATACGCTATGGCTATTAACGCAAATTTTAATGATTAATCTGGTGCTGAGTGGGGATAATGCCGTCGTTATCGCATTGGCGAGCAAAGATCTACCCCCGGCTCAACGTCAAAAGGCAGTCTGGTGGGGTGCATTCGGTGCAGTGATTTTACGCTGTATCCTTACTTTTGTGGCGGTGTTACTACTGGGTATTCCGTATATTCAAGCGGCGGGTGGGCTGTTATTATTCTGGATCGCAATGAAACTACTGCTTCAAAATGACGATGAAGTACAAGTTCGGAATGCATCTACCACCTGGAGAGCGATTCAAACGATACTGGTTGCGGACTTTGTAATGAGTCTGGACAATGTGTTAGCGATTGCTGCGTTGGCGGATGGAGATTTGGCTTTGATTGTCATTGGTATTGCGATTAGTATTCCCATCGTTGTATGGGGCAGTGGCCTCATTGTAGGTCTGCTGAAGCGTTTTCCCATTCTGGTGTTTGTTGGATCAGGTATCCTGGCTTTTACCGCGGGAGAGATGTTAATGAAAGATCCGAAGCTTGGGGAATGGCTGGGAGGGATGGCAGCGGAAGCGCACGTGATGCTACCCATAGCTTTGGCTGGCTTGGTCATTGCAGCAGGAGGAGCGCACAGGTTCGTTCGCCGGAATGTTTAGATGATGTATTAACTCTGTGATATAAAATAATCGAGGGGTGTCATTAAGGCACCCTATCTCACAATTGGTTTTGTAGCGTTCCACCGATCGGTGCGGACTTTTTTGACGTATGAAAAGCAATTGTTGGATCCATACAGCTATTGCCTAAATTATATCTATTCTCATTCATGGAAATACAGGATAATACAGGAGGCGAGGTATTGTTCTACTCGAGTAAAGAAGCGCTGATTTTCGACATCAAGTATAGTTTTTTGGAGGAACATCAGATACACTAGAAATAGTGGTGAAAGCTCGATTTTGTATCAAAAATTCGTATAATGCCTGAGTCAGCACACACATTGGAAGTTACATAGCTGAGAAAACAAGAGGTGAATAGGATGAAAAATGAGAGAGCTATCGGACTATTTATTGTAGTTGCGGGTTTTGTGATTTTACTTGGAAAATTAGGAGTTTTCGGATTTATTGGCCGAAATTTCTGGCCGCTTCTGCTTTTGCTACCGGGTATTGCTCTTTATGCACTATTTTATGCTCGGACTGCACCGTCCTGGTCTTTAGTACCGGCGGGCATACTCACCGTATATGGGGTGTTGTTCAGCATAACGAACATATGGGGAGCTGGACTCATGAGGAATTTGTGGCCACTTCTTCTGTTAGGTATCGCCGCAGGCTTGTTAGGGTATGGTATGGTTGAGCGCCGAAGACCGGAATTTGTCTATCCTGCCGCACTCATCCTGGGGGCTGTGTCCATCGTATTGTTGGCGTTTACTCTGCTCCAGACCGGAATCATCTACGTGCTCGCTGTACTCCTCATTATTGGTGGCATCTGGTTACTTACCGGACAAGCTCGTCCAGGCCGAGGAAAGAGATGGTAAATATCTCTGCAACTGGCTTGTGCTATTTCGAACGAAATATCTTGATTTTTACCTATGATAAATTATAATATAGGGGATATAGACATGCGTCGGGATATCACCGACGCTTATTTTGTGAGTAAACTGCGAAATTGCGGGATGTTCAGTAGATATGAATTTTGAAATTGGAAAGGATATGGATACAAACCATGCATTCAAGAGAACACATTCGCAATATTGCGATTATTGCCCACGTCGACCACGGTAAAACAACACTCGTCGACAAGTTGCTCCAGCAATCCGGTACTTACCGTGATCACGAAACGGTACAGGAGCGCGTAATGGACTCGAACGATTTAGAACGTGAACGCGGTATTACAATTTTGGCCAAAAACACGGCTATAACTTATAAAGACTATTTGATTAACATCGTGGATACACCTGGACACGCAGACTTCGGTGGAGAAGTAGAACGTATCATGAAAATGGTTGATGGCGTAGTTCTCGTAGTTGATGCTTATGAAGGCTGTATGCCACAAACGAAGTTCGTACTTCGTAAAGCACTAGAGTACAATCTGACACCAATTGTTGTTGTAAACAAGATCGACCGTCCATCGGCTCGTCCGGCTGAGGTTATTGACGAAGTGCTTGATCTTTTCATCGAACTCGGTGCAAATGATGAACAACTTGACTTCCCTGTCGTTTATGCTTCCGCATTAAACGGTACTTCCAGCATGGAAGATGATCCGGCTAAACAAGATGACAACATGATGGCAATCTACGATACAATTGTAAGTCACATTCCTCATCCAACAGAGAACGTGGAAGAGCCACTTCAGTTCCTCGTTACCCTGATGGACTACAATGAATACCTCGGACGTATCGCAATCGGTCGTGTGAACCGTGGCGTAATTCGTCAAGGCCAATCCGTTACTGTTATTATGCGTGATGGCAAAAGCAAAACTGCTCGTATCGAGAAACTGTTTGGTTTCCAAGGTCTGAAACGTATTGAGACCGAAGAAGCTGGAGCAGGTGACATCGTTGCGATTGCAGGGATTAAAGATATCAACATCGGTGAAACGATCGCTGATCCGAACAATCCTGAAGCTTTGCCGGTTCTGAAAATTGATGAGCCAACACTGCAAATGACATTCCTCGTAAACAATAGTCCATTCGCAGGTCGTGAAGGTAAATGGGTTACTTCCCGTAAAATTCGTGAGCGTCTGATGAAAGAGCTTGAAACAGATGTATCTCTTCGTGTAGATGAAACGGATAGTCCGGATGCATTTATCGTTTCTGGTCGTGGTGAGCTTCACCTTAGTATCTTGATCGAGAACATGCGTCGTGAAGGCTATGAACTTCAAGTATCCAAACCTGAAGTTATCGTAAAAGAAGTTGACGGTAAAAGAATGGAACCCGTTGAGCGTTTAATGATTGACATCCCGGAAGAGAGCATGGGTGCAGTTATGGAAAGCTTGGGCGCACGCAAAGCAGAGATGGTGAACATGGTTAACTCAGGTAGCGGACAAGTTCGCTTGGAGTTCCTGATCCCTGCACGTGGTCTCATCGGTTACAGTACAAACTTCCTGACATTGACTCGTGGATACGGTACAATGAACCACGCATTCGACAGCTATGCTCCAGTCGTATCCGGTCAAGTAGGTGGACGTCACCAAGGGGTACTGATCTCAACTGAAACGGGTACATCTACGTTTTATGGAATGGTGGGTGTTGAAGATCGTGGTACGCTCTTCCTTGAACCTGGAACAGAAATTTACGAAGGTATGATCGTGGGTGAGCATACACGAGACAATGATATTGTTGTCAACATCTGTAAAGAGAAGCAACTCTCTAACGTTCGTTCTTCAGGTAAAGATGATACGGTTAAAATCAAAACGCCGATTATCTTCTCGCTGGAACAGGCCCTTGAATATCTGAACGACGATGAATACTGTGAGATCACGCCGAAATCGATTCGTCTTCGTAAGAAGCTCCTGAATAAATCCGAGCGTGAGCGTGCAGAAAAGCAACGCAAAATGGCTCAAAATAACGCGTAAAAACTCACTACCCTAAGAGGTACAAGTTATTTTTTGATGAGACGTTGATGCAGCATTAAAAGGGATGTTCTTCAGCTAAAACAGTGAAGGGGCCGGAATCGATTCTGCAGAAGCGAAGCGCTCGCTTTTGTCACCGAATTTCAACACTTGATAGAGTGTTCACAGAAATTCGGGGACAACAGCGATCAAAAGAACGATCCGGAACCGGAACGGTCTTATGCGACGAATAGCTTTTATGTGCGCACTATAGTCTCTTCAATCTCTTAACTTGTACAGCATGATCATGAAAGGAGATGCCTTAACATGCAAGCATGGTTTGCATCACACCCGATCATTGCCTATATCGTCATCTTTGTACTCATTACTTACGTGTATAACAAGGTCTTCCGAGTACGTCAGAAATTGCCGATCGGTAAGGAAATTGTGTTGTATATTTTGATGGCGATGAGCACGTTCATGCTTCTTATTTTTCAGATCGACAAACTGCCCATCATTCAATGTCTACTGGTAGCTGTAGGTCTGATGTTGTTAGTGCGCGTTCGTTATTATGTTGAAGGTCGTCAAAAGAAAAAAGCGGAAGCTGCCGCTCGGAACTCATGATGCAGTCTATGCACCCACACATCCGTTTTCCTTTGGGAAAGCGGTTGTGTTATATATAGACTAAGACAGAAGTGATAAAGGTGTTGAGAACATGAACTCAAATTCAAACGGATTGCCTCCGCGCAGACAAGTTTCTAATTCATCCATCCACTCAGGCAAAAAGAGTAGCAAGGGAAAGCAACCGAAGAAAAAGAAACGTATGCGTGGGTTGGTTAAAATGTTCCTCAGTCTGCTTGTGATCGGTATTTTGGTAGGTGGAGGATATTTGTACTGGATATATAATCAAGTTGCGAATACGGGAATAGACAAACCTGTTCCTCCAGGCATGTCGGCTTCAACCAAACCACTTACGATGTTACTGCTCGGTACGGATAATCGTCCTGAAACAGGTACATTTCTATCGGATGTTGTGATGGTTGCGGCACTTAATCCGAATACAAAGACCGCAACAGTGGTATCTTTGCCACGTGACACACGTATTCAGCTTGATGGGTATAAGTCGAATAAATTGAATGCTTATTATCCACGATTCAAAACACAAGAAAAGACTTCTGGCAAAAAGGCAGAGGACCAGATGAAAGAAATGATGGGCAAGTATCTGGGTATAGATATCAATTATACTACAGTGATCAACTTCCAAGCCTTTCGTGACGCGATCAATGCCGTGGGCGGAGTTGACGTTACGGTAGATAAGAACATGTGTTACCGAGATACGGCTGACAATACAGATATCAATCTGAAGGCGGGTCCACAACATCTGGATGGGAAAGAAGCTCTTGATTTTGTTCGTTATCGGAAGTCTAATTGTAAACCCAAAACGGATGAGTCCAACGATTTCGATCGAAATAAAAGGCAGAACCAAGTGATGAATGCGATGCTGGATCAGATGAAATCGCTCGGTGGAATTACCAAGATTGGCAAAGTAGTAAGTGCGGTAGATAAAAACATGACGACAGATGTGGAATCCGAGCAAATGAAAAATTTTATCGCAACTTATTGGAATATTTCCACGGAAGATGTACACTTTACTCCGGTTACAGGGGAGTGGAGAAGTCCTTATGTATATATTAATGAGACAGAGCTTGCTAATGCTAAGCAAGCGTTGCAAGATACACTGGCAGGTAAGGTAACAGCTTCGTCCCCGAAACCGTGAAGTTTATTTTGGGGATTGGAAGCACGCATGGCAGTATGATATAATCACATCGATAAGAATTGCATAATGAAGGTTGGGGGGCTTGTTGAATGTCCGAAGCCGTCATACAATTAACAGAAACTCTTCTACAGCAATTCAAAAGGCAGATCTTGGCTATTACCGTTTTTGATGAAGAGATGGTGTATGCTGTTAACGGACGTGCTTTAGTCCAGCAAGATCCGATTCAAAATGTACCCTTTACGATGTATTGTGTCGACATGAAGATTGAAGCCGTTCAGAATTCGTTGCTTTATGGCGTTCAATGGTCTTCTGTGCCTCAATTTGTCAATATATATGATCAACGTGCTGCGGAGAAGCTCGATGAGCAAGTCTTTTCGGCCATGAAAAAAAGCCTAGTGAGAGATCACTGGGCTTTTTGTTGTCTTTTTTCGGATGTATGTTGTTGCATGTATTGATCCTGAGCTGGTTCATTCGGGTTCTGGCGAACCTTGACGTCTTTCGGAAGCTGTGGAATGATTCTGCCTACCATGTCCGCAAGTTCTGAAGCGAATCCGGATATCGGGTGTCCTTGGCGAATATGCTCACCAATCTCTTTAATACGTTCGGAGACGTCTGCATCGGCGGTAACGATGGAATCTACACCCTCAGGATCTTTGCGTAAGGCTTCTGCAACGGAGTATTTAATGGTGCCAACACGTGCCCGTTCCAGATCCCCATCTACATCGATACCAACGATAGCTGTGTTTCCGAGGATGATGCAATTAGCATTTTGTACACCTTCAACTTGTTTGGCAAGAGCTTTGAGATGACTCACGCGCTTTTCATTGGACATTTTACCGTGATCCGTACCATTCGCGATATCATGTACTTCGCCTGTATTTTCGTTGAATTGGTCGATACGCGAAGCATTCATTCGATCATCATGCTGAGTTGTAATGTTTCCTCCGTAACTTCTAGGGTGCATCTGATGCGGTTCCTGTGAAGCGTTACGTGTAGAGGTATTACAGCCAGTAAGTATACAGATTAGAAGCATTGTACATATCATCTTTTTCAAAGGTATTCATCCTTTCTTGGAGTTTTTCAGAATGGTTGACAATTATTTTGCCCTAGTCGAATACATTTATGTATGGGAGTATGATTGTCCATGCCACTGCTGAACTTTGCACGATTTAGATGAGCTCGGGAATGGTAGGAAACGGAATGCTCACACAGAGCACCTTCGTCATTCCCGAGACCACGTTCCAGCCCATGCCTTTAACGACGCCGCTTTGGAGGGGATTGAATGAAAAAGATTTTTGTATTGGATACCAACGTGCTTCTGCATGACCCCAATGCCATATTTGCCTTTGAAGAACATGAGGTAATCATTCCCGCGGTTGTACTGGAGGAAATTGACTCCAAAAAAAGAAATGCCGATGAGATCGGCCGAAACGCTCGAAATGTTTCTAGATTGTTAGATGGACTCAGAGAACTGGGGCATCTGCACAGTGGTGTCCCCCTTGCCAATGGAGGTAATCTGAAAGTTGAACTCAATCACCGCAGCTTTGTTAAGGTTCAGGAAATGTTCGGAGAAGTATCTAATGACAATCGCATCTTGGCGGTCGCGCTGAACTACCAGATTGAAGAGAACGAAAAAGAAGTAGTGGATCGGCAAGTTGTTCTTGTTAGTAAAGACGTTCTTGTACGGATCAAGGCAGATGTACTCGGACTGAACACACAGGATTACTTATCGGATCGCACGGCAGGACTCAGTGAGCTATATCCTGGATATACTGCGCTGAAAGTTCACCCGTCAGTCATTGATGAGTTTTACACATATCGTTTCTTACCGATCAAACCTTTACAACTGTCCTACTCGCTCTACCCCAATGAGTTTGTCATTCTAAAAGACGAAATGGGGACGAACAAATCGGCTCTGCTCAAAGTAAATATGGAAGGTACGAAGCTGGAGCCGCTGTTCCTCAGTAATGATAATGTCTGGGGGATAAGTGCCCGTAATGCACAACAACGAATGGCACTGGAGCTTTTGCTGAACGATGATATTCCGCTTGTAACGATTACCGGCAAGGCGGGTACAGGCAAAACACTTCTTGCTCTTGCAGCAGGACTGTTAAAAGTTGAAGACGATCACAAATATAAAAAACTTTTGATTGCGCGGCCTGTTGTACCAATGGGCAAGGATATCGGGTATTTGCCGGGTGAGAAGGAAGAAAAGCTTCGACCATGGATGCAACCCATCTATGATAATCTTGAGTTTTTATTCGATACAAAAAAGTCTGGAGATATTGATAAAATATTAATGGGTCTTGGTAGCATTCAAGTTGAAGCACTGACCTATATCCGTGGAAGATCCATTCCGGGTCAATTCATCATTATTGATGAAGCTCAGAACTTGTCGCGTCATGAAGTGAAAACGATCGTTTCCCGAGTAGGGGAAGGCAGTAAAATTATTCTGATGGGAGATCCCGAACAGATTGACCACCCGTATCTGGATTCTGCAAGTAATGGACTAACGTATATTGTGGAACGTTTCAAACGAGAGGGAATCAGTGGACACATTATGCTTGAAAAAGGTGAACGATCCAAGTTGGCACAGCTTGCAGCAGACTTGTTGTAATAAGGCTTTTAACCTGTTGATACTCGATTTATTTCCCGGAAAATGTTCGTGTAAAAGCCGACTGACAAAGTCGGCTTTTTTTGCTGAAAAAATAAAAACACGTTATTTTACATAACTAGATATGCTCTTAGTATGCAAAATACAAGAAAAGTGTTTTTTGGCAAGGTAGGACAGGAGCACTATATATTTGTTACAATGATTGCTACGGGAAAAACCATTTCATAGTCATAGGAGGAGTGTGAATGAAGCGTAGACATCAGATTGTTCTATTTGCAGTGCTGCTGCTTTCGCTAACGATCCTTTCTCCCAGTTTTGATTTTAGAGGTTCGCATTATACTCAAGAGCGGAATCCAGAAAAAGATACATATCCCGGAGCTTCTTCTCTTAGCCATGAGAAACGGGCTCCTTTAGATGTGACAGTGTCTATGTCAAAAGAGGAGTTTGAATCGTTTTATAAATTAGCCGAAGAAGTGGCCGCATCCCGTTATATTCAAGTGAAGCTGCGAAATGTAGAATCAGAAGAGTACAAAAAGGTGTTGGATCAGGAGTTTTCGTTAGGAGAGAACGGCGATATTATTTTATTGAATAGTGATGACGTGCAGTATTATGCCAAAAAAGGATATTTGGTACCTTTGAATGGCACCGCGCTCTCCAAGTCGTTGGGAGATACAATAATTGAACTGCGTGTCATGACGGAATGGAATGGATACCAATGGGGGATGCCCTTTGATTTTGATCCTTATATTATAGGGGCAACAGCTTCCTTTTTGAATAAGGCAGATTTGCAAGGTTTGCCTCAAAATAAAGATCAATGGTCTAAAGTAATTAAGGCAGCCCAAATAGAGGATGTCTCACTTATTTCGATGAATATTGAGGATATATGCGGAGCAAGTGCATGGATGGGGAGTCTACCGTTAGGAATGAGTCCCGACCAGATTATAACATTACAGCCCACATCGCTGGTTAACGAACTTCAGCAAGGGATCACTTTGCTCAACGAGCTTCAACCTCAGATCAAGACTTTGTCTGAAGATCCCGTTGGGTCTGCATCCAACGTTAAAATGAACACCCCAATGTTTGTATCCACGTTGTCTCGTATCCTTCAAGAAGATGAGGCTGCTGGGGATAAGGATAGGTTGGTCTCGGACAACCTTCTGAAGCCACTGCATGCAGTAGAGTCCAGAAGTCTTGTCATTACATCAGGATCTGTGGAGGCAGATGCGGCAAGCCGATGGATTGAGGGAATGCTGTCTGCTTCAACTCAGAAAAAATGGTTTGACGAGACCAAGCGCTTATCTGCGAGGAAAGAAGAAATGAAGCAGGGAGCTGAAGATAGTGGAATTCTAAATGAAAAGTTCAAAAATCAATCCTGGTTCTCCAAAGATTATGATCCAGTTCAATCGGCGAAGAGTAGGGAAATCGTCATGCGTTTTGAAAAGCAGGTAAAACAGCTTCTGAGAGGACAAATAAATGCTGCCCAGTATGTGAGCAGCATTAGAAAAGCGACTAATCGCTAGAATGAGATAGCCAGTTTAACTTCCAAGATTCCCTCATCTGTAGAAACATCAGTAGCTTTCACAAAAGATATAATTTTTTGAGGATAAAAACCGAGATCGAATTCCTTTTCCAGCATGTTACGGGTTGTATCTGGTAGTTCAAGTTGATTAAAAACGAGCTTATCTACGTGAAAACGAATGGCGTTTTGCGGTTCGTCCTCTACCGTATAATGTCCTTCAATGCTCAATTGCAGCTGATCGCGCTGACCCGAGGCTGTAATTTTGTCCTGATCAAATGTAAATGCAAAGTCTTCAAAGATCACATTCTGTGAACGCAAAAAGGTATTTAATTCGTCTTGGCCAATGCGAATCGTATATGTGGTTCCTGTGGTGGCTATGGCGCCGTTTTGCTTTTGAATGAAATCAGGCAGATTTTGCATGGCTGATGCTAGTGCTTTGAAGTAACGTTTTACCTCATAAATACCAATGTTCTCCCAGTACAGGGTTAATTCATTCATTAATTTCTGAATAGCTGCCGCGTTTCCGCTGGCGGTTATTTGTTCATCCATTTCCTTTTGCAGTGATGCGACTCGTGTTCGCTGATTCTGCAGATTGGTTTTCATCTCCGTAAGTTCAATGGAGGTTTTGCGAATTTGATCAGACGTCCGCTGCAATTCATCGTAGCGTGTCTGGTACTTGTCCAGAACAGCCTGGTCTTTGCCAATAATGATCTGATAGTAGTCATACAGAATAAACAAGTCTTTGAATGATCTTGCTCCAAGAACGGACATGAGCAGACTGTCACGCTCTCCTGTGTAATAAGATCTTACAACAGCTCCGGCCCGGTCTTGCTGGATATGTATCTCCTTTTCCTGCTGCTGAAGTTGAGCGGATAATGTCTCATGTTGGTTGGTGAGTTCTTTTTGTCTTGCTGTAATTCGTTCAATCTCATGATCAATCTCTACAATAGATAACGTTTTTTGCAAAATGGCCTGTGTATCCTCGGGTGAAGGCTCTCCGTAAACGTAGGATGATGCAGGCTGGGCGAACAGTAATACTATGAACAAGATGGCTGTTAAGCCATATCGATGTTTCACATCCATTCTCCTTTCTCTCTTCCTTAAATAATCATATAGATTAGTACTCGTCCAGACAATATATGAAAATGATAGGTGAAATATCCTTAGTGGTTAAATAAACACGATTTCTTCATATGTAAACTGAAGAAACAAAAAAGCAATCCGACAAGAGCCGGATTGCTTTGATGTTACTAGCGGATTAAAGCGGCAGTCCCATTTGAAATACAGTCCAGTAACTGAATCCTGTGAACGTCACGATCATATAACCCCAGAAGAGCAATATATACGTGCGTTCTGTAAACTTCAAGTATCCCAAAAGAACAAAAAACGCAGTCTGCAAGAAGAAAAGCAAAGCCATTTCGACCAAATCTCCTGCAAAAGCCATCAGGCCGATCGCAAGCGTGAAGAACCCGAGTACTCGAAACATGCGTGCCACGGTAAATCCTCCTCTCCTATGTACGTTCATAGATTGTCTACACAACATTATACCGACAAAGGAAAAACGTGTAAACAAATTTGGATATGAAAGCGAATTCTTTTTTTAGGGATTAGGGTTACAGTGGGGATATTTATAAAAATTACGTATGAGGGAACTTGAATATGGAAATACATTTTAGTATGAAATCAATTCTATGAACTCTATGAGAGGCATAAGAATGAGTAAAGCAACTTTTATACCTAATTCACATAACGGCTTACCGGTTATGGGGACGGTTATTTTAGGATGGTGTTAGGAGGGTATTATAGCATGACTGCAGTGAGACAGGATGCTTGGAGTACAGAGGACGATTTGATTTTGGCTGAGGTTACATTGCGTCATATTCGGGAAGGTAGTACACAACTGGCTGCTTTTGAAGAAGTAGGAGAAAAAATAGGCAGAACTTCTGCCGCATGTGGATTCCGATGGAATAGCTGTGTACGAAAAAAGTATGAGTCAGCAATTAGCAATGCTAAAGCTCAGAGACAAAAGCGGAGTTATCTCAGAAAGCAACCGGCTATGCTTGGTCCACAGGTTGCTGCACTGGCAACATTGGATACAGAAGAAGGAATTTTCAAGAACGATGGTGTGACGGATGAGTCCTTATCAATGGATGCAGTCATTCGCTTCCTGCGGCAATGGAAAGGTTCGGTGCAGGAGAGTAATCGTCAACTTAAAATGTTGGAGAAGGAATTGCGTGAGAAAGAAGATGAATTGCTGGAGCTGCGTTGTGAGAACGATCGGCTATCCAAGGAAGTCAATGAGGTTCAAACCGATTATCGTGTTGTAAACGATGATTACAAAGCATTGATCCAGATTATGGATCGGGCTCGCAGGCTTGCCTTTTTATCTGAGGAAGAAGAAGAACTTAAGACTAGGTTCAAAATGGATGCTAACGGAAATTTGGAACGAATTGAGTAGTAGATGTGAATCTGAATGTAACATTCTAAAGTATGCCCGCCACACCTCCGTTTTATTTGCGGCTGGTATGACGGGTTTTTAGTTGTGTTTAATTGTTCTATTATAGAAGAGAAAGATCGTTATAACGTGGTCGAACGGACAATGGACATGAAAGCAGGGATGAAGATGATTATAGATATTGTGGGGGCGGGCTCGCTAGGGCTACTGTTTGGAGGAAAGCTGCAAGCAGCTGGCGAAAGTGTTCGATTCTGGACTAGAACTTCCGAGCAGGCTGATCAGCTCAAGCAAAAGGGCATTATCATGATCGACAATTTATGCGAGTTACATATCAAGTCAAATGAGATTCAGGCTGGGCCGACAACGGAACTGACAGATACTTGGAACAAAGCACCTGGAGACTGGATATTGCTTACTATTAAGCAAACCCACTTAGATGAGTTTATTGACCAAATCAATACTTTGAACAATCATCATCTAAAAATAGCTTGTTTTCAAAATGGTATAGGGCACCTGAAGAAGTTACAGGAAGTCTTGCCATATTCACTGATCTATAGTGCAATTACAACCGAGGGAGCGAAACGTACACAGGCTCAAGTACAGCGGGCGGGTTCGGGAGAAACACGTTTGGGTCTTAGTAAGACGTTGACCGTTTCCACTGAAGAGGAGAATGGTGAGGAACAAATAATTCCCTTAGCGAAGGTTATGCAGCAGGCAGGATTTGACTGTACAGTGTCGAATGAAATCGATAAGCTGGTATACAGGAAACTGCTGATTAATGGGGTCATTAACCCACTTACAGCCATATGGAGAATACCTAATGGTGAATTACTTAACAAGAAGGAACGAGTCAGGATCATGCGCCAGTTATACGATGAGACGTTAACCGTATATATGGCTATGGGTATACAATTGGAAGGAGATTTGTGGGAACAGGTCAGAGGAGTATGTCGTGATACTGCTTCCAATACATCTTCGATGCTTGCAGACGTTCTACATAAACGCACAACAGAGGTTGAATCAATTAATGGGTCAATTATAAGAATGGCGCAGCAGTTTAATCTGGAGGTACCTACACATGAAGTGGTTCTTCATTTGATCCAAGGTATGCAATCAGAAGGAGTGAGTTAATGGGATTTTTCATCGTATTAAGTATATTACCGTTTTTTCCATTTGTTCTTGTGTATTGGGGCATGATGGCATGGAAGAAAAATAGATCAGTCGCACTGAGAACAGCGATGGACGTCACTACATTTTTTCTAATATTCTCCGTATCAGCTTTATTCAACTTAACATTTGATTCGAACTTTGGATTTTATTTAACATTAATACTCATAATAATAGCGCTTGGTTTTATCGGAGGTGCGCAAAATCGACTAAAAGGAAAAATCGACGGAGGAAGGATGTTCCGTGCCGTATGGCGCATGTCATTTATGATCATGAGTTTTGGGTATATTTTGTTTACTTTATTTGGATTATTTAGATACATATTGAACCAGATGTGAGGTTACATGACGTAAAACACCCAGAAATTGTGGCCTTTTTGTCGAAAACTGAAAAAAACATTACTTTCTGAAAAAGTAATGTAGATTTTTTTGACCGGTGGTTGTATAATCTATAAACATAAACCACATCAATTTAGGGGGAAAAGCTAGATGAAAAGGAAAAGTCTATTAGTCCTTTTGACGCTGATCTTGGCGTTCGGTACCGTACTTGCAGCGTGCGGATCGAAAAACGAAGGCACAGGTACCACAACAGATAACAATTCTGCAAGCGGAGAAAAAGGTCTTGCCAAAGATCAAGTTTTGAAAATCAACTTAACGGCTGAACCTCCTACGTTTGACCCAGCTCAAGCAAAAGACAGCCAAACGAACACAGTTCTGAAGTTCTTGTATGAAGGTCTTGTACGCATCGACGAGAACGGTAAAGAAGCACCAGGTGTGGCTACAAATTGGGAAGTTTCTGAAGATGGTTTGAAATATGTTTTCACCCTGAACCCAGAAGCAAAATGGAGCAACGGTGACCCGATTACTGCTGAGGATTTTGTTCGTTCTTGGGAACGTGCGTTGAAACCGGAAACAGCTTCTCCTTATGCGTACCAATTGTACTACATCAAGGGCGCTGAAGGCTTTAACATGAGCAAAGATCCAAAGTTCAAAGGTACTAAAATTACTGACTTCTCTCAAGTGGGTGTAGAAGCTAAAGATGAACACACACTTGAAGTAACACTGGAGAACCCTACTCCTTACTTCTTGGGACTGACAGCATTCTACACGTACTACCCAGTACACAAGTCTGCTGACACGAATGATAAGTTTTTCGCTGACCACAAAAACATGATCGTTAACGGACCATTTGTAATGGATCAATACGCTAAAGGTCAAAAAATTGTTGTGAAGAAAAACGAAGGTTACCATGCAGCATCTGATATCAAGTTGTCAGAAATTAACATGTCCCTGACAAGTAGCAGTGCTTCTGAGCTGCAAGCTTACAAATCAGGACAATTGGACTATACTGGTGCACCTAACGGTGAAATTCCAACAGACCAAATTCCTTCTTTGAAAGCTGAGTTGCCAAACGAGTTTAAAGCTACTGGTATTGCTAGTACGTACTACTACCAGTTCAACGTAAATGAAGCACCATTTAACAATGCTAAAATCCGTAAAGCTTTTGCAATGTCCATTCAACGTCAATTGATCGTTGATAAAGTAACACAAGGTGGACAAATTCCAGCATTCGGCTTTGTGCCACCAGGTATTCGTGGTGAAAAAGAAGAATTCCGTACAGAACACAAAGACGATTACTTCACTGAAAATGTGGATGAAGCAAAAAAACTGCTTGCTGAAGGTATGAAAGAAGAAGGTTACACAACATTGCCAGAAATTACTTTGATCTACAACACTAGTGATGCTCACGCGAAAGTTGCATTGGCAATTGCTGATATGTGGAAAAACAGTCTTGGTGTAGACGTGAAAACAGAAAACCAAGAGTGGAAAGTGTTCCTGGATAACCGTCAAAAACAAAACTTCCAAATCGCTCGTGCGGGCTGGTCTGCTGACTATAACGATCCGTTCAACTTCTTGGAAATGTGGAAAACTGGCAACACAAACAACGACTCGAAATTTAGCAATGCACAGTACGATAAAAATCTAGAAGAAACTGTAAAAACAGCGGATGCCGCTGCACGTATGGCTGCATTTGCTGATGCAGAGAAAATTCTGATTCAAGATGAAATGGGCGTATTGCCAATCTACTACTACACTAACGTTTCCTTGACGAAGCCTTACCTGAAAGGCGTACAACTGGATTTCAGTGGAGCAATTGACTTCACTCGTGCATATCTGGAAGAGAAGTAAGTTGTTCTGAAGTCTAATATGATTTGCTTCGGGATATATATGTGGAACTCCATATATATCCCGATTTTTTTGTTTGCGCATCGATTTTCCTTATAATTCTGAAATTTCCGATAAATGGATTGGACTTTATTGCGGTCTAATTCTACAATCGATTTGTATACAAAATATTGTTTGTGGAGGTGTGCAAGGGTTGTTAAAGTACGTTTTGAAAAAACTGCTATTTATGCTGCTATCGCTTTTCATACTCGCATCGATGACGTTCTTCTTGATGAAGGCCATTCCTGGTGACCCTTTTACATCTGAAAAAAGAGTATCACCTGAAATTCGGGCTCTTCTTGAAGAGAAGTACGGCTTGGATAAGCCAATGTATGTGCAATATTTCAAATACATTGGAGATATTGTAAGAGGCGATTTTGGAGTTTCGATGAACTATCTGAACCAAGGCGTTACAGATATGATTGTGAAAACATTTACGGCTTCTTTGAAAATTGGTATTTTTGCAATCATTATTTCAGTGATCGTAGGGGTATTATTGGGTCTGCTTGCAGCAGTATATCACCGAAAACTGATTGATGATGTCACGATGGTGCTTGCTGTAATCGGAATTGCGGTACCAAGTTTCTTGCTGGCATCCTTGTTACAATATGTGTTCGCGTTTAAACTAGGATGGTTTAACGTTATGGGCTTTGATGGACCCCTTGACTATGTCCTTCCTGTTGCAGCATTATCTGCATCCCCAATTGCATTTATCGCACGTCTAACGCGTTCAAGCATGCTGGAAGTTTTACATGCAGACTATATCAAAACGGCGAAAGCTAAAGGTTTGAAATGGCCTGCCATCATGTTTAAGCACGTTGTACGGAATGGTATTTTGCCAGTTGTTACGTATGTAGGACCAATGACTGCTAATATCATCACTGGTTCTGTTGTTATTGAGCAAATCTTTAACATCGGCGGGATTGGTAAAGTGTTTGTCGAGAGTATTACGAACCGGGATTACACGATGATCATGGGAATCACAATTTTCTATGGTATTCTCCTGATGTTGGCGCGTTTCCTTACAGATATCGCTTACGTATTAATTGATCCTAGAATTAAGCTAGAAAGCCGGAAGGGGGCATAACGTTGTCTGGCACGAATAATAACAATAATGGAACGGCGAACACTGACCTGAACAGTCAGGCAGCGGTTAAGCCGCAAGAAAGTGTATCCCTTTTTAGAGATGCGATGTACAGACTTGCAACGAACAAAGCCGCGATGATCAGTCTTGGCGTGCTTATACTTGTTGTACTCTTTGCTATCATAGGTCCAACTTCTTTATTTACAAGTTATAATTATTATTCCAACGATTTGCTTAATGCAAACGCTGCTCCAAGCGCAGAACACTGGTTTGGTACAGACGACCTAGGTCGTGATGTATGGGTAAGAACATGGGTTGGCGCACGTGTATCGTTGACCGTAGGTCTGGCTGCGGCTTTGATCGACCTTGTTATCGGTGTTATTTATGGGGCTATCATGGGTTACTATGGTGGACGAGTTGACGGGTTTATGAACAAGTTCTCTGAAATCTTGTATTCTTTGCCTTATATGCTCGTTGTTATCCTGTTGCTGGTTGTACTTGAGCCAAGTCTTACAACAATTATCATTGCACTGACGATTACTGGCTGGATCAGCATGGCCTGGATCGTACGCGGTGAGATTATGCAACTCAAGAATAGAGACTTTATTCTCGCCGCTCGTTCAATGGGTGCTAGTACGGGGCGTCAATTGTTCCGCCACTTGCTGCCAAACGCAGTCGGCCCGATCATTGTCACACTGACATTGTCCATTCCAAATGCGATCTTTGCTGAGGCTTTCCTAAGCTTCCTTGGCTTGGGGGTATCTGCACCAAGATCATCTCTTGGATCGATGATTAATGATGCACTTACTGGCTGGACTCTGTATCCATGGCGGATGTGGTTCCCGGCAGGTCTGATGGTTGTTACTATGCTTGCATTTAACTTGCTCGGTGATGGATTGCGCGACGCTCTTGATCCGAAATTACGTAAATAGAAACAGGAGGTGGGAATATGGAGCCGATTTTAACAGTCAAAGACTTAAGCGTATCGTTTAAGACACGTTCTGGTGAATTTGATGCCGTTAAAAAAGTGAGTTTTGAAATTGGCAAAGGAGAAACGCTGGGAATCGTAGGTGAATCGGGTAGTGGTAAAAGTGTTACTGCCCAAACCATCATGAAATTGATTCCCTCCCCGCCTTCGAAGGTTAAGAGCGGAGATATTACGTTTCACGGTCAGGATCTTTTGAATAAATCAGATAAACAAATGGAAGCTATACGTGGTAAAGATATCGGTATGATCTTCCAGGATCCAATGACTTCACTGAATCCAACGATTAAAGTTGGTAAACAAATTACAGAAGTATTACGTAAACACCAAAATATGTCCAAGCAAGCAGCGAACAAAGCTGCACTGGAAATGCTGGAGCTTGTGGGTATTAAAAATGCAGAAATTCGTATGAATCATTACCCGCACCAGTTCTCCGGTGGTATGCGTCAACGTGCCATGATTGCGATTGCTCTTGCTTGTCGTCCTTCCTTACTAATTGCGGACGAGCCGACAACAGCACTCGACGTAACCATTCAAGCTCAAATTCTAGATGTCATGAAAGATATGCAGAAAAAGCTTGGAACTTCAATCATGCTGATTACGCATGACCTTGGTGTGGTAGCGGGAATGTGTGATCGTGTAGTTGTCATGAAGGAAGGCGAAGTTGTTGAAACAGGAACGACCGCTGAGATCTTCAAAAATCCTCAACACCCGTACACAATTAAATTGCTGAACGCTCTTCCTCGTCTGGATGAGCCGAAAAAGGAAAAACCAACTCCGGTAGGTATTGTCAAAGGCAGTAACAAACCTTTGGTTCAAGTGAAAAACTTGAAGCAATACTTTAACCTTGGTAAAGGCAATATTCTTAAAGCTGTAAATGACGTTAGCTTTGATATCTTTGAAGGAGAAACACTTGGGGTTGTAGGCGAGTCAGGTTGTGGTAAATCAACAACTGGACGTACAATTCTACGTCTTTATGAACCAACAGGTGGAAGTGTTAACTTCAATGGTACGGATATATATAAATTGTCTCCACGCAAGATGAAAGAGATGCGTAAAGACATGCAGATGATTTTCCAAGACCCTTATGCCTCACTGAATCCACGTTTTAACGTTATGGATATTATCGGCGAGTCTTTGGATATTCACGGGCTGGCTAAGAGCTCTAAAGAGCGTAAGAGACGGGTAGAAGAGCTACTGGATTTAGTAGGGCTTAACCCTAGTCACGCTTTGCGTTATCCACATGAATTCTCGGGTGGACAAAGACAGCGGATCGGAATTGCGCGTGCGCTTGCCGTTGATCCTAAGTTTATTATATGTGATGAGCCGCTTTCTGCACTCGATGTATCCATTCAAGCTCAGGTCGTTAAATTGCTTGAAGAGCTGCAGCAGCGTCTTGGATTGACATATCTCTTTATTGCCCACGATTTGTCCATGGTAAAACATATCAGTGACCGTGTAGCGGTTATGTATATGGGTAAAGTGGTGGAGCTGGCTGAGAGTGAAGAACTGTACTCTAATCCGATTCATCCATATACCAAAACATTGCTTTCTGCTATCCCTGTTCCAGACCCAGAGGTTGAAGCAAGTAAACGCCGCATTCTGTTGCCAGAAGAACAGTCTGGTCCAATTCAAAATGCAGCGGGCGGCCCTGTGAATGATCCTTACAATTTGGAAAATGCTAAATTGATTGAGGTTTCCAAAGGGCACTGGGTTGCAGAACCATACGTATAATCGTTACGAAAACGAATATGCTATTATATACATCATAACCGCCGATTTATATCGGCGGTTTTTTTATATTATTTGTGACTTTGCTTTGACGAAGCGCTACTGAATTCGGTACAATCAAGAAAGGCTCTTTTGAAGCAAAATAAGGAGGCAGACCTCATGAAAGGAATTACTGAGGCGCTCCGTAGCGGATCACAGCTTGCAGAGGATTATATCTGTACGAGAGATGCTGCGCGAAGCCTTTACGAATATGATATTTGCTGGGAAAACGGCCTCCACGCGCGTGCAGAATGGCTGAACCAATCGGAGCATACACGTGTAGACCGTCATGAACTGGCGGCGTATTTACGTTTATATAATAAGCGAGTAAATGATCATGATCAGGTTCATGCTTCAATTACACGCCTTGTTGAAGAGAACGCAATGGTCGTTACCGGAGGGCAACAGAGTGGCCTGCTCAGCGGACCGTTGTTCGTGATATACAAAGCAGCCAGTGTAGTCGCTGCTGCACGTGAAGCAGAGAAGCATCTCAAGCGTCCGGTTATTCCTGTATTTTGGATTGCAGGTGAGGACCATGACTGGGATGAGGTGAATCATACGTATTTACCTGATTCGTTAGGTAATATCCAAAAAGTCAAACTGCAAGGTCATTTTAAGGGTAAAGATTCGGTAAGTAATGTGCAAGTGAAATGGGAACAGTGGGAGACCATGCTGGGGCAAGTGCAGCATGTATTACCTGATACAGTCCATAAACCGGGTCTAATCAAGCTGATTACAGAGATCCATCAATCCAGCACGAATCTGAGTGATGCGTTTGCGCGGTTGATATCCGCCTTGTTTGCCAAAACCGGGCTGGTACTTATGGATGCTGCTGACCCTGAATTACGCAAGTTGGAGAAGCCGGTATTCGAACGTTTGATTCGGGAGAATCATGCGTTACGCACAGCTTATTTGCAAGGTGCATCGCATGTACAACAAGCAGGTTATGCTATGCCAGCAGAAGTCGCAGAAGATGGGGCAAATCTCTTTTATATTCATGAAGGTTCCCGTTTGCTGTTGATGCAAAAAGATAACTTGTACCAGGACCGTAAGGGGCTGGTATCTTTTACGGAAGAGCGTTTGTTACAAGAATTGAACGATCACCCTGAGCGTTTCAGCAATAATGTATTGACCCGTCCCTTGATGCAAGATGCATTGCTACCAGTTGCCGCTGTTATTTTAGGTAATGGTGAAATTGCATATTGGAGTCTTACACGCGAAGCATTCCGTACATTTGGATTACAGATGCCGATCATACTACCGCGTCTTTCTTTCACGATTTTGGAGGAAGTACACCTCAAACACATGAAGGAATATGGGCTTTCCTTCCAGGATGTACAGTGCCGAATGGATGAAAAGAAGGAGAAATGGCTGACAGAGCAAGAAACATTCCAGGTCGAGGAACGATTTGCACAGATTCGTGAGCAGTTTATGGCTCTCTATCAACCTCTGTTGAACGAAGTGGCTGAAGTGCATCCGGGACTTAAACGGATCGGAGAAGCCAATTTAGGTAAGATGAACGAGCAAATTCAATATCTGGAGCGACAGACTCGCAAGGCTATTGAAGATAAACATCAAGTGAGTCTAAGACATTGGAATGGTATTCAGAATGCTTTGTTCCCGATGGACAAACCGCAGGAGCGAGTACATAACGCACTCTTTTACCTGAATCGTTATGGGACGGATTGGATTGAAGACATGATTGAGGCATCTACTGCATTCGGCGGACAGCACCAGGTTATTCAATTGTGAGCATTGGCATTATGATAGTTTGATTTTTAATAGAAGGAACATATTTGAGGAGGAATTAGATTGACTACATCTGCATTACAAAACAGCATTGTCAAAGATATGGGGCTTGCTCCAGAAGGCCATTTGAAGATTGATTGGGTAGAAGCGCATATGCCGGTGCTAAACCGGATCCGTCGTCAATTTGAGCAAGACCAGCCTTTTAAAGGTTTGAAGGTTTCGATTTGTCTTCATCTGGAAGCTAAAACCGCATATCTGGCAAAAGTGATCCAGGCTGGCGGGGCTGACGTGACAATTACACATAGTAATCCGCTTTCTACACAAGATGATGTTTGTGCCGCTTTGGTAGAAGATGGTGTTACTGTCTATGCTAAATATAACCCCGAGCCAGCTGAATTCAAAGCATTACAACTTCGTGCTCTTGAAGTCAAGCCAGATCTCATTATTGATGATGGCGGGGATTTTGCAACCATTATTGCTTCCGAACGTCCTGATCTTGCAGCTACCATCCGTGGAGGTGCAGAAGAAACGACAACAGGTATTATTCGACTGAAAGCTTTGGCGAAAGAAGGAAAACTGAAATTTCCAATGGTTGCTGTAAATGACGCTTATTGCAAATACTTGTTTGATAATCGTTATGGGACAGGTCAGTCTGCCTTTGACGGTATTATTCGTACAACCAACCTAGTTGTTGCAGGGAAAAACGTTGTTGTTGCGGGTTATGGCTGGTGTGGTAAGGGTGTTGCAATGCGTGCAAAAGGCTTGGGTGCTAATGTTATTGTAACGGAAATCGACCCGATCAAAGCAGTAGAAGCCCATATGGATGGTTTCCGGGTTATGACAATGCTGGAAGCAGCCAAGATCGGTGATTTCTTTATTGCGGTGACTGGTAACAAGGATGTCATTACAGGAGAACATTATGACGTCATGAAAGATGGAGCTATTCTGAGTAATGCAGGTCATTTCGATGTTGAGGTCAACAAACCAGAACTTGCCAAACGTTCCGAGTCTATTCGTACAGTCCGCCGCAACATTGAAGAGTATCGTTTCAAAGATGGTCGTAAAATGTATCTTCTCGCTGAAGGACGCTTGGTCAATTTGGGAGCTGCTGATGGGCACCCGGCCGAAATTATGGACACTACATTTGCACTTCAAGCGCTTGGACTGCGTTTTGTTAGTGAAAACTATGAAAGTCTTGGCAAAAACGTAGTTAATGTCCCTTACGAGATTGATCAACAAGTGGCAAGCTACAAGCTGGAAAGCCTGAATATTGTCATTGATTCTTTGTCACCTGAACAGGAAAAGTATTTGGATAGCTGGAAATTCTAAAAGGCCATCCAATAATTACAAGCTGATATTCGGTTTCAAAAGATTTAAAATGGTGTATTGATGATATGGCTCATGCACGGGTGCACATACGGTCGCCCGTAACGGGAAACGTCTCTAATCCTGAATGACAGGATCAGAGACGTTTTTTTTTGGGAGATGGAATGAAATAAAAAAAGAATGTCAAGAAGGGTTTTGATTTTTTTAACCGAATCTATTATGCTTAGGTGGTGGAAAGTGGGGCAAAGTGGGGGAAATGGGTGAGGAGTGAGTGGGCCAATGTTTATGGGCGAATTTCAACATAGCATTGATGACAAGGGTCGGGTTATTATTCCGGCTAAATTCCGCGAATCTCTAGGGCCCTCATTTGTTGTCACACGAGGTTTGGACCAATGTCTTTTCGTATACCCCATGGAAGAGTGGGGAGTCATGGAACAGAAGCTCAAAGCATTGCCGCTGATGAAATCCGACGCACGTGCATTTACCCGGTTTTTTTTCTCGGGTGCAACTGAATGTGAACTGGATAAACAGGGCAGGGTAAATCTGCCGGGCAACTTGAGAGAGTACGCCAAACTGGACAAGGATTGTGTTGTCCTTGGTGTGTCGAACCGGGTAGAAATTTGGAGTAAAGGCATATGGGAGAGTTATTTCAATCAATCCGAGGAAGCATTCAACGACATTGCCGAAAAGCTAGTCGATTTTAATTTTGATTTATAGCGTAAGGAGGGGTGCAGGTTGTTTCACCACATAACCGTACTCAAAGAAGAGGCAACAGAGGGGTTAAACATCAAGCAGGACGGTATATACGTGGACTGCACTTTAGGCGGCGCGGGACACAGCTCTCTGATTGCTTCCAAATTAGGCCCGAACGGACGTCTGATCGCATTGGATCAGGATGATTGGGCCCTGGATAATGCAAAAGAGAAGCTCGCCGCTTATAAAAACCAAGTAACATTGGTGAAAACCAATTTTAGGGATTTGGAACAGGTTCTTAAGGACCTTGATGTTCCCATGAAAGATGGTATACCTCAGGTGGATGGAATTCTGTATGACCTAGGTGTGTCATCGCCGCAGTTCGATGAAGGGGAACGAGGATTCAGTTACAATCACGATGCTCCGCTGGATATGCGCATGGATCAGGATGCGCTATTAACAGCCAGAGAGATTGTGAATGAATGGCCTGAAGAAGAGATTGCACGCATTCTCTATCGCTATGGGGAAGAAAAATTTTCCAGACGGATCGCTCGTGTCATTGTGGATAGACGCAGTCAGGCTGAGATCGAAACGACAGGTGAACTGGTAGAGTTGATCAAGGAAGGTATTCCTGCAGCAGCCCGCCGTACCGGTGGACATCCTGCGAAGCGGAGTTTTCAGGCGCTGCGTATTGCTGTTAATGATGAACTGGGGGCTTTTGAAGAAGGATTGCATCAAGCTGTTCGTTGTCTTGCGCCAGGGGGGCGCGTATCTGTTATAACCTTCCACTCCCTTGAGGACCGGATATGTAAACAGATCTTCAGCAGCTATCTTGAAAAATGTACATGTCCACCTGACTTTCCGTTATGTGTATGCGGCGGTAAAGGTACCCTGCGTTTAGTCAACCGGAAACCGCTGGTTCCCACGGAAGAGGAATTGACGGAGAACTCTCGTGCGCGATCAGCTAAACTGCGCGTAGCTGAGAAATTGTAGAAGAAAAGTGGAGGAGGAGCCTTCGAATGGCATACACACGTGGTAATCTAGCGGTCAAAGAAAAAGCCCAGGAACGTGTAACGCAACAAAGGTACAAAGAAACAACTAAAGTAGTGACACGTCGCACCGGGCTACCGGCTCGTGAGAAGTTTTTATATCTGATTACGCTCATAGCAGTCATTATTGTTGCCGGTGCTCTGATGTCTCGTTACGCTCATATTTACGAACTGAACAAGCAGGCTGAAGCAACCATAGTAGACATTAAAAAAGGTCAGAAAGCTATCGCCGATCTGCAAGTGGAGAAAGAAAGATTGAACAATCAGGTGATAGAGAATGCCAAAAGTCTGGGCTACGTTGAAGCAACAGATAAGGATGTCATTTTTGTACCTCGTACATCAACGAAAAATACATCAACAGGTGCTGAATCATCCTCAACTGAAGCAAGCAGCAAATAAAGAGGTGTTTCGATGGTAAAAAGAATAAAGATGCGCACGTTGCTAATAGGGGGATGTATTACCCTCTTTTTTCTTGTACTCGTAATTCGTATATTTTTCATTCAGGTAGTCAACGGGGACAAGTGGCAAGAGCAAGCAGCTGGTCTGATCGATAGAGAACAGACGATTAAGGCTTCTCGAGGTACCATTATGGATCGCAACGGGAATGTGCTTGCTACAGATTCGCCAGCGTACACCGTCTCCGTTAACCCGCTGCTGATTAATCAATTTGGTTTAGAGGATGAAGTGACGAAGAAACTGTCCGCACTGCTCAAAAAAAACGAGAGTGAAATGCGTGCTTTAGTCACTGCAAAGAAAAAAAATGGAGAGTTTTTTCAGCAACGTGAAGTCCGTACCGAAGGATATAAAATCAGTCCTGAACTGGCTGAAAAAGTCAACGAACTGCGTGAAGAACTTAAGGACAAATATAAAGCACAGAATGCTATAGTCTTGACCCAAGAATCCAAAAGGTTCTACCCGAAAGAAACACTCGCCTCTCATGTGCTGGGCTACATGAGTCGTGACGGCAAAGCTGTCAATGGTCTTGAGGTCTCGTACGATGATGTATTGACTGGGACAGACGGCTTCCTGAATTATCAGAAGGATGCTAAAGGCACCAAGCTTCCGGACTCTCAGGATAATTACCTGCCTCCGAAAAATGGGAAGAACCTCAAGCTGACGATTGATGATACGATCCAGTTTTACATTGAGGATGCCATGAAAGAAGCGGTTGCTAAGTATAATCCACTCAGTATGACTGTCATAGCCGCTGACCCAAATACGATGGAAATTCTCGGCATGGCGAACTGGCCAACGTTTGATCCAAATACGTATGCGGACACGCCGGATCAGAAGAACTTTATCAATCATGCAACGCAGTCGATCTATGAACCTGGTTCTACGTTCAAAATTGTGACGCTTGCAGGGGCGGTTGAAGAGAAAATGTTTGATCCGAATGCAACGTTTGAATCCAAACCAATACGTATCGGTGGATACACAATAGGTGATAATGGTCATTCTTATGGAGAAATCTCTTATCTTGAAGGCGTGAAACGCTCTAGTAACATTGCGTTTGTTAACCTCGGCTATAGCATGCTGGGGGGAGAGCGGCTACGCCACTACATTGATGAGTTCGGTTTTGGCAAAAAGACGGGGATTGATCTGCCAAGTGAAGTTGCATCACCAATCAAACCGTTGGTATATAAATCAGAGATTGCTACGGCAGCTTATGGCCACGGTCTCGTTCAGGTGACGCCGATTCAGCAACTTGCTGCCATTTCAGCTGTTGCCAACGGCGGAAAATTGATTCAACCGCATCTCGTGAAAGAGATTATCAATCCGAATGACGGTTCAACGGAAGTAGTTAAACCCAAAGTGATTCGTCAGGTCATCTCGCAAGAATCCTCCAAGCTTGTAAGCGGATATCTGGAACAGGTTGTTGCAGATCGAACCAGAGGTACGGGACGCAACGCCTATATCGAAGGATACCGCGTTGCGGGCAAGACGGGAACAGCAAGAAAGGTCATTAACGGGGAATACAGCAAAAGTAAGGATGTCGTTTCATTTATTGGCTTTGCACCGGTCAACAATCCCAAAATTGCTATGCTAATCGTTATTGACCAGCCGGCTGTAGCAAATGTAGGGGGAGGAACTGCAGCAGCTCCTGTATTTAAAAAGGTTGTAAGCCAAACGCTGCAATATATGGGAGTTCCAAAGGACACTGTCAAAACGACGGACGATAAAACAAAACCAGTGGTACAGGCTAAAGCACCGGATCTGAGTGGTAAAACGGCCAAGCAGGCCAGAAGTCAGCTTCTAAGCTCCGGTATTGCCTATGTAACGCTTGGTCAAGGTGAAAATGTGATTAGGCAGTATCCACAGGCGGGTGCTCTGATGAATGTTGGTCAGCGAATTTATATACTCACAGAAGAGAGCAGCAAAATGAAGATTCCAGATCTAACAGGTGAATCTCTCCGTGATGCTTTGGAGGTACTTTCGCTTATGAAGGTTGGTGTGACGGTCAAAGGCGAAGGCTTCGTCGTGAAACAGAAGGAGCAGGTATCGGGAGAGGAACGAACGGTGCAACTGACATTACAGACGGCCAGAGCCGCCGTAACCGGTATTGCGGATGAGGCTCCAGATTCTTCTGAACCAGATACGAAGAAGCAAGAAAAAGGTGCGGCCTCAGGTGATGAGGTTACAACGGAGGGGAAAGATTCCTCAGGAACTACCCCGAAGAGTCAGACCAAAACTCAGAACAATCAGAGCGAAAGGTCTGATGAAACAGCACATGAAAGAACCTCCCTGCCATAAGCTTCATAGACAGCTTGTTCTAACCCCCGGTTGTCCTGAATATTCATGAATGAGAAGGTTCATGATTTTGGGACGAGTGGGGGGATCTTTTCGTGAAGGGATCAACTGTGAATCTGCGGCGCAGACTGCTGTGGAGTTTATGCATTCTAGTCATGTTATTTTCGGCCTTGGTGATCAGGCTTGCTTATGTACAGTTGGGAAAAGGACCGGAGTTATCGGCAAAAGCGGAAGAATCCTGGCGCCGTAACATTCCATATACCGCGAAAAGAGGAGAGATTCTGGATCGAAACGGAACATCTCTTGCTTACAATGTGACAACCCCAACAATTATGGCAATTCCTGCTCAGGTGAAGGAGGCCGAGACAACGGCTAAGTCACTTGCACCATTGCTAGGCATGACAGAAGAGAAATTGCTGGCAACCATCAAGAAACGAGAATTAATCGTAAGACTACAACCCGGCGGCCGCAAAATTACGATGGAGAAAGCTCAGCGCATCCGTGATTTGAAGCTCCCGGGTATCGTTGTTGCTGAGGATAACAAACGATTCTACCCATATGATGATCTTGCTGCACACATCCTCGGATTTACAGGTATTGATAATCAAGGTTTAACTGGCGTTGAGAAAAGATATGATGACAAGCTGAACGGTTTGAATGGCAGCGTATCCTACTTGTCCGATGCGGCCGGAAGGCTAATGCCGGGCTCATCCGAGAAGTATGTGGAACCGAAGGACGGGCTTAACCTCAAGCTAACCATTGACAAATCCATTCAGTCGATTATGGAACGAGAACTGGATCAAGCGATGGTGAAATTCCAAGCTAATTCCGCTCTGGCTATTGCGATGAATCCCAAAACAGGTGAGATTCTGGGGATGTCCAGCAGACCAGGCTACGAGCCAGCAGATTACCAACAGTACCCTTCCGAGATCTATAACCGGAACCTGCCCATCTGGATGACTTACGAACCGGGTTCAACCTTTAAAATCATCACACTGGCTGCTGCGTTGGAAGAAAAAAAGGTGAATTTGCAACAGGATCAATTTTTTGATCCCGGATTCGTAGAAGTGGGCGGTGCACGTTTGCGCTGCTGGAAGAAGGGTGGACATGGAAGTCAGACCTTCCTTCAAGTCGTGGAAAATTCATGTAACCCGGGCTTTGTCGCTCTAGGACAAAAGCTGGGGAAAGAATCATTATTTTCATACATTCGGAATTTCGGTTTTGGTACCAAAACAGGGATTGATCTAAGCGGAGAGGCAAGCGGCATTCTTTTTAAATTAGACAATGTAGGTCCTGTGGAACTTGCAACGACTGCCTTTGGTCAAGGGGTGTCTGTAACGCCTATTCAGCAAGTCGCAGCAGTATCCGCTGCGATCAATGGCGGAAAACTCTACAAACCTTATGTCACCAAAGCTTGGGTGCATCCAGAAACTGGGGAGTTGCTGGAAGAAGTTAAACCTCAGCTGGTTCGCCAAGTGATCTCGGAAGAGACGTCAAAACAAGTACGAGAAGCGCTGGAGAGTGTCGTTGCCAAAGGCACAGGGCGTCCAGCATTTATCGATGGATACCGGGTTGGAGGTAAAACAGGTACGGCCCAGAAGGTTATTAATGGACGTTACTCCTCAACTGAGCATATTGTATCTTTTATTGGATTTGCTCCGGCTGATGATCCACAAATTGTCGTATACACGGCTGTAGATAACCCGAAAGGAATTCAGTTTGGGGGTGTGGTTGCCGCCCCAATCGTACAAAACATACTGGAGGATTCGCTGCATTATATGAATGTGCCTGTTCGCAAGGATCAGCTCGCCAAAGAATATAAGTATGGTGAGACTAAAATTGTGACAGTTCCGGATCTTACGGGAGCTACCGTAGAAGATTTGTACGAAGATCTGAATATGAACTTTATGCTAGCAAAGTCCGGCAGTGGCAAATACGTTATTAATCAAGCGCCAAAAGCGGGAGCGAGGGTGGAACAAGGCTCGACAATTCGGATTTATATGGGCGATGTCCTGAAGGATGAGCATGATCATTCGGAGCAGGAATGAGGTCAGCTAAGCGATCTTCTGAAGTCAACCGCAACAAATTTTGCAAGCATGCGTTTCATTATTTGGTGATATGGCCGATATTATTAACACAGGTTCCTGTGTGACAAAGAAGTATATTTGGAAAAGTGAGGTTATTCATGTGCTTTTAAAACAGTTTGAATCCAAATTGATCACCGCCCGTCTTGTGGGCGACCCCCATACAGAATGTCACAACCTTCAGACAGATTCCCGGCTAGTCAAACCGGGGGATCTGTTTATCTGTCTTCCGGGATATACGGTTGATGGACATGACTTTGCAGAGAAGGCAGTGCAGGCTGGAGCGGCAGCTCTTGTTGTGGAACGACAGCTTGACCTGCCTGTACCACAGCTGATTGTCAAAGACAGTCGCTTTGCAATGGCTGTTCTGTCTGATTTCTTTTTCGATTCGCCAAGTCACAAGATGAAAATGATTGGTGTAACGGGAACCAACGGGAAAACAACAACGACCTATCTGATTGAGAAAATTATGAGTGATTATGGTCAAAAAACCGGACTCATCGGTACCATTCAGATGCGTTATGATGGACGGACTTATCCCATGTCGGGAACAACGCCAGAGGCGCTTGAGCTGCAACGCAGTCTGCATAATATGGTTCAAGCTGGAACGAATTGCTGCGTGATGGAAGTTTCATCGCATGCGCTGGAACAGGGTCGGGTCAAAGGTACCGATTTTCGTACAGCCGTATTCACAAACTTGACGCAAGACCATCTGGACTACCATCATTCGATGGAGGAATATCGCGGAGCAAAAGGGCTGTTCTTTGCTAGGCTAGGTAACGGATTTGCTGAAGAAGATGCTGAACGTAAGTATGCAGTAATTAATGCAGACGATCCTGCTGCTGATTATTTTATTTCCGTGACGGCTGCTGAGGTTATTACATACGGCATGGGAGAAACGGCAGATGTTCGTGCTTCTGCCATCTCAATCACTGCTCAGGGGACCTCTTTCCATGTGGACACCTTTGCTGGCAGCACGGACATTGAGCTTCGTATGGTGGGCAAGTTCAATGTGTATAATGCCCTGGCTGCGATCTCGGCTACACTCGTGGAAGGTGTTCCACTGGAAGAGATTAAGCGTAGTCTGGAAACTGTACCAGGCGTTGATGGCAGGGTGGAGGCAGTCAATGAAGGTCAGGCATTTGCTGTCATTGTTGATTATGCCCACACACCGGATGGGCTTGAGAATGTGTTACGGACAGTTCAAGAATTTGCGGAGGGACGTGTCATCTGTGTGTTTGGGTGCGGCGGTGACCGAGATCGGACTAAACGACCATTGATGGGCAAAATTGCTGCCCAATACAGTGATTTTGTATTGATTACTTCCGATAATCCTCGGACTGAAGATCCTGATTTGATTTTGAAAGACATTGAGCAAGGTTTGCTGGAAGAGGCAATTCCATCCGACCGTTATACAATGATTGTGGACCGGCGCCAGGCCATTCATGAAGCTATTGAAATGGCAAGCCCGACCGATGTAGTATTGATTGCGGGCAAGGGTCACGAGACTTATCAGATTATCGGGACAACCAAGACAGATTTCGATGATCGGATCATAGCCAAAGAAGCGATAAGGGGCAAATCCAATTGATAAAACGAACATTGGCCCAAATGGCCGACATGTGCGGCGGCACATTGAGTGACGTTGCACTTTATAGTGAAGTTATAGCTGAGGGAGTATTTACTGATTCACGCAAACCGTTGGCAGGTAGCCTGTTTATCCCCTTGGTGGGTGAACGTTTTGATGGGCATGAGTTCGTCCTGAACTGTTTGGAGCAGGGAGCCGCGGGTGCAATGTGGCAAAAGGATCATGGTGTTCCACCGCAAGGCGCTGTCATTTTAGTGGAAGACACCCTGGTTGCCCTGCAGAAGCTTGCATCGGCTTACCTTAGCGAGAACAAGGCATCTGTAGTTGGTATAACAGGCAGCAACGGTAAAACAACCACAAAAGATATTGTGGACGCTCTACTTTCGACTACATTCAACGTGCATAAAACGCAGGGCAACTTCAATAATCATATTGGTCTGCCATTAACAGTGTTGAGCATGGCTCCAGATACGGAGATTATCATTTTGGAGATGGGGATGAGTGGTCGCGGTGAAATCCATGATCTCTCTGTCATCGCTCAGCCGGATGTAGCGATCATCACTAACATTGGCGAATCACACTTGCTTCAGCTTGGCTCCAGACTTGAGATTGCCAGAGCGAAGACTGAAATCTCGGCTGGTATGAAACCTGGCGGGTTACTCATCTACAACGGAGACGAGCCTTTAATCGCTCAGGTGCTTGAAGAGCCTGCTACGAAGCAACCAGATGGCATGAAGCGGTTTACGTTTGGACTGGAAGAGGATAATGATGATTATCCAACGGGGCTAATGAATGCGCCGAATGGAATGGTGTTTACGACCAAGCAATCGAGAGACAAAGCGTATACACTCCCCTTGCTGGGTACGCATAATGTGATCAACTGTCTGGCTGCGATGGCTGTCGCACGTCATTTTGGAGTTACTCCGGAACATATGGAGGAAGGCCTGTCACAGTTGAGACTTACAGGTATGCGCATTGAGGTTACACAGGCAGTTAGTGGACTCACTCTGCTGAATGATGCGTATAATGCAAGCCCCACTTCCATGAGAGCTGCTATAGATGTGTTAGAAGGGCTAAAAGGTTATCGAATGAAAGTGGCTGTACTGGGAGATATGCTGGAGTTAGGCCCGGATGAAAAACAGCTTCATCATGAAGTTGGAACGTATATTACCCCTGCCAAGTTGGATAGAGTGCTGGTATACGGAGCTTTATCCCTGCATATTGCCGAGGGAGCCAAGAAACACATGTCAGCTGAAGCTGTACATGTGTTTGAGAATAAAGAAGAATTAACTCGTTATCTGTTGGAGCAACTTCATCCTAAGGACGTTGTCTTGTTCAAAGCCTCACGGGGACTGAAATTGGAAGAGGTGGCTCAAGCACTACAGACAGCACCATTACACAATCGAGTAGACTAGAGGGGTGAACCCATGGATTTTCAGGTATTACTGTTAACAATCGGCGTTTCATTTATTTTGGCGGTGATTGCCGCACCGCTGCTCATTCCGCTTCTGCGGCGGATGAAATTTGGACAGCAGGTCAGGGAAGATGGACCTCAAAGTCATTTGAAAAAAAGCGGAACACCAACGATGGGCGGAGTCGTGATTTTACTTGCGTTTACGCTGGCGTTTCTTAAATTTTCCGCTGTCAAGAACACAGACTTTTATGTGTTACTTGTTGCAACGCTAGGGTTTGGCCTCATCGGTTTTCTGGATGACTATATCAAAATTGTATTCAAGCGTTCTCTTGGACTTACGGCTAGACAAAAAATGCTGGGACAGCTGATTTTCAGTGGCCTTATGTGTTATCTGCTTATTCAAAACGGACACAGTACTGCAATTTCTATTCCGGGTACCTCGGTTTCATTCGACTGGACGGGATGGTTCTATTATCCGTTTGTTGTGTTTATGATGCTGGCGATTACCAATGCAGTTAATTTTACGGATGGTCTTGACGGTCTTCTTTCTGGTGTTAGTGCGATTGCGTTTGGCGCATTTGCTATTGTGGCGATGCAAGCAACGTCGATGCCAGCGGCTGTATGTGCAGCTGCCATGATTGGAGCTGTTCTTGGATTTCTGGTTTACAATGCTCACCCAGCAAAGGTGTTCATGGGCGATACGGGTTCACTTGGAATCGGTGGGGCAATTGGTGCAATTGCGATCGTTACGAAGACAGAGCTACTTTTCCTTGTCATCGGCGGTATTTTTGTCATCGAAGTCCTTTCGGTTGTGATTCAAGTCGTATCCTTCAAAACTCGCGGTAAGCGAGTATTCAAAATGAGCCCAATCCACCATCACTTTGAACTCAGTGGCTGGTCTGAATGGCGGGTTGTCATCACCTTTTGGGCGGTAGGCGCAATTTTAGCCGCTCTTGGACTTTATCACAACAAGGGGTTGTAAATTATGAACCATCCAGAAACATATCGCGGACAACAAGTCGTTGTGCTTGGCCTTGCCAAGAGCGGCGTACAAGTTGCGAAGGTGCTGCATCGTGCCGGGGCTAACGTTACAGTAAACGATAAAAAAGACAGGGAACAGTGTCCCGAAGCTTCCGAATTGGAGGCTTTGGGAATTTCTGTTGTATGCGGAGGTCATCCGGATGATCTGATTCACAGTGATGTGAAACTGGTCGTGAAAAACCCGGGTATCCCTTATCATGCTGCTCCTGTGCAACAAGCACTTGAGTCGGGCATTGAAGTGGTGACAGAGGTAGAGGTGGCTTACCACCTTTGTGCCGCACCTATAATCGGTATTACCGGTTCGAACGGAAAAACAACAACTACAACATGGGTTGGAAACATGCTGAATCAAGCAGGTTTGAATCCCATTGTTGCCGGAAATATTGGAACACCTCTCTGCGAAGCGGCAGAACAGGCTAAAACCGATAACTGGATGGTGGTAGAGCTAAGTAGCTTCCAACTTAAAGGCACGGTGGAGTTCCGTCCACGGATCGCTGCGCTACTTAACGTCGCAGAGACTCATTTGGATTATCACGGAAGTATGGAAGATTATGTGGCCTCCAAAGCAAAGCTGTTTGCTAACCAGGAGTCAGATGACATCGCCATCCTTAATTGGGATGATGCGGTGTGTCGTGAACTTGTGCCTTACATTAAGGCCAGATTAATCCCGTTCTCGTTAACGGAACAGTTAGAAACAGGGGTGTATGCGGATCCGCCTTACGTAGAAGGGGAAGAGGATGACGTACGGCGTCAGGTGATCTATTCTGATGGCCAGGGCAATCGGAAGATGATCATCGATGTGGAGGATATCGGCATACCAGGACGCTTCAACGTGGGCAACGCACTGGCTGCGGTAGCTATTGCAATAGGTGCAGGAGCTGATCCCTCAAAACTGGCTGCCCCACTTGCCGAATTTAAAGGTGTTGAACATCGTCTGGAGTTCGTACTGAAGCATAATGATTCGGTATACTACAACAATTCCAAAGCTACCAATTCCAAAGCAACGGTGATGGCGCTGAATTCCTTCAAGGAACCTGTCGTTCTTATCGCAGGCGGGCTAGATCGCGGATCGGATATGATGGAGCTGCTGCCTGTATTTGAAGAGCGTGTCAAAGCGCTGGTAGTCCTTGGTGAAAACCGAGCTAAAATTGCTAAAGTTGCAGAACTTGCGGGATTAAAGCAAATTAGGGTCGTCGATAATGAGGAGGACGCTGCCCGTACGTTGACGGTTGCCGTTCAGGAAGCAGCAAAACTGGCTGATCCGGGGGATGTGGTTTTATTATCACCTGCATGTGCAAGCTGGGACATGTTTGCCTCCTATGAAGAACGGGGACGCATTTTTAAAGAGGCGGCGCATAACTTGTAAGTAGGGGGGTGGAAAAGCCCCTACTTCTCATGCAAGGGGTGGCCTCCTGATGAAACAGACGCGACCGGCGCCGGATATTTGGCTCCTGATTTGTATTTTGGCTCTGCTTGCCATCGGCATCGTTATGGTGTACAGTGCAGGCTCGGTGCTCGCCTTCCGAAATTATGGTGATTCGTTTTATTTTGTGAAAAGACAGATTTTATTCGCCGTGCTGGGGCTTGTGGCCATGTTCGTAACAGCTAATGTGGATTATAGGGTATGGCGGAAATATGCCAAGCCGATTTTAATTGTCTGTTTTATTATGCTCATTGCTGTATTAATTCCGGGAATTGGTGTTGTGCGTGGCGGTGCACGAAGCTGGTTAGGGATTGGGTCTTTCGGTATCCAGCCCTCCGAGTTTATGAAGCTGGGGATGATCTTGTTTTTGGCTCACTGGCTAAGCAAAGACCCTGGTAAAATCAAAAATTTTACAACAGGGCTACTGCCTCCGCTTGGTCTGATGGGCTTGGCCTTTGGGATTATCATGTTGCAGCCCGATTTAGGTACAGGCACTGTGATGATGGGAGCGTCTATGCTCATTGTTTTCACAACCGGTGCACGTATGAAACATCTTGCACTGCTTGCGCTTGGGGGAGTTGCTGGTTTCACGGCACTGGTCGCAGCGGCGCCATATCGCTTGCAACGAATTACAGCCTTTCTAGACCCTTGGTCTGATCCGCTTGGTGCAGGTTATCAGATTATTCAATCGCTCTATGCCATTGGTCCTGGTGGACTGGCTGGTTTGGGTCTTGGAATGAGTAGGCAAAAGTACAGTTATGTACCAGAGCCGCAGACGGATTTTATTTTTAGTATTCTAGCAGAAGAACTCGGTTTTATTGGTGGCATGATTGTCTTATTATTATTTCTAGTGCTTGTTTGGAGAGGGATGCGTGTAGCGATGACCGTTCCGGATGCCTTTGGCAGTCTGCTAGGTGTCGGGATTATCGGCATGGTTGCTGTGCAGGTTATTATTAACATCGGTGTAGTCATTGGACTGATGCCTGTTACGGGTATTACGTTACCACTGATCAGTTATGGTGGCTCGTCATTGACCCTCATGCTCACAGCACTGGGCATATTATTGAATTTATCCCGTTATGCGAGGTGACTTAACGATGCGAGTCGTTCTTAGCGGCGGCGGTACGGGTGGACATATCTACCCGGCTGTTGCTATAGCAAGGCAATGCGAGGCGGATCATCCTGACTCGACGTTTTTATATATTGGTGGAACACGAGGACTTGAGAGTAAGCTAGTTCCTCAGGAAAATATTCCATTCAAATCTATTGATATTACAGGTTTTCGGCGCAAGATATCTTTTGAAAATGTGAAGACCATCATGCGGTTCGTTCAAGGGGTACGCCATTCTAAAAAAATGCTGAAGGAATTCAAGCCTGATGTTGTCATCGGAACTGGTGGTTATGTCTGTGGACCTGTTGTATATGCAGCTGCCAAACTCGGGATTCCAAGCGTGATTCATGAACAAAACGCGATACCGGGGCTGACAAACAAATTTTTGATGCGTTACGTAGACATGGTTGCTGTCAGCTTTGAAGGTTCTGAGAAGTCGTTCTCCGGAGCTAAAAAGGTGATTTATACCGGTAATCCGCGAGCGACAACGGTTGCCCAGGCCAGTCGGAATCGCGGGTTTGCTACGTTAGGAGTTCCGATGGACAGCCGTGTTGTGCTTGTCGTCGGGGGCAGCAGGGGGGCAAAAGCGATTAATCAGGCGATGATTGAGATGGCTCCGATGTTGGAACAGCTGGATGATGTGCATGTCGTGTACGTTACAGGCGAGACCTATTTTGATGAAACTCGTGAAGCGATTCGCAGTTCTCTGGGAACGATGCCTAATCATCTGCATGTACTGCCATACGTACATAACATGCCTGAAGTGCTGGCTTGTACTTCGTTGATTGTAAATCGTGCAGGAGCTTCATTCCTGGCTGAGATCACATCACTCGGTATTCCTTCGATTCTGATTCCGTCACCTAACGTGACAAACAATCATCAGGAAGCTAACGCGCGCACCCTTGAAAAGGGAGGCGCATCAGTGACTATGCTGGAAAAAGAGCTTACTGGCAAAGGGTTATATGAAGCGATCGCTGAAATCATGAATAATGAATCTGATCGTAAACAGATGGCAGAAGCCTCACGAAAACTAGGTAAACCGGATGCAGCAGAAGTGCTCGTGAACGAAATTAAACGTCTTGTTTCAGGACGTTAAAGTGTGTTAGTGGGCGATTGTCACACACCAGACGGGACTGACATAAGATACCGTATAAATCGTGACAATCGTTCCATGATACCGCAGCACAGCATCCGTGCTGGAAAAGGTATATCTTGGGGGGAGCCCTATGGTATCTCCGGTTATTGCACGGCGGAACTGGAGTATGGATTGCAGGCGCCCATGGATCGGATGTGTCACGGATATTTCAATTCGCTGAGATTGTACTGGAACAATGGGGAGCTTTTCATTGTTAACAGGCAAGCGACAGCAGAGGACGTCATCACCCTTTCGCAGTCTTTTCAGAGCAATATATCCTCTCATGGCGGTATTATCCTGATACCGTGTGTCTTCGCAGTGGGTGAGCGTAAACCCCGGAGGTGATACATTGGACAAATTGGTGATTGAAGGTGGGAAACCCCTATCAGGATCCATACGCATCCATGGAGCAAAAAATGCCGCTTTACCGATTATGGCCGCAAGTTTGCTCGCAGACGGAGAAATTACGCTGCACAACGTTCCACACTTGCTGGACATCGAAGTAATGCTGTATATCCTGGAACGGCTTGGATGCACATGTCGGCATGAAGAAGGAACAGTGACGATCGATACTTCGCTGGTCCGGTCACATGATGTGCCAGAAGATCTCATGAAGCAAATGCGCTCTTCCATTTTTTTGATGGGGCCTTTGCTCGCAAGGTTTGGGAGAGTATCCGTATATCAGCCGGGTGGCTGTGCAATCGGAGAGCGCAAAATTGATCTTCACCTTCGGGGGCTGGAAGCACTCGGAGCACAGATTGAAGAGCAGGATCAGCAAATTATCTGCCATGGAGCCCATCTGACCGGTTCGGATATTCATTTGGATTTTCCAAGTGTTGGAGCAACCGAGAACATTATGATGGCCGCTGTGCTTGCTCAGGGTACAACTACAATCTTCAACGCAGCGAGGGAGCCCGAGATTCAAGATTTGCAGCATTTTTTAAATGCAATGGGAGCACGCATCATGGGTGCGGGCACGGATACGATTACGATAAACGGTGTTGAGAGACTAGTACCGTGCACTTATGAGATTATACCGGATCGAATTGTCGCTGGGACGGTCATGATCGCAGCTGCTGCAACTCGAGGAAATGTTACGCTCACACACTGTAACCCGGCGCATCTTACTTCGCTTATTCATGTGTTAAAGCGTACTGGTGTTCAAATCACAGTCTGCAATGATATAATGACTGTGAGTTGTATGGTCCGCCCCAAATCAGTGGATCGTATCGTGACTTCTCCGTATCTTCGTTTCCCACCGATCTTCAATCTCAGATCATGGTGCTGCTTAGTTTAGCAGATGGTTTCAGTGTTATGAAGGAGACTGTATTCGAAGGCCGTTTCAAACATGTGGATGAACTGAACGTGATGGGAGCCGATATATCGGTTGATCTGAACGCTGCGTTTATCCGTGGTGTTCCCAGGCTGTATGGAGCTACTGTCGAGGCAACGGATCTTCGTGCCGGGGCAGCCTTGGTTATTGCAGGACTGGCGGCTCAAGGTAAAACTGTTGTGGAGCAAGTGCATCACATCGATAGGGGATATGATCAAATCGAAAAGTTATTTCAGAGTCTTGGAGCCTCGGTGGAGAGACAGTCAACTGTTCGGAAACAGTTGGATTTTGCCAATTAACTTCCTTGGCGTCCCCTTCTTGGAAGAGAAGGGGACCTGAGGCTTTGTGGAGCGTTATTATGCCTAAAAGTCAAATTCCGGTTCTCAAGCAGAACCGCCCAAAAGGAAACACAAGCCGTAAAATTGTAATTATTCTATTATTACTATTTATTGCACTGCTCGCTGTATTATTCTTTCGTTCTTCTGTGAGCCGTATTTCTGCCATTGAAATTACGGGAAATGTGTACACGACGACTTCGGAACTGTTGGAAAAGAGTGGCTTGAAAAAAGGCGACCAATTTTTTGGTACAAGTGCTGCTGAAGTTATTGAACGCCTAAAAACAATCAAAGCTGTTTCAACCGTTACGGTGGACAAGCAATTCCCTGGCACGATTCTTATCACTGTCAAGGAATTTGCCACAGTTGCTTACGAACTTGACTCAAGTGGGGTACTTAAAGCAATATTGTCCAATGGGACAAGTCTGAATGTTCCACCAACGATTGGTGTTGCAGTAGAGAAGCCGATTCTAACGCAATGGAAATCAGATGATCCTCTAAAAGCAAAACTAAGTGAGAAGCTGGCTCAAATTCCGAATGAGCTGACAACGGATATTTCGGAAATTATTCCAACTCCGACGCCTTCTTTTCCGGATCAGATTCGCATGTACACCAAATCTCAGTTTGAAGTGATTACAACGGTCTCGTTGTTAACGGATAAAGTAGAGTATTTGAATCAAGTAATCGAGACGGAGCGTCCTGGCAAAATTACGATGCTTGAGGCCGATACGTATGTCCCTTTTATCCCGGATAATCCAGAGGATGGTGCTGAGCCGGGTGCATCGCAATGATGCTTCCAGCTGAATGGAAGCATCTTACGCAAAAAGTGCAGGTAGGAAGGGGTTTAGCCCTGGTTGATGTATGAAACTTGTTCTTTCTGAGACGAAGAAAAAATGGTACACTTGAACTTATGGCAAATGAGTTACCTCCTTCTTTTTTCTTCAAGGTTTTATGTCACACATCCAGAACTTGGCACCCAAAAAAATTGTAGAAAAAAGAGGGAAAGCCTAAACTGTGTTGAATATGTTTAAAGAGTGTTTGAACCCGAACGTATTTTACTATTGGAGTCAGGAGGTGCCACAGACTTGAGCAACAATGACATCATTGTTAGTTTGGACATCGGTACATCCAAAATTCGCGCTATTATTGGGGAAATTAATAATGGAACCTTTAATATTATTGGAGTTGGATCTGCCGACTCGGAAGGAATTCGCAAAGGTGTAATCGTAGATATCGATCAGACGGTTCAGTCGATTCGCAATGCAGTGGATCATGCAGAACGTATGGTAGGTATTCAAATATCCGAAGTATATGTTGGAATCTCGGGCAATCATATTGGACTGATGAGCAGTCATGGTGTGGTGGCAGTATCGAACGAGGATCGTGAGATCGGAGAAGAAGACATGGAGCGGGTGTTGAAAGCAGCCGAAGTCATTGCAATTCCGCCGGAACGAGAAATTATTGACGTTGTCGCCAAGCAATATGTTGTAGATGGCTTGGAAGGCATACAAGACCCGCGTGGTATGATTGGTGTTCGCCTGGAAGTTGAAGCAACCATCATTACGGGAGCGAAAACCGCGATACATAATCTTTTGCGCTGCGTTGAGAAAGCGGGATTAAAAGTGAGCGATCTGGTTCTCATGTCTTTGGGAGCTGGACAGCTGGCTCTGTCCAAGGATGAGAAGACCATGGGATCTGTGCTGGTGGATATTGGTGCCGGTGCTACGACCATTGCGATCTTTGAAGAGGACAGTCTGGTTGCGACTTCAACATTGCCAATTGGCGGAGAGTTTGTAACCAATGATATCGCTTATGGTTTACGTACTTTGACCGACCAAGCGGAGAAAGTAAAGTTGAAATATGGCTGTGCATGGCTAGATGATGCTGCCGCAGATGTGATGTTCAAAGTTACACGCATCGGTAGCAACGTAGACAAGGAGTTTTCTCAAGAAGATCTAGCGGCTATTATTGAACCGAGGGTTCAAGAAATATTCCAGATGATTGGACAAGAAGTCCGACGCCTTGGTTACAACGAGCTTCCTGGAGGTTATATACTAACGGGAGGAACGGTCTCTATGCCTGGTGTTCTGCAAGTGGCTCAGCATGAGCTTGCTGCTTCAGTACGTGTCGCCGTACCGGATTACATTGGTGTGCGTGATCCTGGTTATACCAGCGGTGTTGGTATCTTGCATAATGTTATTCGCGGTCTGCGCATTAGGCCCTCGAGTAGCAACGGCGGTAATAGCAACAATAACACAAATAGCAAGAAACCGACGAACCGTCCGAAGCCAAATGCGGCACAGGAATCGGAGCAAAAACCGGGTCTGTTCGAGCGACTGAAAAATATGTTCAGTGAATTTATATAACAGGTTGGATCCATTTCATACATTCTTAAAGCCGTCTGAATGCGCTGGTATTAAAATAAACGCTTTCGTTCGTCGATATATGAAATTGATTCGGTTCAATCAAAAATTGGACGGGCCATCCATGCACATTGAGGGGGAGATGGAATAATATGTTGGAATTTGATTTTGAGATGGAGAGCTTGGCTCAGATTAAAGTCATCGGGGTAGGCGGCGGCGGAAGCAACGCTGTTAACCGAATGATTGAAAATGGTGTACAAGGTGTAGAATTTATTACGGTAAATACGGATGCGCAGGCACTACACCTAGCGAAATCCGAGCATAAATTGCAAATCGGTGATAAATTGACTCGCGGTCTTGGTGCTGGTGCCAACCCTGAAGTAGGTAAAAAAGCTGCGGAAGAGTCTCGCGATCTAATTATGAATACCTTGAAAGGTGCAGACATGGTATTTGTTACAGCAGGTATGGGCGGCGGTACAGGAACTGGAGCAGCTCCGGTCATCGCTGAAATTGCCAAAGAGTGTGGCGCACTTACCGTAGGGGTTGTAGCACGTCCTTTTACTTTTGAAGGCCGCAAGCGTTCCAGTCATGCAGAACAAGGAATTGAAGCACTCAAGGAAAAAGTGGACACGCTGATTGTGATTCCGAACGACCGTTTGCTTGAAATTGTAGATAAAAAGACGCCGATGCTGGAAGCATTCCGCCAAGCTGATAACGTATTGCGTCAAGCAGTACAAGGTATCTCCGATTTGATTGCGGTACCAGGTCTGATCAACCTTGACTTTGCAGATGTTAAGACGATTATGCACGAGCGTGGATCTGCTCTCATGGGTATCGGTGAAGCGACTGGTGAGAACCGTGCAGCAGAAGCAGCACGTAAAGCCATCATGAGTCCTTTGCTTGAAACATCCATTGAAGGCGCACGCGGTGTAATTATGAACATTACAGGTGGAATTAATCTATCTCTGTATGAAGTGAATGAAGCAGCAGAGATCGTTACATCTGCTTCCGATCCTGAAGTAAATATGATCTTTGGTGCAATCATTGACGAAGATCTCAAAGAGGAGATCAAGGTTACAGTTATCGCTACTGGCTTCGAAGACAAGCCTGCGGTTCCGCCAGTGCGCAAACCATCTCCGGCAGCAGAAACGGCAGAGACACGTTCACCGAATCTTCGCCCATTCGGAAACCAACCAAGTAATGATCAGTTGGACATTCCTACGTTTTTGCGCAATCGTTCCCGTAACAATAATAACGAATAATCTCGTATATTTATGTTGTAGAAACCCGGCATTGCTTCCAAAGCAGCCGGGTTTTTTGCTGTTTTTTTATACAGCTTGACGTACAGGAATTAACAAGATATGAACAACTCATCTCCGCATTCCGACAAAAAAAGTTGGAAACAAGCTCCCATGTTTAGACAGACTTTGAATAGTAGGCTCCGTATACTTGTGAATATGCTCATGAATATCGAGATAATTGTTATTTCGATATGTTGGACTCAGGCAGGTGAAGAGCGTGGTTGTGTATGTCGATTTGATCTTTTTGACAAACCTTTGCATCGATGGAACGCTCATTGGATTGACGGCCTGGATGCGCCAAACGAAGCTGGTCTGGTGGAGATGGCTGTTGTCCGCCGTCGTTGGTGCGTTATATGTTGTGATGATGTTTGTACCGGAGTTTGATTTTCTGTTCACGTTTCTAATCAAGTTTGCCTTTTCTCTTGTGATGCTTAGTGTCGCATTTGGATATAAGGGGCTGCAGGCTTTTATGAGGACGTTGGGCACATTCTACGTCATTAATTTTGTCGCGGCTGGAGGTATTTTGGGTGTCCATTATATGCTTCAAAGTTCAGGAGAATTGTTCAATGGAATCTGGTTCACAGCTTCCGGCGGCATGTCGTTTGATCTGAAGATTGCATTCTGGTTTACATTCATTGTATTCTTCGCGGTCCTCTTATTATTCAAAATTGTGCAAAGTGCCAAACGTAAAACAAATCGCCTAAGCAATTACCTGGGCAAAGTAGAGGTCTGCATTGATGAGATCGTGGTCTCTTGTACAGGCCTTCTGGATACGGGCAATCAGCTTACTGACCCTTTGTCTCGTATGCCGGTAATGGTTATGGAGGTTTCGTTATGGCAAGAGATGCTGCCTGATTCATGGAAGAACAGACTGAAGAATGAAGCGCCAGACAGCCTGATTCTGGAACTGGATCAGGAACAGTTTGAGTGGCAGAATCGACTGCGATTAGTTCCGTATCGAGGGGTAAACAAAGGAACAGCATTTATGCTGGCGATCAAGCCAGATCGGGTAGAAGTGACGATGGATGGAACAACTTATGAGACGACAAAGGTTTTGATTGGACTGGACGGAAGAGCTTTATCGTCGGATGGAAAATATCAGGCCATCATTCATCCTGAACTTGTGCAAGAAGCAGCTTCTGCTCTGTCTACGGCTCCATCTGCGGAAGCTACAGAAAAGCCGCTGAATGTGGTATAGGAGGAACCTACATGCTTGTGAAATGGAAACTGGTTGCCCAGCTGCAATATTATCGTCTGTTATTTCTGTTTGGGCTGAAAAGTGAAGAGATCTATTATATCGGGGGAAGTGAGGCACTTCCACCTCCATTGACAAGGGAAGAGGAAGAGTACCTGCTGCAGAAGTTATCATCCGGAGATTCAGCCATTCGAGCTATGCTGATTGAACGTAATCTGCGCCTCGTTGTGTATATTGCGCGCAAGTTCGAGAACACCGGCATCAACATTGAAGATCTGGTATCCATTGGAGCGATCGGGCTGATCAAGGCCGTTAATACATTTGACCCGGAAAAGAAAATCAAACTCGCTACTTATGCCTCGCGCTGTATCGAAAATGAGATATTGATGTATTTACGTCGCAACAGTAAAATCCGAACCGAGGTTTCTTTTGACGAACCGCTTAACATTGATTGGGATGGAAATGAACTATTATTATCTGATGTACTTGGTACAGAGAACGATACAATCTATCGAAATATTGAAGAACAGGTAGATCGCAAGTTACTGCATAAAGCACTGGAGAAATTAACGGATCGCGAGCGAATGATTATGGAGCTTCGTTTTGGCTTGACTGATGGTGAGGAAAAGACACAAAAAGATGTGGCCGACCTGCTTGGAATCTCCCAATCCTATATCTCCAGGCTTGAAAAGAGAATCATCAAAAGGCTTAGGAAAGAGTTCAATAAGATGGTCTGACCCTATGGAAAAAGAAGAATGGGTATTACTGGCAAGGGTGCCAATGACGAATAAAAAAGCCTGCCTCGGAGATAATGTACATTAATGTTTCTCCTTGGGAGGTAAATCACGATGACTCGAAACAAAGTCGAGATTTGTGGTGTGGACACCGCAAAATTGCCTGTTCTCACCAACACTGAAATGCGGGAATTATTTCATTCCCTTCAGCAGCACCATGATCGCTCAGCAAGAGAGAAATTAGTGAATGGCAATCTACGTCTGGTTCTTAGTGTCATTCAGCGCTTTAACAATCGGGGGGAGTTTGTCGATGATCTATTCCAGGTTGGATGTATAGGCCTGATGAAAGCCATTGATAATTTTGATTTATCCCAGAATGTCAAATTTTCAACATATGCGGTCCCGATGATCATCGGTGAGATTCGCAGATATCTGCGTGATAACAACCCGATCCGTGTATCGCGATCACTAAGAGATATTGCCTATAAGGCACTGCAGGTTCGTGACAGCTTGACGAATAAAAATTCACGTGAACCGACGATATTCGAAATTTCAGAGGCACTGAAT
>JAFWEX010000023.1 GCA_017512705.1 Paenibacillus sp.
ACAGCTCACTATTTAACTGGTAAACAGCCGCAATCTCAGGCACTCCATCGCCTGTAAGATCAGCCGCATATACAGCCGGATGTTGAACTGGCTTATCAATGGTAATAACCGTTGCACCCGCCGGAATATGTTGATTCACAATTTGCAGTAATAGCGGTTCACTCATCGACATCTCCGCTTCCTCCCTTATGACCGCATTCGCCTAATGGTATGCATCATAACTGGAGATATGACACGAAAATGCTTCCTATACTGCTCTACAAGAGTCACTTAGATGTATAACCTTTGAGGAATCCTATATAGAGTATGAGAGAACTCAATTATCTCGAATAACCGCTTCCTTTTTTCATGGACACTTATACGTATTATCTGTAATATTATGTATATATTAATAACATTTTTTACATAACTAGTATCCCATCTCTCTTATAAAAGTGGATATAATCCATTGAATTTCATTTAGTTTCTCTGCAGTGAATGGTATAAAGTAATCAATAACTACGCGTATCGCCCGCTCGCCCATCTGACAAGTTCTCCAGCTAGTTCAGTTTTGCCTTATCTTTGTACGAGTGCGAAAACTCAATGTCCAATGTTATAAACATTATAATGGTGGGGGATTTTTTATGAAAAGAGCATTTACTCTTATACTGACTTTCATGTTTTGCCTCGTAGCATGCTCAAACTTGGGTCATAGTGAAATCCAGAGTTGGGCTTTTGATGTTGTAACGTGGGATCATGGGGTTTACAAGGTAACCAATGAAAAGGTTAGTGAAACTGAAGTGGAGATCGAAATAGGAATAATTAAAAAACACTCTACAAATGAAAGTGATGAATTACCGGATCTGTTTTCCAACAAGTACAAAAAAGGGACCAGATTATTCAAAGTAAAAAATATCGAGACAACCAACTATATTTCAGTACAAGATAATGACACGTACTATCAAGCAGTCAAGATGGATGGAATGAAAACAGCGGCCAACTAAGGCCGCTACATTCATTTCATCATATAGAAAGAAAGTACATTCTGACTTCAGCTTTTTAGTATGAAAGTATACTTACAGCTTCATCTCAATCTAATAATCAGGACTAATCCTCATTTTAAGACTACAGTTAGGAGTAATACCTCGCCTGTTTAACCCTGTGTTTTCACACTAATCTGCACATATTGAGCCAGGCGGCAGTACTGATCCAGTAGTCGTTCCTCATGATCTTGTCCTTCCCCAAGCGCAACTCGTCGGCCCGACTCCAGCACACTACTGATTAATTCGTCCAGGAATTGCATCTGCAATCGTTGTGCCTCGAGGATGAGCTGTTCCAGCAGTTGAATATCACGAATGGTGAACTGAGAGAGGCCGCGAAGCATCATTTCCTCTGACCATGCTGATAACTGTTGGATTAATCCATTATTTTCTTCCAAGACGTCCCATCCTTCCACTACCGGAATCCAGTTTCAAACTGAGCAGTGTTTGACCTTTCAAGAAGCTGATCGGACTGATGCGTTTCACTTCCACTCGGACAAACGCATAGAACTGCTCAAGCTTCTGAGAAACCCATCCCGACTCCAGTCTGTTGATCATAGCCTGCCAATCAGATGAATAAGGAAGGGTAAGAGGCAACTGCTGCCCCTCTGTATTTTCAACTGTAAGAATTAGATCCTGCGTTTGCTTATTAAAGGTATGTTCTACAATTCGCGCTACTTCAATGAAAGCCAACCGTTCTTTTGGTTCTGCGAATAAGCCTAAGACATCGGGCTGCTGCTGAAGTGCAGAGGATATATCCATCTGATACGTTCCAAAATGAACCTCAGTCACATTCGTTCGCGGCAGAATGGTCAGTTTCGCTCCATCGCTGGATGATATACGCCTTTCTTCATTCACTTTGACCGACCGAAACAAAACCTCTTCTCCCGTAAATTGGCTAAACGTCAGACTTGGCAGCCATGGCGTAAACGCAGCATAATGCTCTGCAAACGAGAACTCTTGATCTTCATAGTAGACCGCACGCACATCACTGTACGTATAGATTTCCCCATCATCGAAGCAATAGAAATAATACGTAATACCGCGGAATCCTGATCGTGTTTCCCAAGAATCGGCACCCAGCCCGTAGAGATGAAGGGATGGAACGGTAAAATACTTGCTTCGAAAACTACCAACCAGCTGACTCTGCTGTCTACCCGTTACTTCGCCTTGAACAAGCACCTCTAATGCAAGATAAAGCTTACTTATCCGATCCAGCATTGTCTGCATAGAGAAACGCACATGCCGTTTGAAAAAAAGCTCCAGCTCTCCCTGTATCCCGCGCAAACTACGTTCAATATCTGGAAGGTTACCGCCATGTGCAGCAATCGCCAGCGTTTCCAGCTGCGCGCTATAGGATTGTGGCAGTCTTGCAAGCCCTGTCTTAAGCATACCTGCCAACAGTTCACGACATTCGCTCACCGTTTGAAGCGAGAACTTCGGCTCGTACGCACGTACACTTAAAGCTTCCATGTCGTCCAAACCATGCAACATTCGATACCGTAGCAACGTTTCAAGCTTGGCCATTTTTCCCGCAGTCTGCTTTAACTTGCATAAAGCTTTGCTTAGATTAGGGTCTTCCGTGAAGGATACCTCAATATCCTGACTTTGCAGATGAACGGTTAGAAGCGTGTCCTCCGTAATATGAATCTTTTCGGGATAGCGCAACCGGAAAACAACTTCTTCAATCATCGTTGAAGTATAAGATTTAATGATTGGCCTAAGATCCGCTTCTAGCATCCAGCGAAAACGTACATCTCCTTCAAGCGGACGATGGTGCAGTCCATACCCACAATGAGTATAGCGAGTATGAGTTGACTCTGTACCCTCATGAATTGACTCTTTAACCTGAGGAAGATGTTTCCCCTCGGCAAGTTTATCCCCTTCGCAATCCTCAGACGTTGCATAGACAACAGTCGATGCATCTTCATCCTTGGGCGGTAACGAAGACGTAGGAACATCTAGAGAGACATCTACATCATTAGCATGTTCAGGATCAGTGATATCATGAAGACCAGGATTAAGGTTAGCATCACTTTCAATGGATTGCTGACGCTGGTCATAGAGAATGGCAATCAGTACATGCTTGCAGATGTTGTCCGATGGGCAAGAACACTGCCATTCATCCAGCGTGGTATAGAGGGTACATTCCGTACCCTCACTTAGTTGGCAACTCACAGATGCTTCATCCCAGATATACTGAACAATCACACCTTGATCGAGCTCTTTGAGTGCTCTTTTATATAATCCCTTATTGGCATAACGAATGAGATAATCCTCTGTACATCGCTTGGAAAAATGCCTGAATTTCTGCTTAAATTCATTAACCTCGTTCATACCCACGGCATCAGCGCCCCGTTGCTCTCAAAATATCATAGATCGTTTCACTGAATACTCGGCCCTGAATCTCGCCAAGTGGGATGGATTTGTTATCCGAGTAATAATATTGCTTACCGTTTGGTTTGAAGAAATGTAAGGATTCCAGCGTCACATCTTCCATCCCTTCATAATAGGTAATACTTGTACCGCTGAATCGAAGCTCGGCAACCAATTCACCATACTCCTTGTAAAACTCGTGGAACCAGCCTGCGTCCTGCGCAGGACCTTTAATCCATCCGTATTTCTCCAGCGCTTTCGGAAGAGAAGTTGGTGAGAACTCATCTTCTGGAAGACGATCATATTCTGTTTTGTTCTGATCTTCATCTTCGATCAAGTGGATTTGGCGCTTCAATTGCTCAAACGGCTGGTTAACCTCATAATCTTCAAGCTGAGTAGTCCAGCCCTCAAGAGTCGCCTGATCGAGTTCAAGCGGATGCACCAAACCAACCATAGCTCCGGATGGCAACTCCATTTCATCCTCGTCCACCGTATTAAACGTGCCATCTTCCATATATCGGAATGTACTACTCAACTCACCACGCTCATATATTCCCCAGATTAATCCAACAGCGAACTTCTGCATGATCACATTATCCACAAATAGAGATGTCCATTCCTCAGCAGTCCATAGACGCTGTTTGGACAACGATTCTTCCAAACGTTGTTTCTGAATCGTAACCATCGTTTTGAGATCTTTCTTCAACTGAGTGAAACGTGCCTTGGATTCTGCAGCAAGCTCAGGATCATCCTTTTGTGCCGGAGCAGGCAGACTTTTGACCGTTTTACCTGTTTCTTCATTCACGACAACAACCTGCAGATCTGCATTCACTTTAACCAAGAAGGAACGTTCACCATAGCTAAGCTGTAGTGTGCCTGCCTCATCAAAACCAAGGGATGTGACGAGTCGATCTTCAAGCTGTTCTGATGTCAGTCCCATGTTCTCTGCAGCAAGCTGCAAAGCTTCTTCCGCAGCACCTTTCACCTGACGATTCTTCACGCTACGTTTAACTTTGTCAATAGCCATCAGTGCAGCAGGTTCTTTAAGATATGCCAGCACCTTCACAGCTTCTGCTGCGATGGCACCTCGACTGTTCTCTGTCCATTCTTTGATCTGTGGAGTCAAAATATGAACAATCTGAAGGTCCCCGAAGAGTGCGGCAACATACATCACCCACTTCTCCTTCGCAGGTGCGCCATCCTGAAGCCATAGTTGCAGTAGTTCTTTCGAGAAACGGATCAGCGAATCTTCGCTCACATATTCTCTTAATTCGTTTAAACGTTCATTCGGGCCAGTCCCATGATCAATGGATTGCAGTAATACATATTGTTTGATCCGATCATCCAAAGGCTGATCGTCCGCTGATCGAATCAAGGCAGGCAGTTCCTTTAGAGGTAACCAGCTGATGCGGGATACCTTCTTGGCATCGGCCAGTTCAGCAAGTGCTGCGTGTGCGTGCTCAGGGCTTAAGTCAGCTGTATCGAGCAGAATCTGAATCAGGTTTTTCCAATCCTCGGATTTCTCATTCTGCAAGAGTTCAGTATATAATTCCTTACTGTTATCGAGACTACGAATCGCAGTCAGTGCCATTTCCTTAATCGCAGCCTTTTTCTCGGCACGGTAGATCATCATATACAATTCTTCATCTGGAAGCCGGTTGAACTCCGCTAAGGCAACACTGTTAGCTCTTTTGGACGTATCCTGTAAACCTGCCTGAATCGCTGTCACTAATTGCTTCTTAGGCAGTGTCTCCCGCTGCTCAAATGCCAACTCCAGCGTTAAAATGCGTGTATCTGTGGGCAGTTTTTTGTACTGCTTCAACGCATATTCCAGGTTCTGCTGCAAAATACACCGATACTCATCCTGTGGCATCGATAGATACATATAATCCGTCATGCCATTCAGCGAGATCAGACTGGTTAGCAATTGTTCCCGTTTGACCTGAGGATCATCACCATATGCATTCAAGATCTGCTCACCGCTAAACGCATAAGAATGATACATGTCTGACACAATATCGATCGTCCATTCCGGATAAGTAAGCAGAATGGCGAAGCGGCGCATCGGCTCTGAATCAAGAGGCAGGAAACTAATACTAATTAGATTGTTAATCCGCTTTCGATCCCGATTGATTTGATTAAACAAGCCTCGGCTGTCCTTATCTTCCCAATACTCTTCAAGTGTGTACTCCCCATTCAAATATCTCGCAATGGCCAGTCCCTGCCTTCCACCTTCTAACGGGTGACGCAGCACACGGAATACGGCCTCTTCTATAGTGTTTTCGGGTTCAAATGTAGTGATCCCTTGATCGAGCATGATCTTGTGAAGACATAACTTCAGAAAAGGTGCTTTCACAATCTCATACGCTCGCTTAGACTGCTCAGGCTGACTGGCAATGGCTGCTTTGATCGTGTTCCACGATACCCGGTAGGAGTTTAGTTCAAGCTGCATCGTTTCGATTAACTGATATGGCTCATCCAGTGACACTAGTCCGGCTAGCAGATCATCTTCATTTCTTGAGCGTGAATTCATACTCAACAGAGACTTACGAACTTCCAACGGGTACAGTTCATGCAGATGTTGAACGACTTCGAGAAGCATGTTACCAACTTCGTTAAGATTCTCAAGGAACCGTTGCTTACCTCCGCTAATATTCGTCAGATACAATGTAGCACTGCAGATCAGCACCAAGGACTGATGGAATACGGCATTTGAAATATAATGTTTCGGAGAAAAGGTGATCTCAGGATAGTGTTTAGCAATCAGTTCATTGCGTTTCTGCTTCAGGAACTCTTCTTCCAGCAGTTGCGTTGAACTGTTTTGTTTACCTTGTACATTGCCTGCAATCAAAGGTTCGATCAAGGCATAGAGTTCTTTTTGGAGCTTCGCCGCATCATTAGCCATTACATGCTGGAACAGTTCAGGGAGCTTGAGGGTGATTTCCTTAATCTCGTCCTTATTCTCAAACTGACCATCAGGATGCATACATAAATGAACAAGCATCAGCGCATTGAGCACGTCTCTATAATCTCCGTGACCGTCTGCTTTTTTGGTATCAAAGAGCCATTGTGCGCGTTTCACGCGGCGTCGTAGCTCATTAAGAATCTCTTCTTCACCCGAATAGTGTTTCATTTTCTTCAAACGGACTATCAAGCTCCCCATCCGGTCAGCTTCCTTGCTTTTTCCGTTTAAACCGTAAGCCTCTGAATCCTCACCAAGACAGGTTACAAACGCACTCACACCCCAAGGGCTTCTCCGGAAGTAACTGGATTCCAGATGCATTGCAACAGCTCCAGCTCGAAAGAAAATATCTCCATCGTCCTTCTTGCGCAGCTTCTCTAGTGCATCTACCGTTCGATATACATAATGACTTGTTTTTCCCATCATTTCAGGGAACTTATCTGTTGTACCCATGACATAATCAATAATCTCGGAACTGCGATCCGTCGTGAGTGAGTAATCATCTGAACAGATCGTAGCGAACTTTTCAACCAAACTCTCTACTGCACGGTCTGCGGTAAGCATAATTTATTCCTCCTCTATGAAATCAAGTAATAATATCGCCAATCCATTCAGCAAGCTCGTTTGGTGTAATAGCGGCTACATGTGCCCCCATATTGGCTAGCGTCTGTGCGGCATGTTTGTTGTATACGGAATCTCCATTGAAATCGAGGGCTGTGAGCACAAGCAGCTTACATCCGGCATCGATAATATCCTTACAGGCTTGGTACATTTGATTAATTGGATATCCTTCCTCAAGATCACTCACCAAGATGTATATCGTTTTTCCGGGATTCTCAATCAGCGTCTCGCCATATCGGAGTGCTTTAGCAATATGAGTTCCCCCACCGAGCTGCACATTCATCAGCACATCTACAGGATCTTCCAAACGATCACTCAAATCCACAACCTGAGTATCGAAAATGAACAATTTTGTGCGGAGCGCATTCAAACGATAAAAAATACTCGCCATGACAGAACTGTAAATTACTGAATCCATCATACTGCCGCTCTCATCCACACCGATAATGATGTTCCACTTGTTGTGCTGCTGTATATTCCCGTCAAAATAAAGACGATCGATGACAAACCTTTTTTTGTGTTTATCGTAATTTTTCAAATTCCGGGTAATCGTCCGTTTAAAATTCAGGTTGCGCAGGGAGCGCACTGAACTAGTTGCATATCGACTCCGTTTTCCCATGATGCTCGCCCGAGCATGAGACTCCAGCTTTTTGCGCAGATCCTCGACGATTGTTCGCACGATATCCTTGGCACTTCGCAGTACGTCCCCTTTCATGCGCCCTTTGAATTGCATAATATTTTTGAGAAGATTCATATTGGGTTCGAGCGACTCTAGCAGCTTCTTATCGGTTAACAGTTCCGTCAAGCCATAGCGATCCAGTGCTTGTTTCTCTAAAATTTCAACCGTTGATTTCGGAAAAAGATCCCTGACCTTGTGTAACCAGTTCGGAACGGTTAGATCGGATGAACCACGTCCGCCTTCTTTACGATAACCTTGCTCTTCACCGTACTCACGGTTATACAGATAACCGAGAATCTCGTCTAGTTCCCTATATTGAAATTCGTCCGATGAATACCGCTCCGACTCATACAGTCCTGCTTCGGCAGATTCGCCAAGAATCAGACGCCACCGGTTCAACGTTTCAATAGCACTTCGTTCTTCCGAAGTGGTAAGGTCTGTCAACCTTTCGTTCTGATCACGCTGATCACGACGGAGGTCATTCATATTAACTTCCATGCAGCAAACTCCTTTCGAAGCGCCTCATCCTGCGTTTTGTACTGCACAAGTAGCTGCTCATCCAACGCAGGGATCAACATTTCATTCGAATTTACGTGATGCAGCTTCGCCACACGCTCAGCAATCAGATTCGTTTCCATCGGTGTAAAATACGTGAACGCCAGACGTAACTCTGGGACCATTGCAATAAAATCGTCATAGGATAATTGCTCAATTAACCCGTTTAGCTCAAATAACAGTTGATCTTCATATAAGAAAGCATCTCGTGCTACCGTAAATACACCCTGGAGAAATAGAGCCGTTTGCCGAATCTGTACAGGCCCCCCTCGAATGTATCCACGAGCGCGCTCCACAATCTCCTCGCGTCGTCGATCGCCAAGGCCTGAGGCAATAGCTATACAGACCCCTTCGATCTGCGCAGGAAGCTTTGGATCAGATAAGAGCTCATTCAGATGCGTTCGAAACGATGTATTCTGGAATCGTTCCTCAGATGATTCGGCCAACATCGCAAGCAACTTTAACCCCTGAACAATCCCTTCATGTTCATCCGCATGGGTCCTCGAAAGTTGCTGTAGTTTGTCTACCGCATTACTGTACGCTTCCGACACAAGTTCAGGGAGGTATGGATCATCTGATAATCCTAGTAATCGACGGTGCTGATGAATCCGGTTCAGAATCGTTAGGCTGTTGCATAAAGACAAAAAATGACCATCTGTCCGCAGGGCAGCCCGTACCTTGGCATACAAATGCAAAGCGGTCTCCTGGAGACCCATTAACAGGGCCTGAAGCATTAACTGAGCAAGATCACCGCTGTGGTGATCAGGGATATCTTGCATCTGCTCTTCCATTTTGCGAGTAGCTGCTGTGGCAAGCGTGCCGCCATAGAGAGAATTTTCGATCAGCCTCGCTTCAATCCTTGAGGAATACATATACTCCCACGTTTCACGAACCAGATTCATATCCCGCTGTGCAACCCAATCCGGGCCTGCCTGACGTTTGGCGAATTCGGGAACCAGATAGGAGATACATTGAAAGAGCTGACTAATCAAGCGGTGTTCTGGTTTCGCATACAGGTCAAGCACCTTTTTATGCTGACCCGTTGTGCGAATCTGGAGCTTGAATTCTGTACAGCGAGATTTAAAATCTTCCACGATCGGAATATGAAAAGCATGTGGCGCAACGCTCCCAATAGCATCCCCGGTCAACAGAAGCTGCAGTTCTTGCAGCGGCTTGTCGGTGGCAATTGTAAGCTCACCTTTCACCAATGAAGAAAGTGCGGCGTCCATTAACTCGTAGACTCCACCTTCTTGCTTGCCGCGAAGCTCAGCCAGACCCTGGATCATACTGTACGCTTCAATTGCGTCACTTGTAGATACATGTTCTTCTCGGTCCCGCAGTTTACGCATGAGTCTGGAGATCACGTTCAGTGTAGTTACTCGGTAAGGAGATTTTGCAGAACGTACAAGTTGATCCCAGATTTGATCGTAAAAATTCACATAAGGCATGCCGCTAGCATAACCGTTCAGACGATCAGCTTCCGCAAACGTATACACCATCGGATACATCTGTTGCTGAGCTTCTCCTGAATCTGCTTTAACCTGCGGAGGTGACTTTTCTTTCTCTCGTTCCACTTCTTGGCCCGCTGAAGTCACTAAACCATAAGTATGAAAGCCTCCCGTAATCACAAGTACACGTTGATACTGCTCTTCAGCTTCCTTAATCCGCCTAGCCATATGTGCTTCCCTTAACAAGTCACCACTTGCAATAAGACGCTCTTGGGTGTAACACATTCTGGATAATGTACAATACGTGAAAACATCCTGCACAAATTCGGAGGTCGTCTTCTCCAGACCACCAATTTCAAATACCTTTTCCCACAACTCATCGAAACTCCGGCAGTTTGTTTTCTGACATAATCGGCTAATAAACTCCGAGTCGGCAAGTAACGTTTCATCCTGAATGGAAATTTCTTTCTGTTCCTGTTCCGCAGGGCTTCCAGCACGTCTAGATACATGTCGATAATCCAAGTCGATGAACTGTGCCGGGATCTCCAGCCGCTGAGCTTCTTTTAATGCCACGTATTCGGGAGAATACCGAAGCATCGGATAATAACAAGCCTCTCTGCCATGATCATCTTCATAGGTATAATAGAGGCTGACTGGTGGAAGGGTCTTTTCATCGGTGAGTACAGCTATAAGCGAGTTGCCGCTCTCGGGACCTTCGATCAGAATGAGATCAGGCTTGTACTCCCCAATGACACGCTGCAGATGATGAGCACAGGCCGGGCTATGATGTCGTATCGGAAAATAAACCGTTCGATGTTTCAGATTGTATACACGGGATTCAAAGATCGCTCGAAGTTGACTCATATCCGTTATATCCAATAGACTGACAGCATCAGCTGGCTGTATCTGGTCTAACCGATCCATTTTCTTGCCTCAAAATAATTTTTCCAGATTTCCTCTTCCGCGGAGCGGGCTTTCACAATTTTGGAAAAGTAACTTTTGAGAATACTCAGATCCTTGTCATTTTCCTTCGCAATTGTTCCCAGCATATTTTGAACCAGTCGATCCAGTGCAATGGATTTACCCTCGTAATAATACGATGTCATCGCACTTTGAACGTATACGGACACTGCTTCTGCAGTACTCATGGACGCTTGCGGTGTATCCAATTTATAACCTTCACGCGACATCCCCGTACGCAGTTCCATAAATGTAGTCGCCAGCAGCTCCACCACATCGGTTTGAATTTCGGTGTCAATTCCACTATGTAATAATAAGTTCTTCGCCTGCGATTCAATGATTTTAGCTTCCATTTTTACATTCTGGATCGGTTTGATCGTTTCAAAATTAAAACGCCGTTTGAGTGCTCCACTCATCTCGTTTACACCTTTATCCCGAATGTTGGCGGTAGCAATGACATTGAATCCCGGTTTGGCAAAAAGCACACCCCCATCAAGTTCTGGGATGCTCATCACTTTATCGCTCAAAATACTGATCAAGCTGTCCTGCGCTTCGGCTGGACAACGTGTAATCTCCTCAAATCGCGTAAGAATGCCCTTTTTCATGCCAGTGTATAGCGGTGAAGGCACAAGTGCTGCTTCAGAGGGTCCTTTGTCCAGCAGCATCGCGTAATTCCACGAATACTTAATCATATCCTCCGTTGTACCTGCCGTACCCTGGATCGTATTCAGACTTGTACCGGAGATCGCAGCCGTGAGGAGCTCACTTAGCATCGTTTTGGCTGTACCAGGCTCACCAACAAGCATCAATCCACGATTCCCTGCGAGGGTAACGACGGCACGCTCAATTAACACATCATTTCCATAGAATTTGCGTGTGATGGTGATCTTCTCTCCATCCAGCGTAGCCGGTTGGTCTCGGCCAATAATAAAATCCCGCACATAAGCTGGAGATAATAACCAGTTAGGCGGACGATGGCCTTGATCTTCCTGTTGTAATGCCATTAACTCTCTCTCGTATAATGTCTCCGCTGGGGGTTTAAGCATCTCCATGATCAAGATGTCTCCTCTCATATCAAACAGATCGTATGTTCCTATTTTTTTGTATTTTACCATAGCAATGAGCCAGCTAGCCTGAAAACGAGCAAAAATGGTTGAAACGTCCTTCTTATCCGCACTTTAGCCTAAGTCGAATGGCTCATTACACGGTATAAATATGAACGATGTTTCCAATCAACAGCGTCCCTTTTCATCACAGCTGAAGCAAATGAAAAAAGCACAAGTCCGTAGCGACCCGTGCTTCATCCGTTACTTTGTTTAGAATATTACATTCTTCGTCCGCACGAAGAGGAATACAGTTCGTACCATTCATATCGCGTCAGTTCCACCTGCGATGCATCACGACATGCCAGAATACGCTCTGGACGAATCGAGCCAATCACCGGTTGAATGCCTGCTGGATGTTTCATGAGCCAGGCCAGTACAACCGCTTCCGACGTGACACCTCGTTCTCTAGCAATACGGGCTACGATTTCAGCTGTGGGTTCTATTTCCGGCCGTTGTCCGTCCACGACTCTACCTGTAAACCTTCCCTGAGCGAGAGGCCCCCATGCTTGTAGCTGGATATGCTCTGCCTGACAATACTCCATCGTACCATATGGAAAAACATTCTCTTTTGCCTGAGCGCGGTTCACGGTTACACCCGCTTCCACAAACCCGATTTTATCCAAACTCATCTCAAGTTGATTCACAATGAATGGCACACGACTATACATCTGTAACAAGCGGATCTGTTCAGAGCCCATATTGGATACGCCAAAATGTCTTACTTTACCCGACTGATGAAGTTTAGCCAGTGCTTCTCCGATCTCCTGAGGGTGGGCAAGAGGATCAGGGCGATGCAACAGCAGGATATCCAAGTAATCTGTACCGAGCCGGGATAAAATTCCATCAACACTCTCGATAATATGTGCTCCTGATGTATCGTAGCGCTGCGGGCCTTCATCATCTCCTACCAGCCGAATGCCACATTTCGATTGAATAATAATTTGCTCTCGAAGACCTTGGTTTTCAGATAATATTCGTCCAAATACATGCTCCGCCTTACCACGTGTATAGATGTCCGCAAGATCAAAGTGATTAATTCCAATCTCCAATGCAGCTTCCACTGCTAGACGGCCTTCAACCACCAAATCTTCGGTAATGGGTTGTCCATCCCACGCGCCTCCAAAACGCATACAACCGAGCACAATAGGACTTGCTGGAATCTGATGATAATGCAAGGGCAGCTGCCTATAGGACATGTCTCTACTCACCTCTTTAACATTTTTGCAAACGTATTCTTGGCGCATTACCTTGTCTTCTGGATTCTTCCATCATATTCCTGCAAATATTTCATTTTTATTTCGTGTAACAAGGTTTTACCTCCTAATGTATGGAATAAATATAAGGTAAGGAGTCTTTCAGCCATAGGAGAGGAGATTACACATTTGAATCAGAATGAATCTAATGAGTCTAACCATATCTCAAGCTCTAATTTTTTTACATCATCCTTTACTCAAAATCCTTATCCGGTTTATGAAAAATTAAGAAAAAGCGACCCTGTCTTCAAAGTCATGTTCCCTCACGGAGTGTTTGGCTGGATTATCTCCCGATATGAGGATGCCGTTCAGATTTTGAAAGACTCCCGTTTTAGCAAAGACATCGTTAAACGGTATGGACCAGACAACCAGACTATTTTTTCTAATAACATGCTGTTCTCCGATCCGCCGGATCATCGCCGTTTGCGAGGTTTGGTACAAAAGGCTTTTACGCCGAAACTTGTTGCTGATATGAGAGATCATGTCCAGAGCATCGCAGATGATCTACTTGATAATCTGCCTTCGCAAGAGACGATGAATCTCATTGATGATTTTGCCTTCCCACTGCCTATTATTGTCATCAGTGAAATTCTTGGTGTGCCACGGGAGGATCGTGAAAAATTCCGCATGTGGTCGAACACGGTTATTGATGCATCAGTTGCGGAGAGTGCAGAACTGTTCCATCAACATGAACGGGAGTTCACCGAGTATCTGACAGACTGGTTCGCCAAAGTACGTAAAGAGCCCGGACAGGATCTAATCAGCCAACTCGTCATTGCCGAAGAATTCGGAGAGCAGTTGACCGAAAAAGAATTGCTTAGTGTTGTAGCACTTCTTATTATTGCTGGACATGAAACGACTGTAAATCTGATCGGTAACGGGATTCTGGCGCTGCTTGAGCATCCGGAACAACGGGATTTGTTAATTCAGCAGCCCGAGCTGATCCATCAAGCGATTGAAGAAATGCTGCGTTACAACGGTCCCGTTGAATTCAGCACATCACGCTGGGCTTCAGAGGATATTGAATTTCGTGGACATCAGATTGCTAAGGGTGAACTCGTGATTGTTGCGCTAGACTCTGCGAATCGAGATGAAGAGCAATTCAGCGACCCGGATGTGTTCGACATCAGACGCGAGAAAAGTTCACACTTGGCTTTTGGTAAAGGCATTCATCTCTGCCTGGGTGCCCCGCTGGCCCGTCTCGAAGGTGAGATTGCTGTGAGCACACTGTTGAAGCGGTTTCCAAACCTAAGACTGCAAAAGGATATCGATACACTGGAATGGAGACCAGGCCTTATCGTTCGTGGTGTTAAGGAAATTCCGGTTCAACTGAAATGAATGGCTTCATCATCGTTGGGTTTCCATTGAAGTGCTGCTGAACGAGTCTTAGAAAAAAACAATTCTAGTGGATCGTTTTCTATCGTGTATGCCTTGCCCGTCAAACCGGTAGACAAATCAAAAAGGAACTGCAGCGAAATTTCTCTGACAGTTCCTCTTTGATCATGCTTTACTTTTTAACAATACGTAGATCTATATCTTATTGAGCAGTGACAGCACCATCAATTGGATATACCGCTCCATTAATGTAAGGCGCATCATCTCCGAGCAGGAAGGATACCAAATTGGCGATCTCTTCGGGTTTGCCCAGACGTCCAGATGGTATGCTATCCACCGTAGCCTGGAAAACTTCTGGATTGTCTTTTCCGAATTGAACAACCATTGGTGTCTCAATCGTTCCTGGAGCAATGGCATTGACGCGAATGTTATCCTTACCATATTCAATCGCCGCTGTACGTGTTAAGCCCACTACGCCGTGTTTAGTCGCCGCATAAGGAGCTACCGCGGAAACACCAACAATACCTGCTGTTGAAGCAGTGTTGAGAATGGAGCCGCCACCTGTTTTGAGCATTTCCGTAATGACATATTTCAATCCGTAAAATACACTTCTGAGATTAATGTCAATGATCTGATCAAATTGTTCAATTGTATGTTCAATCAGTTTGACTCCTGGGCCAGCTATGCCAGCGTTATTGAAAAACATATCAATTCGCCCGAATTCCTCGACCGTTTTCTTCACATAGTTCTCTACTTGGTCAGCTTTACTTACGTCTGCTTGCACAAAAATAGCTTTGCTTCCAAGTTGCTCAATCTTCTTGACTGTTTCTAGTCCTGTCTCTTCCACAAGATCAACTACAACGATAGAAGCACCCTGCTCAGCCAGCTTTAACGCTGCGGCCTGACCTAGTCCACTTCCTGCTCCTGTAATAATAGCTACTTTTCCTGTGTGATTCATGATGATCTCCTCCAAAAGTGTCATTTGTGATGGTATTAATTCATTCCGCTTAGCTTCAAGAGCATGAACTATGTATGTCAGCAAGGATATTCATCCTTCCTGACTTTACCTATTCTAATGAACATTCGATTTAAAAACAAATTATACTCTATTAATATACATAAATAGAATTGTTTAACTTTTATTATCTACCTCATTTGATCAGATCGTTGATCGATACCGTTAAATCATCTCTCCATGTATATGAGCAACAAATCCCGACATGTAATCTGTAACAAACCAAAAACAAAAAATCCGCCCACCTCATATGAGAGGTAACCGGATTTATTAGAAAACGTATTTTGTTTGCTCCTTTTGTTTGGCTCAAAGTGTGTGGCTTCCCCGACCTAAAGTGTACTTTAGATTGCAGGCATGACATTACCACCGCTTACAGGAATATAAGCCCCCGTAATAAATGAGGACAGATCTGAAGCCAAGAAAGCAACAGCATTCGCAATCTCCTGATCTTCTCCTCTACGTTTCAATGGTACAGTACGGGTATAAGCTTCATCCTGTGCAGGTTCATTGCCGCGATCTCTTTCACTGATCGTCCATCCAGGCGCTACCTGATTGACTGTAATCTGATATTCGCCAACTTCCTTGGCTAGTACACGGTATAGACCGTCCATTCCGCGTTTACCCGCAGTATAAGCCGACTGGTGAGCAAAATTTTGCATCGCACATTCCGTGTTGATTCCAATGAAACGGCCTGATCTCATGTGCTGCATGTAAGGGATAAAAGCTTTAGCAAGGTACACACTTTGCATCACACAAGATTCAAATTGACTTAGATAATCTTCAGGATCCTGATCCAGCACAGTTGTCCATTCGTATTGAATGACCGCATTAGCCACAACAATATCAACACCGCCCAGCTTATGCTGAATCTCATCGCGAATTTGAAATGCTGTATCCTGTTTTGTGATATCACCTTGTACAATAACCGCCTGACGACCTAGCGTTTCAATTTCATCCTTTAGTTCTTCGGCCTTCTTTTCATTGTTTATGTAATGCAACGCAAGATTAGCACCGCACGCGGCAAGTGTACGAGCCATGACTCTTCCCAATTGTCCAGTTGCACCCGTAACGAGTGCAGTTTTTCCCGACAGATCCAGTTGCATGAACGAAATGACCTCCTCCAATAGTATTGCTCCTATGAGAAAACGATTTCGATAAAATAAGTCATTTGATTCATCTATTTATAAATATAACGATGTGTGTTCCTGCATTCATCTTTTAGCTTTCATCGCAGCTATATTGCATAAGATCAATCTCCTGAAAACGGCTGACTTCTTTCTCCCAGCGTTCCGCTACATATTGACGGTGCACCGCATGATCATTGTAAGCATCGTATGCAGCCTGATCAGCAAACTCCATAGAAAAGCAATAATCGAACTCATTTTTTATACTCACCTGACGTAATACCTGAAAATTCTCTACACCTGGAATAGTCGCAAGCGCTTCCTTACTTTCTTGCAAAAATGTTTCGGCATCTGCATTATCCTTACCTGCATAAAGCGTAAATGTTACCATATGTGTAATTCTGTTCATCTTTGTTTCCTCCCCACTACGTTTAGACTCTGTTCTCTAGTTTACAACCGAATGTGTTGAAAGCGCAATATTTGGTTTCAATCTACTCGAATACAACATATATTAGAAAAACAAAAACCCCCGGAATCGCATTCCAGGGGTTTCGCCTCATCTATACAAGAACTAGTTTTTGAGGTTGTATTTGCGGTTAAACTTGTCAACGCGTCCACCGATATCCACGTTTCTTTGTTTACCAGTGAAGAATGGGTGGGATGCAGAACTAGTATCTACACGGATCACAGGGTATGTGTTACCGTCTTCCCATTCCATAGTTTCGTTCGAGAACTTCGTGGAAGAAGCCAAGAATTTGAAGTCAGCACTTGCATCGTAGAAAATAACGAGCTGTGTCTTTGGATGGATGTCAACTTTTGCCATAATCTATTTACACTCCTTTAATTTGGGTACTCCCAGAATAACACTAAATTTTATTATACTCTTTTTTTGCACGAAGTACCAGCAAGAATTGATGAAAAGACAGAAAATTTATAATCCATGCGATTGGGCATGTGATCGGTTTTTAGGCTGGGCCTTTCTCCAGTACATGCAGCATGTACTCCAATGCCTCTAATTCGTCCCTTCCCTTTGTCTGTAATCGGACAATACTACCATTTCGAAGCGGCAGCAGCGCCATACCAAGCAAGCTCTTCACATCTACACGATGCTCGTGATCAGACTCCCTATAAGACAAAGAAATCTCCGAGGCAAAGCGTGACGCTTGAGAGGATACCGACAACAGCTCATCCCGATGGAAATCCGCGTGAATCATAAACTCATGTGTTCTCACAACCTTCAGTTCCTTTCGCCAAATTATGAACACCTGTAACCATGTGTTTTCATTTATATATTAAAATCAACATGAATTATACCATGTGCTGGCAAGTTGTCCATGTTTTCATGCGAAAAAAGAAAAAAGGGAGTCTTACTATCAAAAAAGAGCCTATACACATCCGTGTACAGGACTCCATTCGATTTATTTTACATACCGTTCGGGTAAACCATCACTTTCAGACTTCCACTCTTGTTATGCAGGGCTCGCTCCATTGCTTGCTGTGTCTCTTCGAGTGGATATCGATCCGTAATCAGCGACATCACGTCATGTTGACCTGAGCTTAAGAAGGTAATCCCCGCAGGATACGTGTTGGCATAACGGAAGATGCCATAGATATCCACTTCATTGTCCGCAATAAACGGAATGTTAATGGCAATCTCATCCTGTGCAGGCAATCCCACAATGGTTAGTGTACCACCCCTACGTAGAGAGTAAAGGGCTGATTGTAATGCTTGGGGATTACCTGCTGTCTCCCATGCTGTATCCACACCGATTCCACCCGTAATGTCCCGAATGACAGCAAGTGCATCCTCATGACGTACATTAATGGTATGTGTTGCCCCCATCCGGCTCGCCGCTTCAAGACGAACCTCTTCCAGGTCCGTAACGATAATCGTCTGAACACCGAAAGATTTCGCAGCCGCAACAGCCATCAGTCCAACAGGTCCCATGCCCATAATAGCCAGTGTAGAGCCTGGGGCCAGTTTACTGCGTCTCGCTGCATGAATGCCAACAGAGAAAGGTTCATTCATGGCTGCTTCTTCATACGTCAGATGATCCGGAATCGGAAACACCATATCTTCACGCATGACCATGTACTGCACAAAAGCGCCATCAACCGGAGGTGTCGCCAGAAACTGTACATCCGGGCACAGATTGTAGCGCCCTGTCTTACAAGCTGTACAATGACCACATGTTACTCCAGGTTCAATGGCAACCCGATCTCCAAATTTCAAACGTGTGACGTCTTCTCCAACCGCTGCAACAACACCTGCACATTCATGACCAAGAATTATCGGTTTCTCCACAACAAATCTGCCAATCCGCCCATGTTCGAAATAGTGTACATCAGATCCGCAGACGCCCACAGCCATCACCTTGATCAGTACTTCATTGGCTGAAGGTCGAGGAACAGGTTGTTCCTCAATTACAATATGTCCTGGCTCTGTCATAACAGCAGCCTTCATCATCTCAGGTAATCGATGTTGACTCATACGCATTCTCCCCCTTATGCATGTCACTGCTGTATCCTGGTTTAAAGAAAACGTTTAGTACGCTGTGCGTTAGTCGTATGCTTTTACATTATGAATAGATCTTTCGTGCCTGTTCATCCGCAATTCCGCTCTTGCGATAAAAATACGTATTGATCATATCCCGCCATTCCTTCGCATGTTCGGCCTGTTCTTCTTGCAGAGCAGCAACCTTATCAAAGATAACTGGATCTACTTTCCCCTCCAGCTCTCTCCATGTCTCGGCCAGAGCTTCGGCTTGTGCGGCACCTTCGAAGTGAGTATCGTAGATGTGCTGAATGACCGTTTTACCAGAGTGCAACACATGCGTATACGGAACATGATGGAAAAAGAGAATCAATTCATCGGGACAAGTCTCCAATGGTTCATATTTAGCCTCATTTTCAGGATGATATTGGGAAGTATATCCTGTACCACTCTTCACCGTCCGATCAACCCCAATTCCATGACAGTCGGCAAAGTGATACGTTCCCCATTTGGAATACTCATACCCATCTACATTAGGTCCGTAGTGATGATCCGGGTTCACCATCCAACCCACACCCAGAGGTGCAGTATAGTTTTCGTAGATATCCAGGGAAGAGAGCAGCATCCCCGTAATCCGCTGAACAACTTGTTCATCATGTCCAAACGTTAATCTTACCCACTCTTCCGCAATATCTTCCGCTGAAAGTTCGGGATTCCACCCAAGTCTGCCATATCCGTACAGATTCGCTTGAGCCAAAGGATGTCCCGTCCAACTCGCATCCGCACCAATATTGGATACAGCAGCGAACCCGCTATAAGGACGCTGATAGAGCGAACCATCTGCAATACGTTTGATCTCTGAACCCTTACCCTTAGCGTAGGTGTCGAAATCCAGAATGTCTTTCCACTGGGGCACAAGATAAGCTAGATGTCGCTGCTGCCCCGTGTATTCCTGTGTAATCTGGAACTCGATGACTTGATTCGTCTTCTCCATTGCTCCAAATAGAGGTGATACCGCTTCTCTGACCTGAAAATCCATTGGCCCATTTTTGATCTGCAAAATGACATTGTCCGCAAATCGTCCATCCAGCGGTTTAAAGTGATCATACGCCGCACGCGCTCTGTCTGTAGAACGATCTCGCCAGTCTTGTTTACAGTTGTAAACGAAACAGCGCCAGATCACCAACCCGCCAAACGGACGGAGTGCTTCAGCTAACATGTTCGCTCCATCTGCATGATCACGGTTATAAGTGAACGGTCCAGGACGATTTTCAGAATCAGCCTTAATCAGGTATCCACCAAAATCCGGAATCGCAGCGTATACCTTCGCCGTTTGAATGTTCCACCACTCTCGCACCTGTTGATCCAGTGGATCAGCGGTTGGCAGACCACCAACTTCGATTGGACTTGCGTAATTGGCACTAAGAAACAAGCGGATACCGTACGCTCTGAATTCAGTGGCTACCTTCGCAACATCGCCCAGGTAACGTTCTGTCAGAAACAGACTCTCTTGCTTGTGTACATTAACGTTGTTTATAGATATCGCATTAATACCGGTTGAAGCTAATAATCGGGCATAATCTCGAATCCGTCCTAAATCTTGTGAGAACTCACCATTTTCGTAAAAAATAGAACGCCCAGCATATCCCCGCTCGATACTACCATCCACATTGTCCCACTGATTAATCATACGCAGCTGGTTTACAGGCTGTTCTTGAAATGCAATTGGCCTTTTCTCCACATTTAATGTGGAATCGGCCGGACCATTCGTACCAACTGGATTTAACGTCAGTTCACGAAGTAAGTGAAACACAGCATACAGAATACCTTGCGGTGTTTCAGAACCAATCACCAGTCCATGAAGAGACTCATCTTCACGAATAAGGTAGCCCTCACCATGCACAGCAGAACGTTCCGCGTCTGTAAAGGCATTCGCCACAGATTCGCTCCCGGCCCACGTGCCTAGTCGAATTGCAGAACTACGCTCCTTCTGCTCAGCATTCTGTTCCTCTGCATGGCAGAGTACGGGTTCTTCCCCGTATAACTTGCGAAGCCCTAGCTTGAGCTCAGTAAGTGCAGTGTCAATGATTGGATGATGTTCCTGTACATCAATCAACCTGCTCCAGAGAGGAGCTGCCGTTCTTGCAGCCCCGTTTGTTCCTGGTAATGCAGCATGATAACCTAACCACGCATCATACTTGGGACCGGACAGATTGGAGTGAACGGTCGTCTGATTCATTGCACAACCTCCTTATTGGCATAGATCTCTGCAAGAGCATTGCCTTTACCTTCAAGAAGCCACAGGATTGACGTTACGCCGCGTGGATAATACTTGCTGCCCACCGCAACACCGGATAAAATCTGGTCACTCCAGCACCAGTAGGATTCCTCCGGATGAAGCAGCCACTTCACGTGAGCTGCGTCTGCTGCTTTTCCAGTCTCATCCCACTCCACACCCAGAATCTCACGGGTAATAAATTGGGACAAGTAAATTTTACTCAACCAGGAATTGTTGCTTGTGGAAGACAGCTTCCAGCCTCCATCTTCAAACAGGCATGTTCCAGGAACAAGCACGGTCTGAAGATGCGTGTGCAGTGCCTTGATATATGGTCCGAATCGGCCATTAAGATCCAGTGCCGCTACGCAGCCTGTAAAATAAGGGAATACCAGACCTTCAATCGCCGGAATGATACGTGAATCATTATTTTCCGCAATAACTGCTGGGATATAGCCTCCATCGGTCAACTGAGCGGCAACACTTGCGGCACAGCGATCGGCTTGTTTTCCTGCCTGATGAGACAGCTCTGACAGCTTTTGCGCTGCAAACAGTTTCTCCAGCGCAACATATACAGCCCAGCATTTACCAGCAAGGTAGATATTATTACGGGACTGCCCAAGGGATACGTCCAGACTATCATACGTAGTAATCTCTGCCCCGCCCTGTGTACGGCTGCTATCAAGGCCCATCAAACCGTTACGTTGATTCTCTTCAGGATGGTCGCGGTTAAGCATACTTTGGAAGCATTCCTGAATAACCGGCAGCATCGCTTGGACAAACTCCCGATCCTGTGTCTGCTCAATGTATACTGTTGCGCAGCAGAGCCAGTTCACCAGCTCTTCATGACTCATCTGCGAGAAGCAATCGTCGATACCGACCAGTTCATATGCAGAGTGTCCCGGACGAGAGAATACATTGGCGATGCCGATATCATGCGTAAATGTTATTCCGCCAGGATACAACTTCTCTTCTCCCGGGAAACGAACCTGATCTGTATAGCTGTAACGCTTCACAAACCACTCCAGCTCGTTACGTACCGTCCAAGGATTGAGGGCAAGCTCAAAGTACAACTGGTCTGCAGTCAGGTCCAGCGTATTCATCATCCGATATTCCCCTTCATTCACAATCCAGAGCGGTTCTCCATCTGCATCCAGCAACTGAGTACTCGCATAGTAGCTATGAATAGAATGGGCAAGCATAAAGGACTGATCCTCACTCAATGCTGCCGTTCCAAGACGTTGATCAACTTCAGCACATGAAGCGGTCAGGGCATCAAAGCGGTTCAACGCATACTCACCCGCCTCCAAAATATCAGCAAAGTAGCGTGTGTACCAATACGTCGTATCCATTCCGGTGGTTACAATCCCGCCGCGGTAGAAACATACAGCGAATTGGAATGTGCGTTTCTCACCAGCCGGCACTTCCATCAGCAATACAGAGGTGGCACCCAAGCCAAAGGCCAAATTATCCCGATGCTTTTCCTCCAGAATTTTCTCAAGCGTAAATCCACGCGCAGGCCACAGTCCTTCGTTTTTGGACACGATAGCTGTCAAACGACCTTGTCCAACCCCTGTCAACGTTCCGCCCTCTGGTCCGCCGATCAAACGCATTGCTGAATACGGATCGCTACCTTGATAACCAAAGTAACCTTTGCGTGTTTTCTCACCTTGACTGTTGTCTATCGTCATTTCAACCAATACCGCAGGCACGAGGGCATCCATAAGCGCTTCACGGTCAGAACTCTTCGGGTGTGGAACCGGACGTACAGGTGAATAGATGCGGAATTCAAGATCCCCTGCCGACCACGTATCTGTACCTGAAGTGAACTCCCGAGTGATGTCTTCATCCCGAAACGCCGAAATCAGCGGCTTTGTTCCTGCACCGTCAGCTTGACTTCCGCTGTCCAGCTTCTCCACGTCATAACGGCTACTCTCATCTTCACTTGCCTCATAAAAAGGCAACGCCTGATAATGCTCTTCATCACGAGCCTGTAATCCAATATATACGTTCTGGTCAGCTGGCTTGCCAAGTTCGAGACCCAGTCCGCCTTTAGCCCCTTTATAACCTAGCGTGAAACTGGCAAATGCACCAATTGGCGCGTGATGCGCGTTATAAAAAATAGATCTGGATGTGCTCATTCTTCATAACTCCTCTCGGAATAAAGTATGCATGCGTTTTCATTAGCCCCATCCTATCATGCACTGCCCGTCCAGACCATGAACAAATCAATCGAATATTTACCCAAATCAAGCTGAACTATGATAATATATAAAGCGGTTACAAGGTTAAATTTGTGAATCGTTTCATCTCCACATTATACATAACATGAACTAACGTAAGGAGGAACTCATATGTCTTCCACGTACTTACCTCCCAATCTAGGAGAAAGTGTGCATGAAGTTTTTTACCCCGATGTGCAAACGACCGTCAATCTGTTCGCCATCCATCTGCGAAGCGTCGGAACCGATTGGGACTATCCGGCGCATGAGCATCCTCAATATGAGCTTAATTACGTCACAGAGGGCGTGCAGTATATGACGATCAACGGTACTTTATATGTCCAGAACGCTGGTGAACTGCTGTTGATTCCACCCGGAAGCGTTCATTCCAGTCAAAGCCGGAACGGAAAAGGCTTCACCTATTTCTGTATGCATTTTGATATTGATGATCAGCTGTTTCTCTCCCTTTTGGCTCGAATCAAACAAGTGTTATTCAGTGCGAATAGTCTGGTTACTCAGCAGATTGAACCGGTGCTACATAAGCTGATGTCCTCTGCACAAGATCAATCAGCCAGTGCGATGGTCCAACGTATGCAGCTGCAATCGGCTGTATTTGAGCTATTTGGTCATCTGTGGGAGACTGTCTCTCAGGAAGCAGCACAGACGTTCACCAATGGATACGAGCGAATGGAACTGGCGCATCAGATTCGGAACCGTCTGCAAGGGCTAATGAGCCAGCAATTCAAACAAGGAGATGAAACGGGTAGTCACTATGGTATCGATGATATCGCCGCAGAGCTGGGTATCAGTCCTTCCCATTGCAATCGGGTATTCAAGCAGGTGTTTGGACAGTCGCCTCGTACATTCCTATCCCAAATGGTGCTGCATGAGGCCAAAGTTCTACTGGGTAATCCGCAGCTTTCTGTGCAAAATATAGCGGTGATGCTCGGATATAAGGATATCGCTCATTTCAGCCGTCAATTCAAGCGGTGGTCCGGCAAGTCCCCTTCGCAATACAGACAGGAACAGCCTGCCCTGGAGTAATATCCAGTGGACAGGCTACTTTTATAATTACACAAAAGATCAATGGCTCATCATTTCAGCAAACGTTTGATCAGCTTCAGCTTATTATTATAAGGAGGATATAAGATGGGCGGATTAACTTTAGTGCTCTTTTTCAAAATAC
>JAFWEX010000024.1 GCA_017512705.1 Paenibacillus sp.
ATAATATATATATGAGATTCCATTATATGTACTATTTTTTATATTCCATACATATATGATTATAACGGACAGGGAGCTCAAATACCTGTACTTAAAACTTTTTGAAGGGAGTATCATTATGGATCGAAAAATCGAGAATCTCATTACTGAGATCCATCACAACCCAATCATCATTAAGGTCCAGGCGCGGCAACTGGACGATTTCTGGCAGTCTACTAACTCCGAAATGATCATTCAGCCGCTGTATTTGTATGCTGCTGGGGAGGAAGAAGACGGGGTATATGACGGGGCATATATCGAAGATCTCACCAATATCATCAAGCTTCATATTGACAGGGCAAACGGACGTCGTGCAAAACGGAACATGCAAGCGGCCGCATGTATTCGCGAGAATACCAGATGCACAGTTGAACTTCGGGAACGTTTAACCTGTTTCGATGATGACGGTGTCGAACGCCTGAAAGAGTTGTTGAAGATTGCTGAAGCTGGTGATGACAAATTCTTTATTCTCGTATATAAGAGAACCGAGTCTGCAATCGGTCTCCAGAGCTACACATGCCCGCATCTGTTCGTATGTGATCTCGTTGAAGATCATCCGTACTGGCAACTGGTATACAATCCAAAAACAAACCGATGGGATAAAACGGCCGAAAGCGATGCTTCAAAGCGAACATATCAACTCAGTGACATCTATGACGGTCTCACAGTTGGCAACGAATTTGTATTCGGTGAACGTAATTATGACAACCAGACAATGACTGATCGAGAGTATTATACCAGAAGACTCTATACAATCTTTGGTGCAGGAGGAATCGATTGCTGTGAAGAATTCCGGCTTCACATGATCAACGATGACGACATTGACTATGTGGTCGATTCCTTCAATGCGAAACTGAAGAGAATCCGCACATGCCATGTCTGCAAAAAGCACTTCGTTCTCGCAGACACGGAGATTGCATGGTTCGAGGAGAAACAGTTCAAACTCCCGAACAAATGTGCACACTGCAGAGCTGAAGAAAAGCGGAAACGTCGTCAGGCAGAATACGAACAACAATATCGCGAACTTGGATTTCATCCTGAATGAATCGCGATAATAATTTGCATACCTGTCACATATAGGTATGCAAAAGGCTGGTATGATGGAATGGCAGACGTGACGGACTCAAAATCCGTTGTCTTCGGACGTGTGGGTTCAAGTCCCACTACCAGCACTGTGACTGTAGTTCAGCTGGTAAGAACGCCTGGCTGTGATCCAGGAGGTCGGCGGTTCGAATCCGCTCAGTCACCTCGGCGCAAGAGATGAGAGGTTCCAGCACCTCTTCACGGTCCCTCAATGAAACTGTGTAGTTTAAGGGTAAAACCCTTGCGTTGATTCACAATTAAGATCGGGGTGTAGCGCAGCTGGCAGCGCGCCTGCTCCAATACGTTTAATATACACGGTGGATGGCGTTACAATGGAATCTTCGGAGAAAGTCTCATGCCCGAAGTGTGGCAAAATGTGTTATCCGATGGGACTCAGATCACATTTGTGGCGGGTTCATGGAAATGGTAAAGATTTTAACCCGGGAAGATGTTATCAAACAGGCGAGAAGCAAACGTGGAATAAAGGGCTTACCAGGAGCACCGACAAAACAGTTGAACGCATTTCAAATGCACTTGAACGAAAGAAGTCACCGCTTGAACAAAAATTGGATGATGACGGAAAGCTCATCCAAAAGTGGAGAAACAAATGTGTCAATGCAAAAGCTGAAGGTTTGAAATGTAAGCTGACTTTTGAGGAATATTGCCAGCTAGTTGATCAAGCTGGACTCGTCTCATCACAACTCGGATTCACTGGACAAGGATATGTTCTCGCTCGTTATAACGATGAAGGTGATTATGAAATGGGAAACTGTAGATTCATCACCCAAAAAGAAAATAGTGATGAGAAACATGCGCGCATCAATCACAACAACCAACACCATACACTCTATCAAACATTTTTATTATGTTTTGATGATAAATGATTCGATTTTGTCGGGGTTTAGTGTAACGGCTACACACCAGCTTTGGGGACTGGTTCAAGCGGGTTCGACTCCCGTGACCCCGACCATGTAGAGTGGCAGGATGCCGCAGGTTCGAATCCTGTCACTCCGATCAAAAGGCACGTACAGCAATTCTAACGAATGAATATGATCGTTTGTGCCTTGTCGGTGAAGTAGCTCAGGTGGTAGAGCGTCGGGAGTATAACTCCTGCAGGGATGTTGGGTTCGAGCCCCAACCTTCACCATCAATCTCCATGGAGATTGGCGAAGACTCTAAGTTGGTCCAGACCTTTTGTCAGGCGTGGGACTGGGGCGTCACCAGACC
>JAFWEX010000025.1 GCA_017512705.1 Paenibacillus sp.
GAGCTCAAGGATTTTGCTGAGACCCTCTTCCATGGTTTCACCTCCCTTCGATGAGATAATGGATTACTGGATCATGGCGATCACCCCCAAACAGATGCGTGCGGGCAGGCAAGCAGTTGACTTGGCAACTTAGAAACAATACTGCTCGAATAGAGAACCTGTACCTTAAAAGTACGTAACCGAATTCAGATTGATTGTGTTCAGTTGTCAAGATGCGCCGGGGTGAAGGAGATTCGTTGAATGCCCTTCACCTTACTGGCGGTTGAAAGTGTTGTTGTCAGGGGGAGTAAAGAGGAAATAATGTTAATTTTATATGTGTTGTCGTGGGTTGCAAGGTGATGTTGGATGAAGGGCCATGAGATGTTGCTTTATATAGGGAAGAAGAGAATACTGTTAGAAACCTCATATGCTGATACGATTGAACGGCGGTTTACCGTCATACTGTGAATGAAATGAACCAACCGTGCAGAGCACGGATATGACGAGGGTATGGGGAGTGAAATCCCCATCAAGTTTGCCGGATTAACAAAAGTGGATACACTTTTGTTAAACGCGGAGAAACTTGCTCTCACAGAAATAGACAAGTTTTTTGACTTGACCGATTTCAGATCGGAAACTGTACCTTTGGCCCTGCTGAAATCTGGTAGCATATATGGTTTCCTCGCCGATCCTGCAAGGAATCCCGCGGATATCATGGTATGATTCTGTAGTGTATTTGGTAGTGAAAAGTAGTTAAATCCACTACACTTTTTGGGTGGCTACTGGCCAAACGCAGTTGATTCCACTACAAAACGATATCATATTCACCACACACCCAGAAGCTTTTTATCTTTGACAGTTTATCAACATCCATATACATCCTTAGAAAACACGCATGGAGCCCATTATTCTTCCCGCTGCGACTATAATTAAAGAGAATCCCCGCCTTCTGAATTGCAGAAAGCGGGGATGGCCGATCATTGCTTATCCATTGTCTGTTCCTTCATCCCGTTCAACGTCATGTTGATCAGCCGGATGGTCTCCAGCAGCTCATCCCTGACCTCGCCACCAGCCTCGATGCGCCGCAGTTCCTCCAGCACCGCCGCCAGATGGATTTTGAGCGCCTGATACACCCTCGGATTGCCCTGCACGACGATCTCCCGCTCCATGCAGCGCCGATAACAGTATTCCTGCTTCGGAAGTCCTGACAGCGCCACCGCCACGTTGATCTGCTCGTTCTCCTCCGGCGAAACCCGAAACCCCACCGTGATGCTGCACCAGCGGTTGTGATTGTCGCTATTCTTAGCTGACACTTACATTGCCTCCCCTCTGAAACTGTTGAGCTTGCTCGCCATGTCTGTCTGCGTCGTCGGGAACAGGTGCGCATAATTCAGCGTGATGTGGATGCTCTCATGTCCCACGCGATCCGCGATGGCTACCGGCGAATAACCCATGTCGATCAGCAGGCTGATGTGGCTGTGGCGCAGGTCATGGATACGGATACGCTTCACGCCTGCCGCATCTGACCCGCGGGTCATCTCGTGCTGGAGATAGCTTTTGGTGACAGGAAAC
>JAFWEX010000026.1 GCA_017512705.1 Paenibacillus sp.
AGATACAGGAACAAGGATAGGATCCGGCGTTCCCGGGCCTGATGGATTAACAATCAGTTGAAAAGTTTGACTGAAATCAATCCCTTTCTGAACTGAAGTTATTCGAACCAAACCCTGTATTACAGACCCAGATGAAGGAATGTTATTAACATTAGCTATATTCCCATCCGTGCTTAAAATGTTGAAGTCGTCCGAAAAGACGATTTTCAAATCTCCAGGCAAAAGATGTGCTGGGATGTATTGCCCACCTGCATCTAGAAGAGAGCACCCCATTCTCCAACTCGACCCAAGTGCTTCTTGGGCTGAAGGTATAGTGTAGGTAGCAAACGTTACAGATACAGGAACAAGGATAGGATCCGGCGTTACCGGATCTGGTGGATCCGGCGTTACCGGATCTGGTGGATCCGGCGTTACCGGACCTGACGGATCTGGTGGATCCGGCGTTACCGGGCCTGACGGATCTGGTGGATCCGGCGTTACCGGGCCTGACGGATCTGGTGGATCCGGCGTTACCGGACCTGACGGATCTGGTGGATCCGGCGTTACCGGACCTGACGGATCTGGTGGATCCGGCGTTACCGGGCCTGATGGATCTGGTGGGTTCGGTGTTACCGGACCTGACGGATCTGGTGGATCCGGTGTTCCCTGTCCCTGTGGATCTGGTGGATCCGGCGTTCCCGGGCCCTGTGGATCTGGCGGATATGGTGGAATCGGCGGTTCTTCAAATGACTGCAACAACTTTAACGCATCTATTTTATACTCTTCAATATTTTGATAGACTCGATGAGTTATTACAGCAGCACCTTGCCGATCCAAATAAGCTTGCGGATTAAAATTTTGATCCCGATCTCCGTAAATCAAACCCAATTTTTGAGCAAGCCAGATGGAAGATCGAGCTTCATCCGAGATAAGATCTGAGTCATTAAAGTCAGGCTTATCCTTAACTCTATCCAGCTTGTCTCCTACACCTAACACACGCACATACCACATGATGGCTTCTTCCCGGGTTATCCTGTTCTTTGCACCAAACCAACTTTTATTTGGTAGAAGATTAGGAATGTTAGCATCCATAATAGCGGTAACCCAAGGCTGAGCCCAAGGCGATACTCTGCGTGGTGTAACTTGCTTGTCCTTCATTGTGAAAAGTCCCAAGGTCCGGCCTACCATTGTTCCGAACTCTTCACGATTAATCAGTCTGTCTGGTCGAAAAGTGTCATCCTTGTATCCTTCGATGATCTTTTCACGAGCCAAATGATTAATTTCATAATTTGCATAAGAAAAACGTATATCCTTGAAAACATCACCTGTAGCACTTTGAGCTCCTACATAAGCCAGGTCATTGATTGTGAGCAGGAGGATTAACAGGCAGTAGAGAACTTTACGAGCAAATCCGTGTCCGTGTTTACGACTCATCATCAAAAAGACCTATGTAGAAATGTTGAGTAAAAATTAACCTTACCTTCCTCACGCAATAACAGCCTGTGCTCGGCTATTACTTATTCAATCTCAGAAGTTGTCTGGCCGGGAACAACAGTTTAAAACAAATTGATCTGCTAAATAGGCACCCCCCCTTAACATCATCAACGAAGCAATATGTTATATCAGTTCAGTATGCTTGGGTAAACGGATGGTAAATGTACTGCCTTTTTTAGATACGGAGTGAAACGTTAAGGTCCCCCCATGATCCTCGACAATCTTCCTAGAAATGTACAGCCCCAAGCCTGTTCCACCGATTTGTCGTTGGTCCGAATTATCCACTCTATAAAACTTTTTAAATAGATTGCTTTGCACATTCTCAGCAATTCCTATCCCATAATCTCGGACATCCACACCAAGAATCTCTTCGTCTTCCCACACCGTAATGTCGATGCGATCCGCATCTGGTGAGTACTTTACAGCGTTTCCTACGATGTTATGGAGCACCTGAATCATCCGATTACGGTCGGCATAAGCAAAGAAATCACCATTAAGCGCATGTACATAGATACGTTGCTTCGCTTTCAGATCCCATTGTTCTGCGACACCCTCCACGAGTTCAAGCAATGGAACATAGGTCATATGGTAGGTCATCCGGTCATCTTCCAAACGCTGTATATCCAGAAAATCATCCAACAACCCTGCCAAACGTGTGCCTTCTGCAGATATCGTTTGCATAAATTGATTACGTTTTTCCAATGGGATATCATATAGCAGCATCAACTCGACATGTCCCATAATGGCAGCAATCGGCGTCCGTAGTTCATGAGAAACAACGCTGATTAGTTCATTTTTCATCCGATTCAGTCTTTCTTCTTCCGTCCGATCTCTAAACACGAGTAAAAATCCGTAATTTATAGATTTATGCGGACTCTCTACATGCTTAATATAGAGCGAGAATACACTTCCCTCTGTGCTGTCTGTCCCATAGGTGAACTCCGTTTCAATAAATGAGAGATCTCTGGACAAGAAGGAATTTACTTTCTCGGTGAGATTCAAGTCCTTTGAAGACTGATCAATAGCATTCGCAAACTCCAGAATGGATCTGCCTCGATAATGTCCTAATCCAAACATGGCTTCAATCTGGTAATTGACAATCGTGATTAATCCCGATGGATCACACATAATGAGACCTTCTCTTACAGATTCAATAAAGTGTTGCCTAATATCCCGCTGTTCTTCAATGGCGCTTTTCCCTTTAACCAATTCACCATTTAAGTCCATCAGAGCAAGGGCATGCCTCACTTTCTCTTCTTCCGCAATCGTCTTTTCAGTCATATCTCGGATAAACAGGTTATAGATGGATTCTTTATTACCCACTTGAATTTCGACAATTTTATATTCGATCGGAAAAGTGGACCCATCCCGATGAAGCCCCGAAATTTCATCGGTTAGTACTACGAATCGTTGCCGTCGGACGTAGTCGTACTTCTCTAACATCTTCTTAATCTCTTCACAGCTAGCACCCTTAAATAGGGTTGGCGCTTGAACTAAACCTACGACTTCCTCTCGCTGCCATCCAAATAATTGTTCTGCAGCCGGATTAAATTCAATAATAATACCGCTGGATTCTACCGAGATGATGGGATCAATCGAAGAATCAATGATGGCCTTCTTGATTTCTTCACTATTTTGCAACTCGGCCGTTCTCTGATTCACGCGATCTCCAAGCGTTATTTTGTCTTGATGAATTTGTTCAAACTGTTCAACAAGAACATCAGCCATCTTCCTCAGATTATTAATTAAAATCTGAACCTCAGTTACATGACTGGAAGGCCAATTTATTTTTCGCTCACGGAACAAGATCCGAGGTAACGAACCCGTCAATCGAGTAAGAGCTTTCATAGGACTTACTACTTTTTTGCTCAATGGAGCAGCCACAGCAAGAGATATAATGATAATGAGATATAGAGATTGAAGAGCTACTACATACACTTTTTGTATACTGCTATAGTACTGCGTGGAATCCATTTCGATAGCCAGGCGATACGAAGACCCTTCGAGCATTCCTATCTCATAAATATATGAATTGTTTTTCCAGTTTTTCAGTGTGTCTCTTTCGAAATTGTCAAATTTCTTCTGATACAACCTTGTCCCAGCAATCTCAACCTCGTGATAAGCATCTAGATTGAACTTTTCCCATTGGATAAACTGATTTGCTCCAGATACAACGACCCTTTGATCCTCATCGATCACAATGGTATTCACTTTGTAATATTCATGAAGAAGCTTCGTCATGCTCTGCAGGTTATCTTTGCTCAGAGTCCCTCGTTCTATATCTTGCATGACTCCATATGCTGCACGATTAAGATGGGCCAGTATAGAAGATTTGATCTGGTTCATTTGTCTGCGACTATCTGCCGTGATCAACAGTAAGGAGACTACAACAACAAAAGCAACGACATACTTGGACGCAATTCTGGACAATGGAATCGTTGCTTTCCCCTGTCCCTTTTTCGGATACTTGGTAATCCAATAATCAACGATAATTCCAGCTATAAGTGCATTAATCATGCCATTGACACTAAAGCTGAGATAAAGATACTGGATATTCACAACATCTTTTTCATACAACCAATACCCTAATCCAAAAGCCGGAACAATCATAATCAACCAGAAATACGTGTCCGCTTTGAGAATACTTATATTTTTTTTCTTCTGTTGGATGAACCCTACCCAAGCAATCTCAAAAATAACAATGGTCATATCCCGGTTCTGGACCCAATCGCCGGTGTATAGTATGTAGACCAAAATAATGAATACAATGGAGCTGATCCCATACCGACACCCGAACAAACGAAGCGCAATAAATGAAGCCAAAGATCCTAAAAACAGATTAACCCCGTAAAAGAGGTTTATGGGAAATATACTTCCCATAATACCTAGGAGTACGAGAACTAGCGTGCCGATCCAAGGTATTTTCAGTTTATCCGTAATATACAACTCAAGTGATTTGATTCTGACCATCTCTTCACTGGGTTGATGGCGCTAAGTCCCAATCATGTGTGAATCTTATCGTATCCATCTCACCAATCTCCTTTCCTACCTGTACCTCGATAAGTTCCAAATCTGTCTTTAATGCCCTTATCGCATGTCTCACTCCGACCTCGACAATAATCGTGTCTCCAGCATGAATTGGTGAGAACTCACCATCAAGACAAACTTCTCCCGAACCGGAAACAATCGTCCATACCTCTTTGCGCAAATGATGCTCCTGATAACTGATGTTTCTACCCGCGGAGATAATGACACGTTTTGTCAACGTTTCATTTCCTTCTGGATCTACTTTATGCATAAGCACAGTCTGCTTGCCCCATAATCTCTCATCGTATCTAGGCGGAATCTCGACCTGTTGAACCATATGCTTAATACCTGTAGCCTCGTTCCGGTCAGTGACTAGAATTCCATCGGGTCCCGATACAACAATTATGTTAGGCACTTTCCACACACTCACTGGCAAATCAAGTTCATTAATAATATGAGAGTCTACAGAATTTTTACATAAATGGCCTTTCCCGATTATATTAGAGGCCATTTCTTCCGTTAATGAGTCCCAGGTTCCTAAGTCCTTCCATGTCCCGTTATATGTAATAACGGCTCTTTTTTCCGTTTTTTCTACAACCTCAATATCAAAACTTGATTTTGGCATTGTGCTGTACATATCTCGTAATTGTTGATAGTGATAAGGCAGTCCCTTTTTCCGAAGAATCTCAATAATATAACCCAAACGAAAAGCAAATACGCCGCAGTTCCAGAGAGCTCCCTTCTCTATTAACTGTGCTGCCTTCGTTAAATCCGGTTTCTCCGTGAAGCATTCTACATCTTGGTAGGAGTGATCACTTGCTAAGTTTTTCCCAGGGACAATATATCCATATTTTTCAGATGGCTGGTCCGGTTTCACGCCAATTAAAGCAATATCACATCCTGTATCCTCCAAAACCGTTGCAAGACGTGGAATGTGTTCTATAAACGAATGATCTGCGTAACCGTCAACTGGCATAACCGTAATAATTTCATTTTTATCTACACCTTGTGAATACAGATGTGCAGCGGCTAGTGCAATTGCAGGAAAGGTGTCTCTTCTGTCAGGCTCTTCAACAATTTCAATATCAGTAGAGATTTGGCTAAGAATTAATTCTTTTTGACTACCACTGGATGAGAAAATAGCATGTTGAGCCAACCCTGCTTCTTCCAGTTGACGCCATACTCTCTGCAGCATGCTTTCCCTTAAATCGCCATGCTGAAGCACAGGCAAAAATTGCTTGGGTCGATTATTATTCGATAAAGGCCATAAACGTTTACCTGCTCCACCCGATAATAATATAAGACGCATAAGAATGCCCTTCCTTCACCATGTATTATACGACGATTTTAGACATTGTCCTTCATTCTATATTCTGGGATAGAATCATTAAACTTCTTACATCATTTTTTTGCAAAACAATATATTTTCTTAGTATTTTTTTAACATATGCATAGTTGAGGTGAGTTCCTGATGAAAATTAAGGTGTTACTAATTGAAGACGAAAGAAACCTAGCAGATATGATTGCCTTTTTCCTAGAAGAAGAAGGTTACCAAACAGAACGCGTTCATCATGCACGCGAGGCTTTACAAGCCTTTACCCTTTTTGACCCCGACATCGTAATTACGGATCTGATGATGCCGGAGATCGATGGACATGAGCTGATTAAGACGCTGAGACAGCATTCAAGTATTCCAATTCTCATGATCTCTGCCAGTACAATGCTCCATGATCGATTACGGGCTTTGAAAAATGGAGCAGATGACTTTATATGCAAACCCTTTAGTCTGAAAGAATTGGATGTACGGATCAGAGCATTACTTAGACGATCTTCAATTGCCTATTCCACCAAAAGAAACATCCCCAAAGAAGGTCCAGTAGCCCCAGGTCGTGTCCATGTAGATGAGTATAGAAGAAGCCTCTTTATTGAAGAGTGTGAGATTGAGGTGACTCACATTGAATTTGAGATTATGAAACAATTTCATCGCAATCCTGAAAGAGTATTCACTCGAAATGAACTGATGGACAAAATCAAAGGTCCCGAGCGTGCTTATTTGGACCGCACCATCGACGTACATATTTCAAGCTTACGAAAAAAAATAGAGCCTGACCCAAGAAATCCACAACATATTAAAACCGTATGGGGCACAGGCTACAAGTATGTTTTATAGCTCTTCTTCTTCCTCCATCTCCATGGTAGGACACATATCACGCCGACCAGTGTACCTAACAACAGAAGAGCAATACCGACCCGATACATTTTTTCTAAAATCACAACGATCTGTCCTTCTCCGGAACCCGTCGTTATAAATCCGGAGGTAACTCCATTAACAGCTAGCCTGGCGCGGCTCTTGTCTGTGTCCAACCTAAATTCCCACAAGGGATTAGGCGACTCAATCTCATTGATCAGCAGCCGCTCCCTTTGAGGATTGACCAGTGAAAATTCACGGCTCATTGAGCCGGTACGCTGATAATTTAATTTAGCTTCTGTTGCACTGGCGTAAAAAAAATCAGATGAATCTGTGTGCTCTGCAAGCATAACTTGATCTAGTAACACTAACTGATTGTAAGGAATGACGTTGAGATCTTTCATTCTGAACCATCCATCCTTGGCTCCGTCACCTCTTGCCAAGATCTGGATTTGCATGCTTGTTGCCTGCTGAGGGGCCGTGATGAGTTGCTCATATTCATTCCATTTGAATTTATCTTTTTCTTCGACTTCATCAATATAGGTGGTCTGTATCAAGTTTCTGGAACGATCCATAAAGGCCACTTTAATATGCCGATCATGAATATCATCGGACTTGGCAAGAAAAGAGATGACGTACTCTTCTTCCCCAGTCACCGGAATTGGATTGGAGGTATAGGTATACCACTCGCAGGAGTAGGTTTTACCGTACTTAATATCCAAACCTCCCTGGGTTACCACGGATGTTGTTTCCCCCAAGCTGAGACCACTAAAAGCACAGGTGGAAGATGGCTGTTCTACAGACACTTGCTGTTCTTCTGTCCCCTGCTCCAGGTTATACTCATCGCCACGCATTGGACGAAAATCGTCCACAGCAACCATAGATGCAACCTGGCTTTGCAATGCAACGCTCAGATTGTATTCTCCGGACTCAAGAGCAATTGAATTCACCTTCGCTCTGCCATAACCCTGCAGGACGGTGTCAGATGATGTAATTCTTTTGTTAAATCCCTCACGATAGGGATCCGTAATAATAACTTTTTGTTCGGAACTTATTTTCTCTTCAACTGGTATGTCTTTAGAATTTAATTTTCGCTCTATAACCCGGCCGGTTTGCAGATGCTCTAAACGTACCGTTATTTCTCCAGCCGTTGATTTCGGGATGTCCGCCAGCAATGACAGGTCATAACGGCCTGACTTTACTATTTCTATTTTTTTGCCGAGCTCTCCATCCAGATATCTGAGTCCTCTTCCCATACTTAATTCAGGATACGTTCTTGTAGATTGTATCTCCGGTTTCCCTTCGAAATCATTCTCAGCCTCGAAGATCATAAATGTCTTTGCTCGTTTAATTGCCTGTTTAATAGGAAACATCGATGTGTCCACAAGATTCTCAGGTATAACGGCAAATGTGTTAATGGCATTGAAGCCATCCTTGTTCGTCACCGTCACGCTAGATGAACCAGCAGGAAAGACGTGAGGCCCCAAGTCGACCCATTCAAATTGATTGATCAGCTGACTTCTTGTTTGAACTGATGTGATCGTCTTGTCCGGCATCTCGATCTCAATCTCGCCGCCAGCCTGACTCTTAAGTACTCTGATATAGACATGGGCTAGCGTATCTTTATCCATTTTCTTGACCATTGTAAAGGTATTCGGTTTCTTGTAAGCCTCTAAGTCTTGGAGAAAAATATCATGAATCCACCAGTATGTTTTTTGCTCGGGACGTTGCTGACTTAACAAGTCTATGCGCATGTGGGCACTGCCCGGAGGAGAAACATACTCACCAAAAAAGTTAACGTTATCAAAATTGTATTCCTCTGTGGGAGCAACCACATAACTGATGCCCAATTCTTGCATTTTCTCATCATAGAAGCGCACTTTGACATGCATTTTATTAGTGCCCCTACCGGAGGCTACGATAGAAAATCGATACGGGTTATTTTCCTTGGCATCCAGTAATCCTGATTTGGCCACTTGCCATATATTATCCGGGTCACCCTTAATAATCTCGCCCTGAAGTAGAGGAATATCATTAGAAGCAGCGGCCGGGTGAGCTTGCACATCAAACATCCCCGGGTTATCAGCCTGAAAAAACTTTTCCATTTTGAGCAACGAATCAAAATCCGCCACAACCTTACCCTCGATCTGATTCATCTGATAAGGCAAAACATCCAGCTTGTTACTAGCAAATGTAACTGCTACTCCCGTCCCCATCTCCATATCAAAAGGAAAGTTCCGTATTCCTTGAGATGAGAGAAACCACATCCAGTCCGCATTGGACACATAGGATTTGGACCATTTCAGAAAAGCATTTCCATCCTCAATGACATCAAAGGGTCTGAGGTAAAAAGAATCCGGGAGTTGGCTCAGCCACAGATCCTTCATACTTGAAGATTCAATATAGTCACCCTTGTTGGCTGTTTGCACCGTTTTTACCGAGGGATCGAGGGCACTGTATAGCAGACCAAATCGATTGAAATCAAATCCTGGTTGGTGACTGTAACTTTCTGCACGACTGTACCCGTAAGGTGTAATAATTTTGTTGGATACAATAGACATGTATGGGAGCGGATCAGCCAGATGGTACATGGAAAAAATAGAATTTTTATACGTACGTTTGAGTCCTTCCTGGAAATCCAAGATTTGCTCGTTAAACTGTTGGCGCTCCCTCTGACCAGAGTATTCGTTATGATACACCAATTGACTGATTCCAAAAGGAACATACAACGTTCCTAATTTAGAGCTAAGCCCCTGATCCAACAGGTACTGCAGAAAATTCATATAATAGCTGATACTTGGTGCGTTCCCTTCATGGTGAAATAACGTGTTCTGAGAAGAGGAATACACATGGACATCACCCGTAGCTTTCTCCATCGCCGTGTCTCCCACATTCCATACAGGCGTTGCTACCCCGTTATAGTTCTGGATCATCTGGTCAGCGACCGGAATATACAGAGCTTTACTCGCGTAATTATTTACTTTGGACAATTCATTGTTAATTTCACGGTACTCTTTAGGAACCTGTACAGGTTTGTAATACCCCTCGATGAATTCATGGCGTACTGGTGAGATGTAGATCCACAAACATGCCGTTACGGCAATAACTACAGCAAACTTTAACGGTCGGCCGATCTTTTTTGCCCTGATCCATTCTTGAATTTGTATCACACCAAATGTGAGCAGGATGGCAAAATTCAGAGCAAGAAGTCCTACGATTTTATTCGGATCCCGAAACATTGCACCTATAATCGGAGTCTTCGTAACCACGATGACAAAGAAGTTAGCTAGCCAAGAGATCGTCGTTCCCGTAGAGGCCAGAATTAGAATCAGCGCAATACCTCCGAATATTAGAATTAAGGTCCTTCCCTTGGAGCGCATAACGATACCGATTAACATGATAATGAGTATAATGCCGCCAAATATATAAAAACTGAGGGGCAATTGGCTCAGAGGGAACATCGGCCACCAATAGCTAACCATCAACAGCACATTTAACAACGTACTGTTCCGGCTAAATAATGACAAGGTATCCACGACATTGATGTTATGCTGAGACGCCTGAGCTCCCATTAATATGCTCCCACCATACAGAGACAACCAATAGAAGCTAAGCATACCGAAAAACAGGCCAAACACGAGACCTTTTAAAATCCAGCTTCGATAGATTCCTCTTAGAACTTTCCAACCCTCTCTCCGATATTCCCATGTCACTTTAATCAACAGCAGAAAAGCAAACATTGCTAGGTACATGGCTCCAAAAAAGAAATAATGGATTGCAGCTGCACTCACCGTGAATACCAGAGCTAATAGAAACAGATCAATCACATTTTTTCGATATATTTTGGAGATCTGATAGTTGGGAATACGTTGCGTTTGGAATTTAGGATCAAATGCATTAAAGAAAAACATTAATACTAACGGGAACAGACTGTATCCACACAAAAGATAAATGTGTTGAATCCGAAAAATCACCCATGGGTTAATGGCGTAAAATAACGAACCTGTCGTCAGTGCCATAATCCGCTGGAACGTAAAATTCTTGGAATAATACACACTAACCAATCTTTTGGTAAACAGGTACATGGACAATCCAGATACGAGCAGCAGCGAAGTAATAAAGGACTTAATCAGTACTGCTCCACTATGATCAAACCAAGTAGATAGAGTATAGAAAGGAAGAATATACAGTAACCGTGGTGCATTAAATAGCGTGGATGTAGACCATCGTTCATTCCACACACCGACAATTTCTTCTAGATAACGTTCCGAACTCCATCCGAATGCAAGATCACTGAACACAATATGCCCGTCCGTATATATAGGGGCCAAAAAAATGCCAATGACGATGACCATAAATAGAATGGACACTGCATCATATCGATAGGCATAAATCCGTTGTTTCATATTTCTCCCTCCACGCAATGAAGAGATGGTCCATTCAATGTGCGTCAACTCCCATTATCGAGGCACTCGAACAGTTGCCTTCAATCCCACATCTGTATTTCGAAGCTTTAGTTTACCGTTAATGCTTTTAAGATATTGATCCATACGGAACAAGCTCAAACCATGCTCCTGTGTGCTTTGAGAATAATTCTCCTGAAAGTATTGGTAGCGCTTCTTGTCATCTAGGCCGCCACCTTCATCTTCCATCTCAACGCTGATTCCTTGCGGTTCAAGACGTGTATAAATTTGAATCTTCATGGTTGTAGTCCTGCCGGAACGAATTGTTTTTCTGCTCGATCCCGCTGATTCTTGAGCCTTATTCTGCTTTCTCATCGCTTTTACTGCATTCTCCAGCAGCCCAACAATAAGCTTCCGGAACATCATTGGATGCAGAAGTACGGCAGGAATATGTTCAGCTACAAAATACACTTCGACATCGGATAAATCCATATGAGCTCTGGCCCATGTAATGGTATCCTGGATCAAAATATTAATATCGACCAGTTCATTGTTCATGCCTGTCTGCAGATGCGAAGTAACTTTCATTCCCATCGTTCTTAATTGATGCTGAACCACATCGATTTCCTTTTCCTGTTCCAATCGATTCTGGATGAACATCTCGTTAAGTTCATCAAAAAAAGCCTTTTTTTCTGCTCGCTCCGGATTCATAAGAAGACCTTCTTCCTGAGCCCATTCATCAGCTATATCTCTGTAAAAACCTAACAATTTGATATCCTCTCCGCCTGTCAAAGCTTGCAAGCGGTCACTCATACTTTCAATACCCTCATTGATTTCTTGCAGGAACGGCACATGCAGCTCATCCTGTCGCTTTAACAAACTGGCTTGATGCTGGACATCTCTGGAGCGCTGATGATGTGTCTCACGAGCGATTATCATCTTGCGATACCATGCGGCTAACAGCGTGAAGACAAAAATGACGGGTACAATGGAGAGTGAACTCCACATTTTGAACCGATTAGCCTCTCTTAAAATATCCGATTCAGCTAGCCATGCCGATACATATAACGCGCCTCCCTTGGTATCACTAAACCCGTAAGCTGTCATTTTTCCGTCAGCATGCTCCGTTCCAGTGTCACCATCGAGCATTTTTTTAGTGATTTCATTGATTACCGGGTGCCCGATCTCACCTTTTAAATCGGAGGCCACGACTTTATATTCGTAGTTGTAAAGTGATATATGATATGGCAAATCCGAGCCTATAGTTTCCGACAATTGATCTGGTCCGATCTCAAGCACCGCAACCATATCTTTCGCAGATTCTCTTGGGATGGGACTTATTAAATATTGCTTTGGCACATCATCTTCCGCATAAAACTCAGTCCATTGATAAGTCTGATCAGAAGCTATATTCAACAGATTGGCAGGAACGGATACATGATTTTTGTTCGAAGCGATCGTTTGCCCTTGTTTGTTCAATACAGCCCAAGTGTCAGGTAAAAGTTCAGCTATTTCCGGATCGGCTTTGAGCGTTCCATTCGATGTTTTGGTTAAACCCATTTGGGCAAGATGTATTAAAGTTTGCTGCCACAGCTCATATTGGGAATCCAATCGGTTACGAATTACCGAGACGGCTTGCTCCAGTTCTTTTTTATGGCTTTGAATGGCTTGTTCACGATAGGTATAGTTCATATATTGAATTACACCGACGTATAGAATAGTTAAAAGTAATACGATAAGTACTAAAGGGAGAACTGATTTAATCAGTTTATTTAGTTTGTTAACCAACGAAGATCCCTCCTCTCCATGGTCAGATTAGTCGATCATTTGTTTGGCAGCACACTCTAATTCAAACTCGATCAGAGGTAATCTCAGACACAATAAACGAGTAACTTTCCGTTCGAAAAACTCATATACGGATTGTGCTTCTTCTTGAGCCTCATGAAGGAGTAGGATTCGACTATGATGGTCAAAATACAGCCTCTCCAGTTCTACAACATCAAACACTCGGCTATCGATGATATACAAATCATATGTTCCGTCTATGTGTTCGAGCCGTTCTGTAATCTTAATCGATAACTTTCCCCACTTTTTCTCTGGCACACCGTAAAACAATTTCATGCCTCTCGCTTTGAGAGACCTTTCAGCAGAATTCATACGCTCAAAACTTAGCTTCAACATTTCGCCCAACTTCTTGTCTTTCAAAAAAGCAATAATGTTGGTATCATTCATATACAGAAGTTCATTCCTTCTCTTTAGATTGGAGCTGCAATAAACAATGACAACCAGAACTATTTTATGTGTAGACGACAACAAGATGGTACTAACAATCCTCAAGCGTTGGCTGGAAACAGAGAAAGTGAATGTTGTTACCGCCCTTAATCCGAAAGAAGCTTTTGAGATTTTAGAAAATCATGAGATCGATGTTGTCATCTCTGATATTCTGATGCCAGATATGGATGGAATCGCCTTTTTACGGTCACTAAAACGTGTACATCCTGCCGTGGTACGTATTATTTTATCCGGGCATTTACACACTTCCTCCATGCTAACAGCGATCAACGAAGTTGGAATCTTTGCCTTTATGACCAAACCTCTCGAATACACAGAACAATTCACCACTGTCATCCAAAATGCACTGAATCAGTCACATCGGAATCGTCAAAAACAAATATCTGAGAAACATTCGGCTGCACTGTTGCAACAATTCCTGATCACGCTTCTCAAACATAATGATGGAAATTATCTTTTGCTCGACGAGAAGGGTGAAATCATAGCAGCAGATCCTGCTCTGTCCGAAGCTTACCCTATAGGTGTCGTACTTCAAGACGACGCATGGGAAGGCCTATACCTAGCCAATCATCATCTGCATATTCCACCTAGCAATAGAGATATCACAGAGCATGAACGTTACACCCTAGTTCGTTTGAATACTTTTGGTACATCATTTTATTTTCTCCGTTTGCACGAAGCGGGTTGAACGGGTGATTCGTCCCTTAATAATTCCGTAAACCCCAAGTAAACTAAGGCATCCATACATAAACATCATTCCGCAAAATAACAACGGGTGTCTCACATACCGCTTAATATTATCCTTCCGGTAAAGAACCGGACGGAAGAAGTACCAGCGTTCGAGAGCTTTCCAAAATCCTCCACTTTCGGAGGATAGGGTCCGATCCATAGCGGTGAAGTAATAGGCTTTCTTAGCTAAAAGCTCTCTTAACAACACTTTTTTTTCATCATGATACAATCGGGTACAAACAGCGCGTTTGATTTTCCCTCCTTGTTCCAAATAACGCAGTGTGGGCTGGATTTCTTCAAATGATATCTGTCCCGCATTGAATCCGCCTGTGGATAAGTACGCCGACATCTTCCAAAATCTAGCCGCTTCAATTGAACGTTTGCCTACATCTTCACCAGCATTATTAATGATATTTCGTTCAAAAACTTTAACTTTTGAAAAGAAATTTCGGTAATTGGTGAAGGCTTCTTCTGGAATAACGTACGCGCCAACTTCCGTATTCTTCACGGCTTCCATCAAATGATCAATCATACCTTCCTCAAGAATCATATCGGAATCAATGATCAGTAGATACTCCGCACCTTCCTGCACGGCTTCTTGTATAGCGGTGACTCTTGCAATTCCACGTTCTCCATGAGGCAGATGCAAAACCCTTATACGTTTTTGGGCATGCAAGGCTAATCTATGAATCCGTAAGGTTGTATCGTCTGTGGACCCATCATCAGCTATAATAATATCGACATTTTCATAGGATTGTTTTAGACAACTCTCCAGACACTTTTCGATGCACTCGGAATTGTTATATGTTGAAAATACAATGGATACTTTGGGTCCCATGTGAATCCCCTCTCTAAATTCATATATGATTTTTGCCATAGTTCAGGATGACAGGCTTATCCGTTCCAACCACTCTCCAAATGCTTGGCCTGTATAATCAAAATGGAATTGCTTCGCATACTCGTAGGCACAATCACGAATTCTCTCATACTCCTCGGGTCTTTCGATTACATTCATCATTTGTGTGCATAGTGCGTCTACATCCCCGTGAGCAACCATGTATCCGCTACGTCCATAATCCACTGCATCCACCAACCCTGGAGAGTTACTTACCAGACTAGGAGTTCCCACGGCGGCTGCTTCCGTAATGGTCAACCCCCATCCTTCTCTTTGTGATGGGAAAACAAGCATGTGTGACCGGCTCATTAACTCCAGCTTCCGTTCCTCCGAGACAAATCCATGAAAAACGACATCTGCTTGTTGGTTGGACGTCATTACATCGTCCTTTTCAGTTCCTCTCATGAAACTTAACCCGTAACGCTCCATAATGGGTTGCAGTTCCTCTTTAAGGTATTGTTCGTTGGTCTTACCAGCAATCCATAATGTCGCTGCAGGGTATTTTTCTTTCAACTTGCCAAAGGCTTCAACAACATAATCAATTCCTTTATACTTCACAAAACGTCCAATGTACAAAAAGGTCGGATCTGCTTGCTTGGGCAGCCAATGTTCATGTGGCCAATGTTCAAATTCGATGCCCTCGGGAATTATATCTATGCGATCCGGATGAAAGCCATGTTGAATTAAAGCGTTTCGAGTCGAAGCAGAGACAGTAATTGTACGATCATGCTTGGCTAGACGGAGCAAGGCAGGTTCCATCACATACCCGGGCAACCCTTTAATAAAGCCCATGTTCTGAAACCATATCTCTCGGGTCGTCTGGTGAATGAAAAACAATCTTTTGGCCCGTGGTACCCAGAACCGTGTAAAAAACTGATGCGTATTGCACTGATTAACAACATATTGTATTTTCGCTCGGTGTTCCCGATAAAATCGGGCTGCATGCAGAATAACACTCCAAATGTTCCCTGCTCTTAAATAAAGCACACCGTCAATCACCTCAGCTGGCTTAGCTCCCGGGTACATCGGAGAAAAATGGACATATTGAAACTGCTTCGAAGTTGACCGCTTGAGCATTTCATGTGTAAACACTTCTGCCCCGCCTCTGCGAGGAGCAAGGATGTCCCGCCAGGACAACAATAATACGACCTGATTGGATAATTGGATGTTTGGTTTCACACGCTTCTCTCCTTTGAATCCCAATTTATCAGTTTGTTCACGTTGATTGTCTTCTTGTAGAACAGCCAATCCACGAATAAGCCTACGCCTAACAAGCTATATACCATGATTTCGCTTAACAGAATTTGCGTTAAATTACGATGATTAAATATAAAAGCAATGACGATGGATATTGCCCCTGCAATGAGCCATATCATAAGACGGGCGTTTCCAGAGAGCATATGAAGATAAGCCAAGAACACAACGACGGAGAAGATCGCATACACCGTTCCTACGGGTACCAGGATCGAAGAAGCACTGGAATAATCTGGACCAAACAGTAAAGGAATCGTTTGCGGTAACCACAATGAGTTGAAAAGGATATACACCATCAGTCCCGAAAAAATGCAAAGTGTAAATCCGGTGATCATTGTGGTTAACTTCCGGTTTGTTTTCTTCGCGTCATGTTCATTCTCAGATAGAATTGTATTGATTCGTGGAACAAGGGCTGTAATGATACTGAACCCCGCAAAATAGATCAGTTGGCCATATTTTAATGCTACTGCATACTCTCCTGATTTCTCAGGCAAATAATGATGGACAATCAACATGTCCACTGACAAAAAAAACAAGACACAACAGTTCAGTACAAATGACTGTCCCAGATCTTTGCCTACCTGGTTCCAAGAGATTTTGGAGCCTGGATCTCTGCGGGAATGTAATCCCGCACCAGCTTTGCTTGTCCAATAACCATGTATAGCCGAAATAAGCATACCCATCATCACGGTGAACATCAGACGTTCCACATTCAGACCTTCTTTTGTACATAAAACAAAGAAAAAGACAAAAAGTAACTTCCCTCCAACCTCTGTATAAAAGCTCACATTCAACTTCAGTAAATAACCCTGCCCTTGCATAATTCCTCTGTGATAGCTAGTTATGATGTGAAGTCCTACGATCATAACTAACCAAAGATTAGCCAGAACACTTGTACCAAAAATTGGAGTCGTTAAAGAGAGAAAGACCAGGAGCAACACACTAATTGATAGTGCAAAAAGGGATATCATCCTCGGTGCAGGAAGAACAGCTTCATCTGTTTTCTGATGGGAACGTTTTGCAATAACAAGCTGAATGGATAGACCTACTACAGACAACAATGCAAACAAAGCCAGTAAAGCATTTACCTGCCCGTATTGCTCGGAAGATAAGTAGCGACCAGCTAAAATGTGGAACAAAAAATTAAAACCGTTTAACATCACATTAAAAAAAGGGAAAACGAGTCCGTGCCAGCGATATCTCGCTTTTGTACCCGTCATCGGATTCGCCGATCTAAACGCCATATGTCTGCGATGGATCTGAGGAAGCGTAGGGAATCCTTCCAGATATGAATATGAGATCCTTCCCGGTCAATACATGCAACTTGCAGTTGAAGCACTCTTAATTTCAATCTTTTTGCAAGAAACATCATTTCAAGGTCTACAGCAAGTCCAAGATTCTCCTTCAAATGCGGAAATAATCTTCTGACTGCAACTGCACTTAGAACCTTCAATCCTGTCTGTGAATCAATAACTCCCTCTGGTAAAAAAGGCTTAGAAATTAATCTTTTACAAAAACTTAGTCCGACACGTATCCAAGGACGGTTTTCTGCTGAAGTATCTTTGGTTCCAGTGATCATGTCGTAGTAACCCAGTCGCACAATGTTGATCATACGAGCAATATCTTCAATAAAAAACGAGTCATCCGCGTCTACAAAAACAAAATAATCTGCTTCAACTTCCTTCATTCCCTCTAGGTATGTACCTGCTTTTCTTGTGTTTCTACCTAGTTCTTTAGCATTCAGCAGCGGACTAACATCACGGTTTATTCGGTTAATGGACAGCGTCGTATCTTTTTCCAACGTTTGGATCAACTCTAAAGTTCGGTCTCCGCTACCATCATCAATCAGATACAGAGATCCTTCGATAACGTGTGTACAGATATAGTCTTGTAACTTGCGGCAAAAGCTCTCGACGTATGCAAATCGTTCCTCTTCATTGTAAACTGACAATACAAAAGCGATATGTGTGCTTTTCGTAGGATACTCAGGATGTAACAAACTTTGGATATCTGTAATCAATTTATCGGGATAGTTTGCATTCCAATGTAAAAGACGAATCCTTCCAACCCCATTTATTTGTATCATGTGCTGGTCCTGTAAACTTGAATGCACATCTGTAATAATCAACAGAGGCAGATGAGGATCAACAGCCCGTATAGCATTAGCTGCTGCTACCACGTCCTCTGGATCTATGTAATCGACTACGCAACAACGTATCTCTTCGAACGGATGACCTTCTGTATGGAAAGAGGTATCGCCTAATTTCACATCATAGAAATGAATTAATTCTTTGAACTTAATATTTCTTCCATTATCGGTCAGAACGAAAACAGGGTCCATGGTCACGCCTCCAAGCAAAATGATATAGTTCTATTTTCCCAATTAATATTTAAGAATGTTTGTTTGTTTGTATGAATTTAGTATAAAAATGATTGTACTACCTTCATAATTCCCCATCATTCGACACGCTCAGAGGCTATGATTTATGAATATAAAAGATGATTTCAGTGACTTCTTATACGTATAATACGTATCAATATGTTATTATAGAAAAATAGATTAATCATATTGTTGCCTACACATAAGACCCAGGCAAAAGTTTGGAAATTTTTATGAATCGAGAAAGAAGAACGCATCTGTTATACTGCATAGAATAGTAATGTTTTATATTAAATCCATATTTTTACTTTAATGTGAATAGAAACTTTGACCATCGTACATTTACATCGGTTTCTTGTATTCATTTCGTACTTTCTTAACAAATTACTTTTCACCAGGAGTGTTGAGCTATGTCTATTAAAGTACTTCTTATCGAAGATGAGAAAAATTTAGCGGATATGATCGCCTTTTTCCTAGAGGAGGAAGGATACATAACGGAACGAGCTCATCATGCCCGTGAGGCACTTCATCTATTTTCGGAGTTTCAACCTGACATTGTCGTAACGGACCTCATGCTTCCAGAGATGGATGGAAACGATCTTGTCGACGCTGTTCGTCAAAATTCAACTGTACCCATACTGATGATCTCTGCAAGCACGATGCTGAATGATAGATTGCGAGCATTGCGAAATGGGGCGGATGATTTTCTCTGCAAGCCATTCAGCTTGAAAGAGTTGGATGCTAGAATTAAAGCGTTACTTCGCCGATCTACCATTACATACCAAGACAAATCTGCAAAAGAGGAAGAGCCCGAAATGGTTACCGGTCAAATTAATGTAAACGAATATCGCAGAACATTGTTTGTAAACGGGATCGAAATTGAAGTAACCCACATTGAGTTTGAAATTATGAAGGAGTTATATCGTAACCCGGGTAAAGTTTTTACGCGCAATGAACTGATGGACCGTATCAAAGGCTCGGAACGTGCTTATCTGGATCGAACCATTGACGTACATATCTCCAGTTTGCGTAAAAAAATTGAGCCTGACCCCAAAAATCCGCGTTATATCAAAACGGTATGGGGCACAGGCTATAAATATATGGCCTAGATCGACCGTTAATTCAGAGATTTGCATACATAACAACTGTTGCAAGCACTGCTTCTTAAGCTCTACTTCATGTGTAGAACGGAAAGCATAGCTAAGGGTGTCTCGTACCCAAAGGTGAGCAGCCACCGCTCAATGCTACGAAGCAATTGATCGGGATCTTGCTCATTCCAGAGCACCAATCTTACAGGACCTGTACCGGGAATCTGTTGCAGGTGACGTTTGCGGATCAATGACTGAAAATCGGTAATAACCACTACAGGAACGTCCGGCACAAAGGCACGAATAGCACTCGCTGCCGATATAGCCTGCTCGGCGTTCCTGTAATCCACAATGCAAAATCGAGAATCTTCCCAATCTCCTCTTCCTATTCCCTTAACTGAATCTGATGGCACAGAAGCAATCCAATCCTCAAACAATTGATTGATTTTCTCATAGTTGACACGACGCTCTCCATCCGTTAGTACAGCGACAGGTTCCATAGATATAACCTCCATTAGCTTCTTCTGTCCTATTGTGTCAGGTTTCATTTAAAAATGTTCGTTTTTGAAAATGAAAGAATTGTTAATAATCTTCGTATTTCTTCACATCCATCTGAGGAACTGTTATTTAAAGTCATGTCATTTCGCAGTTTCCCTAAATTCATGTAAAATAGACATATCCCCGAATTGATTTACTTTACGGGACATTACGTATCCATTTGTTAATATAGGAGGTTACATCCATGAATATAGTTTCCATTGAACCAACACCCAGTCCAAATACGATGATGCTTCATCTCGATGAACGACTTGAAGATGGAATTCGCAGAACTTACACACTGGATAACGAGCGTTCAGCCCCTGCGTTTATTCGTCAAATGCTTCACATTCCAGGCGTAAAAAGTGTATTTCATACGACCGATTTTGTTGCTCTGGACCGTAAGGGCAATGCGGACTGGTCTTTCATTCTTGGTGAAGTACAGAATCGTCTAGGCCAGGAAGGCATTCAGCTGGACTGGATTGAAGCAGAAGATGCTTCAGGTGAACATTTTGGTGAGGCGCAAGTTTTTGTTCAGTTCTTCCGGGGCGTACCGATGCAGATTCGAGTTAAGGCTGGAAGCAAAGAAGAACGGATCTCGTTATCAGACCGTTTCGTCAAAGCAGTTACCGAAGTGGCCAGTGCAACGCTGATCAAAGAGCGAAAGCTGAGCGATTACGGGGTACGATACGGGGAGTTACCGGATATTGCGCGTGAAGTCGAACAAGAACTCGAAGCAGCCTATCCTCCCGAACGATTGGAGCAAGTCATCCAGCAGGCCATTGCTCATGGTACCAATACAGAAGAATTCGTTGAACGCCGTCGTGAGCTGGATGGAGCTGAACTTGAAGCTGCACTTCGCAGCGACGACTGGAATGTTCGTTATGCTGCATTGGATGGTATGGAACCTACAGAGGAAAGGCTGCCGTTGATAGCACAAGCGCTGCGTGATAGCAAAATGCAAATTCGCCGCTTGGCTGTTGTATATCTGGGCGATATCCGCACACCTGAGGCAATGGAATTATTATATGAAGCACTTCAGGACAGTTCTCCTGCGGTGCGGCGTACTGCTGGGGATACCTTATCCGACATCGGTGACCCTGCAGCGACACCGGCCATGATCGAAGCGTTAACTGACAAAAGCAAACTCGTACGTTGGCGTGCTGCCCGCTTTCTGTATGAAGTCGGGACCGAGGAAGCTGAGCAAGCTCTGCGCCTAGCTGCTGAAGATCCTGAATTCGAAGTAAGCTTGCAGGCCAAGATGGCACTGGAACGCATTGAGTCTGGTGAACAGGCCGCTGGAACGGTATGGCAGCAGATGGCGGGACGGAATAAAAAGCAGGAGTAGTTGCTCTATCGTAGCGCCCTCCCAACTTTTGTTATTGCACTCTAAAACGATGAGGGGTATACTTGTGTCTGTTTGATTAATAGCCTACTCGTTACGCTAAGTGTAATTTCTAATTTCATAAACAATAGATACACCTCATCCATTGCATGGTGAGGTAGAGGTCGCGGGTGCGATCAGTACGCTGAAGGAGGCGCTAGGAGCCGCTGTTGAGATCAGCCGAAAGGTGTACCCGCCGAAGCTCTCTGGATGTTCCTTCACAGTCTAGCGAGCTGGGGCTGCAGCCGAAAGGTGCAGAACTGTCACATAAGCAGGTATATCTTTTTTTTCGAAATAGGTATGACTTCTTTTGTGTTGAGCTATCTTAATCATCTGGGACATGGTGCGGACATTAATACTAAAGACCGCTGGCTCATGCCGGTGGTCTTTTTTCGTTTATGGAGCAAAAGCCTGCATCAGCATTACAAATGAAGGAGTGTTTCCATGCAACACCGCAGTAACCAATCACAAACAACAACCAGAACAATTGAACCTACCCTGAAAAAAGGTTTGCGTGCACGCCATATGACCATGATTGCCCTGGGTGGTTCCATTGGAACCGGGCTGTTTTTGGCAAGTGGTACCGCGATCTCAACTGCTGGCCCCGGTGGTGCTTTAGTTGCCTATGCGGCCGTTGGTATTATGGTTTATTTCCTGATGACCAGCTTGGGTGAACTTGCAACCTTTATGCCAGATTCTGGTTCTTTTAATACGTATGCCGCACGTTATGTAGATCCCGCTCTGGGCTTCGCCATGGGCTGGAACTTCTGGTACAACTGGGCTGTAACAATTGCAGCTGAACTCGCTGCTGCTACCGTTCTGATCAAATACTGGTTTCCGGACAGCTCATCCATGTTATGGAGTTTATTGTTCCTAGTCATGATCTTTGCCTTGAATATCCTGTCTGTCAAAGGATATGGGGAATCGGAGTATTGGTTTGCCATTATTAAAGTGGCTACTGTCGTCATTTTCCTGTGTGTCGGCGTGCTGATGATCTTTGGCATTATGGGTGGTGAAGCTGTCGGCTTTAGCAACTTTACCGTGGGAGATGCACCATTTAATGGAGGTTTCTTCACTGTACTCGGTGTGTTTATGGCAGCCGGTTTCTCCTTCCAAGGAACGGAGTTGATTGGGGTTGCAGCCGGTGAAAGCGAGAACCCGCGGGAAAATGTACCTCGTGCGATTCGCCAAGTCTTCTGGCGGATTCTGATCTTTTACATTTTGGCTATTACCGTAATCAGTTTGATTATTCCCTATACACATCCGAATCTGCTGAAGGGTGATCTGGAAAACATCGGAGTCAGTCCGTTTACACTTGTGTTCGAAAAAGCAGGACTCGCCATTGCGGCTTCTGTGATGAATGCCGTTATTCTGACTTCTGTGCTCTCTGCCGGCAACTCGGGCATGTACGCTTCCAGCCGGGTACTTTATGCTCTTGCCCGGGATGGTAAAGCCCCCCGTTTCCTTGGCAAGCTGAATAAACGTGGTATTCCAATGAATGCATTGCTCATCACAACCGCGGTTGGCATGCTGGCATTTTTGGCTTCCCTCTTCGGTGACGGTGTCGTCTATACCTGGTTGCTCAATGCATCCGGTATGTGCGGATTTATTACGTGGCTCGGAATTGCAATCAGCCATTATCGCTTCCGCCGGGCCTATGTGGCACAAGGGCGAGATTTAAGAGATCTCCCTTACCGTGCACGATGGTTCCCATTCGGACCAATCTTTGCTTTTGTCCTGTGTATCATCGTCATTCTGGGACAGAACTATCAAGCATTTACAGGCGAACATATCGATTGGAACGGTGTCTTTGTAGCCTATCTGAGCTTACCGTTGTTCCTGATTCTGTGGCTCGGTTACAAATGGATCAAAAAGACCAAAGTTGTGCCGCTGCAGGAATGTGACTTTCCCCCTATGGAACCAACCGACATCAAGTAATAAAGTTTAATACTGATCCTCATCCCCTGTTTTGCAAAGAGCCAGCTCTTTATCGAACAGGGGATTTTTCTTGTTTTCTGTTCGACGTGTTGAAGGTAGCGTTAAATGAACATCTCAAAATAAAAAAAAGAGCGCCCTTCTTCCAGAGCACTCCTTACATTGAAAATTTCTTTATTATTACCGTTCACTTCAATGGTGCTTGAGCTGAACCTGCTGAACCCGAATCCTTCTCCTTACATGGTCCAATTAATTTTGACACGCAGATCTGTTGTGCCTTCCAGCTTGGAAACAAAATAAGAGATCGATTTCATTCCGAGCTGGTAGAGATCCTGCAAATCTTCGATCAAACGGTTCTCCGTCCCCTTATATCTGAACGTGAGCGAAGTACCGCCTTCCTTCAGTATATTCTGAACTTTAGTTTTGAGCACTGCCCGTTCCTTGATCGCATCCTCTTCATCATACAAAGAGTACTCCAGTGCATGATACAGTTTCTGATACACCTCTTGCTTATTGCCTCCTGACTTCATCAGTTGAAGTAGAGCTTCACGGTAAGGTGCGGATGCCGATGGATACTTGTTTTTTCCTGTCCAGACATGGTCACGTGCCATCTCTTTATCACTTAACAAGTAATAATTATGGCTTACCTTACCTTTGCGGTCAGGCGTTGGATCATCCCATGTGGTGTCCATGTGGTACCACTTTCCATCCAGCTTCACCAGGTTCCAGGCATGAAGCTGTCCTCCTGCTTTCCCTTCCACAATTCGATTCTCAATCCCTACCTGCTCCAACATTCGATAAGCTAGCAATGAGTATCCTTGACATACGGTACTACCTGTGGCCAGTCCATCATAGGCCGTGTACTTTTGTAGGGAAGTATCATAGGAGAGATTAAGCACAATCCAGTCATGAATAACCGTAGTCTTCTCATGGCTGGTCATGCCGGGTTTAATGATTTCTTTCAGCACATGATCCACTTTCCGATTTACGTAATCGGTCTGAGCTTTCGTCTCCCTGTAAGAGAGGGTGATATGTACCTCGGCTGTTGTATTCGAACCTTTATAATTAAATGCATAACTTTTCACCGTATATTGAATATAGGGATCGCTTTTCATTGCTTCGTCGATTGAGGTCTGCAGCTGTTTTTTGAGTCCTTTCACATTGCCCTTGTAAGTAAACATCAATTTTTCTGTACGTTGTGACATCGCATTCAACAAAGTATGGCGCAGGTCCGTTGCAGTAGATAGTTCTGATGTACCCGAGGCTGCATATAATTGATCCAAATCAATTGTACGCGGAAGCCATTCCACAACAAGGCAACTTGCCAGCAATATCGTAATCACTCGTTTAGCTTTCTTGGCCATGAAAGGAAACCACCTCTCTTTGCTACATTCTCTTGCAATATTGTATCATAAAAAATCTCGCTCTCCTGTTCTATATTTTTCATATGAGAGCATATCAAACCAAATAGGGGCCTTCGACGGAAGGCCCCTTGATTTTGGGCTGTAGCTGCAGTCATCTTGTTTCCCGCTTCTCTTCATCCTATGTCTTTCAATGGCAAGTTATGAATTGCGCCAGGATCACTCCGTAGATCAGCATTAATAAAGACGACTGCCGCTCAAAAACGTGTCCGTTTTGCCTTGCAGCTTCGCAAGCCGTTCAAGTACTTGGGATACTTCAGCTACGGTTACTTTGCGTGCAGGCATGAATCTCCCCTCAATCGAAGGCAATAAGCCCAGCCTCAGACTTAAGGAAACGGCTCCCTTGTTATGGATTGCACTGGCATCTGCGATGTTAGGTAAGTCAGATGGCTGCATATAGAATCCAGCCAGCTTCTCATAACGTAGAATCTGCATCAGCAGTACAGCCAATTCCTCGCGTGTCATTTCTTCTTCAAGTTTTAGCTGTTTCTCAGGATCAGCTCCACCAAGCCAGCGTTGATCCATCAGAACTTTCACTGCTTTGTAATAGGGACTATCTATCGTCACGTCAGCAAAAAGTTTCTCATTGTTATCACTGTTATAGTACATGTCCATGTTCGGATTAAGCGCTCTTGCCACATAATTGAACCAATCACCACGGGTAATGACCTGATCTGGGAATACGCGTCCCTGCTCATCGGGCACTAATACACTATGTTTGATCATGTTACGCAAGGCTGATTCCGCAATGTGACCCGCAATATCTGTCGGTTCGACCTGAGCTTCCGCATGGGCGCCACCATACATGAAGAACCATTGACCTGTATTGGCATCCAGCAATTCATCCATGTTATAGAGGGATTTTATATCGCTTACCGGCACGTAAGCCAAATTCACTCCAACAGGTAGAGGTTCGCTAGAACCCAGACCGAATCCACCATAGCGGGTGTAGTTCAACATTAGCGTGTATTTTTTCAGATACAGCTCTTTGGCTTCTTCGTAACTAATTACAGGTGTGATCTCTGCAGGAAGTTGTTCAGAAGTTGCCGCCAATTGTGTATAAAATTCGTTAATCGTTCCGTTATTCATGACCTGCACCTGCGCAGTGTCACCCTGTACCCGAATCCCATTCACATATCGCTGAAATACAAACGTACGGGCATCGTCTAATTCTATCATTCTGGCCAATTGATACTCTTCTTTGGCATGCGGGACAGTTGCAATGATCGTATTCATTGCCAGACTCTCCGCTTGTTGCGAAGTAAGTGTCTTCTTTTCCTTCTGGGAAGGCTCTTTCTCCCCCATCTCAGGTCCAACCCGGTGCATCATGTTATAGCTGTAGACCTGTCCGGTGACCGCATCGACCTGAGCCGAGATATCACGCATGAACATATAGGACATGTTCGCATTCCGATTGCTCCAGCTCAAATTCCATACCTGATTGTTCATATTGCCATAGTAACTTTTGGTTAGCTGACTATGCTCCAGTTTGTAATCCTTAGGAATGTCAAAGCTCGTTGCAACCCGTTCCACTGCCTGTTGCACATTCAAGCGCTGTCCGTTGGCAGCAGTAAAAGCCGGCACATTACCTGTCACTTTTTTATTTAGATGCTGATTGCTCTTATCCACAGCTTTCCCTGTCAGCACATCCATTTGTTCTAATGTGTTGGCATTAATCGGGCCCATACTGTCTTCTTTTGGTATATAACCTAGAACGTATTGCTGGCGCTGTCTGGAAGACAAGTATTCCTTAGAGATATATGCCAGCTCTACATCAAAGGCATCTTCAAACACCTGTCTGGCCTTCTCCTCCGATACCTTCGGCTTGGAGGAAGGATACTTCGCCGAGATGGTGGATCGCGAATACGATGTTGCCTGACCTCTCTCATCCACACTTATGTAGACAGTTTCTGCATCCGACACGACTCCATCATGTTTTAAATGATAAGGAAATTGATATTGATTGCGACCAAACAGTGCTGGCTGCTCAACTAGCGAAAACTGATCTCCAAGTGGCACATACTGATCTTCCTGGAGTCCAGGAATTGCCTTATGCAGCAGTTCCAAAGCTATTTTTTCAGCTTCTTCCCTAGTCAATTTAACATCGTCTGCCGATAGCTGGTTCTCCACAAATTCAGATGGCAAGTGTACACTAAGTACTTCCCCTGTACCTGCGTGCACACTCGCACTGAATCCCATGGAGTGATTGCCTTGTACAACTTGAAATCCGATATCCCAAGCCTTATAATCCGGTGCTGGATAAGAGTTAGGTGAATCAAAATTAGCAGAAGTAATAGTCGCTTTTTTTAATATCGGAAACAGCTTAAATATATGATCAGCGGCTTGCCTGGATGAAATTTTCGCACCCTCTGGCACGTCATTGCTTGTTACGTCTAGTTGTTCATTTTCCCCCGACACTGCTTCATTCACTGAGCCAGCTCCAGCCTGAGCAGCGGATGCACTCCCCATGAAACCCGGTGCATGTGTCGTAAACAGCAGAGTTGCCATTGCTGTTGCTGCGGCTTTGGCTGTGAACGTTTTAAGCCTTCCATTCATGTTCCAATCCCAACTCAAAATGGTTACCTCTCCCTTCAATTTCATGCTGAATATATGCTGAATACTTTTGCATGAATTTTGCCATTCTAATCTATGATACCATAAGCTTCCTTTCTATTCGCTGTTTTCCGTTAAATTTACAGTTGTGAATTTTTGTATAACATAACACCAAAACAAAAAAACGCCTCTACATTCGGCGTTTTTTCTCGATCTTTACAATTAGATTTGGTCATATATGTTTAGATTGATTAATCTTCTCTAGTCCTTTACTAAGCCACTCTACTCTTCTCTTTTCTACTCTTTTCTTTTCAAATTCTCACTTTTCTTGGTCAACCGGCAGTAGGATGTAGATCCGTCACATTCTGCACTTTAGCCGCTTCATCATCGTAGCCCGTTGGCTCCGATCTGGTATGAACATGTGTTTTCAGGAATGGAATAACCGTTTTCCAGAAGGAAGGGTCTTCCTCAGAGCAGCTATGGCCTTCACTGTTGACCCAAAGATGCTCTACAGGCGGATCAGCTTTGGACATGAAGTATTCCAGTTCACTTGGTGGAATAAAATTATCTCCTTTGGAGTGCACCATCAACAGCGGCAAATGCATGCCTCTTCGCCTTTCATTGAGCATCATGACCGGGTCATTCTGTTGATAAGTCTTCAAGGACTCACCCAGCCGCCAGAACCAGATTCGAGGGATCAATTGCGCAAGCGGGAACAGCGGCAGACGCCGACGTCTCAGCTCCGAGCTAACGATGACCTGAAACTGAGATGGCATGGAATCAGTCACAACGGCCGAGACCGGAATGCCTTCTGTCAACGCAAGAATGGTACCCAGTCCGCCCAGGGAATGGCCCAACACACCGATGGCATTCGGGTTGACCTCAGGTCGGTTGGACACATACGTCAACGCAGCCAGCAGATCATCTCTGAACAGATAGGCAGATGCTGCACGAACCGCATCACTGGCACCATGGCTACGAACATCGTACATCAGCAGGGCATACCCCGCCTCCCATATCGGGCGTGCATACCTTAACACACGGGAACGATTAGAACCCCAGCCGTGAGCAATAATAATCAGTGGCCAAGGCTTCGGAACATCGGAGTTCGCCGGAATGAACCAACCTTGCACCTGTCCTCCTCCACTCATAAAGGTAATATCTTCAAAGGGCATAGGTGGGGTCAAGGTAATGGGAATTTTTTTAGGTGTCTGACTTTTTACCGCCGCTTTCCATAATCCTCCCACTGTTACAGCGGCCACCGCTAACATACCGCCAATCATGGTTCTGGCTTTCACAAGGCGTCTCTCCTTTCCGGCTACTCGCATAGGTTCATCATACAATCGCATGATAAACTGCACGTTAAATGAATTCTATTTTTTGTAATATTGTTTCAACACATGGAGTTCATTTTATAATATACCCGATTTTCATGTTCTGCTTTCTATTTTCCTATATAACACTCTTCGTTTCTATATCCTCTCGTCAACCAAGCTCTATTAACTGTCCAATTTCCTTTTGGCCGCTTCCACAAATGCTTTTGCTTGAGCCGCAATCTTGGCAGTATCTCCTGTGGCCAGAGCCTCTTTTGGCAAAAGTGCACTACCCAAGCCCACCGCTGCTGCACCCGCTGCATAATAGGAATCAATGTTTTCTAATGTCGCTCCACCTGTTGCCAGGAGTGGAATATGATCTAGAGGTGCTTTGATCTCACGCAGGTATGGAATGCCCAGACTGGCCATTGGAAATAACTTAACAGCCTTCGCCCCTGCTTCATATGCAGCTACAATCTCGGTCGGTGTCATCGCCCCAGGCCAGATCTCTATTCCGTGTTCTACAGCATATTCAATGACAGACAGATCGACATTCGGGGATACTAAAAATTGTGCTCCTGCAGCTACAGCTTCCTTCGCCATGCTCACATTAAGTACTGTACCTGCTCCGACATAGGCTTGTCCTTCATGACGTTCGCGCCAATCTGCAATAATCTGATGAGCATTCGGTGTATTCAGTGTCACTTCCATCAGGCGAATGCCTCCGTTTGTCAAACCGTGTCCAGCCGTAACCGCCGCTTCCCGGCTTATACCGCGTACAATAGCAACCAACCTAGATTCCAATAGGATCTCAGTCAAGTTCATATCTGTTCACTTCCTTCTAATTGTTCAGAGTCGGCAGCTTATGACCATCAGGTGTTCACCGCTTTTCCGTTAAAGACTATTGTAAAGCATCGATCAGGAAGAGACAGCTATTTTCAAGTTTTAATTCTATGAAAAAGAACCACAGAATATTCGGCAAACGCCTGGTCAAGCCGTAAAATATGGTTCATCAACCAAGATGTACACATAAAAATAAGAAGCACTCGTACTGGCGAATGCTTCTTATCTTAATTGTTGTTTCTTTAGGAATGAATGCAAAGAAGTTAAAAATTGATCATCAACAATGCGTTTTCCTTAACGGTATGCTGCCAAACGATCATTCAAGCTGCGTGTCTGGCCATATACTTCTTGATAGAGGGCAAACAAATCGTCATATACCGCCACTGTCTCCGGGTTCGGTACGTATGACTTCGCTGGACGAATAAATGCCGCCGCACATTCCTGCATCGACGGGAACCAACCGCTGCCATAAGCCGCCAGCATCGCTGCCCCCATCGCCGGACCTTGTTCGCTCTCCAGCTTCACAATCGTTGCATTAAAAATATCGGCTTGCATCTGTAGCCAAGCTTCGTTTTTGGCTCCGCCGCCAATGGATATTACTTCGTTTACCGTCTTGCCTGCGCTTCGTAAAATATCAATCGACTCCCGCAGCGAGAAAGTGATGCCCTCCATGACAGCATGTCCGAAGTGCTCCAGCTTATGCCCAGCATCCATGCCAATAAAACTTCCGCGGATATTGGCATCCGGGTGAGGTGTGCGCTCCCCAACGATATAAGGCGTGAACAACAGTCCGTTGCTTCCTGCCGGAATCTGGTCAATCCCTTGCAGGAGCACATCAAATGATTTGTTCGCTGCAAAGGTGTCTTTGAACCAGGAGAGGCTATATCCTGCTGCCAGTGTCACCCCCATAATATAGAAGGCATCTTTCTCCCCGTGATTAAAAAAGTGCACTTTCCCTTCGAAATCAAGGTCTTTTCGTTCTTCGTATGAGAGGACAACCCCGGACGTACCGATGCTGCACATCGTCTGTCCTTCACTCAGAATGCCTGCGCCAATTGCACCGCAAGCATTGTCCGCACCGCCAGCAAATACTTTGGTCGCTTGCGCCAACCCAGTTTGCTCTGCAATCTCAGGCAGCAGCGTGCCGACTTCGTCAAAGGATTCCACCAGACGCGGGCAAATGGAGATGGGCAGGTTGAATGCGGTCGCAATATCCGTGCTCCACTGCTTACCTGCTACATCCAGCAACAGCGTACCCGCTGCATCAGAATAGTCCATGGCGTAGTCGCCAGTCAGGCGATAACGGACATAGTCTTTGGGTAACAGAAACAGAGCTGCCTGTTCAAGCAATTCAGGTTCATTTTCCTGTACCCACAAGATCTTAGGTAGTGTAAACCCTTCCAATGCACGGTTCCGAGCAATACTGAGTAGCTTGCTATCAAGTACATTCTCGATCCGGCGGCATTGTACAGTCGTTCGGGTATCATTCCACAGGATGGCATTGCGCAGCGGCTTGCCCTCGGCATCCACCAGCACTAGCCCGTGCATCTGCCCGGAGAAGCTCATTCCCTCAATCTCGGAAGGCTGCACGCCGGATACTTCCAGCAGCTTGCGAAGCGACACAATCGTCTGCTCCACCCAATCCTCGGGATTTTGTTCACTATATCCAGCCTTAGGCTGGTAGAGCGGATACGCCTCCGATGCTTCAAATGCCACTTTGCCATCGCGATTAACCAAAACGGTTTTGACCGCGCTCGTTCCGAGATCGACGCCGATTACATAACTCATAAGTATACTCCTTTCGTTTATACAGGATTGAAACCTTTAGATGCGGCATCTTGGGTCACTCCGTGTGCAGAAAACCCTTCGATCGCCCTTACCCCCGGATTTTCTCATTTCCCCTCTTCAAGGGTGAAATCCGGTTGTAAATGCGAGCACTACGTTTCTTCGGGTCTTTTCTGCCCACTCCGTTCCGCATGCCTCTTCTAACTTACCTTCAAACGATACAACCGTACTCGTTTGCGGCAACGGGGCTCAAATAACAACAAACCGTCCCCGCCTTCCCAGAGGAAAGCGGGGACGGTTTGAATGTCACGCTTATTCAACGTCCACGGCGCAAGCTTGAACCCGCACCGAGTAGGAAGCTATATGCTCCTGCTTGCTTTATTCTTGCCAATGATTTCAGTCAGAAGCAAGCTGCACATCAGGGCATCCATGCCTTCCTCTATGACTGAACTTAGTCAGCCAGAATGTATTGGTTCAGTTTTGCTCTCAGCAATTCCTGACGTCCGGATTGGTTTTTGCGTGGGTTTTCGTTGTTCAAAGCATACTCAGCCAGGGAAGCAAGTGTTGCTTTACCTGCAACGACATCTGCACCGATCCCTTCGTTGAAGCTGCTGTAACGCTGTTCGATGAACTCATCGAATACGCGATCTTCAATCAGTTTCGCAGCTACTTTCAGCCCTTTCGCGTAAGTATCCATACCTGCGATGTGAGCCAGGAACAGATCCTCAGGTTCGAAGGAGCCACGGCGAACTTTGGCGTCAAAGTTTACGCCACCTTTGCCCAGACCGCCGTTTTTCAACACTTCGTACATCGTCAATGTTGCATCATACATATCAACCGGGAACTCGTCCGTATCCCAGCCAATCAGCAGATCGCCTTGGTTCGCATCCAGGGAACCGAGCATTCCGTTGATACGCGCTACGCGGATTTCATGATCAAATGTATGACCAGCCAGCGTTGCATGGTTCGCTTCAAGGTTCAGCTTGAACTGTTTGTCGAGATCATATTTTTGCAAGAACGCAATGGAAGTTGCTGCGTCAAAGTCATATTGGTGTTTTGTTGGCTCTTTTGGCTTAGGCTCAATCAGGAACTGAGCATCAAAGCCGATTTCTTTTGCATAATCAACAGCCATATGGAACATACGAGCAATGTTGTCTTGCTCCAGTTGCATATCCGTGTTCAGCAATGTGTCGTAACCTTCACGACCGCCCCAGAATACATAGTTTTCTGCACCCAGACGTTTACCTACTTCCAGACCTTTCTTGATCTGAGCTGCTGCGTGAGCATATACATCTGCGTTGCAAGTGGATGCTGCACCAAACATAAAGCGCGGGTTAGAGAACATGTTAGCTGTGTTCCACAGCAGCTTTTTGCCGCTTGCTTTCATGTGCTCTTCCAGCAAATCAACGATCGTATCGATGTTGCTATAGAATTCACGCAGTGATGCGCCTTCTGGAGCCACGTCTACATCGTGGAAACAGTAATATGGCAGGTTCATTTTTTCCATGAATTCAAAAGCCGCTTCTACACGAACTTTCGCTTTGTCCAGACCGGAATAGCTATCCCATGAACGCACTGCTGTCTCAGCACCAAATGGATCGCTACCCCCTGCTGTCAATGTGTGCCAGTACGCCATACCGAAACGGAAGTGCTCTTCCATCGTTTTGCCAGCGACAACTTCTTGTGGATTATAATGTTTAAAAGCAAATGGATTCTTGGAATCTTTACCTTCGAATGCAATCTTATTAACGGATTCAAAATAGGCCATGTGATAAATGCCTCCTCAAAAGTTTTAAAAGAGATGGTTAAAGAAATCGTTTACACCGTTATCCTAACATATCGTTTTCACTTTGTCTATCCATTAAACAAAGTAAAAATAAAATTGTTTTTTCCCGGTTCGTTTACGCTATAATAGTCGAATAGCTTCTTAGCGGATATTCATGAGAGCCTTTACTTATATAAGTTGAACTATTTAATTTACACATGAACGGAGAGGACAGAAAAAACCTGTAGAAGCGAAGTGTTCGCTTAAAAGCTTTCTGAAAGCAAGCTACATCGGAAGCATATGCTTATCACCGGATTTTCCCCTTCAATCAAGGGAATCGAACAATCTGGGGATAACAGCGATCGAAAGGTTATTCTGTCATCGGAGTGTTCGTGTAAATTTCTTCAGTTCAATTTATATAAAAAGAGAAAGAATAGGAGTGCCTTAACGATATGAAAATTACCGGAGACCAGATGCTGGTCAAAAAAATAAACAAGTCCATCGTCCTTGATACGATTCGTCGTCACGCCCCCCTTTCCCGGGCGAAATTATCCGAAGTAACAGGTCTGAACAAAGCAACGGTATCCAATCTTGTGGCGGATCTGATCAGCGAAGAGCTGGTTCAGGAGATTGGACCTGGAGAATCCAGTGGTGGGCGCAAACCATTGATGTTGCTTTTTCGAGGGACAGCTGGATATGCTGTTGGTTTGGAACTGAGCGTGACTCGTCTGAAAGGTGTGCTCACCGACCTGGAGGGGCACATCGTTGCCGAATATGCTGTCGATTTGGAGCAGCATGATACAGCTTCTGTATTTGAACAATTGAAACTGGCTGCTGATTACTTGATTAGTCAGGCACCTCCCTCCCCACACGGGGTAATCGGCATTGGCATTGGTGTTCCCGGAATGGTCGATGAACAAGGCACCGTATTGTTTGCGCCCAACTTAGGATGGGAAATGGTTCCCTTACGAGCCATGTTGGGAGAGAACTTCAAGCTTCCTGTCACGATTGATAATGAAGCCAACGCGGGAGCTCGCGGCGAACTGAACTTTGGTGCAGGTGTGGGCGTACGTCATCTGATCTATATTAGCGCAGGGATCGGGATTGGTTCAGGCATTATGGTGGATGGTGAATTATATAAGGGTGCTTGGGGATACGCTGGTGAGACTGGACACATGTCCATTGAAGCTGAGGGTCTGCCATGTTCTTGCGGTAATCGGGGGTGCTGGGAGCTATATGCCTCGGAAAAAGTATATGAACACCCGGATCAGCAGCATCTGCCTGCATATACGACCAAGGAACTGATTGAGCACGCTCAGAATGGGCACGAAGCGGTGTTAGAGTTGTACACGACCATTGGACGCAAGCTGGGCATTGGGATTACTAATATCGTCAATAGCTTTAACCCAGAGCGTATTATCATTGGTGGGCCTCTTTCGGAAGCCAGACCCTGGATCGAAGCGGCACTCACTCAGGTGGTAGAGGAACGTACTCTGCCTTATCATCGTCGGAGTCTGCAAGTAGAATGGGCGGCACTTGGTAGCCGTTCGACCCGAATTGGAGCGGCTTATTCCGCCGTATCCCAGTTTTTAGGTAATGTACGCATCTCTGTTTAATAGTTAGCTTATAATCTTTAAAATTGACAAGATTTTGCCCCATTTCCTCCCTTTTTGTTAAAGAAATCCAGAGGTATAATGAGATTATGTGATTTTTGTCATGGCAGTGATCTGACTGCTGTGTTATCCGATAATGAAACGGAGTGAAAACTCGTGACCTACGTGGATACATCAGATATCAACGCGCAAATGTTTGTCACCGTACTCCTGTTCCTGATTGTACTTGCGCCCCTGTTCAGCCTGGGTATACTCCGATTTTTTCAGAGCAAAAAGAAAGCTGGTTTCATGTACATGCTGTCAGGTTTACTGGTGTATGTCGCATTTCAGACATTTATGAGTATTTTTTTCTAGTCTGATCAAGGAGACGCTTATACGCAATGTCCTCAAGTCATAGACGTTGCTTTACGCGTCTTCTTTTTTTTCTTCACTCCATCTGAAAAATAAAGAAAACCGCACCTCTACAGGTACGGTTTTCTTCCTCTTCACTTCTATATTCAAACGGCTCGCGCGAACCGGAATAGATTCACTTCTTTACCTTCTCATACACTCAGGTTAGACAATCATCAATTAAGCGTCCAGAGCTTTGGCGAATTGAGTTTTGTTCATGCCCAGAATACGGTGTTCACCAATCACAGTTAAAGGTACAGCACGTACGCCCATATCCCATACTTGTTGTGCGAACTCGTCGCTTGTTTCAATGTTGCGCTCTTCGTAAGAAATACCTTTTTCATCCAGGAAAGACTTGACGGATTTGCAGTTCGGGCAGTTCGTAGATGTGTATACAATTACGTTTTCCATTTGTAATTCACCTCATAATTAATATTTAGTGTATATGGTTAATTATTTATAAGCTTAAAGATGCATGATTCAAACACTGGACTTCCAGCTTGTTATTCTATATCCATTATTCAATGGTTCCGAATTACAACGCTACTGTGCTGTGCTCCAGACTTTCAATGAATTTCTCTGCGTCCAAAGCAGCCATACATCCGCTACCTGCAGCTGTGATCGCTTGTTTGTAGCGTGTATCCTGAACGTCACCACATGCGAATACGCCTGGGATGTTTGTTTCAGAAGTACCTGGTGTGGTCAAAATGTAACCATGCTCGTCTGTAGTAATCTGACCACCAAGGAAACCTGTGTTAGGTGTGTGACCAATCGCTACGAATACACCGCTTGCCGGAATCACTTCTTCTTCGCCGGTTGCGTTGTTGAGCACTTTCAAGCCTGTAACGCCACTCTCCCCAGCGAGAATTTCAAGTGGTGTGCGGTTGAGAGCCATGTCCACTTTTTCGTTGCTACGTGCACGATCCTGCATGATTTTGGAACCACGCAGTTCTTCACGACGGTGTACCAGTGTCACTTTAGTACCGAAACGGGACAGGAAATTCGCTTCTTCAAGTGCGGAATCGCCGCCACCAATAACAATGATTTCTTTGTTACGGAAGAAGAATCCGTCACATGTCGCACATGTGCTGACACCACGGCCTACGTTTGTTTCTTCACCAGGAATGCCCAGATATTTAGCAGATGCGCCTGTGGACAGGATCAGGGTTTCGGATACGAGTTCTCCCATGCCCTCCACTTGAACTTTGAATGGACGTTCGCTCATGTCGACGTTGTTTACCCAACCTGTGCGGAATTCTGCACCAAAACGCTCCGCTTGCTTACGCATGTTATCCATCAATTCAGGACCCATGATCCCATCAGGGAAACCCGGGAAGTTCTCCACATCCGTCGTTGTAGTCAGTTGTCCCCCAGGTTGAGGTCCTTCGATAACAAGTGGATTCAGGTTGGCACGTGCCAGATAGATTGCTGCTGTTAGCCCTGCAGGGCCTGTTCCGATAATAATGGATTTATACATGTATAGTTCCTCCCCCAGGTTCTGCAAAAAGGTCAGGTTCTCCGGCATCAAAAACGCGGGCGTTCGCATACACTAAAAACGGATAGCCCACTTCATGTCCACCAGGACTGCCTGCACATGGACCGTTCACCTATGCAGAAACGGAATTCTAATTTATAATAATTCTAATCTGTTGTTCATTATGATCTCTTTTATGTACGGTGTCAATGCTCGACAGCGATTATGAAGAAGTCTTCATCAGGAGGGAAAAAGAAAGCATGAACGACGCTCTACTAGGCAGTGTTATTTCGGCCATGTCTACTGGACTTGGGGCCGTGCCCATTCTATTTATGCGTAAAATATCACATCGGTTGCGTGACATTCTGCTCGCTTACGCAGCGGGTATCATGACCTCCGCATCGGTGTACAATCTCATTCCGGAAGCACTTGGACAGTCCAATTTGTTTGTACTCGCTTTTGGCATTATGCTCGGAAGCTTAGTCCTGCTTGTGCTGGAGATGCGTATTCCCCACGTAGATCTGGAAAATCCGGAGAAAATGCCATTCAAAATCGAAGGCAAAGCCTTTATGATCATCGCCGCCATCACAATGCATAACTTGCCGGAAGGGTTGTCTGTCGGTGTAAGTTACGCCAGCACGGATGAGAATCTGGGGAACCTAATCGCCTTCTCCATAGGACTGCAGAATGCACCGGAAGGGTTTCTCGTCGCTCTCTTTCTCGTCAATCAGAACATCGGTCGTTTCAAAGCGCTTGGCATTGCAACACTGACTGGAGCTGTAGAAATTATTACCGCCATGATTGGATTCACGCTCAGCAGCCTTGTGGCCGGCCTTGTACCATACGGTCTGGCGTTTGCAGCTGGTGCGATGATGTTTATCGTTTACAAAGAGCTCATTCCCGAAAGCCATGGCGATGGCAACGCACGCGTAGCCACAATCTCTTTTCTCCTAGGTCTGATTACGATGATCGGTCTGACTGAGCTGTTCTAAATCGAAGCATAAGCTATAACGCTACTGGCTAAAAGCAAAATCCAAACGTTTCATATAGGAAACCAAAAGAACCCGAACCACAGCGTAAGCCGAAGTCGGGTTCTTTATTTTGCCACAAATGAAGATTGCATGAACGTACTGAAAACTTTCCGAATACATTCAATTTATTTTCATATGTTTTGTTTAAAGGACATCAAGTCTGCATCCATAAGATCAAGATTGAATAAATCGAATCAGTTCCGCATTATATTTTTCCAATTCATCGTAAAACGCACCGTGCCCACTCTCTTCAAACACTACTAATTCGGCTGAAGGGATCGCCTTTTGCATCTGTTCAGCAAATTCAAATGGGCAGATCTCATCTTTTTTACCGTGGAAAATAGCTGTAGGCACCTGAATCGTTTCCAGCTCCCCGCGCAAATCCTCATCCCGCAGTGCCATAGCACTGCTGATCGTACCATAAGATGAAGCTTCCATACCTAATGCATGAAACCATTCCATGAACGGCTTGCTGTGCTCTTTCGCAAAAAACATCCCGCCAAATGTATCTAGCAGCTTCGGTCGATCCGTAAAAATCGGCTCAATAATCTGCTCGTTCAGCTCATCCGGCGTCAAGCCGTACGGATACCCTTCACGCTGCGTGAATACAGGGGCTGCCGCCGACAATAGGGCGAGCTTGGAAACCCCGTGCCCCTGATGACGCGCCATGTAATGTGCCGCAATCGCACCACCCATGGAGAAACCGGCAAGCACTACATCCGTTAGCTCCAGATCATCAATAACTGCCCGTACATCATCGGCCATGCGGTCATAATCATATCCGGTAGATGGTTTATCCGATAAGCCGTAACCTCTGAAATCCATCGCAATGGTACGAATGCCATGGTTCGGTAGCACATTTAGCTGGTATTCAAACATTTTATAATTGACAGGCCAGCCGTGCAAAAAAAGTACCGGAGTCCCCTCACCAATATCTTCAACATATACTTTTACATTTGGTTCTACTTGTACGTAACGGCCCATTTTTCACAACTCCCTTATCATTAGTAAAAATCGTTAATTATACATTAAGATACGTTATCACGCCTCTTCGACTATTACCCTCTGATCACAGGTTCAAACGGGAGCCGACGGACTAGCTATATACGTTGAACTCAAGATGTTACAACCTGCACTCCCATTAACATGTAAAACAATCGTTCAACTTAAGCCAGTTAAAACAAGCATTGCGGGAAGGTATACGTAATATCTGATGATAAGATAACCCACTCACGATGTTCATCGTTAACGCAGTAGTCTCAGTCCATTCAGAATGACAAGAATTGTACTTCCCTCATGACCCACCACCCCGAGCGGCAGAGCTACATCCTGCAAAAAATTACCCGCAATTAACGCTAGAATGACCGTAATGGCAAAACCCATATTGTACTTCACGGTGCGCTGTGCTCGCCGAGCCTGCCCAATCACCCAGGCAATCTCTTCAATGTTATCGTTCATAAGCACCGCATCGGCAACCTCAATGGCTGTTCCGCTTCCGGACAACCCCATACCCATGCCTACTGTCGCTGCTGCAAGTGCAGGCGCATCGTTAACCCCATCCCCAACCATTAATACATGACCATATTGTTCACGGAGCGCTTGCACCTGTTTGACTTTATCTTCAGGCAGCAAGTCTGCATAGACCAGACTAACTCCCGTTTCACGAGCAATCACCGAGGCTGTACGAGCACGGTCACCGGTTAACATCGCCACTTTGACGCCCATACTCTCCAGCTTTTGCACGGCAACGGCAGCTTGTGGACGAATCAGATCCCGCATTGCAATCAAGCCAGCAAACTCACCATTGATCGTTACAGCAGATATCGTTTTACCTTCCTGCTCCAGTTGGGCACATATCTTCTCCCATTCTGCTGCAGACTGTCCGCCTTCCATCGTTTGCATCCCTACCATTCCGTTCTGTCGCCCTATCCTCCATACCTCTCCGTTTACTATCCCCTCGATGCCGTGCCCAGTAATCGACTGTACATGTTCCGCTTCTTGCATAGGCAAATTCTCCTTGTTAGCCTGTTCCACAATTGCCCGTGCAAGAGGATGCATGGAGAGATTTTCAATAGATGCTACCGCAGATAATAATCGCTCTCTAGTTACATTGGATACGGTGAGGATATCTGTGACTTGAGGTGTTCCCATGGTGAGTGTACCTGTTTTGTCAAAAGCAACCACCTTGGTTTGAGCAATATTCTCCATATGTGCCCCTCCCTTGAAGAGAATACCTCGGCGGGCACTGCTGGACATTGCAGACAACATGACAGGCATGATGGACGACACGAGCGCACAAGGAGAAGCCACCACAAGAAAGACCATCGCTTTGTAAAATGCTTCATTCCACGTCCACCCCAAGAGTAGCGGTGTTCCTACAATAACGACGAGGGTAACCCCTACAACAATACGTGCATAGATCCCTTCAAAACGTTCCATAAACCGCTGAGAGTCCGGCACCTCGGCTTGTGCTTCCTCCACTAACTTGATGATCTTTCCAAACAAAGATCCCTCCGCCGACTTCGTGACCTCGACATATAATGCCCCCTCACCGTTCACAGTACCTGCGTAAACTTCGTCGCCTGCATTTTTATCGACTGGCATAGATTCTCCGGTAATCGACGATTGATTGATAAACGAACTTCCCCGATAGACGACACCATCCGCAGGAATAAGCTCTCCCGGCTTCACCAGTAACAGATCACCCGGCTTTAAATCCTCTATAGCCACGACATGCATCTGTCCATCCTCAATCCGCATTGCCGTCTCTGGCTTAAGGGCCAACAACGAAGAAATGTCCTTGTGACTGCGCTCTGTTGCATAACTTTCCAATGCACCACTGAGGGCAAAAATGAAGATCAGCATCGCACCTTCGTTCCAGTAGCCAATGGTGGCTGCTCCAAGTGAGGCGGCAATCATTAGCAGGTTAACATCCAGGTCCCGCTCCTTAACCAGAGTTTCAACGCCTTCCTTGGCTTTCGTCCAGCCACCAATGGCATATGCGGCAATGTATAGGATGACCGATAAGGTAGCAAAATAAGGTGCAATCCCCCAAGCAATCAGCATCATCACACCACTTCCTAACGCTGCCTGCATCTCCTTGTTCTGCAACATTGCCCGAAAGTTAGGTCTCTTCCTCCGGTTCGGACCTGGAGTAGGGGCTGAGTGTTGCTTGGCTTGCTGTTTTCCTTGCATAGGCTGATGTATCGCTTGCATAGAAATCACGTTCCCTTCACTTGAGTTTTAGAATAATCGTGCTGCCTTTTGCTTTTGTATTGAGAATGAGAGCCATTGTTATTGCCCTAAAAATGGCACATGCTGCTGCGGGAATCCCGCAGCAGCATGGTTTAGAGCTGATTTTTCATTCTCAGCAGATCGAAGATTCAGTGAGAATGATAATCATTTTTGCACTTATGCAATTATTTTTACCCAATACAACTTTCAATTAATTATAAGCCCGTTCTTTTGAAATGTAAATGGGTATTTGCATTTATCCGGAATGATATAGGTAAGCAAAGTGAATTACGATGATTCCCTTGTTGCGTGTTCCAATTCCTCCATGCCCAAGACTAGTGCACCATATAAACCGGCATGCTGTCCCAAGGCTGGTTGAACAATATATTGATCGATATTTTGCAGCAGTTCGGATACATTCACATAACCATTGAGATTTTGAGCAACTCGTTCCCGAATCATGGGAAACAGATGCGCTTGCTGCATAACTCCACCCCCCAGGATGACCTTCTGCGGCGAATGCAGCAAGATCGATGTTGTGATGGACTCCGCAATATAGAAGGATTCGATCTCCCACGCCGGGTGGTCGCTGGGCAGCTCGCTTCCAGGCCTTGCCCAGCGTGCTTCAATGGCCGGCCCTGCGGCCAGTCCTTCCAGACAATCGCCATGATAGTTGCATAAGCCAACAAAGTGATCATGAGGGTGCCTTCTTGTCCGAATATGTCCGCATTCGGGATGCAATAATCCGTGTACCCTTTTCCCTCCCGCGATGAGTCCCACGCCAACCCCAGTGCCAATCGTATAATATACGCAGTTGTCTAGGCCCTGCGCAGCTCCCCATGTACATTCACCTAGTGCAGCGGCATTCACATCCGTATCCCACCCGATAGGAAGTTCGAATTCACCCTTCAAGATGCCAACCACGTTACAGTTGTTCCATCCCGGCTTGGGAGTTGTCGTGATACAACCGTAAGAAGGGCTGTCCGGTTGCAGGTCGATCGGACCAAAGGAGCCAATGCCGATCGCAGCCACGCCTTTACCCCGAAAATAATTCCTAACTTTAGCGAGTGTAATCTCGGGATGTTCCGTTGGAAAACTACACCAGTCCTCCAGATGTCCTTGTTCATTGCCTATTCCACATACGAATTTAGTTCCGCCTGCTTCAATTGCACCTATTCGCATCGACCTGACCTCCCCCTCTTCATTTGTTATTAATCCCCATTTTTTACTTGAATCAACTCGTAGATATAAAGAGAGGAGAAGACTACGTTGTCGTCATCGGCATCTACCGTGATTCGTTTCGCTTCCGCTTCCGGATAGATCAGATCGGTAATAACAGCCTGCCCCCCATTGGCAAATACCTCAACCGATGAAGAATCTACATAAATACGCAGATGATGTTCTCCATTCTCTGACTGAATGCTTGCTGTATGACGTCCCCCGAAATGCTTATGAAAATCGACGATGCCTGATCGCTCACGATCGACGTACACTTCTTGCTGACTCGCATCGATGCCAACGACTGTTTGATGATTTGCGCTGCTTCGCAATTTAAAGTGAACGGATTGCTCGGATACCCACTTCGCATCGACTTCATAGCTCTCCAATTGCAGGTTAGTAAGGTGAGTCCTAGCCTCTCTGACTGTTACGTTCTGCAAAGACACTATCGGTCTCCGAGCTACCTCAAGCTCACGAGCAGGGCGCTGAACCAACGTTATTTTTCCGTTTATCGTTTCCAAACTCAGCTCACGGGCTATAGTCATGACGCCGCGGTAACCTTCTGTAGGTGTTTGGTTCGCATACATCCAATTGCTCATCCAACCCATAAATAGCCGCCTGCCGTCATCTGCCGGAATGTCGGACCAACTGACTCCCGCGTAGTTGTCTCGTCCATGATCAAGCCAACGCACGGTGTGGGATGTTTCATCCGGGACAAAGGTCGAACCATTGAACTCCCCGGTAAAGTATTGAGTTCGCGAACCTTCCTTAAACGCAGGATCTGCACCAATGCTCACAAGCATAACCCATTTTATATACTGATCGTTCCCATCCACTGCTAGTGGAAACAAGTCAGGGCATTCCCACACTCCGTCATGCGAACCGATGCCTGCACCGAATGCACTCCCGAGAGTCCACTCCTTCAGATTGGGAGAACGATATAGACAAACGCTCTGGCCACAGGCAATAATCATCACCCATTCCTTGGTCTGTTCATGCCAGAACACCTTGGGATCGCGAAAATCTACGAATGACTCATGCTGCAGCACCGGATTACCTTTATATTTGTTCCATGTGCGGCCATTATCCTTGCTGTACGCAATGCTTTGCCGCTGAACATGCTGATCGTTAGGAACTTCCAAGTGATGAGTAAAAATAGCTACTAGTCCTGGCTCCTCATCAAAGAAACCGGAAGTATTGTTCCAATCTACCACAGCACTTCCTGAGAAGATCATGCCATATTCATCCGGCGCCAAAGCCACAGGCAACTCTTCCCAGGTAAACAGATCCTTGGTCACGGCATGTCCCCAATGCATGGGTCCCCATGTATTACCGTACGGGTGATACTGATAGAACAGGTGGTACTCACCTTTAAAAAAAACCATTCCGTTGGGATCATTCATCCACTTCTCTTTTGGCGAGAAATGATAGGTACTGCGGTAATCGGTTGTTGAAATTGTAGACATGCTGGTTCTCTCCTCTACATAGACCGGTTTGCCGGAGACTCAATGCCAAGACAGATTGCCTTTTGTACAGCAAAGTCCCCGTATCCGATTCGTTTATTGTGTGTTACGGTCATATCCTGCTTGTTTGATTTGAAGCCATTCCTGTAATCCAAGACGATCCAACTCTTTCAGATAGGCATTCCACTCCTGCTCAATCTTTCCGTTCTGGTACCATTCCGTGCGCATGCGCAGTACATAGGCGAAAAGGTCGGTTTCGATGGTAGACAGTCGGTCAAGCTCGTCAATGGAGAAGAATACGCTTGGGTAAACGTTATCTGCTTTCATATGCGGAACCATAACCCGATCAAGAAGCTCCATGCGCCATGCAGCATCTTCCGGTTTGGTTGTATACTTGCCGTAATAACTATCCAGAATAGCCAGCGGTCCGGCAATACTTGTTTTTTGTCTCAGTTCGACAGGTGCTGCCCCTTCCAGCGGCATATGCTTCAGCATACCTTTGCTTTCATCGAATTCAAAAATATTTTGCTGGGCTTCATCTCCATACGTTCCCCAGTTATTTTGGATCGACTGGAGTGGTTCATATAGCTGGTCCACCCACTTAGCTGTGGATTCCAAATTTTTATTACTGCTCGTGATGACCATACGTCCTCGGTCGAGCCCGATTCCATTGGTTCTTGTCACATTTCTCTCTCCGTTCGGACCAGCAACCGGTGGCAACACATCATACGTGTCATTCATCCCTGTAATGTTTGCCTTATCCCAAGTGAAATACATGCCGTACTTATGATCCTTACCCTTGGCTAGATACGTATTCCAATCCTGCTGATAAGCTTCCACATCAACAAGACCTTCCTGCACAAGCTCATGGATGAATTTCACGGCTTCTTTGTAGCCATCATCTGCTGCGGTAAAGACCACCTTCCCATCGTTCGCCACTACAGTATGGTCCCAGTTCTCGCCAAGTCCAAATGCCGCAAAAAGAAAAGTCAGGTCTTCACCGCCGGGCTTGTTAATGAACGACAACGGAATTTCGTCTGCCTTCCCATTCCCATTCGGATCCTGCGTTTTGAATGCGACCAGCACCTTTTTCAATTCCTCCGTGGTCGTTGGCATCTTCAGTCCAAGCTTGTTCAACCACTCTACATTGATCCAAGGCAAATTATCTACCGTTTGGATCCGCTGTTTGCCGCTTCCGAGCTCCTCGATCCATGGAAAAGAGTAAATATGTCCATCAGGAGCTGTGATCATACTCTTGTATTCCGGAGCTTCCCGGAGTACCTTTTGTAAATTTGGCATATATTGATCGATCAAGTCTTCAAGTGGAATGATAGCTCCGTCCTTAGCCAGTTTCAGGAGGTCATAATCCCCGTAACCGGCGTCAAAAATGGCATCGGGCAAATCCCCGCTGGCTACCGCCAGATTTCTTTTTTCGGCAAACACATCACTCGTATAATTTTTCCAGTTGATATGCACATTGGTCTTTTCCTCAAGTCTCTTGTTGATGAGTTTCTCATTCGGATCGGCCGGAGCCAGCGGCGAGCTCTGCGTTATAAAGTTCAGCGTCACTTTCCCATCAGGAGACTGAGCTTCACTTGCTGCACCGCCACCACCTCCACCACAAGCTGAGAGAAGCAGTACAGTAGACAGCATAGAAACGGAGAGTGTTGCAACGACTTTCTTGGACTTTTTCATGACATGACCTCCACTTTATAGGATTGGATCTGACTAGCGATATCTCAGGCTGTTCACTATTTGAGTGAACCTACCATGACACCCTTCTCGAAGTACTTTTGAAAAAACGGATACATGATAATCAGCGGCAGACTTGAGATAACAATCGCAGAGTACTTAATCATCTCGGAAAGCCGTTTGAGCTCTGCCATAGCAAGTTGATCACTGATCATTCCTGGTGCAGCCTGATTCTGGATCAATATGGAACGCAGAACGAGCTGTAAGGGGTGGAGATTGGGATTATCCAGATAAATCATGGCATCGAAATATGAATTCCACTGCCCGACGAACGCATACAAGGCGAGGACAAATATAATCGGTTTAGACAACGGTATGACAATCTGGAAGAAAATCTTCATATCCGAAGCCCCATCCACGTTGGCAGCTTCTTTGAGTTCCCTTGGGACACCTTTGAAAAAGGTTCTGGATAGAATGATGTTCCATACATTAACCGCTCCGGGAATAATGATCGCCCATATCGTATCGAGCATCCCGAGATTACGTACGAGCAGATAAGTGGGAATGAGACCGCCGCCGAAGAACATTGTGATGATAAATATCACCATAAAGAAACCTCTTCCCGCCAACCTTTCCTCAGACAATGCATAACCTGCACAGATCGAGACCGCCACGGTCACAAACGCAAAGGAAAAAGAGTATAGCACCGCATTTGCGAAGCCTCGAATCATGGCCGGATTGGATAAAATCATCTGATAGCCGTCCAGACTCCAGTCGGATACGTTAAAGGACAAACCTTGGTTCAGCAGTACCGTTGGGTCCATAAAGGAAGCGATAACGATATAAATGAGAGGAACTACCACAACCAGTACAGCACACGTGAGAAAAATGGCATTCAGTGCAAGAATCAGACGATCCAGCCCTGTGGGTTTAATAGTCATGCGCAACACTCCTTCCTAATAAAGGCCTTCGCCTTCGTTTAATTTTTTAACGATCAGATTCACGGTAATCAGCAGGATGACATTAATGATGGAGTTGAATAATCCAACTGCCGCAGAATAGGCGTAATCACCTGACTGCAATCCGACCTTATATACATAGGTGGCAATAATTTCGGAGGATGGCAGATTCATAGATGTTTGCATTAAGTACGCCTTCTCGAATCCGATGGACATAATTCCCCCCGCCGCAAGGATAAAGACGATGGCCATAATCGGACGAATAGTCGGAAGATCGATGTGGCGAATGCGCTGAAGAAGATTGGCACCATCCAGATTGGCCGCATTGTGAAGCTCGGGATCGACATTGGCCAAAGCTGCAACGTATATAATCGAAGCCCAGCCTGCTCCAGTCCAGATATCGGACAAAATGTAAATCCAGCGGAAATATTCAGGTTCGGACATAAACATAATCGGCTGACCTGTAATCCATGTGGTTAATTGATTAATGGGACCTGTCGGCGATAAAAAAATAAACAACATGCCCACGACAACGACAACGGATATAAAATTAGGTGCATATAGAAACAATTGAATATTTTTCTTCACAGCAGCTTTTCGCACCTGATTTAGCATGAGAGCCAGCAGAATAGGTATAGGGAAACTGAAAATCAGCCCCAAAAAGCTGAGTTTAAGCGTATTCATTAATATGACGTCAAAATTGGGTGAAGCTAAAAATTTCTCGAAATGCTTCAAGCCCACCCACTCACTACCCATGATGCCCTTGATCGGACTGAAGTCTTTGAATGCGATAATAGCCCCATACATCGGAATGTATTTAAAGATCAAAGTCAGGATGAGCGCTGGTGCAAGCAATACATACAAAAAATAATTCTTTTTCATTTGCTGCAGTAGGTTAAAAAGAGAGTTTCTCTCCTTGAGGCCGTTCGCCATCCTTTTATTCGTGTTCACTGTTTTCTCCAACACATGACCTCCATTCATGAATGTAATTCACAATCGTTTACAGTAAGGGTTTACAACATTTACAATTGCATATTTAATATTTTACAATTTATCAGAGTTCAATCCAATATGTCAATACAAAATGTAAAAATTAAATGTGCATATGCTCAATGTTAGTACAACAATAATTGTGTAAAAGATAGGCGAAAAGCTCAAAAACCTTGCTAAATCAAATGTTAAAATACTATATTGCGTCTGACTACGATTAATATCATGAAAATGTGAGATTTCCCCCTTTGCAAATTACGATAAAAATTAGGTTTACAAAAATATTTATTATTTGTGCATTTGTAAAAACGAGATTGCTATTTACCCTGATATATTATACATTTGGGTTAGAACATATTTGAGATGATGAATTGACCATTAGAGGTGAGATATGACATGGCAAAAGAGAAAGTGACGATACAGGATATCGCGGATGCTTTGGGTATTTCCAGAAATACAGCTTCCAAAGCCCTTAATGATAGCGGAAACATTCCTGAAGAGACAAGGAATCGAGTAATTAGAAAAGCGATTGAGTTAAAATACAAACAATTTGCTTACGTGGAGAGCGAACAGATCCTCAGCAAAACGCCGGGCAATATCGCCCTGTTAACAGAAAATCTTCCTAATACGTCTCACTTTGGATCATTGTTAATCAGCGGACTGGAGAAAAGAATCAGTGCAGAGGGGTATAATCTTTCGATCCATATCGTTCGTGCAGTTGATCAGAATAGCCTGACATTACCAAACAATTTTGATGTCTCAAAAGTGGACGGCATCATTTGCATCGAGTTATTTAATCTGGAATACACCCGCCTTATTACAAAGCTCGGGATTCCTACGATCTTTATCGATTGTGCAGCCAACATTTGTTATCCGGATTTCCATGCCGATCTGTTACTTATGGAGAATGAACATAGTATCTACCATTTAACCAAAAAACTCATAGATAGCGGCTGCCAAAGTATCGGTTTTGCCGGGGATTACAATCACTGTAAAAGCTTTAATGAACGATGGATGGGATATAACCGCGCGATGCTGGAATCAGGACTCCAAGTAGATCTCTCCCACTGCATTACAGATGATGATAAGCTGTTCTTCTCAAAACCTGGTTGGTTGAAGGAGCGGGTGTCTGCACTAGAGACATTTCCTTCGGCGTATGTATGTGCTAATGACTTCATTGCAGTTGATCTAATCATGGCCTTTAGATCAAGAGATGTGACGGTTCCGCAAGATATTGTGGTATGCGGATTCGATAACGCACCTGAATCAAGAATCATTGAACCTCCATTAACGACAGTCCATATCTACAGCAACGAGATGGGTATTAAGGCGGCAGAAATGCTGTTGTCCCGAATCGACAATCCCGAACAGCCTTACCAGGTCTCACATATCGTGACTACACCTATTATGAGAGAGTCCACACCTGGTATTTTGCCGACAAACTGACTCTTGTAAGCCATAAAGGAAAACGTAATTCACTCTAGTTTTACTCAATCTACCTTTATTATCGTGTTCTTTGAGCTGATGAAATAAAAAAAGAAGTGAGCACCCGACAGAGGGGTGTCTCACTTCTTCGCAACTCTTACTTTACCTCAATGATTAAACTACACATTAAATTTAAACCTGTTACGCACCTACGCTTGCACCTTGGCTTGCCTTAATGGCTTGCTCCAGGTCATAGATGATATCCTGAATATTTTCCGTACCGATGGACAAACGGATTAATTCCGGATTAACGCCAGCTGCAGTTTGCTCTTCCTCCGTCAACTGGGCATGTGTTGTGCTTGCCGGATGAATAATCAATGACTTGGAATCACCAACGTTAGCAAGGTGAGAGAACAGTTTTACATTTTCGATCAATTTACGTCCTGCCTCTACACCGCCTTTAATTCCGAATGTCAGAATCGCACCCTGACCTCTTGGCAGATACTTTTGCGCAAGCTCATAGGATGGATGACTCGGCAGTCCAGCATAACTCACCCACAGAACATCCTCATGTTTCTCGAGATACTCCGCCACAGCCAGTGCATTGCTGCTATGACGTTCCACACGGAGGTGCAGTGTTTCCAAACCTTGCAGCAGTAACCAGGAGTTGAATGGAGAGATCGACGCGCCCAAGTCACGCAGCAACTGTACACGTGCTTTAATAATATACGCAATCGGGCCAACCGCTTCCGTATACACAACCCCATGATAACTTGGGTCTGGTTCAGTCAAGCCCGGGAATTTACCGCTTGCTTTCCAGTCGAATTTACCACTATCTACAATAACACCGCCGATGGATGTACCGTGTCCGCCAATGAACTTGGTCGCTGAGTGAACCACAATGTCCGCTCCATGCTCAATTGGACGAAGCAAATACGGGCTTGGGAACGTATTATCCACGATAAGAGGGATCCCATGTTCATGGGCAATGGCTGCTACTGCTTCAATATCCAGTACGTTCCCTTTCGGGTTACCAATCGTTTCAGCATATAATGCTTTTGTTTTCTCCGTAATCGCTGCGCGGAAGTTTTCAGGATCACTGGAATCCACAAATTTCACATCAATGCCGAGCTTCGGCAATGTGGTTGAGAACAGGTTGTATGTTCCCCCATACAGACTCGCCGAGGACACAATTTCATCACCAGCACCGGCAATGTTCAGCAAAGAGAACGTAATGGCAGCTTGACCCGAAGCCGTCGCGAGTGCGCCTGCTCCACCTTCCAGAGCCGCGATTCGCTGTTCAAACACATCGGTTGTAGGGTTCATCAGACGTGTGTAGATGTTGCCAAACTCTTTCAAACCAAACAGATTAGCAGCGTGCTCCGTATCACGAAATCCATAAGATGTGGTCTGGTACAATGGCACGGCTCTGGACTGAGTTGTCGGGTCAATCTCTTGACCTGCATGAATAGCTAATGTTTCAAATGAAAGTTCACGTTCGTTTGACATAATTCTGAATCCTCCCTTGATATATACATTCTTCTGCATCGTAATTTCAATTTCTGGTTTCTTGATGTCTTGTCATGGGGGCTTATGTTTTTCATATTCTCTCACAAGATGTCGCTTTTGAAAAGAGTTATTTCCGATTTTTCCGATAAGAAATGTTAATATGTAAAAATCCAATCTGGTGTATTAAAAAAACCTTTGCCGTAGCAAAGGTTTTTCAAAATTCATCAATGTAGCTTTATTGTTAGTCACACGGTTCATTAGCTTAAGTTCTGATCGAATTTCTAACAACGTCTACAACTCGTGATTAAGCCATAAAGATTAACCCTTCACTGATCTCCATACCTCACGCAGATGCTTGGCAGCAGGCACAGCCTCTTCTGCATTCACACCTTCCAGCGATATATTAATGTGTGGTTTATATGTCTTAAGCAATTCGAAAAACAACGGATAGTCCAAGATGCCCGCTCCAGGAACAGGATTATACTTCTCTCCCTGTTCATTAAAAGCTACATCCTTCGCATGAATGACAATGATTCGCTCATACAGCTTTTCCATCACTTCACGCAAAAACGCGCCTTGATCAGCCGTATGATGCTGCTTAATCAGATTACACGGATCGAACAACATTCCCAGATTCGATGATGGAATCTCTTCAAACAAACGAGTCATATGTTCATGCGTATGGAGCGTATGGGTGGCTACCGGTTCAATGGCAGCGTGCACACCCCATTTTTCGGCTTCCTCTGTAATTTCTTCAAGTGTATCTTTCAGTATACTCCAGGATTTCTCATCGTAGTTATCGGGGTGCGTATCCCGATACGTGTTTCGGTCCCCGGTTTCTGTGGCAACCATACTGCACCCAAAATCCCGAGCATAACGCAGATGCTCTTTGAATCGATTAATATCTGCACGACGACTCACAGAATCCGGATCAATCGGATTGATATAACAGCCGAGAACAGCAATCTTTACCCCGCGGCTAGCAAACTGTTCACCGACCTCATTCGCTAATCCCGGGCTCAATTTGCCGTTTGCAGAATCCACATCGGACAAAGCTTTGGCTAGAGCCAGCTGCACCGCATTGAATCCGTTGTCCGCAATCGTCTGAGCCAGTTCAGCTGTAGGCCGTTTGCCAAACGTATGTGCAAGAATGCCAAGTTTCATCTCACTGCCTCCTTCTGCAAAATGGATCTTGAGATCAGATCATCGCCTAACGTGCCATCCATCCACCATCCACATTCAGTACATGTCCGTTCAGATAATCTGATGCGGCAGAAGCGAGAAATACAACCGGACCTTTCAAATCCTCTGGTGTCCCCCAACGACCGGCTGGAATACGCGCGGTAATATCACGATAACGGTTCTCGTCCGCACGAATCTGTGTTGTATTATCCGTCACCATATAACCTGGCGCAATGCCATTAATCTGAATGCCTTTGCCAGCCCACTCATTGGCGAGTGCTTTGGTCAATCCGGCAACGCCGTGTTTGCTAGCCGTATATCCCGGGACATTAATGCCGCCCTGATAGGATAGCATGGATGCAATGTTGATGATTTTGCCGCTTCCGCGTTCAATCATATGTCTTCCCGCCAGCTGGCTCAGGAAAAATACGCTGTTGAGGTTCAATGCGATAACATCATGCCAGTCCTGATGCGCATGATCCGCGGCTGGAGTACGGCGAATGATGCCAGCATTGTTGACGAGAATATCAATTCTGCCTTGGAACGACAACGCTTTCTCAAATACATCTGATAACTCCTCTTCCTTGCTTAGGTCAGCTTCAATGATATACGCTTTGCGTCCCAATGCTTCAATGGCACTTGCTGTTTCTGCCGGTTTGGAGTAAGACACCAGCACCACATCTGCTCCTGCTTCCGCAAGCCCAACTGCCATTCCTTGCCCAAGTCCTCCTGAAGTACCGGTAACCATTGCCACTTGTCCACTTAAATCAAAAGGGTTCATGAACGATTCCTCCACCTGTCGTTAATATGCAATTAACATCATTCGTTTGTTTTTCATCACTTTAAAGATCTATGGCGTTCATTAACTTTGGTAATCCACCAGGACACCCATCTGCTTGTACAGCCCCGCTGTCTCTTCATCCAGATGGTTGTCACTGATGATATAATCCAGCTCAGCACATTGTGCGAAGGTCCGTAGAGCGAATTGCCCGAACTTGTAATGATCCACCACACCAAATACTTGCTGTGCAGCGGCAATCATTGCTTTTTTCAACGGAACCAGATCTCCTGTATAGATGGATAATCCGAATTCGGGATGAAGCGCTGTCGTTGAGATAAAAGCCTTATGAATGTTCAGACCGGAGATAAATGCGGCGGTATCCTCACCTACCAACATATTTCGTACACGCGATCCACCCGGCACAACCAGCCTGATCTGTTCTTTTTTGGTCAGCTCGGCAATGATGTACAAGTCACTTGTAATCACTGTCAGCGGCTGATTATCCAATCGCTTCGCTATCTCTAGCGTGGTGCTTCCGCCATCCAGTGCTACAATATCTCCAGGCTTGATGTACCTAAGTGCTCGTTCGGCAATCTCGATTTTCTCGGTCTGATTTTTCTCAAGGGCCACCCGGCTGTTCAAAATACCATATTGGTCATTCTGTGCCAGCATGGCCCCGCCATGTACTCGCACGAGCAAGCCCATGCTCTCCAGCTTATCGAGATCTTCTCGTACTGTTTTGCCTGTCACCTGTAGCAGATCACTCAGATCACTAACTGTGACCTCTTGGCGCTCTAATAGAGCTTCCATTATTTTTTCATGTCGTTTCAATGGATTCATCTAATCCACTTCCTATTTCCTTCTTATTTCAGATCCTTCATCGCTACGCCGTCCATATCCTCGAACGTCTGGTTTTCTCCAGCCATTGCCCAGCAGAATGTGTAGTTGCTTGTACCCACACCGCTATGAATCGACCAGCTTGGAGAGATGATCGCCTGGCGATCACGCACAACGAGGTGACGCGTTTCAGTTGGCTCACCCATCATGTGGAATACAACGCCATCTTCAGGCAAATTCCAGTACAGGTATACTTCGGAACGACGGTTATGCGTATGTGCAGGCATCGTGTTCCACATGTTTCCTTTGTTCAATTCTGTAATACCCATGACGAGCTGACAACTCTTGATTCCGCCTTCACCTTGGTGAATGTAACGATAGATCGTGCGTTCGTTTGAACTTTCGATGCTGCCGAGATGATTCGGCTGTGCTTGCTCTTGGGTTGCTTTTACCGTCGGATAGGTATGGTGAGCTGGCGTGGAAACGAAGTAAAACTGAGCAGCCTGCTCTGTGCCATTGCTCTTGAACACGACTTCCTTAACCCCTTTACCAATATAGAGGCATTCCTTAGCTCCAATCTCATATACTTCTCCATCCGCTGTTACAGTTCCTTGTCCACCTACGTTGATGATACCGATTTCACGGCGCTCCAGAAAAAAGTCCGTTCCGATATCCTTCAGGTTTACTTCAAGTGTAATATCTTTGCTTTGTGTCACTGCAGTTCCTACAATATAACGATCCACATGGGAGTATACAGTTACCAGTTCATCCTTCGCGAACAATTGCTCCATGAGGAATTCCTCACGTAAACGAGCTGTATCATATTTTTTGACCTCATTCGGGTGTGCTGCATAACGGTTTTCCATCTGTAATCCATTCCTTTCGTCTTGTGAAATGAGTTCGTGCGCGCCTGACGTCTTCTGACCTTTGATGATGTTCATCAATGTTCATTAAAGTTTATATAAGTTCATTTTAGTTCATTTCACACCATTTGTGTACCTTTATTTTATAAAATGTTTAAATTCATTGGATCGTATCTGCTTTTCCCTTTAATGTCGCGTAATCATACAGCGGACCAAGATTGTTGTTTTTGCCTTAAACAAGAGCGTAGATTAATTCCTCATATCTCCAATAGATGGCATTCACATTTTCATTACTCTGATCCCATGTAATGGGAGTGGAGTGGGAGGCAGCAGGCCCAATACCGCAATAACCGCTGCAACAATCGCAATAATCATCATTTCTTTAATCTTCACAACAAGGCCCCTTAGACGGATCAATTAGTTGCATATCCCATTTTTCTTACTAAAAATTCAACCCAGTTCTATGTATTACTATAATAGGAGTACCTTCCCCTCTACGCCCGATTCAGCCGCTGCAATAGCCTGTTGTACATTCACTAGCTCAAAAGCCGCCCCAATGTTTGCCATAACAAGTCTGCCACTTCTAATTAGATTCATCAACTCATGGAATACCTGTTCCCAGCGTTCTTGAGAACTACGTTCCACCCAGCGCTTTAACCAGAAAAGTCGCACATTAATTTGTGCTCCCTGTGTTACTTCATGCCATAATGGTGTGATTCCTGAAAGCAGGCCAACACTGATGATCGTACCACCCGGCTTCAGACAATTTACCAGCTGTTCCCCATTTGTCCCGCCAATGCAATCCACAGCGGCATCAGCACCACGTCCTTCTGTTAGTGCTGCGATTCTCTCCAGTAGCGGCTCCTTCGTTGTATTCACAACAGAAACTGCCCCGAGACGTAATAAATCAACAGTATGACAATCATTTCTTGTAATCGCTATCAATTGGAATCCACAAATCTGTGATAGCTGCGCGAAGATTCGCCCAATCGCAGATCCTCCTGCATTCACAATCAGAGTGTGACCATGTGTAAGGTTAAGCACCTCCGTACAGATCAACCAAGCTGTGACCGGGTTAATATAAATCTGACTAGCTGAGTGATCATCGATATCTTCGGGCACAACAACAGCAAATCGCTCCGACGTTTTGACGATTTCCTGCCAAGTATTCTCACCCCTTAACGGTAATACACGTCGTCCCAGCATTTGATTGGATACACCTGGCCCCACCGCCTCAACTACGCCTATACCTTCAAACCCTGGGACAGCCGGCAGACGAGTACGATGTGGATATGCTCCTCGAATAGGAAGGATATCGGAGGGATTAATAGGTCGAGCCCGCATCCTTACTGCTAATTCACCTGGACCTGGTGGTAACACTTCTTTTTCTTTCATTTCAAGGACTTCACTTGGTTCTCCAAAACGGTAATAACGGATTACCTTCGCTTTCATTGATGCATCTCCTACTAATCATTTTGCCAGCATAGTTCTAACTGCCATATTGAATATATTTACATATTTTATAACAATAGTATCAATGGAAAATCATTTCATCAACGACTTATTGTGATGTAAAACAACTTTTTTCAATAAAAACTCAACATATCAAGACAACAAAAAAAGATCCCCACCGCCTTGAAGCTCATAGCGATGAGGATCTTTAAAATATTAATTAATGTGCAACTGCGTTGTTCAACATGATCCAGATCGAACCAATAACGATCGTCAGCATCATCAGCAATCCGAAAATAAGGGCCATCACATTCCAGCGAGGTTTCCCTGTTTCACGGATATGCATGAAGAAGAAGAGTTGGACCATAAATTGAAGTGCCGCGGCTCCAAGAATAATAGCCATAGTTCCAGTTCTGTTCAATATGTCGTTCAGCACCACTACCAGAGGAATGATGGTCAGAACGATGGACAGAATGAAGCCGATGACATAGGACTTCACGGAACCATGTTGTTCATGGCCATGTGAATCATGTGCGTTATGCTCTGCCATCTACATCACCCCCATCAGATAGACGATGGTCAAGACGAAGATCCATACAACGTCCAAGAAGTGCCAGTACAAGCTGATTACGTTGACTTTACCGCGAGTTACATCGGTAATGCCCCGTTTTTTCAGTTGGAACATCAGACCGATCATCCAGATCAGACCAAGCGATACGTGAAGTCCGTGTGTACCCACAAGGGTAAAGAATGCACCGGAAGCTGCGCTTGTCGTGTAGCTGAATCCTTCGTGAACCATCTCAACAAACTCATAAATTTCCAGAGCAAGGAAGCCTGCACCCAGAGCGGCTGTAACGATCAGCCAGTTAATCAATTGTTTCACTTTACCTTGGTTCATTGCCAGAACTGCAAGTCCACTCGTAAATGAACATGTGAGCAAGATGAATGTTTCCGCAATAACACCAGGCATTTTGATCAGTTCAGACAAAATTGGTCCGCCCGCCGTATTGTCTCGCAACACAATAAAGGTTGCGAACAATACGGAGAACAGGATCACGTCGGAAATCAGGAAGAACCAAAATCCGAGAATTTTCATTTCTTGTGGATCATGATGACCATGGTCATGACCATGTGCATGATTCTCACCGTGCTTAGCGGCTACTTGAGCCATCTATACCGACCCCCTTAACGACGCTTCGGTACGCTTGATTTCATCGACCGGAATGTAATAATCCGTATCGTAAGAGAAGGAACGAGCAATCATGCAGATACCTACGCCAGCGAGTCCAAGTATTGCCATCCACAGCCATCCGAAGACGAAGCCAAAACCGGCTACGAACCAGAAGACAGACATAATGAACGGAATAGAAGAATTCTTCGGCATATGAATTGGCTCAATTACAGGCTCAGGCGGATAGATGCCTTTCGCACGACGTTCTTTCTCTTCCCACCACTCATCAAGATCATCTCCGCGCGGTGTAACAGCGAAGTTGTATTCTGGAGCTGGTGAAGGAATCGACCACTCAAGCGTACGACCATCCCATGGATCGCCAGAAGCTTTGAGTGCTTTGTGTTTGCGAATACCGTCTGCAATTTGTGCAACTTGGAACAGGAATCCGGCACCCATAAGGAATGCTCCGATTGTGGATACGAAGTTGAGTTCCCACCAACCAGTATCCCAGCCATAAGTGCTCAGACGACGTGTCATACCCATCAGACCGACAGCGTACTGCGGCATGAAGCAGACATAGAAACCAATATTCCAGAACCAGAATGCCCATTTGCCCAGTTTTTCTTCCAGTTGGAAACCGAACATTTTAGGCCACCAGTAGTATAGACCTGCGAAGTATCCGAAGGCTACGCCCCCGATCAATACTTGGTGGAAGTGGGCAATCAGGAAGTAACTGTTGTGGAATTGGAAGTCAGCTGGAGCTACAGATAACATAACCCCCGTCATCCCACCGACGATAAAGCATGGAATAAAGGCTATCGTCCACAACATCGGTGTAGCCATGCGTATTCGGCCCCGATACATCGTAAAGAGCCAGTTAAAGACTTTAACCCCTGTCGGAATGGCAATCAACATGGTTGTTACCGCGAAGAAGGCATTAACATCTGCTCCTGAACCCATCGTGAAGAAGTGATGCGCCCATGTGAAGAAGGACAGGAAGCTGATAATCAACATCGCGAATACCATTGACTTGTAACCAAACAGTTTTTTCCGTGAGAACGTACTTACGATCTCGGAGAATACCCCGAATGCCGGCAAGATAACAATATATACCTCAGGGTGACCCCACATCCAGATCAAGTTGACATACATCATTGGGTTGCCGCCCAGATCAAGTGTGAAGAAATGCGCCCCGGCAAACCTGTCGAGGAAGAGCAGTGCAAGTGTCACTGTCAAGATCGGGAATGCAAACAAGATAATGATACAAGTGGAGAATACCGACCAAGTGAACATCGGCATTTTCATCCATTTCATGCCTGGCGCACGCATTTTAATGATGGTAACCAAGAAGTTGATACCGGTCGCCAGGGAACCGATACCCGATATCTGGATACCCCATATATAGAAGTTCTGTCCTACCCCTGGACTGTGTGACAGCTCCGATAGAGGCGGATAACTCAGCCATCCCGCATCTGGTGAACCACCGATAACGAAGGACAGGTTGAACAGCATTGCGCCCAGGAAAAATAACCAGAAGCTCAGTGCGTTCAGGAACGGGAATGCAACGTCCCTTGCTCCGATCTGTAACGGCACAATGACGTTAAACAAACCGAACATAAATGGCATCGCCATGAACAGGATCATGATCGTACCATGTGTTGTGAAGACTTGGTTGTAGTGTTCTGGATTTAAGAAATCCATATTAGGCATAGCCAGCTGCAGACGCATCATTAGAGCGTCCACACCACCACGGAACAACATTATAATGGAAGCTATAATATACATGATACCGATCTTTTTGTGGTCAACAGTAGTTAACCAGTTACGCCAGAGCCAGCCCCATTTTTTGAAATAAGTCAGCACCGCTACAATAGCAATCGTTGTGATTCCGATCGCTACCATTGCACCATAAATCAATGGATCGCCGGTGACGAAAAATTCCGATGCAAACTCCTTTAACGTCTCTAACATTGGGAGCCTCCTTTCCAATCTTTAGTTCGTACTTGTATTTAATTTAGGTACAGATAAGGATTGTTCTCCAGCAGCTTCGTTTGAACTCGAACTCTCTTGCTTGCTGGCACTTTTGTCTTTAACAACATATTTTGTTACGATCTTTTGGAAAAGACCTTCAGGAAACGCAGAATAATAAGCAACATTACTTGTTCCTGGCTTCGCAAGAGCGTCATACGTCTCTTGAGTCATTTCCTGGGATTGTTGCTTTACTTCTTGCACCCATTTGTCAAACTCTTCATCAGAAGTGGCGTTCACATCAAAACGCATCGCCCCGAAGTGTTCACCCGTGAAGTTCGCTCCTGAACCCCAGTACTTACCTTCATGATCTGCTTCCAAATACAAGGTCATCGCCATACCTGACATCGTGTAAATTTGTCCACCCAATTGCGGAATCCAGAACGAGTTCATTGGTGAATCCGCAGTCAGTTCAAATTTCACAGGACGGTTTGCCGGAATATTCAACGTGTTAACCGTTGCAATACCTTGCTCAGGATAGAGGAACAACCATTTCCAATCCAGTGAAGATACTTGAATCGTAACTGGATCTTTCTCATGCGCTATCGGTTTGGAAGGCTCCAGATCATACGTATAGCGAACTGTAATAATAGCAATCAGTCCAACGACAATAATCGGAATGGTCCACCAGATTACTTCTGCCTTCGTATTATGAGCCCAGTTGGGTTGATACTCATTTTTGTTGTCTGGCTTGTCGCGGTAACGCCAAACGATTACAGCAGACATAATCAACACAGGAACAATAACGATTCCGCAGAGAACGGTTGTAATAACAATCAGGTCTCTTTGCGAAGAACCGATAGGCCCCTTCGGATCCAGAACAACGTACTGCCCGCCTGCCACCAACGGCCAAACAATTAGTGCAATTGTAACCAACGTCAGGACAACCGGAATAATAATCCGAGTTAGCGACCTAGGTTTCTTGTTCATTTTGATCCCCTCTCCTTAAATATTCGCTAATACTAAAAAATCAGTATACTACTCTGTACCTATTAAAGATATCAGAAACGAGTAACTTTTTTATTCTTGTTAACAAATTTGTCGATTTTACACCCTAAAACTGTGAATTTTTTCTCACAAATCACTTGTTCGGTTGATATTTTTGCTCTGTAACCCATACCCTCCAACTCCAAAACAAAACCCTTCACAGTCCCGTTGAACTAATGTCAACGAATCCGCAAAGGGCTTTAATTGACTGGATTCCTGGGGGATTTTCCAGTCTTATTATGAACCATATTGTGCAAGTTTATAATCAATCTGCGCCTTCATCTTCCCGTCGTGTATGAACCAGACCAATGGCTTTGGCAATAACGTAAATAAATACGCTACCTACAAGAAATCCAATACCTACCATCAACCCCAGGTTCCGATCGTTAAAATCATTCAGGTTAATCAGACACATCACAACTCCGGTAATAAGTGCAATCCATGCCATCACAGTCATTGTCAAAACTGCTCTTTGCATATTTTTATCTTTACGCTCTAATTGGCTGACCATAGCTGTCTTCGACGCCATAGTAAACACTTCCTTTTCCCTTTTTGTAAGTGCTTCCCTGTTATCAATATACCACATTAGTATGAATTTTAGTCAACAAATGTTCAAATTTTATTCTCATTTTGGACACTTTATTTCCATAAATTATATTGACAAACTCAATTGAAACTCCTCCTCACTTCTTATAACCCAAAAACACTCATTTCATAACAGAATCCTAGACTACAGTTTATGAACAGTTTATGAACTTCATATTCCCTCAGGAAGAAAATAGATAAGAAAAAAACGGCCTGTCGAAAAAGTCCGACAGAGCCGCCTATATTAGAGATTTCAATTAGAAAGATCTAAATATGATTAAAAAACTATTAGCTCCGTATTTCCAGCCAATTGTTCTTAATCACGTTCTGATACCAGTAGAAACTTTCTTTGGGGGTCCTTACAAGTGAACGATAATCTACATGTACCAAACCAAAGCGCATGCGGTACCCTTCAGCCCATTCGAAGTTATCCATTAAAGACCAGGCCATGTATCCTTTCAGATTAATACCATCATTGATAATACGGTGAATCTGGGCTAAATGCTGCTCATAATAAGAAATGCGGCGATCATCGTTAATTTTCCCATTCTCCAAATCATCATTAATGCAGGCCCCATTCTCAGTAATATAAACGTCCACATTACCATACTTCTGCAGGTAATGCATGAATTCATACAAGCCCCGAGATTCCACAGGCCAACCGATATCCGTTTTCGTCAAACCCATGTTTATTTCTTCAGACTGAAGTACTCCTGCTTCCGGATTATAGCGGTTAATCCCCATCGTGTAATAGTTAATACCTAACAGATCGATCGGTTGTGAGATAATTTCCATATCTCCGTCTTGAATCGGCACAGTTGCCCCAGCCTCTGCAAACCAGTCCACCAAAAATTGCGGGTATGTCCCCTTATAGATTGGATCAAGGAACCAATCTGTGTTCAGTGCAATAGAACGGTCACATGCCGCCTGATCCTCAGGAGACTTACTGTATGGTTCAGCCCAGCATACATTAGGAGCAATTCCAATCTGTCCCGTGATGCCCATACGCCGGAAGGACTGAACAGCTTTTCCGTGTGCAACTAAAAGGCCATGAGCTACATTGATCGCTGTTTGCAGATCCTTATTACCTGGTGCATGGATGCCCAGCATATTAGACAGGAATGCAATACACCATGGTTCATTAAAGGTTAGCCACAGTTTGATTTTGCCTGAGAACTCTTTAAAGATCACTTCTGCATATTTAACAAATGCATCCACAGTTCTGCGGTTCCCCCAGCCCCCATCATCCTCCAGCGTCTGAGGCAAATCCCAGTGATATAATGTAAGGAATGGCTCAATTCCCGCATCCAGAAGAGCATCTACAAAACGATGATAGAAATCCAAACCCTCACGGTTGATTTCGCCATCGCCGTCTGGAATAATGCGTGGCCATGCAATGGAGAAGCGGTAGGTGTCGATCCCGAGCTTTTTCATGAGTTCGATATCTTCCTCATAGCGGTGGTAGCTATCGCAAGCAACATCGCCATTGTCACCGTTAAACACTTTCCCAGGTGTGCGCGCAAAGGTATCCCAGATGGATACTCCGCGCCCGCCCTCTTGTGCAGCCCCTTCAATCTGATAGGAAGCAGTTGCAGTTCCCCAGCGAAACCCTTGTGGGAATTGAAAAATGGTCATAGATAAGTCCTCCGTTTCTGATGACGCGCGGTTATCAATCCAGCGGTCATTCTAAAATATTTAGGATAAAGTGAGTCTTGGTATCATCTCGGTGTACGGTCTTTGATGTGATCGAATACATTTTGATGGACTAAAACGTTTTCGATTTCGGGATAAAAAGTTAAGAACGAATCCATACTTCCAGCGGGTCGTATACATCGAGTGGATCGTCTCCAACAAGTAGATAGATTATCATTCTCCCTAATTTGCAAGTGCTTACAACAAGAGGATTATATTCGATTTCAAAAATGTCGTCAATGATTCCCATCACACGGCTATACGATGGAACATAAAAAAGACTCTCATAACGAGAGCCTTTCTTATATTGATGAACTTAAACTGAGAGTAATTCCTCTTATTTTACATCTTTACCTGTCCAGAGAGATACACGGTCTTTGATCCATTCCGTATATTGTTTCTCCATCTCCACTGCACCGGCTTTGTCCAGTTCAGCCAGGAACGCATCATAGGTTGCATCAAAGTTCGCTGGTGAAGTCAGGACTGCTTCAGGAATCCGTTTGCGAACGATATCCTGTGTTTTTTGGAATTTCACACTGTAATCTGTACCTGAAGGTACTGGCATATTATATGCTGCACCCCACTCTTTCAGCTTCAGATCATCTTCAGAAGGATAGAAATCCTTCCATGTGTTAATGCCATACGCTTTCAACGTTTCCTTCTCAGCTGCTGTGTATCCAGCCTGAATCTGCTCTGGGAAGTTGGTTGTATAATAATTGTCTGTGGAATCCTTAACGCCATCACCATATCTGGCACTGAAAATATTGTACATACCGATGCCTGTTTCTTTGGTGAATGCGGAGTTATCGTTCACTTTACGATCCTGAATATCCTGTGGAATAACACGTTTTCCATCTTCTACCTTATAGTGCTCACCTTCAATTCCCCAGTTTCTCAGGACTTGACCTTCATCGGATGCAAGCCAATCCATGAACTTGATGATGCGAACCGGGTCTTTTGCTGAAGTTGTGATGCCAATGCCGTAACCATCAAAGCCCGTTGGCTGGAAGGTATGGTCTACGATGTCCTTGTTCAGTGAGACGGAGAAGTGAGCATACGTGCTGTCATCCTTGCCTGCAGATTTCAGTGCATTCTCTGCTTCTCCATAGTTCCACTCCTGATCGATCAGACCAAGCACACGACCACTTGCAATTTTGGATTTGTACTGATCATCCTTCTGTACAAATGTATCTTTGTCCAGAAGACCTTCATTGTACATTTTGTTCAGCCAGCGGAAGTACTCCTTCTCCTCTGGACGTTTGTAGTGCAGTTTCGCTTCATACGTCTCTGGGTCGATGTAGTACTCACCATCATCCGGTGCGCCCGTCGCTTGGAAAGCCGGATTCGTAACTGTGATCATGATTTTCCAGTCATCGGCATTCAGCGTCAGTGGAATAGTTGGCTGACCATCAATGGTTGGATGCTTTTCATAATACGCACGAAGTACATTTTCGTAATCTTCAAGTGTTTTCACTTCAGGGTAACCGAGTTCTTTTAGTACCTTTTGCTGGATTTCGAATCCACCTGTGGCATCAAATACAACGTTGTCTACACCCATATTAGTCGGGATGGTGTAGATTGCCTGATCTTCGGTGCTGTATTTCAGACGGTTCATCTGATCACCATAGATTTTTTTCAGATTAGGAGCGTGCTCTTCAATCAGATCAGTAAGGTCAAGCATTGCTCCTGCATCCACCAGCTTCGACAAGTTTCCTTTTGGGAAAATCATATCTGGATAATCGCCACTGGCTGCCATCAATGCAACCTTTTGGTCACCGCCATTGTTAACATCATATTCCGCTTCAATCGTAACTCCTGTTTGTTTCGTGATCTCTTTACCTACGGCATCCTGCATGTTGTTCCAGGTTGGACTTGGGTCCGCACCGAAGAACGAGATCGTAATCGAGTCGGTACCGCTAGATTCAGTCGTTTCCTTGCTGCCAGAATTACCACATCCAGCTGTAACCAACATTGCACTAGCAAGCATTAACATTGCAATCGTCTTCGGTGTCTTACCTGTGATTCTGCCTTTCATTCTGCCTCTCATTGTCTATCTCTCCTATTTGTGAAAGATTTATCTGTATAACAGGCCGGAGCCTGAGCATACCGTATATATCAAAGAAAATATGATTACTTGTAACAAACAAAATCAGACTACACTCATTGGATTCTCTAACTTATTTCACATCTTTACCTGTCCAGAGGGATACACGATCCTTAATCCATACGGTGTATTGTTTTTCCATCTCCACTGCACCTGCTTTATCCAGTTCAGCGAGTAGTCCATCATACACACTATCGAATTGATCCGGCTTTGCCAAAATCGCTTCTGGAATCCGTTTGCGGATGATATCCTGTGTTTTTTGGAATGTTACATTGTACTCCGTATCGGACGGCACAGGCATGTTATAGGCTGCTCCCCAATCCTTCAGCTTCAATTCATCCTCAGACGGGAAGAAGTCTTTCCAAGTGGTAATGCCATAGGCTTTCAACGTTTCTTTCTCAGCCGCTGTGTATCCAGCTTGAATCTGCTCTGGGAAGTTGGTTGTGTAGTAGTTGTCTGTAGAGTCCTTCACACCGTCACCGTATCTTGCACTAAAGATGTTATACATCCCAATTCCAGACTCTTTAGTGAAGGCGGAGTTATCATTGATTTTGCGATCCTGAACATCTTCCGGTACGATCCGTTTCCCATTTTCCACTTTGTAGTGCTGGTTCTCAACACCCCAGTTTCTGAGGACTTGACCTTCGTCGGAAGCCAGCCAATCCATAAACTTGATGATCCGAACGGGATCTTTCGCAGACGTTGTGATTCCGATACCGTATCCGTCAAAGCCGGTAGGCTGGAAGGTATGATCTACGATGTCCTTGTTCAGAGAGACGGAAAAGTGAGCATACGTGCTCTCACCGTTATTTTTGGATTTGAGCGCATTCTCAGCTTCGCCATAGTTCCACTCCTGGTCAATCAGACCAAGAACGCGGCCACTTGCGATTTTGGACTTATACTGATCATCCTTTTGTACGAATGTATCTTTGTCCAAAAGGCCTTCGTTGTACATTTTGTTAAGCCAGCGGAAGTATTCTTTCTCCTCCGGACGTTTATAGTGAAGCTTCGCTTCATAGGTCTCAGGATCAATATAATATTCACCATCGTCTGGTCCACCTGTTGCCTGGAAGGCCGGATTTGTAACCGTAATCATAATCTTCCAGTCATCGGCATTCAGCGTGAGCGGAATGGTCGGTTGTCCGTCGATGGTTGGATGTTTCTCATAGTAAGTCCGCAGCACATTTTCATAATCTTCGAGAGTTTTCACTTCGGGGTAGCCCAGCTCTTTCAACACCTTCTGCTGAATCTCGAATCCGCCAGTAGCATCAAAAGCAACGTTACCTACGCCCATGTTCGTTGGGATCGTGTAGATGGCCTGATCTTCTGTGCTATATTTCAGACGGTTCATCTGGTCACCATAGATTTTCTTCAGATTGGGAGCATGCTCCTCAATCAGGTCGGTTAGATCCAGCATTGCACCCGCATCTACCAGCTTCGACAGGTTTCCTTTTGGATAGATAATATCAGGGTAATCACCACTGGCTGTCATGAGCGGAATCTTCTGGTCGCCACCATTATTCACGTCATACTCAGCTTCAAGCGTAACACCTGTTGCCTTCGTAATTTCTTGCCCGACAGCATCTTTCATGTTGTTCCAGTTCGGACTCGCATCTGCTCCAAAGAAAGTAAAGGTGATCGGCGTCGTTGTGTCACCTGAGTCCACCGGTTTCTCTGAGGCTGCATTCCCTCCACTATTACCGCATCCTGCTGTCACGGCAAGAGCGCTAGCCAACAAAAGCATTGCAAATGTCTTTGGTGTTCTGCCCTTCATGTGTAATCCCCCTTTGGATAAAATGAAGCTGTATATTTGTACAACAGGTCTCGCCTGTTCATACCATATCCGGGTGAATCCAATGTTTTTCTCAGAATCAGTGACATTATAAGCGCTTACTAATTTCCAGTTGATAGCGGATGCAACTCTGACTTACCATACATCAATCACTTTAAAACCATTCCATTTCTCAGCTGCAATTGGATCAATCGAACTGATCCAACCCTTAATGTAAGTGCTTTCACATTTGAATCATAATATCTTGTAAAACCCTTGTCAATAGCTAAACACAAAAATATAAAACGGTTTCTCTAAAACGTTTTCTGTTGTAATCAAACCCGATAGTTCGGGTTTGATTACATTTTCAAAACGTACTGCTGGGAATAGGACAACACTAATCAACGTTCCACAATCGAACGCGATTTTGAATCCATTCTGTATATTGTTTTTCCATTTTTTCTGCCCCTGCCTGGTTCAGTTCGTCGATCATGCCGTCATAGATGACATCAAACTCTTTAGGTGAACTTAAGACAGCTTCAGGAATCCGTTTGCGAATAATATCCTGAGTTTTCTGGGAAATGACATTATAATCCGAGTCTCCAGGAGTAGGCATATCATATGCTGCCCCCCAAGGTTTAACAGGAAATTCCTCTTCACTCGGAAACAGATCCTTCCATGTGGATGCACCGTATGCCGCAAGGGTCTCCCTCTCTGCTTCAGTGTATGCAGCTTCAATCTGTTCAGGAAAGTTCGTCGTATAATAATTATTTGTAGAGTCCTTCACGCCATCTCCGTAACGCCCGGACATATTTTGGTACAATCCAATACCGGATTCCTTCTGGAATGTAGATGCATGGTTTGTTTTTTTATCCTGTACATCCATCGGAATAACACGCTTTCCGTCCTTGATCTCGTAGTGCTTGCCTTCAATTCCCCAATTCATTAGAATCTGCCCTTCTTCAGAAGCCAGATAATCAAAAAACTGGATTGTTCGCACCGGATCAGGATTTGCAGTAGTTATACCGATCCCCCAGCCAGACATAAAACCGGGATCTTGAAAAGAGTGATCCTTCATCTCTTCAGTCAGTGTTACTGGGAAATGAGAATAGGTTAACTCTCCCTTACCCGCTGATTTCAGAGCATCTTCTGCTTCGGCATAGCCCCAATCCTGATCGATCACCCCCAGCACGCGTCCACTTGCAATCTTGGATTTATACTGATCTGATTTTTGTACAAAACTTTCTTGATCAAGCAAACCTTCGTTGTACATATGATTCAACCAGCGGAAGTACTCTTTTTCCTCCGGGCGTTTGTAATGTAGCTTCGCTTCGTGAGTATCCGGATGGATGTAGTATTCGCCATCATCCGGTGCCCCTGTCGCCAGAAAAGCCGGATTCGTGACGGTGATCATGATTCTCCAGTTATCTGCATCCAGCGTTAACGGAATAGTCGGCTGGCCATCGGTCATCGGATGTTTATCACGATATGCCCTTAGTACATTTTCATAATCCTGAAGTGTTCGTACCTCAGGATATCCCAGCTCTTTCAGAACACGATGTTGAATGCCGAATCCTCCACCAGCATCGAAGTACTTCTGGTCTACCGCATAATACGAAGGCAACACATAAATTGCCTGATCCTCGTTACTGTATTTCAACCGATCCATGTAATTACCATACAGCTTCTTCAGGTTGGGAGCATGTTGTTCAATAAGGTCTGTCAGATCCAGCATTGCTCCAGCATCCACCAACTTGCTAAGCTCGCCTTTGGGTGAAACGATATCGGGAAAATCTCTGCTTGCAACCATTAGCGATACTCTGTCCTGTCCTCCACTAACGGCAAATTCACCGTTAAGGGTTACGCCTGTTTTTGCTGTAATGACTTTGCCAACTTCATCCTGCATGCCATTCCAGTTCGGATTCGGATCAACACTGAAAAAATCGAATGTAAGGTCAGACGTCGCTCCGTTTGTATCCGTAACTGGCGTTTGATCACCACCCCTTTGATCGCAGGCTGTGAACAAAAGTAAAGCTAGAACTGGCGCCAGCGCAAACTTCATTTTGAAACTGGCCATAATGGTAATCCTCCCTGTTCATATGTCTGTCTAGTAGGGAACTGATTGTTCCTCTCTATAGCTTCATGAATATTCGCTGCCGCTGGCACAGACGCAGTCATACCACGGTATGGGCAGAACGAATATTCCGAGCTTCTTATATAAGTACACCATTATAGGGGGTTCGTCTATTATTAGGCCAGTCTTTACATCTGAGCGAAGGTCTATGCTTTTACGGCTCCAAGCGTCATACCGCCAACAAAGTACTTCTGCAGGAACGGATAGACGATAAGGATCGGGACGGTTACTACGATGGTAATGGCCATTTTAATGGATTCGGGTGATATCTGTGCCATCTGCTGCGCCATATCATTCGCATTTCGCCCGGCCCCAGAGCCTTGTTGTGTACTTTGCAGTACCTTCATCAGCTCATATTGTAACGTTGTCAGATGAGCCTTCGAGCCGTTATAGAGGTACGTATCAAACCACGCATTCCACTGACCTACTGCCAAGAAAAGAGCAATCGTTGCGAGTACCGGCTTACACAGGGGCAAAATGATACGGTAATAAATGGTGAAATCATTCGCACCGTCTAGCTTGGCCGATTCCTGCAAGGCATATGGCAGACCATCAATGAATGAACGGATGATAAATACGTTCCACGCACTGATCATACCAGGCAATACATATACCCAGAATGTACCGATCAGGTTCAGGTCACGCATCAGGATATATACTGGAATCAGACCACCCGAGAAATACATGGTCAGCGCCAGAGCTGTGGATACAAATTTTCGAAGACCAAAATCAGGTCGACTTAGTGTAAAAGCAATCATTGAAGAACTGATCAGACCAAGCAGTGTACCTACGAGCGTACGCATAATGGAGATTTTCAGACCTTGCAGCAAGCCTTCATATTGAAAGATCGTCTGGTAGTTCTGCAATGTAAACTCACGAGGCCATAGGTAAATTCCACCGCGCACCGTGTCCGCTGAGTTATTAAGCGAGATCGCCAGTACGTTAAGGAATGGGTAGAGTGTTACAATCAGCACCATGGTCATTGCGAGGATATTGAATATATCGAACAGTTTATCGCCCCGTGTAGCATTGAATGTTTTGTTCGCCATAATGTCTCCCCTCCCTACATGATGCTTTCTTTAGTGAATTTTTTGAACAAACCATTGGCAGTAAACAGAAGGATGATACTCACCACGGAGTTGAAAATACCTATCGCTGTACCATACGAGAATCGGCCCATATTCAAACCGTAATTGAGGGCATAGAGATCAAGAACTTCCGAGTAATCCAAGACCAGACTGTTCTGCAGCAAAAATTGTTTCTCAAAGCCAATACTGATCAGATGTCCGATGGACATAATGAACAATACCGAGATCGTTGTCCGGATCCCCGGTAACGTGATATGCCACATTTGTCTGAATCGATTGGCACCATCTACACGAGAAGCCTCGTATAACTCTTGGTCAATACCTGTAATTGCCGCCAGATAGATGATTGCGTTCCAGCCTGTTTCTTTCCACATATCTGAAGCGGTTACAATGTACCAGAACAGGTTTCCTTTCGCCATGAACTGAATCGGCTGGTCAATAATATTGAGTCCGATTAACAGATCATTAACAATTCCGCCATCCGTTGATAGCATCTTGGTTATAATCCCCGCAACAACGACCCAGGAGACAAAGTGAGGAAGGTACGAAACGGTCTGTACAGCCCGCTTGAAAAACATGCCTTTCATTTCGTTCAGAAGGATGGCAAAGAATATCGGTACGATAAAACCAACAATCAGTCCCATCAAACTCATCGCAAGTGTATTTCGAAGCACCAGATAGAAACGGTCATCACTGAACAATTCTACGAAGTGTTTAAAACCAACCCATTCTTGTTCACCGAACGATCTGGCCGGTTTATAGTTTTGAAAAGCCATCGTCCATCCCCATAGTGGCAGATAGTTGAATACAAAAACCCAAGCGACGAATGGCAATGACATAAGATAAAGGTACTTCTGCTGCTTCATTCTGTCCCAAATTCCGTTCCGCCGTTTTTTCACTGGCAGTTTGGGGTCACTGCTTCTTTTTGCGGAAGCGGATTTTTTTGTTAGCGTTTCCATCTACGTTCCCCCTCCTCTGTTTTTATAAAATAATCATAAGCGATAGAGCGTTTTCAAAATACCAGCTGGATTTTAGAGAAAATCATATAAAAATTAGAGATTCCCCACTAAAATCAGACATTCATCAGTTAAAATTAGAGATATCTCACACTCAAGTTCATGCGTACATTCTAGATATGGGTATTTTTTAACTTTATAAGGATATAATCGAAAACGTTTTATAGAAATCGTTTACTTCTCGTTTTGAACATCAAAAATGCACATAAAAAAAGAGACCTTTGCAGGTCTCTCGGTCATCTCTTAAGTCATAACGTAAACTGAATAGGCTGAAGCTTGAACATCCCCAGCAGCTCAGCCGCTGTGATGGCGCTCTCCGGCTGAAACTGTTCTCCGCAGACATAGGACAGCATCTCTTGAAATAGATAAGCAGCCTCCGGACGCTTCATTAAAGCTGTGTCTGTAAAAGGAAATGAGGATACCAGAATCCGCCCTTTCCCTGCTCTTGCTTCAAACACGTAAGCGAGCCGTTTGGCACGATGAAAATGATCAACCACTTCAATCAGCGGTGTAACGCCCTGCACCGTATCCAGACATATGGCCGGCGTGCCATTGACAAGATGATACCAGTGCCAATCTGAAGCGCCATCCTGCGGGAAATCTCCGAGAAAGGCAGCTCCTTTCTCCATCTGCATGCCCATCGTAGCCCCTGTCTGAGTGGCAAACATCAGGTAATTCCAGAACACAGGCAGGTATTTCGTTTCTACCGGATCGGATAGATCCATTGCAGATGGGTGAAGCCATACACGGCCGCCGTTCAAAAGATAATCCAGTACATTGGAAGTTAATGACTTCACAATCAACAAGTCATAGTCACCTTGCTTTAACAATCGGAAACCATCGACATGGTCTACACGGTCTTCATGCGATTGTACCAGCAGGGGCTGTAATTCCTTAACGGTATTCCAGATACGTTTCATATCTGCATGACGATCGCTATCCATTTTCATCAGCGGAAAAGACCAACCATACCAGCAATTCCGAGCTACCGTGACGGTTGCTAAACGATCGGAAGAATGGACAATGGAATGTGCGGAGTTCTCCCTCGCCCTATGGCAGCGCAGCTCGGCTTCCACTCGAAAAGCAGTTCCCCCTCCGATAGGCGCGCTCACCTTCACACTTCCCAGAGACATGACGGAGCCGCATGGAATGTCCCTACAGTTCCAAGTTCCTTCATCAAGTGTACGTTCATCTGTAACAGCAACCATTCTCCAATGAACAGTAACATCCTCTAATCTCTTTTTCCCATAGTGGGAACCAATCACATCTATTTCGATCGTTTCCCCAGCATAGTATGTACGTGCTTTGGAAGATAGCAGAACAACCACGTCCATATTGAACTGTTTCACTTCATCCGGTGTAGTGATGCCTTTATCATCCCAAAATACGTCTAGAAAACCAGTGGTAGCGTGCCCTTGTCCAGGGAAGTCACGGATATCAAGTAATTGTATACCTGCTGCATCTGGCGTACGTCTTACTCGCTCCATAGCTTCCTTCAGTGACCTCATCAGATGGATGCCTGTTGCGCGTTGATATTGCTCCAACTTCTCCATCATTCCTTTACGCGTGAGCGACTCTTCAACAGGCTCTAACCACGTCGGACGTAGGACGCCCGTATACTTCTCTCGTTCCTGGGGACGTACATACATTGTAAACTGCGCATGTTCATGACCGATTACCGGTTGGGATGCAAGCCGTGTAACCGACTGATAATTCAGGGTCGTATCCGGCACGGCTGCCAAAACGGACTCCAGCGGCGGGTGCCAATTGAATGATTGAATATAATAATCGGTCTCTCTATCCTGGGCCGGTAGTTGCCCAAATCCCGTGTTATCCGTATACAACCTGGAAGGGTCTTTCTCTCTTGCTCTCTCGATCAGCGCGTTGAGTTCGGGATGTCCGTTTGCACCAATTAGCTCATTGCCAAGTGAGAACAGAACAAAGGACGGGTGACGATGCAGTGTCTCGAGCAGCCGATCCAGCTCCTGTGTTAGATACGTCCGTATCTCAACTGGTGCAGGCACATCCTGTTGCTCAAAAAAGCGCGACCAATGCGGAAGCTCTGCCTGAACAAGCATACCTTCTTCATCCGCTGCTTCCCAGAACGGTTCCGGCGGACTCCACCCATGTAATCGCACATGGTTAAAGCCATAAGATTTGGCTATGCGGAACTGTCTCACATAATGGTCGTAATCCCAAACCGGATAACCCGTAAGCGGAAAAATGCAACAATCCACATATCCGCGCAGGAACACTGGTGTTCCGTTCAGGACAAGCTGTTTCCCCTTTGCCGCAAAAGAACGCATGCCGAACCGCTGCTCCACCTGATCAAGCTCCTGTTCACCCTCCTGCAGACGGATCACCGCTCGATATAAGGCAGGGTTCTCATCGCTCCACTCTACGATAGCGTGCTCATCACCTAGAGCAATCGGACATAATGCCATATACACGTCTTGGTGTGCACGGCTACTACCATCAGCATTAACTTCAGTGTTGACGTCTATCTGGTTCTGGTCCAAATCTATTTCACAGGACTGGCGTTTGAGCCATGTACCATCTGGATGTTGAATATCAATCAGCAACTGTAACGGTGAAGCTGAGAATGCAGCGGGATTGCTCACCGCGCACTGAACCGTAATCGTTCCACTGCCCATATCAGGTTCGATACGCACGTTATGCACTTGCTGTAACGGAAGCATCTCCAGTAAAGCGCCTCCAGTAATACCACCCCAAGCCGTAGCGGTATGTAAAGAATGAATGTGACTGCCAGCAAGAGGAAGTTTCATCGTATTATCGACCAAAATCTCGACACGATTGGTCTCTCCTGGTATAACCCAAGGCGTCACATCCCACGTCTGTTCAGTTAGCAGACTATCCCTTTCTCCCGCTTCATTCCCATTGAACCAGAGCCTGGATGTCCAGCGTACCCCTTTCAGTCTGAATACATAGTTCGCCTGCTGTGCATTAGAAGGAACATCAATGTCCTGGGCATACCACGCTAAGCCCTCATACTCACGTACTTTGGTCCATGTATCGATTCTGGCATACTCCGGCGCCTGTCCATATCCTTGTTCTTCCCATGACCCTGGAACTTGAATGGTGTTCCATGAGGCATCGTCTCGGTGCGGAGGATTCTGTTGTTCCTTATTCCTCTGTTCCCCTGATTCCCCAGCTTGGCCAGCCAACTGAAACTGCCAGGTTCCGTTCAAATTCATCGTGCGACGTACAGCCATTAGATCAGACTGATTCATATCCTGTGACCATCCCTTCATCTGGACTCTTGTACTTGGTACAATCAGTCTACGGTGCGAGACGTTGAGAAGCCATTGCTTATTACGGGAAGTACATGGACTATATTATGATGAACCCCTGATCACACATCATACCGATCATAGCGATCATACTCATCATTATTCATCATCACTCATCGCCGTTCTAGGCTGAGTTGTGCCTCTAGCTTGAGATTGGGATCTGGCTTGTTTATAAGCTGAAGGGGATTCACCCACATATTTTTTGAATTTTCCATGAAAGTAGTCCACATTGGCATAACCTACTCTGGATGCTACCTGATGAACCTTCAACCCTTCATCCAGCAGCTCCTTTGCTTTCTCGATCCGAACCTTATCCAGAAAAGCATTAAATGACTCGCCGGTGTGATTCTTAAACAATTTCCCCAGATAACTGCTGTTGTAATTAAACACCTCGGCCAGAACCTCCAGCTTCAGATTCTCCCCTGGATTACGCTGAATGAATTCGATCATCTGTTTCATCACGGTATCCGTGCTACCGCCACCCATCCGTTGGATCAGACGATTCAAGTGATCTGCCGCCATCGCTTTCAGATCAGCCATCGTGAATTGATGATATACCTCATTAATCAGCACCGAATGCTCCTGCATAATAGATTGCATATGCTGATTGGCTGCAGCAAGTTTGTTGAAGGCAAGGGACAGCACCTGCGAGAATGCGGTCTTGATCGCTTGCTCTGTCCAGTGATATGGGATGAGGCGTTCTTCCATCTCTCCCAGTACACGCATGACCGATTCATTACTGCGAATATCCAAGGCATAATATAGCTTGTCCGCCAGTTCAACTTCGTCCGGCTCCAGTGTTCCGTCCACTTCGCTTGCCACACCTTCTCCTTGCGTAAGGGAAGGAGTAAAGCAGTCTTCATCCCAACGTTTAATCCGGTGCTCTTTGAATAGAAACCGTTCCGCAAGAAGGCTGCTCGCCTGTGTATACGATCTCGCAATATCCGCTGTAGAATGGACCGGTTCTCCAGCAGCTGCGAACATCTGGACGTTCCATTCTGCGAGTAACGCCTGTAATTCATCGTAGAGGTTCTGTGCAGAGGTATTCTGGGTAATGGTTTCTTTGATTAATAAACCCAAGCCGGAATGAAATGAAAATACGATGCCTCTTTCCTTCTGATCAAATGCTTCAATCAGCTTGCGCTTCATCTCATTTCCACGTTGCAGATCGAGTGCTGCATGAATCTCCAGCAAAACCACCTGATATTGTGGCCAGTGGAGACCAAGACTGTCTTCCTCGTTGCTCCCGTTGCCTTGAAGCGAGTCATACAGGAGCGTCTCAATCTGATGTTCCCTGTAGGCTGTATCATCACTGGCGTAGCGAGCATGCGTCTCCCGTTCCTGATGAAGCTGAACTGCAATGCGTTCCAGTTCAGCAATAATCTCCTCTTCGTCTACCGGCTTCAGCAGATAACCATCGACGCCAAAGCTAATTGCTTTTTTAGCGTAATCAAAGTCAGCGTAACCGCTCAAAATCAGGAAATGTGCATCCGGTTCATGCTGGCGGATCTCTTCAATCACTTCCAGGCCAGTCATGCCTGGCATCCGTATATCAATAATGGTCAGATCCGGCTTCAACTCGTTGTAACAGGCGATGGCCTCGCGGCCACTCCCTGCTGTAGCCACCACCTGAAAGCTGTATTTTTCCCAATCGATAATCGTGGTCAGTCCCTCGCGAATGCTGGGTTCATCATCGACCAACAATACTTTATACATGCTGGTTCCCTCCTGCTGGCAAGGTGAAAGAAACCTCGGTTCCTTCCCCGTACACACTGTTAATCTGTAGCCCGGCATTTTCCCCATACGTCAACGTTAAACGCTGATGCACATTGCGCATTCCGATTCGGCTCTTCTCCTCTTCCTCGGGGCCGCTGACGAACTGCATGACCTCGGCAAGCCGTTCTGGCGTGATCCCCGCTCCATCATCCTTCACTTGAACCTGAACCATACCTTCTTGTATACCAATGTGAATGCTCACCCGCACGGTTCCCTCTTTGTTTTCCAATCCGTGCACAGTGGCGTTCTCCACAATCGGCTGAATAATTAGCGGCGGGATATACATTCGCTCCACCTCAGGGTCCAGATGAATATCAAACGCCAGCCTATCGCCGTACCTGAATTTCTGAATCTCCAAATAGGAACGTACCATCTCGAGTTCGGCTCCGAATGTTGTTTTACGGCTGCCAATCTCCAGACTTTTTCGCATCAGCTTGCCCAGAAGCCTGACGATATTCGCGATCTCGGCTTCCCCCTTGATATGAGCCTTCATGCGAATGGATTCTAAGGCATTAAATAAAAAATGGGGATTAATCTGGCTAGCCATCATTTTCAGTTTAATCTCTTTTTGAGCGATTTCCAATTGGTTGTTCTGTTCTGTCGTTTCGACCACCCGGGTCATCAGCTCATTGATGCTCTTCACCATGTAATTGAACTGACGTGACAATTGTCCGATTTCATCATTCCCATCAATACGCGAAGTCACATTCAAATCCCCCAGAGCTAGCTTGTTCAGATGTTTACTGAGCCGAAGCAATCGGTTCGAGGTGAGAAAAGATATGATATACACCAGAAGTAGCGCAATCACGAGTACCAAGGTAATAAACAACATGCCGATCTGACTAATCTGGTTCGCATCCTTCACGATATTTTTGGTAGCAAACACCGAGATAACTTTCAGTTTGTTAAAGCTCGATCCCGGCCCGAGTTCATCAATTACGATATTGGAGGGTTCCCCCTGAAAATCCGCTTCGATCGTACCTTTCGGTTGGCTCTGAAGATCTACTCCAAAATCAAGCTCGTCCAATGTTTTACCGACCAAATCGGTATTTTTGGCTGCAACAACATAACCCTGCTCATCCGTAATTAGCGTTTCAAACTGCTCTTGACGCAGCAAGCCGTTGAGTTCTTCCTGATTGATCACAATCATCAGTACACCTTCGGTCTTATATTCGGCAAAAGGAATCTTACGTACTAGACTGAGCCGATGAACCGGATTGTCTTCGTTGCCGGGGATATAGAACCAGCCAATGCTCGTTGTTTTCAGCGCTTCCTTATACCAGTAACTCTCTTTGGTCTTCTCGTTGACCGGAATGAATTCTAGGTTGTTAATCAGTGTCGGATTGGTTGAGTAAAAACGAATCCCAGCTATCTCTCGATACAGTCGTCGATACTCTTGAAAATCTTTGTACGCGAGGTAAGCCGAAGTCAGCTCCACCACACTTTTATAACGCCGATTCACAATCTCCTTGAGATCGTTATTAAACATGAGCAGATTGGAAATATCCGTAGGCACACGTAACATAGTTGCTGTCTGGCTTTTGATTTTATCCACATTAATGACCGTTTGCCCGATCGCATTATCTAGTGCCTGCTGACGGAAATAACTGGTGACAGCAAGACCGATAATCAGTACGGGAATCATAACAACAAGCACATAGGAAATCAGTAATTTATGCTTTAATTTCAGATCATTCGTCATTCGAATCAGCCGTTTTAACATTACTGCACCTTCCATCCCCAGTATAAGCGCTTACATGATTGGTTCATCTGAAGCATATCAGAGGCGAGTCACACTCACCTGCGAATCCATCATAACACATAAACTCTATATTCAATCTGACATTAACATTGAGATATGGATTGGACTTTTAAAGAGGCCAGAGTGTTGCCATGACATGAAATAGGTATACACCAAAAAAGCACTCCCCTATCGGGAAGTGCCTTTGCGTTGAATGAACACGTTTATGAGGCTGTTAGACCTCAAGTTGAAACTTCATGTTAAGGCCGTGGTGTACTTACGCCATTCAAAATCAGCTTCGGATGAATATCTGCGCTCAGTGATGCAGAAACTGCGCAATATTTCTCTTCAGCCATCTGAATAGCCTTCCAGATCCGATAATCCGGGATGTCACCATCTACTTTGAATATCAGATCGATGGATGTAAAACCTTTGGGCATCTCCTCACTACGTGTGCCTTGTGCTTCAATCTCAATCGAATCGATCTTGTCCAGAAAGGCATCCAGAATCATGGTAATGTCGATCCCCATGCAACCACCGAGTCCAGCCAGCAGCAGCTCCATTGGTGTTGCTCCCTGGCTGTCGCCGCCATACGCCGCTGTGGCATCCATGCCTACTGCATATCCCGAAGGTCCTTCGGAGGTAAACGCACGTTTGCCTTTCCATACTGTAGTCACATTCATGATGTTATCCTTCTTTCTGATTAAAATTCGGTGATCTGCCGCAGGAACTGGCGCGTACGCTCTTGTTCCGGATGTTCAAAAAAGACTTCTGGGCTTGCCGTCTCCACGATGGAACCATCCGCCATAAAAACAATTTTGTTAGCTACATGACGAGCAAACTTCAGTTCATGGGTTACAACCAGCATCGTCATACCTTCTTGCGCCAGCTCTTTCATTACCGACAGCACCTCTCCCACCAATTCGGGGTCGAGAGCGGAGGTCGGTTCGTCAAACAGCATCACTTCTGGCTCCATCGCCAGTGCCCTCGCAATAGCTACGCGCTGCTGCTGTCCGCCGGACAAACGGGAAGGATATGCATCCTGCTTGTCCGATAGACCGACACGGTCCAGCAAGAGACGTCCGCGTTCGGCGGCTTCGTCCCGCTTTATTTTTTTCACCGTCACAAGGCCTTCCATGATATTGCCAAGCACGGTCTTATGCGGATACAGGTTGAACTGCTGGAACACCATTCCCGTCTGGCGACGAATCTCCATCACACGGGCACGCTGAACACGCAATGGATCTTCACTGTTCACCACAACACCGTTCACTTCAATCTGTCCGCCGGACAATTGTTCAAGTCCGTTGAGACAGCGCAGTAGTGTACTTTTGCCTGAGCCGCTGGGACCTAGTAATACAACGATATCTCTTGCATCTACATGCATATCAATATTGGTCAGTACTTCATGATTGTGGAACCGTTTGGTCAGTCCAGTTGTTGTAATCATCGGTTCTCTCCCCCCTTAGTAAGCCCGGGCCACCCGGCGCTCCACTTGTTCCAGAATGGCTGAGAAGCCGATGCTCATAATCCAATAGATGGCGCCAATAGCCAGATAGAACGGCATGTTCAACGCATACTGGGATACCAGGAGCTGTGCAGAACGCAGTAACTCCGTGACGCCAATAGCAGCCACCAGCGATGTTTCCTTGAGCATGCCGATAAAGGTATTACCCATCGGTGGAATGGCGATACGAACGGCCTGTGGAAAAATGATACGTCTCATCGCCTGTACCGGAGTCATCCCTGTAGCATATGCTGCTTCCATCTGCCCTTTGGGCACCGCTTGAATCGCACCGCGGAACGTTTCCGACAGGAAGGCTCCAGCGTTCAAACTAAGACCAAGACAAGCAGCTGTTAGAGATCCTAAGGTTACGCCGTAATCAACAAGCCCGTAATAGATAACGAATAATTGCACCAGCAGCGGAGTTCCCCGCATGATGGATACGTAAAATCTGGCGATCAGCCTTAACCACATTGGCCCTTTAAGCCTAGCAATGGCTACCAAGACCCCGATAATAAAGGCAAAAAACATGGAGATCACCGTAACATAGAGCGTATAATAAGCCCCCTTCAGAAAGAAGGGGATGTTCTCGAATACCAGTTCCATGGATCAAACTTCCCTTCGCCTTGCCAGTTCATTATTGCGCAGGCTCTTCACCAAACCATTTTTTGAAAATGGTATTGTACGTGCCGTCATCCTTCATGCCTTTCAGTGCATCGTTCAGTGCAGCGACAAGCTCAGGGTTATCCTTACGCACTGCGATACCTGCTTGGTCACTTTTGATCGCTTCACCTACAGCTTTAATTTTGAATCCGTTGGCATCTACAATCGGTTTGAGGGCATACAAGTTGTTGATCGTTGCATCGATTCGGCCTGCGTTCAGATCCTTCAAGGATGAGATAACATCATCGTAAGTCTTGATTGTGAAATCTCCGACCTCAGGCAACACTTCATTACGCAAATAACTCTCATCATTCGTACCCAAACCTACACCAATCGTTTTGCCTTTGAAATTTTCGAGCTTAGTAATATCGTTATTGTCTTCTCTGACAATGATTTTAACCTGGTTCGTAATGTACGGATCACTGAAATCCAGCACTTTCTTACGATCATCGGTAATGGTCATCTGGCTAATAATCGCATCCAGCTTTTTAGCTTGCAGACTTGGTGTCAGACCGGAGAACTCCTGAGATACAAACTCAACCTTAACCCCGAGACGCTTCGCCACCTCACGCGCGATATCCGCATCGAATCCGTCCATTTCTTTCTGGTCATTCAGGAAGTTATAAGGACGATACGTACCCATCATGCCGACTTTCATTACACCTGCTGATTGGATCTGCTCCAACTCGTTGCTACCAGACTGTGTGGCATTGTTCGTGTTACCATTTTCTGCAGCTGGCTTGCTGCCGCACGCACTCACTACGAGCACCACCATCAATAAAATAGCGGTGAGAGACCACCCTTTGCGAATTTTAGTTCCATATGTGTTATTCATGACGTTAACTTCCTCTCATTCATCTTATGTTCTCTTGGTGATTCCATTATTCCCTGTGACTAGCTTAATCATGTGAAGAAATGAATCAATGTGCAGTTTCTTTTCTCTGTTTGAAAAGTAAAGATACCGACCTTGCCGTCATTTTTATGTACCGAGCAGGCCGTAAAACTCAAAGCTTGCTGCTTCGGCTGCCAGCTCAGCAGCTTTCATCTCGGGGAAACGGCTGTGCAGGGCATTGGAACCGAATAACCAACGCGAGATCATACCTTCAATCATGCTAACAAGTAATGCTGCACGCAGTGGTACATTCATATCCGCTGGCAGCATTCCCAGTTCCATCGCTCGCTCCATGTTGTGACGGAACGCTGTCTCCACCGCATTGCGTGTCTCTTCAACCAGTCGCTGAACAGATTCCTCGGTCACAATCCCTTTGAGAAGTAACTCCATGAAATACCGGTTCTGTGCAGCAAAAGTAAACAAGTCCGTAAACAGCTTCTCGGATGCCTTCACCATATCTTCAACTGAGCCGGCATCCTTCCGATATCCTTGACCTATAGCTTCAAGTAACTGTTCTCTGCCCGTTAACAAAATCTCTGAAGCTATCGCCTCTTTGCTCTTGAAATGCCAGTAAAACGTTCCTTGGGCTACACCGGCCTCACGAACAATATCCGAAATTTTTGTTTGATGATAACCCTGAGTTGCGAATCGTTCCATCGCTATGCGGATGATCTGGTCCCGGCGTTCTTCTCCAGGTTCCAAACCGTTGGTTTTAGCCATACGTTTAACCCTCCCGATTGATCAGTCAGTCAGTTGATTTATATCCTATGGGATAACTCGGTTTTTGTCAATATAGTTTTAAACCATAGGTTACAAGCATAGAGTTGAAGTGAGAGACAATTGTGAGCATAATAGAGGATAGTTTTGTTCCATAGAACAGACATCGTCATTGCAGGACAAGCCTTATGGCTGTCATCTGCACATCAAGGAGGAAGAGAATTGGACTTCATATCATCCATTATTATGGGCATCATCGAAGGTTTGACTGAGTTTTTGCCCGTGTCATCGACTGGACACATGATTCTGACAGCTCACTTGCTGGGTTTATCAGAGGACAACGAGTCAGTCAAAACGTTTGAGGTGGTTGTTCAGCTTGGTGCAGTACTTGCTGTTGTTGTACTGTACTGGAACAAATTCATCGATATGTTTCGTTTCACTGGAGGCAAAAGGCCGTATTCCCGCCGTCTCAATCTGGGACATATCTTTCTGGCGATGGTTCCTGCTGTCGTCATCGGACTCGTGTTCCGTGACTGGATCAAGGCACACTTGTTTGGTCCGCAGACCGTACTGTACAGCCTTGTAATTGGTGGTATATTGATGATCGTAGCTGAACGTTGGAGCGGCAAAAGCTCCCGCATTACAACGCATGATGTGGACGACATTACTTACAAACAAGCGTTCACTGTAGGTATATTTCAGATTTTAGCGTTGTGGCCTGGCTTCTCCCGTTCCGGCTCTACGATCTCGGGCGGTCTTTTTGCCGGAATCAGCCGGGTTGCAGCCGCAGAGTTCACTTTTCTTGTCTCTGTGCCCATTATGATTGGCGCTACGGGATATGATCTGTACAAAAGCCTGGATCACTTACAAAGCAGTGATTTTCTCATATTTGCGATCGGGTTTATCGCTGCGTTCATCGTTGCCATGCTTGCAATTAAGACATTCCTGTCCATTCTGAAAAAATTAAGCCTGACCGTCTTTGCTGTGTACCGCTTTGTACTGGCAGCTGTATTTTTCATTATTTTGATGTAATTTCCCTATCGTCCTGTTCTTGTATTAAGTCGAAAAACAAACCCATAAAGGCGGTCCCGCTTTCCCTACGGAAGCAGGAACGCCTTTATGATTGGATGCCAAATGTACATGTACGATCAGACTATCAAAGTCCAAAGAAATAGAACCCCTTAGCTTGTTCGATAACAAATTAAGGGGTTCTATTTTCTATTTTGGATATAGCTATTGTTTAAACTTTAGATTCAAGCGTCTCCAGGTACTCCGAGATTTGTGCAGGGGTTTTGGCCCATTTGCTATGCAGATGTGCAAGCTTTTTGCCGTTCTGGAATACGAGCAGGCTTGGAATGCCGCGTACACCGTTCTCCTCTGCAAAGGGTTGGAACTCTTCTGCATCCAGCGCATAAAAAGATTTATCCGTATGCTGATCGATAACATCTCCGATAAAACGATCTAGATTTTTGCAGTCCGGGCACCAAGTTGTATCAAATTTAATGACCGTCAAACCGTCGGAGTTAATCAGGTCTTGGTATTGTTGTGCACTTTGTATTCTTTCCATGTAGGCTCTCTCCTTAGTATTCTTCATTGTGATGTTGTTTGGCTTGTTGTTCCTTAGTACATGTTTTTATAGCTGTTGCTTTACTATATTGTACCTCATGTAGTTACATTTGAAAATAGGTCTGACATTTTCAGCGATGCTGCGTGTAACGGTTAGCCGGGCTATGCTCTCGAATAGCTTGAATCTCGGCAGCCGTGAGTGGAGTTGATGCTGCTGCGGCAATATTATGCAGCAACTGCGTACTGGAACTTGCCCCGGGCACGACTGCGGCGACTGCCGGGTGTGCAAGTGCATACCTTATGGCTGTCTGTGCCATACTGCGATCCTCCTTGACCAGTTCAGCCAGCCCTTGGCGGATGTGATTCAGCTGTTCTGGCGTATAATCCAAATAACCTTTGTTCGCCTTCTCCGTTCCCGATTCTGCCAGTACTCCACTGGCAACCGGACCACGAGCGATGACACTGATTTCTTTTTGCTCAAGTAAAGGTAATACTTCCTCCTCGGCTCTGCGATCCACCACACTGTATTGATTCATAACACTCACAATGGATGACTTCTCTACATATTGCCGAATGACATTCGGGCGAATGGAGGAGATGCCATAATATCGAATGAGCCCCTCTTGCTTCAACTCCTCGAATGCTTCAATCGTCTCCTCTATTGGATCATCAAGTGTGCCTCCATGCAGCTGGTACAGATCAATGTAATCCGTCTGCAACCGCTTGAGACTTTCATGCACAGCCTGTTTGATATAAGCTTTGGATGGGTCCCACGACCAGCCTTCTTTGCCAGCAATACGACGATTCCCTACCTTGGTAGCCAGTACGACCTGAGCACGGCGGCCTTGGATCGCTTGTCCAACGATCTCTTCATTCTGGCCTCCATCGTACAGATCCGCTGTATCGAGCAAATTCACACCATGGTCCAGCGCTTCATGAATCAGTCTCACAGCAGATTGCCTGTCCGTTCCAAGCGACATACAGCCCAGTCCGATCTCACCCACCATTAATTCGGATGTGCCCAAACGATTTTTCTTCATAAGGTGCATCTCCCTCCATACGTTCTGCAAGTATCCATTGTATCATTCTTCTTCACAAAAATCGCATATGAGCCTCCAGGCTCCCCTTGGTCTGCAAAACAAAAACCTGGAACTATCGCCCCAGGTCTTCTCGCTATCCACATGATGCATATTTGAACTTTAATGTTCTCAATACTTCCACTCGTTATTGTTAACTTCTACACGAGGTCTGGCAGTGCGAGCGGATGATCCGTTCTTTTTCACCATATTCGACACGGTGTTGATCACTTTATCTCGGGCCTGTTTATTCCTCATCAGATACGTTACGCCAGCTCCAATCGCCGTTATGAGCAATTTACGTTTTGACATGTAACTCTCCTCCTTATGGATTCATGTACATTGCGTCTTGCTTGAGTTTTACCCGATTTAGAGCAAACGAAACGGTATCGAGACTTGCCTTTATGAAAAATAACATGTCTCATTTCAGGCGCCAGCCTTCTTCAGGATATCAGGACAAATGAAAAAAAGATGATCATCGAATGGCATCGACAATCATCTAGCTCTTGGCTATTATGCTCAAAAGTATAAGCTTATATGATCTTCATTAGCTCAACCCACTTGATGTGAACAGAGATTGTTGCCCTGCATCAGTCGGTTGGTCTAGCTACATGTCTCATCTCTTCATGTTGGTACGTGGAGCCATCGGCGGTCAGATAAAAATGACCGGTCGGGTGCAGCTCTTCGTTCAACTCATAGACAAGCGGAATGCCTGTCGGGATGTTGAGCGCCATCACGTCTGCTTCGGACATCTGGTCCAGATGCATGACAAGTGAACGGAGCGTATTGCCATGCGCGGAGATCAGCACTCTTTTTCCAGCCGACACCATTGGTTTGATCTCGGCCTCCCAGTACTCGAGAACCCGCTTGGAGGTATCCATCAAATTCTCTGTCCGCGGAATGCTGCACCCAAGACGCCTGTACTTGTCCAGATCCTGAACATATCTATCGTCGTTCTCATCAAGGGCGGGCGGCGAGACGTGAATGGAGCGTCTCCATTCATGAACCTGTTCTTCACCGTACTTTACAGCGGTCTCCTGCTTGTTTAGCCCTTGCAATGCCCCATAGTGGCGTTCATTTAACTTCCACGTTTTCTCAATCGGAATCCACATCCGGTCCATCTCATCGAGTGCTATATCCAGTGTACGAATGGAACGTTTAAGTACCGAAGCGTATGCGCAGTCAAAATCAAATCCTTGCTCTTTCAGAATTTTTCCAGCCTTACGCGCTTCTCCATACCCATCCACGGTCAGATCCACGTCTGTCCAACCGGTGAACCGGTTTTCCACGTTCCACATGCTCTGCCCATGGCGAATCAATACTATTCTGTACATCACGTGAACCCTCCTTCTCTGGATACATTACCCGCTGATCCCTTAAACTTATACATCAACAGTAGATGTGTCATTAGTGGAAGCCGTTCTGTTCAAACATGATTCATCCCATACTTTGTTAATCTAATGAAATACATTATGAAGTGCATTAATAATACGGTGCCATCATGAGATACACGACTACACCCGTAGAGCTGACATACAACCAGATCGGCATGGTCCAGCGTGCAATTTTACGGTGCTTCTTCAACTGGTTCGTCCAGCCCCATACGAGCGTGAATAACGCCAGTGGTACAATGAGCGCTGCCAAAATGCTGTGCGTGATCAGAATAAAGAAATAGATGGAACGAACGATGCCTTCGCCGCCAAACTTGGACGTTTCCGGGGAGAGGTAGTGGAACGTCAGATACGTCACCAGGAACAACAGCGTGGTTGAAAATGCCGCTAGAATAAAGCGTTTGTGCAGCTTAACATTACGTTTGATAATCGCAATCAGAGCTGCAAGCAAGAAGATAAAGGTAAAGCTGTTAAACACGGCATTAAAACGTGGCAGCACTGTAATGTCGAACGTAACATCACCTTTGTAACCGATCGACGGTGCGAAGAACAACAATAAGATGATAACGTTAGCAAGAATGGAGATGGTGATAATGATACCTGCGAAATTTTTATTACTGGTTGGGGTCGTCTGATTAGATGACACGTTCAGATCCCCTCTTTCCTTTTTAGCCAATGAAAAATCCTCCTCATATCCTACTTTCTGTGTTCTATATCATTATATCTCGGCAATTCAGGGCTGTTAAGTGACAACACTCTGAACAAAAAAAGCAGTCTTTACGTATAAATGCCCGTTTGAAGCACTTTTCATGCCTCTTCATCCAAGTACGATTTTACCCAAGTCCCGGAATGTGTTATAATGAATGCACTTAATCACATACGCGTCGAACTACGGAGGAGCCTGTCACCAAGGGCCCCTCTTTGTCTTTTTTAGGCATGGAACGGTAACCTGTTATCGTTTCATGCCTTTTATTTGTTTTTAAGGCTGAAGCGGGGATGTTTTCCCTTGAAAAGGTTATTCTAAGTTATGCGCAATCAGAGGAGGAGAAATCATCTGTGGAATTCATGTTAGTTCTTGCCCTTATATTGATCTTTACCAAACTCGCCGGTGATCTGTCTGTCCGATTAGGCCAGCCGTCGGTACTAGGGAAACTTATCGTAGGTGTTATTATCGGGCCTGCCCTGCTTGGCTGGGTAGACAAAAGTGATTTTGTGCATTACATGGCCGAGATCGGGGTCTTATTGCTTATGTTTATCGCAGGTCTGGAAACCGACCTGGATCAATTAAAGAAAAACTGGAAGTCCGCCTTCGCGGTAGCCGTCGGGGGTGTCATTTTACCTTTTATCGGAGGATATGGATCAGCTATAGCTTTCGGTATGTCGCCGACCCACGCTCTGTTCTTCGGTCTGTTATTCTGTGCAACATCAGTCAGCATCTCGGTGCAAACGCTGAAAGATATGAATCAACTCGGTTCACGTGAAGGTACGACCATTCTCGGAGCTGCTGTTGTAGATGACGTGCTGGTTGTCGTGCTGCTCGCCGTGATGATGAGTGTGCTCGGAACAGGCGGCGGAGATGTGTCAATTGGTCTCTTGATTGGGAAAAAGCTTTTATTCTTTGTCATCATTATTGCAGCAAGCTGGCTACTTGTACCTCGCATCATGAAATGGATGGCTCCACTGCGTGTAACGGAGACGGTCATTACTGCAGGGTTAATTATCTGTTTTGGGTTCTCTTACTTCGCAGAATGGATGGGTGTAGCGGGTATTATCGGTGCATTTGCCGCAGGGATCGCTATATCTCAGACAGACTTCAAACAAGAAGTTGAGCATAAAGTAGAACCTATTGCTTACAGTATTTTTGTACCTGTATTCTTTGTCAGCATCGGGCTGAATGTCACTTTTGAGGGTGTCGGTTCCCAGCTTGGACTGATTGTTGTCATTAGCATCGTTGCCATCATTACCAAGTTGCTTGGCGGAGGGCTCGGTGCACGCTTAACTGGATTTGACCGTCCCTCTTCCATTGCGATCGGTGCAGGTATGATCTCCAGAGGTGAAGTTGCCCTCATCATTGCGTCAACTGGACTAGCATCCGGCTTGCTTGATCAGGAGTATTTTACGAGTGTTGTCATTATGGTGATTGTCACCACACTCGTCACACCGCCGCTGCTCAAAATCACGTTTGCTCGTAAAAAGGGAGAACATCGTGTAGAACGTGCCATTGAGGAGTCCCATTAGAACGGGTGAGATGAAGGTGTGTTCACATCGACTCGTACAATATCAAACCTACGTTATACGAATATGTGATAAATGACAATTAAATGCGTCTGCATGTTGACTAACGATCTCAGGGAGCCCTATTCCGGTCATGCTCTGGGATCGTTAGCATATCAGACATCAGGCGGATCAACTCTCGTATACATAACTGTAAGCGAACATCAGAAAGTTAGAAAGATAGTTTTTCCTATTCAGCACTAATCTCGTAGACACAGCAAAAAAGACCACCTTACAAACAAAGAGGTCTTCAATTTCGAGTTGTATTTTTCAGTTTTCCTGAGTTTATTGCCTGCTTGAAGGTTGTCCCCCTTAGGTTAATACCCCCACATAGAACCCAATCGAGATAAACACAACACACCAGACAAAAGCACCGATGCCTGAAACAAGAATGTATCTGCTCATCGCCATGCGACTCATACCCGAGAAACAACACATCAGATTACGAACACCTGGAATGAAGTAACCGAGGATAATGGACCATGATCCATATTTCAAAAACCACGACTCCACCCTACTGAATCGTTTGGCATTTATTCCGATCCATTTGCCATATCTGTTAAAAAGGGGCCTTCCCGCTTTTCTGCCGATCGTATAACTCAGTAGTCCTCCCGTAAATGCCCCGCCAAAGCATACAACAATAGACACACAATAATTCAGAACCGAGATGGAGGCAAGATAACCGACAAAGGTCATCAACACCTCATCCGGAATGGGCATACCAACAACACCAAGAGCGAGTAATCCGTAAATAGCAAAATACCCATACTGACTAATAACTTCTTTAGCTAATTCCATACTAACTCGCTCCTTATTTCGGTTCCACAATATCCTTCTCATGAGAAGGCAATATTTGTTTCAGTGAAGGGAAACGGATTTGACTCACCATGAGACCGGATAATACAACAATAACAAGATAGGCTACAGCATGATTAAAATAAGGGCTCCATAATGCGAAGAAAGACATGAGTCCGCCTGCAAAAGTAATCGGCATTCCGACAAAACCACTGACTGATGTTTTCTGACAGTTATAACGCGCCAGACGAAGAGCCCCGCACACCGGGAACAGTGCTGTCAGAGTCATGCCCAGAATGCCCACCTCAGTCATCGAATTGAGGTACAAAATCAGCACAGGAGCCGTACCAAAGGAAACCACATCTGCTAGTGAATCCAGCGCCTTGCCAAATTCCCCTTCGCAATGGAGCTTTCGTGCCGCATATCCATCAAATAGATCAAAAAACATCGCTACCCATATCATTGTCACAGCCAAGGCAAACTCCCCATGAATCGCCATAATGACCGCAAGCATCCCCGAACTCAAATTCCCCAAGGTTAAAATGGATGGTAAAGACTTCATAAGATATAACTTCCTTTCATACTAGGCTTTAGGAAATGTAATGTAAAAGCGTACGCCACCTGGTGTATTCTCCACCCCATAACCGCACCCGTGCAGATCCAGGATCTGCTTCGCTATGGCCAGGCCGAGCCCGTTCCCTCCCATTTTGCGATTGCGCGAGCGCTCTACACGGTAGAACCTCTCCCATATATACTGTCGTTCTTCTTCCGCTATGTGTTCGCCTTTATTCTCAATGGTGACATGAACACAACCCTCGTGCCTGCTAATCTCAATCATTATATCGGTTTGCGGAATCGCATGACGTATAGCATTCATCATAATATTGTAAAATACTTGCTCCAGCTTGCTTCGGTCTCCTTCAATGGTCTGCTCCGTCGTGGACACAAGCACTACTTCAAGTCCTTTATCTTTCAGCTGAGGCCCCAGGCGCCCAGCAATATCCTCGATCATGTCCGCGAGAGCAATCGCTTCTGTATTCAGTTGAATCGCGGCAGATTCAAGTCGGACGAGATCAAGCATTTCTTCAACCATCTTTTCCATCTTGATGGCTTCATCTACAATCACTTCAATATAGCGTTCTCGCTTGTTTTCACTCACGCCGTCTTTTAACCCTTCAGAATATCCCTTAATAATACTGATTGGCGTCTTGAGTTCATGAGAAGCATCCGCAAAAAATTTACGCTGTCGTTGTTCAATCTGCTGCTTCAGTTCCATATCCTTACGCATCTGTTTATTGGCTTGCTTGAGTTCCTCCAGGGTCTGACCAAGTGTACCTGACAGAGCATTCAAGCTGTCAGAAAGACTACCGATCTCATCCTTGCGTCGAATCGGTGATTTCACAGTGAAATCAAGGGTCGACATCTTCTTCGCCACGTGATTCAATGCTAATAGCGGCTTGGTTATAATGCGGGACAAGAGCAATGTGAGCAACAGAATCAGCACAAATGCACCCATACCGAAGTATCCATAGAATAAACGAGTAGCTTCATTCGCCTCCCGCATCTCCTGCAACGAGGTAAGTGAAAAAATCAATTGTTGCTCTGCACCGGCACGTTGTACCGGAACAATAGTAATCACGTTTCGAACACCGCTCCAGCTATCCGTCCATTCTTCGTTGATCATTTTCCCATTCGCCAACGTCTGATGGTCTTCTTCTGACAATGGGAATCGACTCTCCAGAGCCTGCACAAGCAATCCTTGTCTCTGACTCCAGGTGGCCAGGTCTGGAAGCACGACCTCCGTCAGTACCCCAGTCCATTCCTGCACAGGAAGAAACGATTCCTGAAAGGTCTCCGTCCCCCATGCGGTGGAACTCGCATCCTGAATCTTAAATGGATACACCATAGGTTCTGATTGATCCAAGTCACTGGAGGGGCCTTTAACGGTGAGCTTTTGCCCGAATTTCAGATGTGACCTGATCCAGGCTGCGTTCTCACTATTAATAAAGAGAGAGAGGGACACTTTCACGCGTTTTCCATTCTCTTGAAGAAGTGTAATATGGAACGGATCATCCACCAGCTTACCCGTACTAGTCAAAATGACGAGATGTGACTGATTTTGACGCATAAAACTACCCGTTTCCTTGGCAAGCTGCAAATCACTCCAGTGATTCGCAGAATAGTGCTGTTCAAACTTGGACAGTTTCTTTTTTATACTCGTAATTTTCTGATGCTGATAGAAGTCGGGGAACCAGATCAGCTGGGCTAGCATCGTTGTTCCGTACAACAAAAGCAGGAATCCGGCCATGACCAGAAACAGCTTCATCGTTACGCCATTTCTTCTCATACTTCCGCCTCAAAACGATATCCTGTACCAATGACGGTGCGAATGCTCTTCGCTTCTTCCCCCAGTTTACTGCGGAGCTTTTTGATATGGGTATCCACCACACGAGAATCACCTTCAAAATCAAATCCCCATACCCGATTTAATATCGCTTCTCGGGATAAGACGATACCCGCATTTCGAGCAAGGTAGAGAAGCAGATCATATTCTTTGGGTGCAAGCTCCACTTCAGCCCCGCTTCTTTCCAGCCGTCTAGCCCAAGGATCAAGCGTAAGTTCACCAAAACGAATCACACTTTGGTCTTTTCCAATTGCACCTTCTACTCGTTTCATCAACGTTTCAGCCCGAGCAACCAGAACTCGCGGACTGAACGGCTTGGTAACATAATCATCCACACCTAACTGAAACCCATGAATCTTGTCATCATCCTCAGACTTTGCCGTGAGCATGATAATAGGTACGGTGGAAGTGGAACGAATATGACCGCATAATGTCCATCCATCCATTTCAGGCATCAATACATCCAGAATGACCAGATCCACCTGATGCACAGTAAGCTGCTCTAGCGCCTGTACCCCATTGTCGGCTTCAATAACATTCCATTGTTCTTTTATAAAATAATCGGCCACTATCTCACGAATGCGGCTTTCATCTTCTACCAGAAGCACAGTTCTGATCATGACCGACTCTCCTTCTTCATTACTAAAATTAACATAACTGTTTCATGTGTCGTTCATGTGTCCGAATAAATCCATATTAATCCAGTTTGTTCGAGAGTTGCTTCATCTTATATACGATTGGCATATACCAAAAGTTACTATTTCCTTTCAAAAGGGCACAAAAAAAGAAGCAGCCAACAAGCCAGACACTGTTTGTTGACCGCTTCTAGATGATATAGGAATGTTCTTATCCAGATCATTCGCTAAGATGCCGGATCTGTCCTTGACGGATACTATGCATCTCACCCCATGTATTAACGTTGATGTTCTAAACGGTGTGCAATATGCAACGTCGGACCAACGAAACGGTTCAACGGAAAGCCGCCGGCAATCGCTTTAGTCACAAAAGCTTTCCCTTCACGAACAGCCTCTTTTACAGATAAACCACGAGCCAAACCAGCCGTAATGGCAGCGGATGTTGTACATCCTGCACCATGGGTGTACCCTGAGCCGACCACATCAGCCTCGAACCAATCATAATTTTCCCCGTCATAGAGCAAATCCATCGCTTTACCCGGGTTAATTACACCACGATCTTTGATCAGGACATGCTTAGCACCATGCGCGTGAATGGTAGCTGCAGCAGCTTCCATCTGTTCCTTGGAACGAATCGGACCACTCTTCGCTAGCTGGGAAGCTTCAAACAGGTTTGGTGTCACCAGATCAGCACCTGGCAGTAAAAATTCGATCATTGCTTCCGTATTTTCCGGCTGCAATACTTCATCTGTACCTTTGCAGACCATAACCGGATCGATAACGATCTGCGGCAGTCCACTACGGCGAATATGTTTCGCAACAAGCTCAATAATATCAACTGAACCCAGCATGCCTGTCTTCATTGCATCGAAACCAATTCCGTCCAGAACGGTGCGAAGCTGTGCTTCGACTACATTCAAATCCACAGGATAGACTTGGTGATCCCATGTTTCAGGTTCCATCGAAACAACCGTCGTCAATACGGTCATTCCATATACACCTAGTTCCTGGAAGGTTTTCAAATCCGCTTGAATACCTGCACCGCCGCTCGTATCTGAACCCGCGATGGTCAATGTTTTGGGAATCGTCATGGTCGTTCTAATCTCCTTCGTGTTTCAGTTGACATTATCCTATCCCTTGTACGTGCGGATGTCAATGGCATGTCAGCCCATGCGGAGCAAGGTTTTCATTAGAAAAGAACGGCTGTTTAATTCAGATCTTTGGTCTCCAGCCTTACCATAGAAAGTGCTGCAATCCATAAGCCCACTGCTCCCAAGGTTAACGGAATAATGATGATACTATTAATCGACATAGTCGGACCATTGGAACCGCTGAAACCTGAGCACACAATGGAAACAAGCAAAACCGAAGCAACCATCGTTGCGGTCACGGAATGTTTGCGCATTCCGAAGAACAGTGGGATCAGAGACATTGCTGCAGCAGAGATTGAACTAATCGTATATTTGACCACCATCTGCCACAATACTTTGCTCTCCAGAGGCTCGGTGATAAAACCATAGTATTGATTTACCGCGAGCAGAAGCGCACCCATTATAATATCCGTAACCATAATCATTGCAAAAGTGAAAATAAACACCAATATTAGCTTTGCTGCAATAATTTTATGCCGCTTGATGGGGTAGGTAAACATGACATTCATCGTTTTGTCCCGGTACTCACTAATAATAAGTTTAGATATTAATACACCTGCAAATATAATAAAAACGGCTCGGGCAAACGTATCAATTAAAATGAATGAGCCTTGATAATCTAGAAAAGCAAAATCCTCCGTTCCCTGATCCAGGAAACCAATCATAATGAGAAAAAGAAGAATGCCGATCATGGCGATACCTGCACCTAAGAAATTCCCGGCAAATCGGTGCTTGCGCCACTCTAGTCGAATGAGTTTAAGCAACGTCATCATCCCCTTCCATCAGTCCCATAAAGTGCTCTTCCAGCGAATGCGAACGTTTGGATATCGACTCCACAGCAACACCGTGCTGGATCAACTTGCTATTGAGATCAGATGGTATAATACCCGGATCATAAATGCGGAGCATATGCTCATCAAACACCTTGTAATTGCTTAGATGCAGTACATGTTCCACAACATAGGCAGCCTTGCGAGGGTCCGCAGCCTGTATTTCAATATAATCGGTATGTCTGCCCCGAATGCTCTCCATGGAGACTTCTTCGATCAGTCTACCGCCGCGAATAACGCCAATAGTATCTGCAATCTGCTCAACTTCACCGAGAATGTGACTGGAAATTAACAAGGTAATCCGATACTCTGTGCTTAATCGTTTGAAGAGATCACGCATCTCCTTGATACCGACCGGGTCCAGCCCGTTGATCGGTTCATCGAGAATTAATAATTCCGGTGTCGTTATAAGTGCGCGAGCCAGGCCAAGACGCTGTTTCATTCCCAGCGAGAAGTCCTTCACAGGTTTCTTACCTGCATCCTTAAGTCCAACCATCTCCATATGTTTACCTATGACCTGTTTATTAGGAAATCCCATATACTCGCAGTGCAGATCCAGGTTCTCCCAAGCGGATAATTTATCATAGAAAAAAGGATACTCAATGATGCTGCCCATACGCTTCAGTAGCTCATAAGAGTCCGGGTTAAGCTTCTCACCAAATAACTCAATCTCACCCACTGTAGGTTTAACCAGGTTAGTTAACATCCTCATCAATGTCGTTTTTCCTACCCCGTTCGGACCCAAAAATCCATAGATCTCGCCCTGCTTAATATTCATGTTAACGCCAGATACAACTTCTGTACCTTCATATACCTTGGTTAGATTTATGGTCCGTGCAATATAACTCATATGGCCATTCTCCTTTACATCCCCTGCTCGGGTGCTTATATCTGTATTGTAAAGAAAAAAGTCTGCTTTTTTATTAATCAAATCTTACAAAAACCTTAAGTTAAACGAGAGCCATTAATACGAACACTCTGGGTGACAGAAAACCTGTCTGGATCATGGTTATCCCCGATTTTGTGATCCGCTCTTAGCATAAACAGTTCAGACTTTATGGTCCTGCATCTCTTCCAGCGTAAAGGAAAACACGGTTCGCTGATGTGGCACGCTATGCACATCTATGCGTCCACCCATGCGTTCCACCAGTCGCTTCGTGATCGTTAGACCGAGGCCACTGCCCTGATACATCCGATTGCGGGAGTCCTCCAGTGTATACATCCGTTCAAAGACACGGCTGTGCTCCTTCTCGGGAATGCCTTTTCCGCGATCCCACACTTGGATCGTTACTGGTTCCCCTTTTCGATGCAGGATAGATATGCCGAGCACTTTGCCGTCAGCTCCATACTTCATCGCATTGGTAATCAGATTGTCCAGCACTCGATCGAGCGCCTCTTCGTTTGCCCTCACAAATACATCCTTCTCGGGGATGTCCAGTTCCACATGAAGTCCCAGCTTCGTAAGTAATTCGTAAAATGACAGCATTTTGACCCGACTCAGTTCACTGATATTAACACGGCTCAGTTCCAGCTCACGGTCTCCGGATTCAAGCCTGGCGAGGTCAAAAAAGGAATGGATCAAACGCTGGACTTCCTGGGCCTTATCCTGAATCTTCTCCGTCATTACTCTCCGTTCCGCATCTGTCAGGGAAGCACTCTGCAACAATGTTTCACTGTACCCTAGCACCACGGTGAGCGGGGTTTTCAGATCATGTGAGATGTTGGAGAGCATATTGCGCATCTCCTTCTCTTGGTTGATGTGGTCAGCCTTCGCGAGGTGTGCATGCTCAAGTAACCGATTCATGTCGTTTAACAGTCGGCTTACCTCCACATCACTATCAAATACCAGCAAGCGCTCGAAGGTATCCTGCTCCAATATATTTGACACTTTTTCATGGATATAGGTCAGGTGTGTGCTTCGTTTACGAAGCTTTAATCCAAGCCCGATGACTGCACATGCCAGCAACACTGAAGCCAGAGAAAGCAGCCAAAGCATGATGATCATACCAGCTCCGCCTCCAGCTTGTATCCGATGCCCCACAACGTCTTAATGTAACGCGGAGCAGAGGGATCGACCTCCAGTTTTTCTCGCAGACGACGCATATGTACGTTAATAATATTTTCGTCCCCATAGTAGTGATCATTCCAGACCGAAGCATAGATCTGAGCCTTGGTGAACACTTTGCCAGGATGGGTCACAAATAATTTTAAAATCCCGAATTCCTTCGACGTTAACTTAATGGGCTGACCATCACGTTCAACTTCATATGTCTCCATATCCACCACAAGCTCGCCGATCGTGATCCGTTGATCTTGTGTCGTTACTTCCGCAGTCTGAACGGTGTAATTGGCGCGGCGGATACATGCTTTAATACGGGCAGTCAGCTCGATCAGCGAGAAGGGCTTGCTTAGGTAATCATCAGCGCCAAAACCAAGGCCAAGTGCCTTATCCACCTCTCCATCTTTAGCAGACAATATAAGCACAGGCACCAGACTACTGGCGCGAATGGTTTGGAGGACATCCATCCCGCTTCGCTGTGGCAGCATCAGGTCTAGAATAATCAGATCAAAACCAGGCTTTGCCTCAATGAACAAGCGTTCTGCCTCTAGACCGTCATAGGCATAGGTAAGGTCGAAGCCCTCCTTTTCCAAATAGGGGCCAACCATCTCACTAATCGAACGGTCGTCTTCAACAAGCAGTAAGCGGTGACTCGACATAGGCTTACCTCCAGCATGAAATATTTCCCTTTATTACCTCACAGTTTGATCCATTAGGCAATAACCGATCAAAAAAAACCTGACCAAGCATACACTCGGTCTTCAAGTGTGCTCGTTCAGGTTGATTTTGTAGGGCTCAGGCTTCCGCTCTCTCGTTATGCATGTTCACCGCGAATCCAGCACAATCCGATTGTACCAGCCCCTGCATGAATGCTAACCACTGGAATAAAGGGCATAATCTCTGTTTTCAGACGGGGAAGCAATTCCGAAATCTGCTGTTTAATCGTATGTGCTTCCTCATGGTTGTTTGCATGCATGATGCACACATGTTTGACTTTCTCCATGTCTTTCTTAAGCATGTCGAGCATCCGCTCTTTGGTACGTTTAAACGTGCGGATTTTTTCGTTTACAACCACTTTTCCTTCTTCAAATCGTAGCAGCAGATGTATTTTGAGCAGTTGACTAATGATCAGCTGTGTCCCGGTCACACGCCCGCTGCGATGAAGATTCTGAAGACTGGAGGGGATCAGATAAAAAGACATGTTATCAATCATCTGCTCGATACGAGTTTTGATCTGGGCAGCTGAATCCCCTTGTTTCTGCCATTCCAAACCTCGCATAATCATCTCGCGAAGAGGATAGGCTCCTGCCCTTGAGTCAATTGCGGTCACTGTCACACCTGCCATCTCCGCAGCCTGCATCGAGGTATGGAGTGTTCCGCTAAGTGCCGTGGAGCAATGAATCGTAATAATCTCATCATACCGATCCTTCAACGATTCATACAGTTCAACAAATTCGCCGATCGGCGGTTGTGAACTGCTCGCACGTGAAGAAGCTGCCAGCTTCTCATAAAAAGCATCGGATGAGATCTCATCGGTTTCCCGATAACATTCATCGCCAAATAAGATGCGCAGCGGCACGATGTAGATATGATTTTGCTCCGCAAAAGCGGAATCGATTGTACTGGTGCTGTCGGTGACCCATGCAATTCTCTTCATGACATCCTTCTCTCTTGCCGGATTGTTGGTGCTGTATCCTACCATCGTCAGGCACAAGCCCGGCGGTTATTTTAAATTTGAATAAATACAATTGTAAACGTTTGCGGTTTTACCTCCTAATTATAAAGGAATACCCCTTCACTGTCTTGTGGCGCATTCATGAACATCCCCATATGTTCCAGTATTCTCTAAAATAATGTCTTGCCTGTGAAGGAATAAATTGGTATGATGGTTTCCTTCTCTCTTTTTCGCCTTGACTGAAGTGAACGGGTCCGCCGTTCAATCCACTTATCGGAGGTGTCATATGCTTTATTTTACGTTGGCTTCCAAAGCCTACGCCCGAAACCTGCAATATCGCGGGGCACACATGGTACATAACTTGGCAAGCGCCATGTTTGGTTACATGTATGCTTGTCTCTGGATCGGCATCGGGGCCGACCACCAGCTAGGAGAATACGGGGTACAGGGAATGATCAGTTACATTGCATTCACGCAAGCATCACTCTGGATCTCAGGATTTCTGACCAATGGACTCGGTATTCCGCTCAGTGTCAGGACAGGGCAGATTGCACTGGATCTCATGCGTCCGGTACATCTGTTCACTCATCTGATGGCACGGGAATGGGGGCAGATCGCCTACCAGTTCGTGTACAAAAGCCTTCCCATCTATCTTCTCTTCTCCATCGTATTTTCCCTGAAATGGCCTTCAGAGGCCCAGACTCTGGGCTATGCCGCTCTTGCACTTGCTGGCGCAGCATACTTGTCCATCTGTATGAATTATATTATCGGTGTCACATCCATGTGGACCACGGAGTCGTCCTGGTTACATTGGGCCAATCATGCCTTGATGAACCTGATGGCCGGTTTCTTCATTCCGCTGGAATGGCTGCCGAAGTGGCTGGAACAACTAGCCTGGCTGTCCCCTTATCCATTCCTGCTCTACGTTCCCACTCGAATTTACCTTGGTTTTGAAGACGGCTCCTTACTGTGGGGAACCTTGCTTTGGTGTGTGTTCATGACATTAATCTGCCTGAGTATCACGAGCATGTTACGTCGCAAAGTGGAGGTGCAAGGGGGATGAAACCTATTTCCTGGTTCCACTTATATAAAATACTCATTCGAACAAGCATCCGTAGCCGGATGCAGTACAAGTTCAACTTCGTGCTGGGAGCGATCCTGGCTGCACTCATTCAAATCTCCGAGTTTCTGATGGTCGCATTGGTATTACACAAATTCGGTGCAATCAAGGGCTGGTCACTGTATGAAATCGGTTATCTCTTCGCGATTATGACGTTATCCAAAACGTTATATCGTACATTCGGCAACGAAGTGCATCATCTGGAGAAATATCTGGTGGGCGGTGAACTGGATCAGCTGCTGACACGACCGATGCCTGTTCTACTCGCACTGATGCCGCAGAACTTCCGCATCATGATTGGGGAAGTGCTTCAAGGCGGATTCATTCTCTGCTGGTCGCTGGCCGGCATGATGCACAGCGGGCAGATCGGGTGGACGGTTATCCCCCTCTCTCTGCTCGTTATTGTGACTGGATCCATTATTCTTTTTTCCATCGGACTTGCTACAGCGACCCTTGGTTTCTGGACGACACGCATCGAGGAGTTACAGGTCATCACAGAGGATGCAGCTCGCACAGCGGCTCAATATCCACTCACCCTCTATCCCAAATGGATGTCTAGCTTGTTGCTAACCGTCATTCCCGTAGGATTCGTAAACTACATTCCATCCCTCTATCTGCTGCGTGGCGAAGGCGGTATGTGGGTGCTGGCCCTTATTGTAGTAGTTGCGCTGGTATGTTTGGCAGCAAGTCTAAGGTTCTGGGCGTTCGGTATGACCAAATACCAAAGTACGGGTAGTTAACAAAGGAGGCGAAATACACATGAATATGATTACTGCGCGTAATCTGCAAAAACAATTCAAAACCCCTGTCGTACGAGAAGGCCGCTTCTCGGGAGTTCGCACGTTGTTTTCACGTCAGTATGTGACTAAAGAGGCAGTACGCGATATTAGCTTTGATGTTCGGCAAGGAGAGTTCGTTGGTTACATCGGCCCCAATGGGGCTGGTAAATCAACAACGATTAAAATGCTGACCGGCATCCTTCACCCTACATCGGGCGAGGTGTTGCTTGGCGGAATGAATCCACATGAGGAACGGCGCAAGACGGTGCGTAAGCTCGGGGTGGTGTTTGGACAGCGAAGCCAGCTCTGGTGGGACTTACCCGTGAAAGATTCATATGATATTTTGGCAGAGATGTACGGTGTGAGTACCGAGGTTAAAAAGAAACGACTGTCCCAGTTCGCCGAACTGCTGGATCTCGAATCGTTCTGGGCTACCCCGGTTCGCAAGCTGTCTCTTGGACAGCGCATGCGTGCCGATCTGGCAGCATCCATGCTGCATGATCCGGAATTGCTTTTTCTCGATGAACCGACGATTGGGCTGGATGTGAATGCAAAGCGAAATATTCGCCAGTTCCTGCGTACATTAAATGAAGAGTTTGGCAAAACGATTCTGCTCACCACTCACGACATGGATGATATTGAACAGCTGTGCAGTCGCGTCATGGTCATCAATCATGGGCGGCTAACGTATGACGGCACCATCTCCTCCCTTCGGGATACGATTGGTCTGCCTACACTGATCCGTGTCGCCTTCCGTGGACAAGTTCAGCTGCCGGATACATTGCCTTCTGCCATTCAGGTGACGAGCATGGACAACCAGGTGCTGACCGCACGGGTGAATCGAAAGGAATGGCGTACGATGGACATTTTGAAGGAGCTGGAGCAGTGGGGGGAGATCGATGATATTGAGATGAAAGAACCAGACTTCGAGGATGTCATTCACAAAGTCTATTAATGATCCTATGGATTCTATGTATTCTATGTATTCTATGGATTAGCCCATTTTACGATGAAACGCATACAGCGCTGTTCGAACGCCGTTACATGAAAGAGGGACATGACGTACTGTAGTAACGGAGGTGAGGTTCATGCTTGTGACTAGACATGTTCTTGCTGCATCAAGCGCTTATGCTACGCCTTATTACATCGTACGTACAATGAACCCTGGGCCCGTTATAATGATTACATCTGGCATTCATGGCAATGAAACGGCGAGCATGGCCGCTGCGCAGAAACTTGCCGATGATTGTGCCACAGGGCGGCGCGTAATCCATCGCGGAACCTTGATTATTGTACCTAGAGTCAACCAGCAGGCTTATGCGAAAAAAATTAGAGGCAAGCCCGACCTGAATCGCACCTTCCCCCGTCGCAGTTCGAGTAAAGCCAAGCATCCGCTGGCAGCTGCTGTGTTTCAGCTTGCTCGTAAGCACCAGGCAGATTGGTGGCTTGATCTACATGAAGCTAACGGCCTGTCACAGCTCAGTCCGCGTGTGCTTGGGCAAACGCTGATCACCAACCCCGGCAGCTCTAGTGTACCCATCTGCCGCAGCGTAATTGAACGTATGAATCGCTCGATATCAGTGCGTAAGCATCATTTTAATCTGAAGCGACATGAGTTGCCGGGTTCCGCTCGAACAGCTGCTTCAAGATTGCTGAAAGCGAAGTCTGTCACCGTTGAAACGTGTTGGAGCCTGAAACGTGCTGTACGCATCAAGTATCAGACGGAGATTGTGCATCATTTTCTGCGCGAAACGGGCATGTTGTGAGTAAAATCAGAAAAACACCTCCATAGCAGAAAACCCCATGATCTATGTCGGGGATTTGCAATGGAGGTGTTTATTTTTCATCATAACTGCTGCATTATCATTTTTGCAGCAGGGATTCCAATATGTTCTTGCCCACAGGCTCCAGAAACGTGAGCGGATACAGATCTTTTTTAGTCAAAAACTTATAGATTGCGTCCAGGTACTCGTCCACACGAGAGGCTGATCCAAAACAGTAATTGGATAGTACTACGACACCCACACCCTGCTCTTTATTAAAAGCTAAATAACTGCTAAATCCAAAGGTTCCTCCGTCATGCCATAGAACCTGTTGATCTGACACGGTATCCTCTTGCCAACCATAATATAGATCTGAATCTCCAACCCGCACAGAAATATGACTTTGTTGCATGGCAGGGGCTAAGGGATGATCTTCATTCAGATTCGCTTGTGCAAACAAACACATATCATGAAGAGATGACTTTATGGCTCCGGCTCCATCGTGTACACTAAGATCCCAGTGAGGCATGATTTTCCCCGTTGACGTATGTCCATCGACCAATCTGCCATTCTGCTCTGCACTCAGCAGGGCGGCTGTTTCTGTGAGATTTAACGGGTCTGCGATATATGTTTTGAGCAGATTGTCATACGTACTACCTGCCACTTTACATAGGATATAGCCAAGTAAGCCGACACCTGTATTGGAATATTCGAATGAACCGATCTGATCTGTGTAGTCCGCATCAGCTAAGAAAGCAAGCAAATCTTGTTCTTTATAATTTACATATGGATTATACCGGTTGTTCTTCGAAGACAAATTGGTCGCAAGTCTAGGTAATCCAGAGGTATGCGTAGCCAGATGTTTCAGCGTGATTTTGTTGAGATAATCATTCTTGCCATGATCTATGTACTTGCTAACCGTATCATCAGAGGACAATCGTTGTTGGTGTTCCAATTCTAATAGAAGGATACTTGTGAACACTTTGGTCAGAGAGCCGATTTCAAACAACCTATGTTCGGGAGCAGATGTGCTCTGCTTGGGGGGATTGCCAAAGGAATGATATTTGATATCTCCTCTGGTAACGATCCCAATCTCAAGATGAAGATGCTTCTTGCCTTTAATGTATTCGGATACAAAAGATTGTAAATCTCTCATCAAGCATTATGCTCCCCTCTAGTGTGTATCTATTCCTCCATATGCAGATCACGCTGGTCGACCTATAATAGAGATATTAAACGCTGTAATCGTTATATTCGTTCCTTCCCTACCAATTCCTGCTCGTAAGTCACTACTTCTCTCTTTGAACAAAGAAAAGAGCCGCGATTACGGCTCTTTCTTCTCTACTCTAAAAGACTGTATATAACTGTCGATCTCATCCTCGGGGATAAGTAACAACCCGGCCAGATGTTTCTGCATTTGCTCCAGTTGATCAATATGTTGCTGAATATCAGTAATCCGTTCGCGCACAAGTGATTTCAAGGTGTCCTTTTCCATTTCTTCGTTGCTCAGCAAATCCAAAGTTTCCTGTATTGCTTTCAGCGAGTAACCGAGCATCTGTGCATCCTTGATGAATTTGACTTTGACCAGATAATCCTCGGTATACATCCGATATCCATTAGAGGATCGATGCGGAGCGGGCAGTATGCCGCTGTCCTCATAATAGCGAAGCGTTGCCATACTTACCCCTGTCTTTTTGGCCAGTTGGCCTCTCGTCATGGTATGTACACCGATCCCACCTCTCCAGCAGACTTATTCTGTTTGTTTGTTACGGCTCTTCGTATACTCGTTATCATAAGATACTTCGGGAAATTTCGCTGAACTTCCTTTCAGCAGAGGTTGTGCCTCCCCTTTCAGGTAATGGTCAAAAAAGGCGAGTGCATAACTTCTCGTAATATCAATATTATGCTCCGCAGACATGTTCTTAGCAAACAGACGTGGTGAAATCAACGCTATATCAGTGAAGCTTTGATGGAAGAACCCATTCACAGTCAAATAATAGGTATCATTCAGACTATTCGTCATGACATGTCTCAGATCGGGTTCAAACTCGGGGTAGAACACTTTATCTTTGGAGGCAGCTTTGGGATCAAAACTTTTGGCTGTTTCGCCAGACATGATGTACATAAAAGGCTGTTTCAAAGACGTCTTAGAGACGCTACCCCAGAATCCGCCCTCCAAACTGAGTCCTGCTTGTAAACGCTCATCCTGCGCAAGTGCTTCTGCTGTTGTGGCTCCACCATATGAATGTCCCATAATGCCCGTGTGACTCAGATCAAGTCTACCTTCTAGCACTTGATGCGGGTCATTAGCATTCCACTGTTCAAGGGTGTCGAGTACAAAACGTACATCCGCTGCACGTATGCCTATCCCTTCTACATTGTATTGATACAATTCTTCGGATCTGGCGAACTTGGGTCCCGCATCGTAAGAAACTGCATGTCCATCCGGGAAGGTTATTCGAGCGGACGTATAAGGATGGTCTATCCCTACAACGATATAACCATGACTGACCAGTTCCTCGACTGCAGTCATGCTCTGAAAACGAGCCGAACGGACACCGGGAGAGAACAGGACAACAGGATAAGAGCTGCTTGCGCTCGACATCGCAGCACCTTTCACCACATGTGTCGGTATCGTATCCAGATAACTAAATACTTGAGATGGGATGCCAAATACCAGACTGATTGCTTCCCCCAATTCAGCAGGGTATGGCTCCGGTTTAATGCCTTTTGCAGCTTCAGGCTCTACCGGATACCACACATTAATCATCAGCTCACGCTTGTCTCCAGCTTCAGGTGAAAAAGTCTCCTCCCGGGATTCATCTACAATTCGTTGTGAAAACGTACCGATGGCAAACTGTCCTGTTGGCTCAGGGATTTTAAATGTAGGGAAATACATCGTAAGCAGTCCTGATCCAACTCCAGAGAAGGCAGCAAGGATGAGGATGAACACACTTCGAAGCAAGATGCGTGCTTTTGATTTTTTCTTGTACGTTACCGCTGTCAGGCTTCCACCACTACGAATCCATTTAACCATTTGATTGATTAACAGCATGAAGAGTAGTAGTGCCACTAAATAAGACGGTAATAACATCATACGTACTGAATCGATGATAGCATGTAGTAATAATGAGACGATCAAGGCACTAAGCATACCTATCGCAAGCTTCTGCCGTTTCGGACAGAGCGGCAAAGCAAGTGCCCCTGCTATCGTTACAATTACGAAAATCCATTCAAATAACTTCATGTTTTTTCCTCCAAACGCTGTTGATACAACAAGAATAGACCTTGAAGTATACTTCAAGGTCAAGGGGTATTACTACGTTTGGAGTTACACTTGTAGATCCCATTTACGAAGTTCGGTCAGTGTGCATCTTCCCTGTGAAAATACTTGAATCCCTTTAGAGCTCGGACCAGGATATATCCGTGCTGACATGACCTGCTCGCCTTGCTGGATAAAAACCTCAATTGAACTAATATCTACAAAAATGCGAAGCTCCAGCTTGCCTTCACTAAGCTCTACTGTTGTTGAACGCTCTCCACCAGGACCTTGTCCGGCACGATCCCGATTCATACTTAAGCGACGCTGCTTCACATCGTAGGTAATGACGGTTTCCTCTTGCTCACTTGTTCTCAGCTTTAATCCAAAATACTGAGCCTCTGCTGCCTCAAATACAGCATGTAATTCATAACAATCCCCGCTGATGCCCAGATCATGTGTGCCGTCGTGAATGGACTGTGACTTTTGTTCCACGCCAGCAAGTCTATACTTGGAAAGTTCGGGAAGCGGCTGGAATATCAAACGTTCCCCTCTCCGAATTAATTGGCGCGGCAACGTCATTGCTCCTGCCCAAGCGTGAGAACGTTGTGTTGGTATTTCGGTCTCCCATGTCTCCATCCAGGCCATCATAATCCTTCGCCCTTGTGCGTCTTCCATCGTCTGAGGTGCGTAAAAATCGAAGCCGCAGTCAAGTGGAACATACTCACTATATTCAAGGACTCCCTTGTCCGTATCCAATGTTCCCATCATATATACGGTGGAGTGCAAATTATGATAATGATCACCTTGGGCTGGCATTCGCTGCGGGGACATGATCAGCACATCGCGGTCATCCAGCGAGAATACATCTGGACATTCCCAGTTGTCTCCAAGCGTTCCATCACTCTGAGCCATCACGTTAACATATGTCCAATTCAGCAAGTCTGCCGAACGATATAGCAAAATACTTCCGTTTCCAGCGTCGTCATTCGACCCAAGCACGCAATAATACATCCCATCTCGTTCGAACACTTTCGGATCACGAAAATCCTTTGGACTTGCCTGTGCTGGAATCTGATGTAATCCAATGACCGGGTTCAGCTCGGATTTAACAAAATCAATTCCGTTCTCCGATACAGCAATATTCTGTGTCTGCTTATAATCTTTATCTTTGTCTGGTCCTGTCACTACATGACCCGTGTACATAAGCACCAGTTTACCATCTTGAACAATAGCACTGCCTGAGAAGCAACCGTCACGGTCATAATCCTGATCTGGTGCAAGCGCAACAGGGAGATACGTCCATGTCACCAAGTCTTCACTCACCGCGTGTCCCCAGTGCATCGGCCCCCATACAGGCTCATAAGGGTAGTACTGATAGAACATATGGTACATTCCATTAAAATAAATAAAACCATTGGGATCATTCATCCAGCCGACTTCTGGCATCAGATGGTACCCTAAGCGATAGACTGGACTAACGTTGTGACGATTTGCCTCAATATACGCCTTTGCCCTTTCAAGGGTATAACGATTTTCGTTCTGTGCATCATGCTTCATATGTCTTACACTCCTGTCTCTATCTCACCTTGTTGGACTTATTTAATGGCGCCTTGCATAACTCCCTGGATGATATACTTCTGTGCAAACAGATAAACAATCAGTACAGGCAGAAGTGTCAATACCAGACCAGCCATTAGCGGACCATAATCCACCGTATACGTTCCATAAAAATAAAACGTAGACAACGGCAATGTCCGTTGCTCTGACGATGTAAGTACCAAAGATGGAAGCAAAAAGTCATTCCATATCCATAAAACGTTCAGCACACTGATTGTAACGGTAGTTGGAAGCAATACCGGTAATACGATACGGAAAAATGTTTGCACTCTGCCACAGCCGTCCATCAGAGCGGCTTCTTCCAGTTCCAGCGGGATGCTTTTGACAAAACCATGGTAAATAAATACGGCAAGCGGGCTACCAAAGCCAATATACATATAAATCAGCGACCACTTGTTGTCCAGCAAGCTAAGCGAGCCGTAAATTTTCACAAGAGGGATCATAATGGCTTGGAAAGGAATAATCATCGCCGCTACCATCAGGAAAAAGAGATACTGATTCAGTTTGCTGTGATGTCGAACAAAATAATGTGCAGTCATCGCTGAGAAGAGGGCAATGAGCAACACACCGGCAACCGTAATGAGCAAAGAGTTGCTAAAAGCTGATAAATAACCCATTTTATCAAACGCATTTGCGTAATTTTCCAGTTGAAAAGAACCTGACAAGCCAAGCGGGTCAGAAGTAATAGCCTGATTGGTTTTGAATGAGTTCAAAATCAGAAGCACAAAGGGAAACACGAAAAGGATCATAGCAACGACCAAGGCTACTAATTTCAGTCCGTTCAGAATACGCGATTGTCCAGCCATCATGCCTCGACCTCCAGCTTTTTGCTAAAATACACCTGAAGTAATGTAATCGTCGCCACGAGGATAAATAAAACAAGGGCTTCAGCTTGACCTAGCCCATAGTCACGTGCGAGGAAGGCCTGCTCATATACATGCATGGATACCATCTCTGTACTTTTGAACGGTCCACCGCTTGTCAAGGAAACGTTGAGATCGTATACCATAAATCCACGTTGCAGTGACAAGAAAACACACACTATGAAGGAAGGCACCATAAGTGGCAATACAATGCGCATTAGCATTTTACGATTACTTGCCCCGTCGATGCTCGCCGCTTCCAACACATCCCGCGGTACATTCATCAAACCGGCAATGTAAATAACCATCATATAACCTGCATACTGCCAGACGGTCACAATAATAAGTGCCCAGAAAGCCTTGTCTGGATCAGCCAGCCAGGAAGCGGAGAAAAACGGTATGTTCAATTTTTGACCTGCAAATACAAGTACCTGATTGAAAATAAACTGCCAGATGAAACCCAGCACAATGCCGCCTACAAGATTGGGTAAGAAAAAGCCAGCTCGGAACCAGCCCTGTGCCTTGATTCCCCGAGTTACGGCATATGCAAGCAAAAAGGCAACGAGGTTGGTCAACACAACCGTAATAAATACATACTCCAGCGTCATTGCAAAAGACTTCCAGAACACAGTGTCTTTGAACACACCGATATAATTATCCCAGCCCACAAAGTTTTGATCGACTGCAATGCCATCCCAGTTCGTAAACGTCAAATAGATACCGTACAAAAAAGGAATAATCATAACTGTTGCAAAAGCAAATAGTGTAGGGCCAGTGAATATCAGGCGAGTGCGCAGACGTGTCCATAATCCTTTTTCAGTGAGCATTGTCATCCTCCACTCTATCTCTCTCCACGTCATAAACCTGGCAGTTACCATAAAGTGGGTCAGACAGAAGTAAACTATGTATCCTGTCTGACCTCCTATCAGGTATCCATCCTATGGAGAAAACTTCTCTTTATACTGTGCTAAATGTCAAACTGCATCATTTATTTCACGTTAGTCCAGTAAGCCTGAATCTCGCTGGCAAGTCCGGCACGATCAATGACATCAGCCAAATATTTCTGCATGGAAGCTCCCAATTTGGACCAGTGATCGGCTGGAAGCGTACTCATAGATTCTTCAATCTTACCTGCCTTGATGTATTCACTAATGGATTTACCAAGTGGATCAGCTGGCTCCAGTGTAATATTGCTAAACGCTGGAATGATATTGGCCTGCTTAACTAGGAAATCCTGACCTTTTTCTTTATAAACGATCCAGTCCAAAAATTTCTTAGCGGCTTCTTGCTGTGCTGGTGTGCTTTTTTCCTTGTCCAGCAAAATACGTTTGGATACAGCGGCAGATATCTGTGAATTTCCGAAGTCGGCTGCATTATTACTCACAGGTACCGGCAGGAAACCGTATTTTCCATCTGCTGTATCAAAGCCGGAAATTTGCGGCCAAGCCCAGTTCCCCATGAACCAGATCCCAACTTCACCCTTACCAAGTACTTCTGGTCCACGCTCATACGTACCGGAAAGTGGTGATGCTTTGTCGATATTGTACGTTTTCATCACATCAAATGTATCCATCAAACCATTAAATACAGCATTGGATGCCAGATCCACTTTGCCTGCTTTGAGATCGTTCATGAATTGATCCACTTCGGAGAGATCTGCGGATTGTCCACCATAGGCAAGCGGCAAGTAGTGCGCTCCAAGAGACCAATCCATCGGTGAAATAATTAAAGGCGCTTTGCCGGTAGCTGCTATTTTTTTGAACAAGTCCTCCAGCTGTGTTGTTGTCTCTACCGATTTTGGATCAAATGTACCACCTACCGCTTGATCAACTACCTCCTGGTTGTAGATAAATCCATAACCTTCAATGGCCAAAGGAAAAGCATAGTTTTTGCCATCAAACGTTGTAGCAGCTGTACTGTTCTCCACCGCATCCTTCATCCAAGGCTCAGATGTGAGATCAAGAACACGGTCCTTGAATTTCTCAACATCTCCAGTATCCAACATCATCATCGTTGTCGGATTTCCTGATGCATAGAGAGCGGATGCCTTTTCAAACGGAGACTGTCCACTACCTACTGGTACAATTTCAAGCGTAATATTTGGATTTTCTGCTTGAAAGTCTTTGGCTGCTTGCTCTAATTGATCGTTAATTTCTGATTTGGAGTTGAGCATAGTAATTTTGACATTTTCACTGCCACCATCGTTTGAACCTGTGGAAGAATTCGAATCTGTAGTTGCTTTGTCTCCGCATGCTGACAGAACCAGCACCATAATCAATGAAAAAATCCAAATCCCTGTCCGACGTTGTTTTGTTTTCATCTTGTTATGTCCCCCATTCATTAGTGTAAAGAGAAAACGTTTACAATTCAGATTATAATGTCAAAGGTTTAACATGTCAATCGTTTGACATATCGATTTTAAAAAAAATTATCTCGTATTATGGTATACAAAAATACCCCACAGAGAGACTTTTAAAAAGTGTCTGCTCTGTAGGGTACGGTTTAATTCAGGTCGTCTCTCTCTCTACCAATGTTACAGGTAAAATATTCTCCATTTTCACCTTTTCCTCTGCGATCTGACATCGAATCAAATCAATTGCGAGCTTCGCCATATCCTCTATCGGCTGTCTAATCGTAGTAATTCCTGGCACAGTATAGGAAGCTGCCCGGCTATCATCATATCCTATTATAGCGATGTCTTCGGGAACCCTGTATCTGCTAGAGATTGTCTTCTTGAGCGCATGAACAGCCATAAGATCACTCGTTACAAATAACCCATCCAACTGGGGATACTGGCTGAGAAGTTTATCCATTAATTCGGTGTACTGATGCTGATCAAATACATTAAGGTCCGTCTCATAAATTATGATTGGCTTGATCCCATGAGCCTCCAGTGTATCCACAAACCCTGTCGTACGACGATTGGATAGCATGTTCAGCCCCAAATTACCACAAATATGAGCAATATGACGTCTACCTTTGGAGAGTAGTAATTCTGCTGCCATCACACCCCCCTGATAATTATCAGAGGATATAAACGGTATATCCTCTCCAATCTGCCGATCGAAGGTAACAATTGGAGAATGGAGATTAACGTATTCATCTACTTCAAGTGTGTGACTCCCCATAATAATGCCATCCACACGATTCCCTTTAAGCATCTCTACATATTCACGTTCTTTGGAAGGGTCCATATGAGAGTTACATAGCATGATTTTGAAACCATTCTTATAGGCATAATACTCTATATAGCTAGCCAGTTCTCCGAAAAACGGATGTGATACATCTGGAATGATCAGACCAATAAGGTTTGACTGCTTGCGCAGCAGAGAACGGGCAATCTCATTGGGTCTATAATTAAGCTCGTCCATCGTTTGGTACACTTTGTCACGTGTCTTCTGACTGATATAACCCCTGTTGTTCAATACACGTGAGACGGTAGTTACTGAAACACCTGCCTTCAGTGCAACATCATGAATAGTTGCCATAACAGCCTCTTTTCCTATCTACATTCTTTTGTATCTACATCATTATATATTTATTTCACGTCCTGAACCATTCCTATGTGTCCGGGCTACTTCATTCTACTACAATTTTGGATCGTGGCATCGTATGCATTGCACCGGAGGTTACATGTGCCTGAACCACGTACTTCCCAGGCTCCAGAAAAGTGTGTTTGACTTCATATACGCCATCACCTATAGAATTCGCTTTCATTGCCCCGCGAGCCTCTAGTTCATCGGCATTCATCATGCCTTGTTCTATTGATGGTGCTTCCGGCTCGTTCTGTTCGTTCCAAATTTGGAACTGTACATGATCGGCATCATCGACAGGCTTCTCTCCCTGGGTCAGTTTGATCTGCAGGGCTACCTCTTCGTTCGCTTTCACCTTATCCGGCATCATCATCTTTACTCGAATCATCTCTGGCATCTCATCAGGAGAGGTTTGTTCCGTATAAGAACAACCAGTCACGATAAGAAGCAGTATAAACAAAGGCGCAAACCAGCGAGCATGTCCCTTCATCAACATTATTCCTTTCCGATTAAAGAAAATATAAGAAGAAAACCATTTACATAGAAGATTTTGTTGTTTTACCTAATCCCCATAGCATGGCAATAATGATGATAAATGCGATGAGAGCCAGTAACGGGATTGTGATAAAACCAAACCAGTTTAGATAATCAGTGTAACATGGCACCTTCCCACATGCGACCGCGTTACCTGTAGCCGAGAAAATCCGCTGAATCGTTACGTGATACAGCGATATACCGCCCCCAATAAAACTGAGTGGAAGCACATATTTGGTAATACCCACGTCACCCTTGAAATACGCAATCCCGAGAAGAATCGTTAAGGGGTACATAAATATGCGCTGGAACCAGCATAGATCACATGGAAGAAACCCCATAATCTCACTAAAATAAAGACTTCCCCCCGTTGCAATGACAGACACAGCCCAGGCGATAAATAACCGGGTATCTGCACTTCGTGCAGGTTGCTCTGAATTAGATGTTGCACTCATGCCACTGTCCTCCTCTTCGTTCGTTCATTTGAGACTAATGCTATGTTCCTGCATAACCTGATAATCCGGAATACTTATGTAATTGAATGACCAATCAATTATACCAAATATTTGCTCCTTAAGGTGAATACAAAAAACTGATATATGGACAGTTTTTGACCTACAGCTCTCTCTCTTGAGGAAAGAAAACCGAAATCTCAGGAGCTCATTCTCCGTTTCCAGGTCGTTCTGATATCCAAATGTCCGTGTTATAATTCTTTCTAGTTTAAGCACTGCAGATTTCCTATATTTCTCATAATTAACTTACATTGCGAGGGAACCTGAGATACAATAGATGTATACGCATTCATCGACTGGAAAAGGAGGTTAGCTCATGAATTGGCTGCCTTATGCACTCGTTATTGGCATCGCTTTATTTGGCGGAATTGCTACACTCATCATCGGGAACTCCAAAGCTAATCGTAGGAGTAACCCCGAATATGATCGCCGAACGAAGCAAAACTTGAGTAAACTTACATATGTATACGTCGTTGCTGTCGTGTTGGGTGTAGGCGGATTTGTCCTGTATTTATATAACTGATGGATGATTCAGCGAACGCTAAAGTAACATCTGTTTGAATATGGTGACTCTGCGCATGCCTTGCTCGATATATTTCGTCATCATGGGGGAGGTGACTCCCCTTTTCCTGATCCATGCCATTTGAGTTCTTCCCTTTCCCACACTTGGGAGGTCATTCGGGATGTGTCTTGTCTGAGTTATAAGACTTTTTTGCTGCCCAAAAACGAGGCTTTCGTCCAGCTTCATTCTGATTCAGAAGGGGTTATAATAAGAGTAGTTATGCCATCTTGCATATTCTAATCGGAAGGAATGAGTAAACATACATGAACCAGCGCATTGATCTGTCACCAGAGGAATTGCAACAGCTTGCAGTTGAATTCAACAAAGCTTCACAGAACGGACAGGACATTCTAGCCAAGCTCAAAACGATGATTGATCAGTCTGAAGGTCAGTGGGAAGGCAATCGTCAACGTGAGTTTCTCACACGCATGAACGACAGTATGACGACGGTGAGCAGTTATTTACAAGGATTGCAAGAGACAGGCACTCAATTGCAACAGACGGCAACGCGTTTCCGCGAAACGGATCAGTCACGTTAACACTGATCCGTTTCTACAGAAACAGCGATGAATACGAACAGCTTTCGGGCACGACTACGCTCCAGTCAGCAGCATGTTCAAGCGTAAATATCGTTACGCCTGCTCCAGTTCTGCTGCAAAAGCCTCTTCCTCTTCATCACTAAACCCCTTAAAAATAATCTCTTCAATATCATCATGGTTAAAAACATAAGTGTAATCCGGATTAATATACCCCTCAGGATACGGACAGCCAATATAGTCAAACTGCCGCGGAGGTTCTGTCATTAACATTTGCTTGCGTCCATAAATGACGAGCTTTTTGGTGCCTTCTTTTAAACGAATCACAGATCCATTGGGCAGTAAAGTTACCGTGTTTTTTTCCAATCTGATCATCCTCCTTATGTCTAGTAGCGAATTCTAGATTTTGTTTCTGAATCTCTGTATCACACTTCCGGTTTGTTCATCACTCGGCGAAGCCAATAATATCGATGGAAGTCCATAACAAAGTGAAACACAACAAAGGTCAGCATGATGTATACACATATGAGAACAACGGTTACCGTCTGCTGCGTCACAAAGGCTAATGAAATGTTAGCCAGCAGATAAGCCCCTCCCGTAATTGTCGTTAAGAGAGCGACAGGCATGCCAGAGCTTTTATTTCCCTTTTGACGCTGAGGCGGTTGCTTTAATTTTTGTAAACGATACCTCACATACTGGATTAGAGCAAATGCATACACTGCCAATGACCCTATAGCATACCATGGCGTGGTTAGGCCTAATGTACCATAAGCGAATTTCTGTATAACTATCATAAATGCTGCTGATGAGACGAGTCCGAAAACGCCTCGAAATAATACATAATTCAGTTGAAGTCTGCGCGGGGCTGCAATCAAGGCAATCGCCCACAAATTCATGACGGCTAACAGCGGCAATAGAAGATACGCATACAGAGGTTGATACGGAACACTGAACACGGGAACAAGCACGAAGACATTCAGAAAAAACAGAACCAATGTACCTGCACTAAGCCGAATACCATCGGACGCATAAATGACAAGGTAATTCTCAAACGTTTCCTTAGGATAGGACGTCCCTTCATACATGGTGGGAGTAGTAGCACTATTTACCTTAGAAGTTGGTGGTTTTGACCGCTGTTTTTTCGCCATCTATTTAAACCATCCCGCTACGGTAGACCAAGCTTTTTTCGCACCATGTTTAACGACATCCTTCAGCGAGTCATTATTCCCGTCGCCATCCAGGTCCATATCCATCGTTATGCCTTCAGCAAGATAGGTCAAGCCAACCGACACCCCGAATCCAACGGCGCCAACAGCCAGAACGGGTGCTGCCGCCGGCATAATAGCCGCAGTCAGCAGAGTTGCTCCTACAGTGGTTGCTCCACCCACAACGACGTTCCCAATAATATCACCTGCTATTTTATCCGTGCCTGCATTCTCGCTAATATTTTCTTTCGTATCTGTAAACACATCAATCCCGACGCTGGCCCATCCCAGCTTATCTGTTAACGCAGACTTGACTCCATAACCAGGCTTGATCATGGCGGCAACTTCCTTCATCTGTGGAGTGGCCGTCCCGTTAGCAATCCGCGCTTCAAGGTCACGTTGATAGTAAATCTTGTAGTCTCTTGGTCGGCCGTTAGGCCCCTTATTCCCTTTGACTGCATCGTGACTCTCACGGACCAGAACACGAGGTGTATTTCGATCTAGTTCAGCCTTAACCATGTAACCATTCTTAACTCGGTATCCTAAACGAGCAACAGCCATAGCTCCGGATAATGTACCTATCGTGCTGCCTACGCCATCAAATGGAGCCAGCGGATTAATCGCCAAACCGCCGCTGTTATCTTCCTGCTCCATCTTTTCCCGGGTTGTTTTGACATAGGTAGCCAGTTGATACATACTCTGCCCTGCGCTCCGGAAACGCTGCTGATGCGACTGATACAATCCAATAATGGTCTGTCTGTTCCCCGATTGCCATGCGGCTCCTTGAATTGCATGCTGAAGCGTACCATCGACCTGTTGCAATTGTGCTGCAACCTGTTCGATTTGTTGGGCAAGCGAGTTCAAGTATTCTGCTTTCATAACGATTTTCGTCATTTTTCAAATCCCCCTTACTCTTAGGACGTATATGTTCTCTGTTTAGCGCACCTCAGGCAGAACAGATATTGAGCGAGTTGTAAGTAGAAAGAGACTCTGTACCAGCTCTTCTTCCGTCACTTTAAATACGGCAAACAAGTCCTCACTTTCCACTTCAAGAAAAATCCAATTACCACTCTCACTGCCGATAAAGTAAATCCATTGTGATCTGTCATCAGTTCCACGGGTATACACTTCAAATTTACCGCGCTGTTCCAACGCAGCGAGGCTTCGGCTCAAAGGTTGGACCCAAGTCTGATTCAGATGTTCATCCGCTTGTAATATGGCTTGAATTCGTTCTGTTTCTTCCGTTGCTTGGGTTGCTTCGGTTGATCTGTTCCCTTCTCTCGACGCTCTGATCTCCAGTTCAAACAAACGACGCAGCGTGTCTTGACCGATAGACGTATGTGCGCCCCCCTGTTCCAGATCAAGAGTTGTCCCTTCTGGAGAGTCATCTATCTCCAAGCGGTTGCCGAGAACCTGAAACATCTCACCCATTGACGAGAAAGGGGTGAATATCGACTGATTATCCTCAGGCTTCCAGACCCATTCAACCAACTGATTGCTTGATAAAAAGCCATAGGTTACAGATCTGCCCTGATCTGTGGTGTTCAACTCCAGACGAGTTATAGCACTACTTAGCTTGCAAGCCATAAGCAGTCTATGTATTTGAGGTTCTATGGCAACTTGTTGATCGTTGATTTCGACAACGCGATCTTGAGCAAGACCTCTGAGCATCTTAGCAACTCTCTCACTTGATTGTTCTGCTTGGTCTATAGATTCAACTAATTCTGCTCGTAGCTGCTCTGCTTCTGGTATGTTGATGAGTTCGAATAGAAACAAGGTCTCCATACCGTTAAATTGAATGGATGTATATGTTGACACATGTATTCTCCTTTTTATTAATGAAAACCCACGGAGAGCATCTACTCTTTATTGTAAAAGGAACGTGAATGCTACTCAATGTGTCCTCATTCCTGATGTTAAGCCTTCCGGCCTGATTATATATACCCAAATCATGTGTAGAAGGCACAGCAAAATAAGCTGCTCTTTTAATTTTTCGTCCTGTCTTAAAAAGGGGGCTCCATGGACCTGTGCATTTATTCTGCTCCTACATTCGTCAAACGAATAATACGGCGATAGTACAACGTATCCATCAGTTCCTCCCAATCCAGTTCACTCACATTCACATCCCTATAAAATACGGATGCCGCGGGCAGGTAGCCAAGTAGTGGACCTGTACCCTCGCAGATCAAGTTCCCACCATCTCCACCTTTGGGCATCACTTCTCCATCTGGACCGAGTGTGAGTTCATAGTTATATGGATCTCCGGCAAACTGAACTCCAAAAAAGTTCGGCAGCTCCAATTCATATCCATGCCTGTTTACTCCAGTAAGCATAGAAGAAGTTCTATCTGTATCTGTATCTCTATCTGTATTTGAATCTGAATCTATATCTATCCCTGTATCGATAGACATTCGTTCAGCGTTCTCTGCATGATGGAGACTCCCAAAATGTTTCAATCTCAACGTGTAGTCGAAGCTGTCTCCCCAAGGGAATAATGTGCGACAGCCCCCGCCATAGATATACTCCCACTCATCTTCCGTCAACAAATCAAAGCCTGCTTCCTTTTCTTCCTTGATCACGTCTTCGATCTCGATCCCTTCATTAAACCAGAGGATCTGAACCTTTCCTCCGTTATCTCGGATTAGCCGAAATTGCAGGTGAAGTTCATATTCATTTAGCCCCGATTGCTTGAATGCTACCAGTGCTTCAGGAAAATCTTCATGCTCCTGAGCATATGCTTCCTCTTCCGTTACTTCAATCCATCCTAGTGAGGTCGTCTCACACTCCACGAGCATCGGACTAATATGGACTTCTCGCACGGGTGACATCTGGCTGGCAAGAAACATACCAACATCCTGAACACCATAGTTACTGGCTGCTTCATGCAGATCGGTAGAGGTTTTTTCATCCATTCCGTCCTGCCATTGCGACCAGCCTAACGTGACCTGACTGCCCGGAACAAAGACAAAACGTTGCCCCTCCTGTATAAATACGCCTGTCTGAGTCCGTTGGCCAAATCGTTCAAATGTCTGCAATCCCTCATAGGTCATGCCTTCCGGTAATTGACGAACCAGCTCACGCATCCATTTTTCTTTGTCCTGTGCATTCAACTCCTGCCACACATCCCGATCCCATGCGTCCATCCACTCTCCACCTTTCCTTCTGCATATTGCTAGACTAGACTTGTTGGCAAGCTTATGACGCCATACCCGTCCTACTTGTCTGCGGCCTGCAGCAGTTCCAGTAACAACTCTTTCCGTCTTCCCCCAGCCTTACGTGCCAGCGTTGCAAGCTTCTCCACCTTGCCGAAGATCGGGTAAATGACATGTGCTGCTTCATAATGCTTGAGACTCTGAATCTGTCTAACCAGCAGTTCGAGTGTTTCATCATTCTCAAGCTCCTGCTGAATCTTCAGCTTCAGACTGTCGGTCGAACGCCGCAAGCTGGCGACTAATACAGGTACCGAGTTGACCGTTACACCATGTTTTTCCACAAAAGCAGCGGTGAATTTATCCTGGACTAATTGATGCTCATCATCCACTTCACCCATATAATATTCAACCAGTGGGAAATACCGCTCATTCACGAGTCCCAGCCCAAAAGTAGCATAGCTACCTGGCATACAGCTCTTCTCACTCTCGGTATCCTGATAGAACTCGAACTCTTGGATCGCCTCTCGCGCATACTCTTCCAGGAGTGGATGCAGCTCTGGATATTCCAGTGCATTGGCAAAGAATCGATGGGTATCCGACTTCGCAAGTCCCTTGATCGGCAAATACTGTTTAACACTGGATTTGAGCTTGATCTTGTAATTTTTCGGAAATCCCTGCTTCAATAAATGAATGATAAAGGCAATCGCCTGCTGATAGGCCCCCGGTTCCTCCTTACGAATGTGAATGGTCATCAGAGCAAATACATCATTCGCCTTACATTCGACTTGTTCTGTTTTCACATGCATATCTTCCTTTGCATACGTCCCGCTACCTTCTGCTATCATGTTTGCCGCGCGCTTACTACCAAGTTCCTTAGCCAGTTCCAGGAAAGTAAGACCTCTGGATTTGCTGTAGCTCGGTTCAAAACGCAGAATCATGACCGCCACATATAACAGCAGATCGATAGGTTGAGAGACACCGGCCTGATTCATGCTCTCACTTGAATGCTGTTCAGCATGCTCCATATCGCTGAATAGCACCGCTACATCTGGCTTCAGTGTATATTCATTGGTACGATATGCTGAAGTCTGTACATCATAATACTGAGGTAAAAACTGTTTCTCTGCCCATCTCGTCACCGCACGAATAATATAACCACGATGCTCCGCAAGTGCATCCTGTCGATCTTTGTTTAACTCTAGAATTCGGTCATACTGCCTGATCGTCCATGCTATATCCAACTCAGGGAATAATTTTGGATCAAGCAGATGATTCACCAAAAAGAAAGATTCCAATGGTTTTGTTGGATACGTACCATTCTCCAGCTTCTTATCGATGTATGTATGGATATGCTCCATTAATTGCTGCCTTTTCTCTTCATTGATATATTCGAGCAACGTCAGCTCAAGTTCCCCTTCGGTCGTTGGGAATTTCCCACGAAAGGTGAAGCGATAGTCAATCGCAGGTGTATTCGCCAATTCGTCCAATCTTCCTCGGACAACCTCTACTAGTTTAGGCTGTATCTCCGTTCGCACCTGTTCCTTGGTAAAGATCCCTGCCTGCTTCGACTTGTATCCATCGTCCCACCCCAGATCTACACTGTCCACAATGGTCCGTCCAGGTCTGTAATCAAGCAGAATCTTATTGAATACTCCCATTTGCAGGGTAGTTCGCTTCACCGTATCATCAAGATCGTTCCGCTTCGCCTGTTCATTAAACCATTCATGAAGGGCTGCAATCATCTCTTCCATGGCCTGATCATATTCTGTGCTCATCTGAATTCCTCCCTTACTAAATTGAATTCTCCCCTGTATCTACCATTCTTCTATTAAACGGATGATTCGCAACTCTACCGATATATACACATATTATTGATCTTCGTATATCACCTGTCATTTTACTCTCTGAAACCCACCTGGAACAATAAGACTTACGTACGGTTGTTCGCCAGCAAAAAGATCTAGGGTTTCCTATACCTGTCTATATCCTCCTAGATCAGACAGTAAAAACACCGGAATCAGACGTTTCTCCGCCCAAATCCGGTGTATTCATGAAACATGCTGCTCTCTTGCACTACTTTAGTCTGATTAATCTGATGAATCATTCACCCTATGAATTAGCTGTTTTAAAGCAATCGCTTACTTCCGCTGTTAGATTATTCTGGTCCTTAGATTTCTCACTCTCGTTCCGTTTGGAAAATAAAACGATTTTGTCCTAGGTATAAACATTAAGTGAATTCAAGCCGATATTACTTAAGCACTTTGTTAGAAGAAATACATAATGAGATACTACTGAAAGGATGGATTTAGTTTGAGATTCAAGAAAAGCATTAGTTTATTAACTGGTTTCACCATTGCATTAACTTTGCTAGGAGGTACATCCCACGCAGCCACTCCAAATTTTGAGCAAGGTTCTGGTTACTCGATCGGTGGATACGATCTTGAAGCGGTACAGCCCACGAATTTTAACTGGACAAGAAAATCAAGATTTGATGCTATTGATGGGAACTTTATAGAGAAGTGGAGTATTCTTGGAACAAACGGAGGATACCCTGCAGTAATTAGTAAAGATGGCACAATCTATACTTCGAGCTCAGGTATTAATGCAACTTCGCCTCAAGGTTCTCCTTTATGGACATTCAAAGACGCAACAAACCAGCCCGTTATCGGCAGTGATGGATTAATATATGCGACAGGTGGAAACACATTTTATGCGATAAACCCAGATGGAACCTTAAATTGGAAAATAACATTCAATGGATCTGTGAGAGAATTTGCTATTGACAATGGTAATGTTGCATATTTAGGAAGTAATAGTGGAAATCTCTATGCTATCAATCTTACTACTCAAAAGTTGGAATGGACCTACGCCTTGAAAGATTCATACAACAGTCATCCAACTGTCTCTTCTGACGGAACCATATATGTGCAGCACAGTAATTCTGGTTTAAGACTATCGGCTATTAACCCTAGCGGAACATTGAAATGGAGTAAACAGTTAAATCAAGTCTCAGGGAACCAAAATCCCTTGAGAAGAGGCTCTCCTTTAATCGATAAAGACGGAAACATTTATGTTATGAGTACGGGAGATGATAGTACCATATACTCTGTCAGTTCTGCCGGAGACCTTAACTGGACTTTGAAATTAGACAGGACTGCTTCCGGTCTTATATTGGATGAAAAAAGAAATATAATCTATGCCGGAACCTCAGTGTTAACAGCTATTTCTCCGGATGGAACCGTTAAGTGGGAAAGCGATAAACTAAGTGCTCTTCCAAGTAGTATTATCTTGGATAGTTCCGGAATGATCTACCTTAGTAACGGCGTTCATGGGGTCTCCTTAATCACACCTGAAGGTAAAATCCTTTCAACATTTAACCTTGGTACTACTGAATATATCTCCATTGCTGAAAATGGTGATCTCGTTATAACAGGAGCTGGAGTAAGAGTCATTACAGGAACCAATGATCTACATGAGTCGGATTTCCCAATTGGTACGGAAACTCCTACAGATCCAGAGGATCCAACGGACCCAGAATACCCTAATCCAGAGACGCCTGATCCAGGATCACCTAATCCTGTAGGGGATCGTGCTATCTTTGTACTGACCCTAAGCAATGGCACTGTTAAAGAATACGATCTCTCTATGGATGAAGTACAAAGATTTATTAGATGGTATGAAACTAGAGCAGTAGGCGGGCCAATTACGTTTGCCATTAACAAACATAGCAATAACATTGGTCCCTTCAAGCAAAGACAGGACTACATCATTTACGACAAAATTATTACTTTCGAGGTAAATGAATATTAATATCTATGAGACCACCATCACTGGTGGTCTTTTATTTTATTATTTTGCAGCGTAATTCAACGTAGGAAGGAATCCTTTTAGATTCTTGTTTACCAAACGGTTATATTCATTAATCAACTCATCCAAAACCATTATAATATTCGGAACAACCTTAAATCACCTTAAACCAATGTCACCAAAGCGATTGCCTATCGTCTCTGGTAAGGCACGTTTAATGGCATCTATTGCACGTTGTTCCGTCGCTCCTGCCTTCCGAATAAGCTCAATCACACGTTGCACACACTTCGGTTCTCTTGAATCCCAAGATATGAAGTCATCTACTACCTCAACGATCATTGTATACAAGTTTGCGAGTAACTTATACTGGTCTATGAGCTGATCCATTTGATTGGAAAGATGCCCAAGTCCTGCAACATAAGAGGCAATATCCCATCTTGAATTGGCATAATAGCGAATTACAGTTGCCGCTTGTTCTGCGTCATATTCTCCTGATTGCAAAGCAGCATCCATAGCAGCATACGCAGCCGCCCCACAGGCATAATCTTGAATAGGCAGCATGTAGTCATGGGTTTCCCATTTGTACACGGCCTGGATTAACGATTCCTTGCAGACCTCCCATCGATCTATGGGTGTACAGGCTTCCAGCACCTGATAGTACCAGTAGGGCGTACTGTTCCGACCAAACGAATCATAGGGAAGACAAATGCATTCATCGCCTCTATTTTCACAGATGAACAGCACCCGTTCCACATCATCATATCCAGTAACAACGACGAATTGATCATGCCAGAGAATGGCACCTATACCCCGATCAATGGAAGCTTTGATATCCAGCAGAGCATGCTTCTGATAGAGGGGAAAGGTTGGTTCGAACGAAAATCCCGCTGCTTGGCTCGCAGTCACACCAATGAAGTCAGCTGCGACAAAGTTCTCTGTCATCCAGTTGTATGCGGAGATTGACTCTGCCGTCAGACGCCGATTCACCACTAATCGGAAGGCATTTGCTGTCATACCTGCAATCATGTGGTGTGGGAGATCCGTCCACTGTTTATGTGATAAAATGCGATGCATCGCATCTGTATACGTGCTCACGCCTCTCCATGACCCGTGTACATCAGCAGAATTCGCAGCTTTCCGGGATTGAATCCAGTCCCGCAATACTACTTTTGCAACCATCATCCTTCACTCCTTTCCTCAATCATCCTATCGTGCGGAATGTGCTCCCCACCTTGGTATAGTCGACCGTTTCAGGTCAGGGTACTTCCTGGATATCTCTCGAAAATAATCAACAGCCTGATCTTCCAGTGCCTTCGCCTTCACTAATACTTGTGCTAGATCTTCTGTGGTGTCTGGTCGCAAGAGACGTCTATCCTTCTGCTGAACTATATATCCTTTCATTTGGTCAATCAGCGTCCCAAGCTGTTCATAACATGCACAAGCCTGCTCCAGTTCGTTCCATGTTCCTCGAACATCCTGCAGATACATCCGGATTTCGGTTCGAGAATGGCAGAAGGATTCCAAAATATAAGCCGCACCAGATTCATCGAAATCCCCACTCCGCAAGGCCTGTATCCACGCATCATATGCCTGCCTACCTGAAGCAATATTACGATCAGGCAGTAGGCGATAGGGGGTATCCCAATCCTCAATCGCCAGTCGCAGAGATTCAAGCAGCATCTGATCTTCAGGGATGCGGACCTGATCAGCAAACACCTGGCAGTACCAAAATCCGGTGAAATTCAAGCCAAAATTATCATACAGCAAAATCTCCGGTTCCTTACTCCGTCCGTCCTGCACATAAAAGATGCGGTCACTGTCATCGTATCCATGAATAACACCGAACTCAGGAATCCAGTAAATCACACCAGTGCCTTCACCAAGACTACGTCTTACCCAATTCACTGCATCCTGCTGGTAATAACGGAACGTGGAATGACGTGTGCGTCCACCATCCCAGATCGTGAATATCCCCAGGTTATCTATTCCCGGTCGATGCGCTTCACCCCATTGTCCATATGCTGTAACCGATAGGGGAAGTAGTCTGCGATGGATCGCCAGCTTAAAAGCCATGCCTGTATATCCAGCAAGTAAATACTTCGAACCTTGAAACTGACCCGTGTGAGTGAGTATTGCATGCAGGCTATCCACGTACGATTTGGACTCCCGTTTCATAATAAGGTTATCTAAAATAATCTCAGCCAAGGAAGTATCTCCTCCTCTCCATGCGGGTTTATTCCACGTTTTGCTTACGTTGTATCGTGAGCCTACCCATTAATTCTTCTGCATGTTGCTGAAGCTTACGTCTAAGCCACCCTGGAGATAGAAGTTCCTCCCATTCGCTAATAAACAAATGCTGCAAGAAAGCGTCCGTGTCATAAAATTCAACTGAATAAATCTGATCTTGCCTTGCCCGAATGCGATACCCCTGCCATAGTTCAATTTGCTGCAATTCCTTCAATCGAATCTCAGCTATAAACGGTTTACGCACAGGCAGTGGTTCTTCCCATCCACCTAGCAGCACGTCTGACCTGCACTCAAATCTTTCATCTAAGTTCGATACATGAATAACGCCTTCCAATCGAATCGCCACTTGATTCACAGGGTCTGTTTCATAACCCACAACGTAATCTGCGTTAAACTGAGATATCATCTTCAATGGACAAAAAGAAAACTGCCGTTCTCCATCGTGATCCCTGTAATGAATATGTACTTTACGCAAGTCAGTGATAGCATGGGACAACAATTCGAAAGATTGCAGCTGCTTCGGTTGCGCCGAAAACACTGGAATCTCGCTACTTCCTACCTTCTGTTCTTCTAAAGTAAAACGCTCCAGCAAATGTGCTACACGTTTCAACGTGTCAGCTTGATCATAATCATAGTGTCGATAGCGATGCGCCAGATATTTCAGCACACGCTGCTCTTCTTCGGTCATATACAAATGGGGCAAACGAAACGTCTGATCCTCATAACAATAGCCCCGATATTTCGCCATATACATCAAAGGGGCTCGCAGAGAGCTAGCCATATATTCAATATCACGCTGAGCCTGACGACGGGAGATTTCAAATTCACGGGCGAGCCAACTACTGTTCGGAAAACGTCCACTCCGAATCTGTTCATCAAACCAATGAATCCGATGCATATTACTCACTTGCCCGCCCCCTTCTCAGTCAATTCTAATATATTCCATTATATCAAAAGACATGGCCCGTTCCGAAGAACAGGCCAGTTTTGTTATACGTGTGCTATGTCCACTCTGGATTGCACTGCTTTGGAACATTTCTTGCATACTTTTAGACTTGTACCGTCTGTTTTCGTTTGCGTATACAACAATTTAATTCGAGTACTATTGCACACCGGGCATGTTCCTCGACCCCTGGAAGGAAGACTCCACAAGACACGTCCTCTTTTGGTTTTTGCCAATGGTTGTGAACCTCTTTTCAATATGGTTTGTGTGTTCACCGTTATTATATAGTGCATGGTACGACACAAAGTGTCGTATGAGTATTCGATCAATAAAAATGTCCTCTCTTCGAATGGAAGAAAGGACAACATTTAGGATTGATCTATATTTGTCTGAGAGGCTGCCTGTAATAAGGGTTGCAATAGGCCCGGAAAGCGTGCTTCCAGATCTTCAGACCGAAGTGTGATAAAGTGCTGTGTTCCCTGTATTCTAACCCGTATCAATCCAGCTTCTCGCAGCGTCCGAATGTGATGCGACATCGTCGATTTGACAACAGGTGCATGAAAATGACTGCACGGCTGCTCCCCACTTCTCGCTGCTTCCGCTACGATCCCAAGCCGGGTCGGATCACTGAGTGCATACAACACGGAAGAAAGTTCAATATCGGCTACTTGAGGGTGATGTAAAATTTTCATAAGGTAGTCCCCTTTTCTCAGACTATGCGTTGTATTTTAACACAGATCCATGATATATTTCTAATGTTCGATATCAATCGAACTATAGTATATTCGTTTATGTAACCCTGCTGTTACAGCAAGGGATTCACATCATACAGCATTATGCAAATATTGCACACCGTTTCTGAAATGTTGCGAAACACACATTACTCTAGGAGGTTTTTATGAATAACACCGCAACTGCATCATCAGGGGAACGGACTGGAATACAGGAAGGATTAATCGTAAGCTTGCTTGGCTTCACTGTTGTACTCGTTGTTATGAATACAATGATGTTCAATCTGGCGCTGCCCCAAATCGCAGCCGATTTTAGGCTTACATCTGTTGCTTCCTCATGGATCGTGACAGGGTACTCTATTGTATTTGCCATTTCCTCGATTACGTTCTCGCGTCTATCGGATTTTGTGCCGATCCGCACGCTCTTCACGACTGGACTTACTTTGCTCGGCACAGCATCTGTTCTCGGATTCTTCAGTAATCATTTTATCGTTCTGCTCATCGCTCGTCTGGTTCAGGCGGCAGGTGCAGCTTCCGTTCCGGGACTCGCCATTGTGTTAATCACCCGCTACATTCCGAATGATCGCCGGGGAAAATCAATGGCTGTCATCATGTCTGCCAGTTCGCTGGGTCTTGGACTCGGACCGGTACTTGGCGGAAGCATTACTCAGTTTTTGGGATGGCATGATCTGTTTATCGTTACGGGATTAACCCTGTTTTTAATTCCTGTTTTCTACAAACTATTACCTCGGGAGATCCCGCAAAAAGGTTCCTTCGACCTGCTTGGCGCAATCCTGCTTGCCATCGGTACAACCGGCATTCTCCTGTTCCTGACATCTCGGAAGCCTATCACGCTAATTATTGGGGTAAGCGCACTGCTGCTGTTCTGGTTGCGCATTGGCCGTGCTGCAGATCCGTTTGTGCAGCCTGCACTGTTCAAAGACAAAAAGTATATGATCCTCAGCTCGCTGGGCATTGTATCCTACATTAATAACTTTGCTACGTTGTTCCTGCTTCCGCAGGTTCTGGCGCACCTCTATGCGTTGACACCTGCACAGTCAGGACTTGTCATCTTCCCCGGTGCACTTGTGTCTATGCTGCTGTCGAATCGCATCGGCCGTATGATTGACCGACATGGCAATACATTGCTATTAAAATTTGCACCTTGGTTACTGCTGGCTGCTGCCGGACTGTTCGCTCTATTCGCAGATCAGAGCATCTATGCCATTATGGCTGTATATATGCTGCTTAGCGTTGGTTTCTCTTCCTTGACGACCAGCGTATCCAACGAATTGTCGGGTAACCTGTCCATGGATCAAGTGGGCGCAGGCATGGGCCTTTTCCAGCTCAGTCAATTTTTCAGCGGTGCATTCAGCGTAGCGGTAACGGGTGTGGCTCTGACAGCAATGCAGAGTATACAGTTATCCTCAGCTTACAGTTATATCTTCTGGGGCATGACCGCGGTCGCCCTTGCATCGATTATCTTTTCGCAACTTTATCTGAGAATGCAGTCCCGGAAACATACCGCGGCCTAAATTCCATGCTGCTTCATCCAACCAGAAGGAACTGTCCCACGACAGAACTTCTGGTTTTTTTACTTTTACCAATATAATGAATAAAGTATGAAACAAAACAAAAAGACCTGATTGGGATCAGGTCCTACTGGCTCTAACTATACTGAAAATACAGCGTTGCTTATTCAAACAGATCCAGTCGCAGACGTTTCAAAGTGGTATGCTGAATAAGCCATTGTCCATCGATTTTGACGAAAGTTTCGTGATAGTGTCCGAATCCATGAAAAGATTTATTCTCATTGCCTTCAGGGAATGTTACTCTGTCTTCCATTGGAGAAATAACCTTAGCCTCCGTCGCCGATACAAACTCAACCTCTGCACTATGCACATGGTGAACGGTTACTGCCGGATCTACAAGGTCACGGAACACTTGAACAATGGTGTCACGTCCAGTCAAAACAGGAATCGGATTTCCTTCCGTGCTAAAGTCAGCCACAGCATCCGGGGCAAAAACATCCCCAAGCTCGTCCCATGCTTTGGTATCAATATAGCGGCAATAACGCGCCTTAGTATTTCTAATATTTTCGAGTGCGAGCAACTGCTCCAGTTCCGTCATCATTGTTGTTTGGCTCATGTGTTTCCCTCCACAGATGTAAGTATGATTAGTATGTATATCGTATCTTTCTTATTGTAACATTTTGCCTTGATGAAATACTAGACCGGCCGTTCCTGTCCGCTCTGCTCTTTACTCGAGGGAATCAGGTATACTCCTATAGGCAAAATGATTATCATCATCACTGAAAACACAATATACGGCATATTCGGACCAAACGTATCAAATAGATATCCTCCCAAAGCCGCACCAGCCATCCCTCCCAGATTATTACTGATAGAGAACTTGCCATATGCATCTCCAATCTGGGACTTCGGTGTCCCCGTAATGAATACTCCATCCAGGGCGTACGATTGAATAACGGAAAACAGGTCCATGATCGTGCAGATGATCGCAAACAGAACCAAGCTTGGTGAGAAGGCTAACCCAATGGCACCTACACTGCATACAGCTGCAGACCGAAGTATGGCTCTTCGATATCCATATCGATCCCCCACCCTCCCCAGTTTGGAACTTACAAAAGGAAAAATAAGCATGGGAATAAGGAATACAACGGTCATTAATTCAATGTTAGCTCCGTACATCTTCTGCATATAAGGAATAAAAATGATCCCTGACATAGCAGATAAGGTGCTAAGACAGATGTTATAATACCAGATTTTACGCTGCCTAATGGATAATTTGGTTTTCTCTTTCATTTGAGTTGGATTTTCTTCATGCGCCACTTGAGGCGACTTTAACATGTAGACACACCCAAACAGAGCTGCTGTCCCGCAAATCAGAAATAACACACTCCATCCCTGAACAAGTCCAGAATTGCTTAGTACAAGATAGCATATGCCCACACCCACCAGGCAGCCTATCTGCCGCTTACTATCAAAGGCCCCCATTTGTTGACCTAACTTCTGATTACTGTCTGAGATGAGGCCGACGAGCGCCATTGTAAGCAGAATACCTGCGGTGCCGTGAACGATGATTGCAGCGATAACAGTAAATAGTGTGGTGGCTGCTGCGTAGATAAAATAGGCTGCTGTAAAACACACAAACGCACACAGAAATATTCGTTGACGGCTGTGACGATCCGACACTCTACCAAGGACAATTTTCAATATAATTTGTGTAAAAGATAGGATGGATACCGTTATTGAATATTGAAACGTGGTATACCCCAGCTCTTTGATATATATGGGGAGTAGAACCCATAAAAATATACCCGGCAGGGAAATCAGCATTAAAGGGATTGTCAGCTGTTGATGTTTCATAGGCCACCTCTCTACTTAATCGCCATCCCAAAGGTAATCCTTTGTGGTACTAAAATATGACTATTATACCATAATATTCACTATGCAATTATGATTGATCACATATGTGACGAATGCGTGGTCTGGGTAAGTGTTAATCCTCCCTATCTACATATCAAAAATCCCCCACTTCTCTCACGAGATTTGGGGGATTTTAGTCTTAAAATGCAGTATATAAGATGAATTTTTTCCTTTTACAAAAGGCCTTCGGCCCAAGGCACATTATAGTGAATGAGCTTCCCTCATTTGAGAAGCCAGCTCTGACATTTTTTTGTGATGCAAGAAACGTTCCATCTCTTCCTCCGCCTGTACCATGACCTGCTGGATCAAACATGCAGTATTATGGTCCTGTGAACATTCGAATAAAGAAGCTTTGCCTTCGATTGCATGAATGATCTCCAAGAACGAAGGATCAGGATTTCTACGGCTCAGTCGATACCCGCCATTGGCTCCAGAAGTGGATTCAATCATGCCAGCCTTCACTAGTTTCGTTAATATTTTGGACAGATACGTTGGTGATACTTTCTGAAACTCAGCCAGCTGATGCACGCTGATCAGTTGTTCAGGCGCGGTGCTGACAAGATATAACATCGTATGCAGAGCATAGTTTGTGGCTTTGGAATATTTCATGAGAGAACACCTCAATATATACGGATTTAATTTATCCATAATAGACCTGATTAAACGCTCTGTCAAACGAATCCGCATGAGATCCAGCAAGGAAGAAGACATACCACGGGAATTCGTTCAGCAGAGTGTGACACCACGATGAAGCTTTTATTTGTGATACAGCCCCCGATAATCTGTAGGCGTCATGCCCTCATGCGCCAGAAACTGGCGGTTAAAATAGCTGGCATTGGGATAGCCTGCCTCCTCCGCAATCTGCCCAATGTTAGCCGACGGACGCTCAAGCAGCCATTGCTTGGCCATCTGCAGCCGTGAACGGGTGATGAACTCCATCGGAGTCATCTCTACAGCATTTTTAAATATTTTGCAAAAATAATACGTACTCACTCCTGCCCGATCCGCCCAGTCCTGTAATAGAAAAGGCTCACACGCTTCCTGCTGCATCTGCGGTAATAACGCAAGTACCCGGCTCTCCGTTTTACTTGTGGTACGTGTGTTCTTCAGAGGCACGGCATGTTGCACGAATTCCGCCAACAGAGCATAAGTCAACGTGGATAACTGGGCTGGACGAAGCATCCTGTTCTGCTCCGCTTCTTCAAGAAGCGCCAGATGCGCTTCTTCCCAAGAATTGCGCTGTCTCAGCGTCCATAATAAATTGCGGTGCAGGCCTCGCTCCAGCATGTAATCATGCAGCCTTTCCCCATAAAAATGAACCCAGCGTACATCCCACGGTTCATCTTCACTGCTGTAATAATGCTGCCGTTGATGAGGAAAATATAGCACCGCTTGACCTGCACGAAGCTCATGTACCACTCCATCCGCCTCCACGTATCCTTTACCTGCCGCAACATAGTGAATATTGAAATTGTTCAGCACCCCAGCCTCACGTAATACGGCGTGCTGCGCATGTTCCGTATAATGTCCGACAGATTCCGGGTAACAAAAATAGGGGATATCCTGCAAAGTCAGCAATACGGTTTGTCTCATCATGCTTGTTCACTCCATTAAACAATATTGTGTTAATTCAATTCAATATATTATTATTTTAATTCATTCATCTATTCATTATAATCACAATATACATTCAATTACAGGAGGAAACAAGATATGAATTCTGTTCAAAAGTTACGCTGGGGCATTCTTGGTAGCGCCAACATTGCAATAGGTTCCGTCATTCCTGGCTTGCAGCAATCCGAATTAAACGAAGTTACCGCTATTGCCAGCCGTGATCTCGATAAAGCACAGCAAACTGCTGATAAACTTGGTATTGAAAAGGCTTACGGGAGCTATGAAGCAATTTTAGAGGACGATTCAATTGATGCCGTTTACATCCCACTGCCGAATCATCTGCACCGGGAATGGACGATTCGTGCAGCACAGGCCGGCAAACATATTTTATGTGAAAAACCACTCGCTCTGACGGAAAAGGAAGCCTTGGAGATGGTAGAAGCATGCGCAGATGCAGGTGTGCATCTGGCGGAAGCCTTCATGTACCGTCATCACCCGCGTTATGACCAGATTCGCGAGATCATTGCGAGCGGTGAGATTGGTGAAATCCGTGGCATCCACAGTACGTTTTCGTTCAACAATTCCGGTTCATCCGGTAACGTTCGTTTCCGTAAGGAATGGGGCGGCGGCGCATTGTATGATATCGGCTGTTATTCCATCAGCGCAGCTCGTCTCCTCCTAGGTCAGGAACCAAAGGCAGTAACGGTCATCGGGATGTTCTCGCCGGAGCATGATCAGGTGGATATGATGGCTTCCGGACTGCTTGAATTCGACAACCATGTAGGCGTTACATTCGACAGCAGCATGTGGGCTGCCTTCCGCAACACTCTGGAGGTACTCGGGTCTGACGGCATCATTGAAGTACCTTCTGCATACATCGCTCGTGCGGACAGCAGCTCCAATTTCTTTGTAACTTCGGGTGGTGAACGTCGGGAGGTTGAGGTTCCGCAAGTCAATCACTACGCACTGCAAGGCGATGATATGGCCCGTGCTGTACTGCAGGGTAAAGAGCTTCGTTTCGCCCCTTCCGATGCAGCAGCTAATATGAAAGTGCTCGAAGCTTGTCTTCGCTCGGCGGAAGAGCGTACACGCATCACGCTTTAAAAAAATGTACTAGGGTATGTCTTACAATAGCTTATGACAATAAGCTATTAAAACGATTAACCCTTCAATAAGAGAGGATGGTTTATCTATGGAATATATCGATATCGCTGGTGCAGGCAAACGTGTCTCCCGTTTAATCAAAGGAACCGACTATTTTGTACATGATGCTTATGAGAAAGCCGCAACAAATCTGGATGCATTCCTAGCCATCGGTGGTAATACGGTAGATACAGCACATATCTATTGCGGAGGACAGAGCGAAGAGGTTCTTGGGCGTTATATGAAGGAACGTGGTAATCGCGACCAGATGGTCATTCTAACCAAAGGAGCGCATCATAATCAACACGGACCACGTGTGAATGCGGAGGCCATTCGCAGCGATCTGACCGACAGTCTGGAGCGACTGCAGACGGATCATGTCGAGCTGTATGCCTTGCATCGGGACGATCCCAACGTACCTGTTGCTGTCATTCTTGAAGCCCTGAACAAACACATCGAGTCTGGCAAAATCGGCGCCATCGGCGCCTCTAACTGGACCTGGCAGCGGCTGGAGGAAGCTAACGCTTATGCCGCATCCCATGGTCTCAAAGGATTCACGTTCAGCAGCCCGAATCTCAGTCTCGCCAAAGCGAACGAACCATTCTGGGCAGGCTGTGTTTCTGCGGATGCTGAGACGCTCGCGTGGCATGAACGTACACAATTGCCGCTGCTGTCCTGGTCTTCTCAGGCTCGTGGCTTCTTCACTGGTCGATTCACGCCTGAGGTACGCGATAACGCGGATTTGGTACGTGTATTCTACAGCGATGGCAACTGGGAACGTCTTCGCCGTGCCGGGGAATTGGCTGAATCGAAGAAAACAACCACGATTCAGATTGCTCTGGCCTATGTATTGAATCAATCCTTCCCGACCTGCGCTCTAATCGGGGCACAAAATCAGGCAGAATTACTCTCCTGTGATGAAGGCTCCCGCATCACGCTGAATTCCGAAGAGATCGCCTGGATTGATCTGGCGAGTGAGGTTAAGCCAGCTAGTCTATAGTACTAATACTGATACGCGAACCTCACATGCTCTATTAGGTTAAGGTGCATGCATAAGTAGCAACCGAGTAAGCAATCCATACGATCATGTACAATGGATCAAAAGATCGGATTAAACAAACAGGGGCAGCTCAGATCATCATCTGAACTGCCCCGTTTTTTGGTTTATTTTATACTAGCTATGCTGATTCGTGTGTTGAATGCGTTGAATGCCTTTGCCTAGATGCTGCTTACACCAATCACTTGTCCTCGCCTGTTATTTTGAAGTCAATGACAAAAGGACATCCGCCAGTATGTTGCACTGGAGAATGTCCCTTATTTGAAGTCATACACTACCTGGGATTGTATTCAGTTTTAGAATCCATCCCGTTCAAGCTCATTACAACCTATTACAGCTTAATGATTTGACCCGTTTTCTGGGACTCAAAAGCAGCCAGGATGACTTGCAGAGAACGCAAGCCCTCTTCACCAGAGATGGTTGGAGGCGTTTTCGTCACAATGGATTCTACGAATGCATCGATCACACCACTTGGTACTTGTTTTTCGTTGGTAGCCATCGCGCCAACTTTGTACGTTTCAACCGTACCATTAGTCAACTCGACGATTACCTCGTCACCATCGATAGTACCAATTTTCATTACACCATTCTCACACCACAGCACGGTGCTATTGTCTCCGCCTCTATACTGTGTCCAGCTAGCTACGAGTGTGCCAATTGCACCACTCTTCATGCGAAGCAGACACGTTGCGTTATCATCCACTTCAGTGCCTTCTTTATGCAGCGTGCTGATGAAACCAGCCACTTCGGACACTTCATCATTCAGCAGATAACGGATAAAGTCGGATTTATGCACGCCAAGGTCGCCCATTGCGCCCATGATCGCTTCTTCTTTGCGGAAGAACCAGCTGCCCGCTCCGTCCACACTCCATGCTTCTGGACCTGGGTGACCAAAGGAGGTACGGAAGTTCAGTACTTTACCCAGTCGACCGGAATCCAGAATCTCTTTGGCTTTCACATGCGGAGGCATCAGACGCTGATTGTGGCCTACCATCAGATATACACCATTTTTCTTGGCTGCCTCAATCATCTGCTCGCCTTCTTCGGTCGAAACCGCCATCGGTTTCTCAACAAGCACATGCTTGCCCGCATTTGCAGCAGCAATCGCCATTGGTGCATGTAGATTATTAGGTGTACATACGCTTACCGCATCTACAGTTTCGCTCGCAAGCAATTCCTCGTAACTGGAATAGGCTTTACCGCCGTACATGTCAGCCATTTCTTGCGCACGCTCCACAATCGGATCAGCGAAAGCAACAAGTTCTACGTTCTCATTGGCAGCGTACTCTGGAATATGTCTGCGCTGGGCAATGGCGCCACAGCCGAATACAGCAACTTTAATTTTACTCATGTACATAAGTCTCCTTTGACAATTAGATTCATGTTTGACATGGTTAGATGTTACGTCTATATAAGTTAAACTAAAGAAGTTTACACTTACACTCCGATAACAGAATAACCTTTCAATCGCTGTTATCCCCAGATTTATTTGATTCCCTTTTTCAAGGGAAAAATCCGGTGATAAAGGCGACCGCTTCGCTTTTTCAGGTTTTTTCTGTCCTCTCCGTTTTTGTGTAAAAGAATAGTTCAACTTATATAACTACTTTAAAATTGACGCATTAGCAGTTAGCAGTTAGAACTTGTTTAGATAGTTTTGTTTCAGCCAGTTGTGACTGTTCTCTACGCTTTCAAGTGGAGGGTTCTGACATACATCCTGTTCGACGATTATCCACTCTACACCTGCATTTGTTGCGCTTTCAATAACAGCCGGCAGATTCACATCGCCTTGTCCAAGCTCCAGTGTTTTCATCTGTCCCTGCTCGTCTTTGCTGAAATCTTTCAAGTGAAGCAACGGCAAACGGCCCGCATATTGTTTAATATACTCGATCGGATTTTGTCCAGCAAACTGCACCCAACATACGTCCATTTCTACTTGCACTGCTTCTGGAGTGGTTTGAGCGAACATAGCATCGAATGCATTCGCATCCCCAACCTGACCGTGGAATTCGAAGTCATGATTGTGATAACCGAAGATCAAACCTTGTTTTGCTGCTTCGGTTCCATACTGTTGCAATTCCTCAAACAGCTTCGTCCAGCCCTCTGCATTGTCCGGGCGATCCTCCGGCATCAGATAAGGGCAGATCATATATTGTGCACCAATCGTTTTCAGGTAGTCGATTTCTTTTTGCAGGTCTTCGCGCATCGCATGAAGGGACACGTGGCTGCTGAAACCTTTTAGACCCAGCTCTTCTAGTAGCGCTTTCATTTCTTCTGCTGGTATGTCACCATATCCGGCAAATTCTACTCCTTCGTATCCAAGAGCGGCTACTTTGCGCAGTGTACCACGAAAATCTGCTGCAGTTTCATCACGAAGTGTAAAAAGTTGCAAACCAATGTTTAGTTTTTTCATGACAGATACTCCTCTGCTCTCAAATTTGCTTGCATTGCTCTATCTGGTTTCATCCTAACGCAAAACAGGCTAGAATGAACATATACAATATAGTCAGAACATGAACTATCTGATCAATTTTTATTTCGATCCTAAATGTTCCCATCATTCCGGCTATCTGGATGTACTGGGGCAGTATCACGAATCGATGAACTGACTGGATCGAACGTTGGGGGGGCGTACATCTTTGGACACATTAGACACATCCGTATTGATCTGTGACTATTCCTATCACTACAAGGCATTCACCCATAATATGAAAGGCGAGCTGTCCACCTATCTGTTCCGCTTGCAGACAGAAGGCACGTGTAAAGTATACGTACAAGAAGAGGAATTCCGTATGACCAGTGGCGATCTGCTTTTGCTCAAACCGGGAGATGATTATCGCCTTGTTGTGGATGAGCCCCATAAGGAAGGGCGCTTATCTAGCGGGGACTATTATCTGTTCTGTGAGGGTCGCTGGATTGAACAGTGGTGGAAACGCCAGCATCGTGCAACAGTAAGCAGGATCGGTCTGGATGATAAACTGATCAGTCTGTGGCGTAACATGTTGCTAGAGAAACGGCGTGGCCCGCTGGAGGAAAATGCGGAGCTGAAGGATGCACTGCTGCGGGGATTATGCCTGTATATTGACCGGGCGATTACGGAAAATATTCAGACCGATCGCGCGGTCTCATCGGCACTTAAGCTGAAGCGTTTTATCGAAGAACATGCCACTGTCACGTTTAAATTGGAGGAAGCCGCACGTTATGCCGGACTGAGTCTCTCTCGTGCTGTGCGTTTATTCAAGGAACACTATAATCAAACCATGATCCAATATGCTATTGAAATCCGTCTGAATGCTGCACTCGAGCGTATGAAATATAGTGAAATGACATTGGAGCATATAGCCGAATCCTGCGGTTTTGCCAGCTACTCCTATTTCCACCGGGTGTTTCGGGCACACTTTGGTGTGTCTCCCGCAGAATACATGAAATTCAGGCAGCATGAACCAATAGATGATCTGGAACATGTGTAACGCAGGCTGCTTTTGAAGAAAAAGAGCTCCTTTCATTCATGACTTCTCATGTCATATATACACGCTTGTTAAACTTTCTTGTGACTCCTTGCATCACCACATATGTTAGTTGTTGAATAAATAAAAAAGTCCCTACTCTACCAAACAGGTAAGTAAGGACTCTTTTTATATTCTTTAAGTCTACATGTTCATATAATAAGCTCTTTCTATATAAACAACATCATATCTTTAGCTCCGCCACTTCTTCGCCAGCTCACCAATCTGATGGGGTGTTGTACGGCAGCAGCCGCCAATAATCTGAGCACCAGCAGCAACCCATTGTTCTGATGCGTCTTTCATACTGCCACAGGAGCCTTGACCACTCCACGTTTTCGTCTCGGCATCATAAATCTCGCCTGAATTCGGGTATACAATAACAGGTTTATCGCTGGCCTGGCGCAGGAGGCCAATGGCTTCCGTGACCACATCCATCGGAGCACAATTCAGACCGATTGCCACAATCTGTGGCTCAGATCCAAATGTCTGTGCGCATACTTCAAGCGGTGTACCCTCGCTGATGCTTGTCCCATCTTTTAATGAAAAGGATAGCCAGGCATATGCCTCCGGAAATTCCTTTAGCAGTTCAACGAGCACCCGAGCTTCCTGCAAGGATGGAATCGTCTCAAAGGCCAAAATGTCGGCTCCCGCTTCAATCAGCGCGGCCATTCGCGGACGATGGAATGCGGCCAGTGTTTCATCCGATACGCCGTAATGTCCAACGTACTCCGAACCATTCGCCAGATAGGCACCATATGGGCCGACAGACCCGGCAACGATCGGTTTTGGACGCTGACTGGCTGCTTCACTTCCTTGCACATCTGCCCACACATCATCTCTAGCTTTGGCAGCCAGCTTCACTGTTTTGCGAATCAGATCCAGTGCAGCTTCCTCTCCAATGCCACGCTTACGGAAACCTTCGATGGTCGCCTGATAACTAGAGGTAATTGCACAGTCTGCGCCTGCACGGAAATAATCAGCATGCACATTCACGATTATATCCGGGTTCTCCAGCAAGACACGTGCAGACCAGAGCGGATCATCCAGATCACAGCCATGTTGTTCAAGCTCCGTCGCCAGTGCACCATCCAGAATCATGACTGGATACTTGTTCAAAATTCGTTGTATAGCATCTATAGAGTTACTTTTTTGCGATTGAGTCATTGTGCTAGCCCTCTTTTCTTCTTCGTACGATCCGTCCAATAATACACGACATAACATAAAATAATGAATGGAATACCACAATATAAAGCAATCCGCTGCGTAGGATCAAAAGCAATACCGATACAGGATGCCAAGCACAACAAAAATGAAACGATCGGCACGATTGGATATAACGGTGTGCGGTACACCAGATCTTTCACGTCATTTCCTTCCCGAAGATACTGTCTGCGGAACATATACTGAGATACGCTGATGCTCATCCACACCACCACAACAGCAAGACCCGAGATGGATACGAGCGTAATATAGACAGTTCCAGGTGCAATGATACTGGACAGTAAAGCCAGCGCACCACCAGCCATACTTAACAAAAGTGCATTGAATGGAACGCCGCGTTTGGTCAAGCGGGCAAACCATGGAGAGATTGTTTTTTTATCGGCCAGTGACCAGAGCATTCGGGATGAAGCGTATAGTCCTGAGTTAGCTGCCGAAAGAATTGCCGTTATAATAACAAAGTTCATAATATCAGCCGCATACGGAATGCCGACCCGCTCCATGACAGCCACAAATGGACTCTCCAGCACACTTGCATCCGACGACGGCAGCAATGCCGACAAGATAACAATGGTACCAATGAAGAAAATAATCAAACGCCACAGCGTTGTATGTATAGCTTTTGGGATCGTTTTCTCCGGATTTTCAGTTTCACCTGCTGCAATACCAATCAGTTCTGTTCCTGAGAAGGCAAAGTTAACTGCGAGCATCGTCATTAATATTGCGGTCGCTCCGTACGGAAACCACCCTGATGCTGTAATGTTGGAGAAAAATGGTGCAGGTTCAGCATCTGCCATTGGAATAATACCAAACATCGCAGCCCCGCCAACAAGGATAAAAGCAACGATCGTCATCACCTTCACCAAGGAGAACCAGAACTCTGATTCGGCAAAAAGTTTTACTGTGAACGCATTAAACAAGAAGATCATCAGTGCAAATAGACCACTCCAGATCCAGACATTGACAGAAGGAAACCAGCGCTGCATAAGTAGCCCAGCGGCTGTGAATTCCGATCCCAGAGCCACTGTCCAGGTAAGCCAGTACAGCCAGGCAACGGTATAACCTGTAGCTGGTCCAATGTATTTAGCTGCGTAACTATGGAATGCTCCTGTCTCCGGCATGTGAACAGATAGTTCACCAAGACAGAGCATCACCAAATACACCACCAAAGCACCAATCAGATAAGATAGAATCGTACCTAATGGCCCAGCCTGCTGGATGGTATACCCTGAACTGAGGAACAAACCTGTTCCGATGACGCCACCAAGTGAGAGCATGACTACATGCCTCGTTTGCATTTTTCGCTGAAATTGACCCCTATTACTGCTGTTTTCCATATAATCTGCTCCCCGTCTCTTCATCCAGAACAAACAAAAAAGACCCACTCTTCCCGAAGAGTGCGCCGCTACTGACAAATAAAAACTAACGCTCCCATCTATCAGGCTTTCACCCGCTGGAATTAGCACAGTATCCTTAAGATCTGTTGCTGAGGTTTCTAAGGGCCAGTCCCTCCACCTCTCTGGATAAGAATATGATTTTGTATAACTATATCGATTGATGTCGAATGTGTCAACACCACAAATCATTATATCCCTCTTCAGCCATGTATCCCATTATTCCGTGGAAGATCCTGGATTTGTAATCGTTGTTTTGATCTCATACGTTATGGGTACCGTTGCAAATACCTCATCCCAGTTATCTTTTACTTTCTTCCACGTTTTTGGATAATGAATCCGGAGGCTGTCCCGAAAACCAGCAACGTCAGCCTTATAGATATGCTGGAGTTTGTAGAGCATCTGTTCAATCTGTTGATCAACTAATTTGGCAAAATCTTCCTCTAGTTCCTTCAGATAAGCCCCCTTCTCTTCTCTTTCAGGAGCACGCCAGTCCTCCATTAACCAGCCTTCGGATTCAGCTTTAACGTGGAACGAAATGTCTCTGCCGACCACCTTTGGAATAATTTTTGTCCTTTTATTCTTAATCTCATAGGTGACCGTGAAACCTTCCTTGCTATATGTTTTGATGACTCCAGATCGTTCTTTAGGGACAATCCATGACAAAGCCTCGAGATCGGTTTGGCTGAGCTCTCCTACAAACTTGGTCGTTCTGGCTGCAAATATACTGCCTCCTGAAAATTTGTCTTCCCCCTTATAGCTCAGCACATTTTGAAGCAGGAAGCTGGACCCTGACTGCATCTGTGCATCCAGTTTGGATAGCGAAACAGGTTCTATGATTTTGTTCGATATATATGAGTTATTCGTGATTCCCGTGAGATAGAAGGCCGGAATCCGGGTAGGATCTCTCGATGTGAGCACATCCACCGCTCGTTGATGACTGATCAGCACAAGACAGTTCGGACGAATGTCATTATCTCGAAGTATAAAATCAAGCAACTGTTTCAGCCCATACTTTTTGGCTATATCCTTGGAAACAACAATCACTTTCAGATGATGTCCAATAAGTGGATGATCACGGCGCAAGGCGAACTGCCGGAAAATCTGGAGCATCGAATCTCCTGTGAGTTGTTCGTTTGAATAGGATGATTTCCCAGAAGATGGTGAACCTCCTTGCTCATTCTGCTGACTACTCGACTTTCCTGGGGCAATCTGAACGGTTGCCGTGACATTGTCTTCTTCCGGATAGATGCCTCCTTGAGAGGCTATATTCTTCTCAAATTCTGTCTCTTCGCCAACATCAATTCCGAGACCCACATACAGACTTAAGTCTTCAATCTCACGGCTACTCCAGCACCCCGAGATTAGACTAAGAATGAACATTGCAGAGATGATACGCAGCCACAATCGGAGTGATCTCATGTCTGTGTACCTCCTTTTTTACGAATAATGCTAACCACTAGCAATATGAACGGTGTGATTGCAAACAAAATGACAGATAGATCACCCAACCTGTCACCGAGTGCAAACGTTTCATATACATTTTTGGGAATCATGGCTGTCAGATAGATGATGGGTAGAAGCACGTACATGATTGTCCGCATTCTTTTGGCTTTGAACAGATCACGAATCCCCACAGAAGCCAAGTAATGGGTGATGGCGAAGGTCGAGAAAATCTGCATAATCCATATGACCAGCAATAACGACTCAAAACGCTCAAAGATTAAACCCTGAATCTCAAAACTTCGTACCAAATCCAGCGTTGGCCAGGTTCTCGTTTTAATCCCATCAAGAGACAAACTACCCACAACCATCACGACCGTAATCAGATAGATGGATGTGGATATTCCCAGCCCCCATACCATAGCCTTATTGCTTTTTTTCGGATTTTGCATACATGCTGTAATGACAAGCATAACCTCATAACCTGTGTATGACAGCAGTGAAGGTTTCAATCCTCTAATCACAGGCATGAAACCCTCTCCAAGTACCGGTCTGAGATTACTGATTTCAAACAGCTGATTACTGAGTAAAATTTCCATGACAAATATAATCAAGGTAATCGGCAAGATGACCTCAAATACACGCACGATGACCGCCAGTCCACCAGAAATCAGATAGATTCCTATCCACATAAAGACCATCACAATGGCCCATGTAGGTGTACGTTCCAGCAGATACATGCCGGTTACATCAGCCATTATCCGAATCTCAAAGGCTGCGATAACCATAAAATAAACGATGGTTGCACAGCCTAGTATGTAACCTATCCAGCGCCCCGTAATCTCCCCTGTGAATTGGAACACGTTTTTGTCAGGGAACCTTCGACATAAGGTCACCATAATCAATCCAACTCCCGTAATAATAAGCCCGGAGAGAATGATTGAGATCCAGACATCGGGTGTTCCAACGGCTCTGCTAGTTGTCCGGGGAAGTGTCAATATGCCTGCACCCAGCATGTAATTGACGATAATAACTACAGTTTGCGTGGTATTAATTTTCACTTGGGAGTCATTCACTTCAACAGACCTCCAGATCTTCTATGAACTGTACCGAACGATACGAAAATGCACTGTGAACGAAACTATTCCTTCCGATCTTCATCGATGGTATTCATCATGTCAGGACGTCTTCTCATCATGTTAAGTGGTGCACGAATGATGAAATCTTTCCAATCACTCACATGATATGGAACAGCTGGCGAAATGTAAGGCACTCCGAAACTGGAAAGTCGGGCCAGATGCGTACACACGAGTAAAAAGAACATGACCACACCGTACAATCCCATCACAGCGGCACTAAACATCGCAGCGAAGCGTAACAAGCGCAAAGTTAGTCCTGCGCTATACACTGGAATCGTAAAGGATGAAATGGCTGTGACGGCTACAACAATGACTAGAAACTGACTGATAATACCTGCTTGTACTGCTGCCTGACCGATGATCAAACCTCCAACAATGCCCATCGCAGGCCCGATCGGTTTAGGCAAACGAATGCCTGCTTCCCTCAGAATCTCAATGGACAGCTCCATAATTAAAGCCTCGATAATGGAAGGAAAGGGTACACCTGAACGTGTTTCAATGATCGTCAGCACCAGTTTCGTCGGAATCAGACCTGGATGGAACGAAATGAACGATATATAGAGTGCTGGGGCAAGCAATGCTAACATAGCTGCCATAAATCGCAGAATACGAATGAACGTACTCGGAATCCAGCGTTCATAGTAGTCTTCTGGAGATTGGAGAAGCATACTGAATGTCACAGGAACAACGAGTACAAATGGAGTGCCGTCGAGTAGAATAGCTACATGACCTTCTAGCAAGGAACCCATCACCCGGTCAGGTCTTTCTGTATTCAGAACTTGCTGAAAAGGGCTCAATGTATCATCTTCAATCAGCTGTTCGACATAACCTGATTCCAATATCGTGTCCATGTCAATGCTCTTCACACGTTTCAGAACCTCGGCTACGAGTTTTGGATCAGCGATATCCATAATATAAGCAATAGCCAAGTCCTTTTTGATCCGGCTGCCCACTTCAAGTTTTTCGATAAATAGACTCTGATCTCTGCCATATCGTCGTAATATGCCTGTATTGTCACTGAGCTCCTCAGTAAATCCAATTCGCGGCCCACGTAGTAGACCTTCAGATAACGGTTCATCCAAACCACGCGTTTTTATTCTGGCGGTTCCGATCAGCAAAGCTTTCGGCATGCCATCCACTAATAGAGCATTTTTGCCCACGAGTACACCCACAGCAAGCTCTTGAAGAGATTGAGTCTCTTCAATTAAGCTGACAGGGAGGATCTGATTTTTCAGATAGGTTGACATAAAATCTGCTTGTTCAGCGTGAAGAAAACTTTCCTGTTTCAGTTCGGGTATTCCAACGGTCATCAACGGTTTTATCAAAAAATCATCCATCAGATCGGTATCGACAAGCCCTTCCGTATATACAATCGCTACTCTCGTATTCGTTCCTCTAATCGTAAATTCCCGAATATGTACATCTGCGTTCTTCCCAACAGTTTCTCGAACCGTAATGAGATCGGTAGAATACGTCCCCGTTAGCTTGATGTTGGCAAAATGTCCGGCTTCCTTTCCTGCTCCTACGCCAAGCTCAGCCGGTGAGAAATCTTTTGCTGAGGTCACTATCTTCTTTTTACGTGAGAAGCTTCCACGCTTGATTGCATTATGAAGCCAGTTGGTTGTCACAAATATGATTATTGGCACAACAAGAACCATGATGGCCTGCGCCCATATCGTCCATTTGGGTATGTAAGATACTATCGTTGACCACATACTTTCGCCTCCCATCTCATGCCAAGATCAGCCCCAGGTATTCCGAATTATTGTGTCCCGTTTGCTCGTAAAAATTCCGTTATTTTGGTAAGTTATGCAATAGATCGCTTTCTTACCGTTTCTATTATGGAAAGTTTCGATTCTGAAAAACCGACTTGGACACAAAAAAAACGATCCTGTAAATACTCACAGAATCGTTTTGCATATGCAGTCATTCTTCTTTTTACATGTAGCTACGATAACCTACCAACCTTTTTCCCTTACACAATTCGAGTCACATGCTGTGCCTTATCATCAAGCATATGGGCAGCAGACGCAATCGTTTTAAAGTCCTGCAATGCAATCTCAATTCTTTCGTGACTCTGCTGCACGTAATCCTCAACCTTTTTCGTACCATTCGTTATATTTGTAATCTCTTTGGTAATTCCCGTTACACTATCACGGATTTCATTGATTGAATTTTCCACCATAGATGACAATTTGCGCACTTCTTTCGCCACAATGTCGAATCCGCGCCCGAACTCTCCCGCATGAGCCGCCTCAATCGCTGCATTTAGCGCAAGGAGCTGGGTCTGAGAAGAGATCTCCCGAATCGTTCGCACCACACCTTGGATCGCACCAGCTTGTTCTTGAAGATGGGTTAATGTAGCTTGGTTGGCCGTCGATACTTCCGATATATAAGAAAAGCTGGATATTAGCTCGTGACTTCGTTCAATTCCCTCTCCTGCCTGCTCGTTCAACTTTTGAGATAATGCCTTCAATTCCTCAACAACGTTGGTTATATTATTTTGACGATCGGTAATGTCGGTCGCCATCTTGCATACGCCCAGAATCTTCTGATTTGACTCGTCATATATGGGCATGTACGTAGCTTCAAGCCATATTGATTGGCCTCTTGCATCCTTGCGCTCAATCTTGTCCTGAAAGCTTTCCCCATTGAAAATACCTTTCCAGAACTCCTCATACGCCGGACTGTCTACAAATGTATCAAAGCATAGTTGTTTATGTTGCATGCCATACATCTCTTCCTTGTTGTACCCCATCCTTGAAGCAAACACATCGTTTACATATGTAACCCTGCGATTCAGGTCGAAACGAATAATTGCCAAGCTTTTCTCCATCGCCTTGACCACCAATTCATCTGTAACCTGATCTTGCTCCCGAATCTCCAATAAAGACATCCCAATCCCCCACAATCCGTCCAATAGTCTATATATTTTATGAATTTAACAGATGATTGCAGAGTAATGACGTTTTTATATAACATGACCCTGCAATCTATCTCAGTATATATACCCGTACTAAGGACCTTTGGATCACTCTTTCATGAATCCAGAGAATTATTTTTTTTATATACATAAGCCTTCATTCTTAGGAAACTACGGGCTTAGGGATTGATCTTACACTATTTAGAATCTTCTTGCTAGAACATAATTCACCATCTATGAGAAAAAGGAACAACAAGACTAGAACGACAAAAAAGACAAGTTATGAAAAATCATAACCTGCTCTTCTTCGGTTAACGGCAACCTCATATACGCACGCAAATGTGAACCGTTCAAACGTTAGAAATCATGTACTGTCACACAAAGCTGGATTACAACACCAAACGGATCACGGACGATCCCATATCTAGGACTGAACTCATTTTGTTCATAAGGCACAAGTACCCGCACTCCTTCATGCTTCACCAGCGCCTCATAGAGTTGATCGATCTGACCCTGATCCCGCGATTGAATGCACAAGGACGCACTGTTTCCCAGATCCCAAGGTCTCTCCGCATCCATTGCTTCCTCGGCAATCATGATTTTGTTCGCCCCGATCTCCAGTACCGAATGGGTGATATACTCATTTTGGCCTGGGGGATACGTAAAGTTTGGATTCATCTGCTGCATTTCTTTATAGCTTTTTCGAAACAAGACCTTTGCCCCCAACGTCTTCTCGTAAAAGACAATCGCATCTGCCGCTTCTCCGTTCATCGAGAGAAAAGGAATAACCTCATAATTCATGTCATTTGCCTCCTTCATTCGTCTGTCTTACACTTATAACTATAACGAGAAAAGGTGCCAATACATGGCACCATAAGAATGTATTCTGAGAAAAATGAGGATAACCCGTTGAATAAAACAGAACGTTTACACCATATGCTTCGCTTTATCAATCAAAAACAACAGTTCACCCTTCCTGATTTAATGCAGGAGTTTCAAATATCTAAGCGTACTGCATTACGGGATATTGCATCATTAGAAGAGATGGGAGCACCAATCTATGCCGAATATGGACGTTATGGCGGCTATCGGCTGCTTCAACAGATGCAACTGCCTCCAATCTCATTTAACACGGATGAGCTTCACGCCCTATATTTCGCTATGCAGGCCCTTTGCAGCTTCTCCAGCTTGCCTTTTCAGACAACATTTGATTCCGTTCATAAGAAATTTATAGCGGCATTATCAGATCGGCAGCGAGAGAACATTCATCGTATGCAGCAACGTATCACCTTTAAACATACCGAACAAATCAGGGACAGTTCCCATCTGGAGCTTGTATTACATGCTGCGGTACAGCAATTGGTTATTCAGATTATGTATCCTGACCAGAGCAAAAGTGTGAATCGGAACGTGAAATTCCCCGTCTCCACTCGTATTATCCAGCCCATTGCGCTAACCGCTAATAAAGGGTACTGGTACTGCCAGGCGTACGATCTGGAGAAAAAAGCGTATCGTGTGTTCCGCTGTGATCGAATCATTTCAGCTATTCTAACCAGTATCGAGCCTGTCACTCACATTGCTGATGTACAGAATGCGCATCTCCAATCGTTGTGGAAACCATCTGCACATGCAATTTCATTTCAATGCAAGATTAACGAGAGTGGGATTGAGCAGTTTAAGCAACATCACTATCCTTCCATGCGCATTGAAGAACAGGACGGCGCCCAGCTGCTCATCGGAACCTATGAGCCCCATGAGTTGGATTTCATTGTGAGTTATCTTGCAGGTTACGGAACGTCCATTCAGACTGTCGAACCAGATACGCTAAAGGATTCACTGAGACAATACTATTTGAATTTGGTGGATCGTATATAGTGGAAGCAAAAAAACACCCGGCAGGATGCATACCACGAATAGTAGGCACCCAAGCCGGGTAAAGGATTTAGAAAAAAATATCAATAGCCTCTAGCTCATCTGGCTCCTGTTCGGATTGTCCGCTCAGGTAAATATCCTTAAGCAGCACCGAAGGCTGTTCGCCAATCTGAGCGATGATTACCAGCAGATCCTGAGCGAAATTATCGATCATATTGCGTGTAAATAACTTGGTGGCATATTCGAATTGCCCGTTCATCCCCTCATCCAACATCGAAATGACCAGTGTCAGATCGAATGGGGAGACCGTTTGCGTTTCCGGGTAAGATTCAATCTGGATCTCTCCAAAACTTTGAACGTTGTCTTCCTTCGTTTCCAGTGCAAACATGACATCAAATACAGGATTACGGCTCTGATCTCGCGATACCTGTACCTTTTTCACAAGCTCCTCAAATGGATAATCCTGATGCTCATATGCACCCAGCATCGTTTCTTTCACTTCGTTTAAATAAGCAAGGAACGTCTTCTCTCCGGACGGATAATGACGAATTGCCAATGTGTTGACAAACATTCCGATTAGCGGTTCCAGATCCGCATGCGTGCGACCCGACACCGGCATACCTACAATCAGATCCTCTTGTCCCGAGTACTTGCTAAGCAGGATTGAATAGGCAGCGGATAATACCATATAGAGGGTGGCACCATTCTCATCGGCGATATGTTGTAAGCTATCGCTCACCTGTTTGTCGATGCTGAACGGCAATACATCCCCCTCAAAGCTACGAATGGCAGGTCTGACAAAGTCGGTAGGCAGTTCAAGTATGGGCAGTTCGCCTTGCAGCACGTCCAACCAATAGGCTTCCTGACGTTTTAGCTGTTCTTTTACAGGTTCAGACTGCTGCCAAGCAGCGAATTCTTTGTATTGAATCCGAAGTGGTGCTAATGTCTCGCCGTTATACAGGCGCAACAGCTCTTCAACCAAGATTCCCATCGACATGCCATCTGTGACAATATGATGAATATCCAGCATGAGCAGATGCCGCTCTGCCTCCCATTCGACCAAGCCTACACGTAGTAACGGAGGCCGCTCCAAATCAAAGACACGCACAAAATCGTCTGCGATGCTCCTCGTTTCACGTTCGGTAGCTTTCGTATACTCCACTGCAAATTCGATATCCGAATATATCCGTTGTACGGGTTCACCCTCGACCATCTCGAAGCCGGTCCGCAAAATTTCATGACGAGCGATTAATCCTTTGAGCGCCGCTTCAAATTGCTTCCGATCCAATCGCCCGACAAGAACTGTCATGCCCGACATATTGTAGCTAAGCTCAGCACCCTCCATCTGCTGCTGAATGTACAGCCGTTTTTGCACCGAAGACAGCGGGTAGTAGTCCCTTTTATCCAGAATCTCAATAGCAAGGTGTTCCTGGCTTTCCAAGTGACTGATTATTTCAGCCATCGCTTCAATAGTCGAGTGTCGGAACACATCACGCAGCGGTAGGTTCACACTTAACTCCTTGTGCACCTTGCTGACCAGTGTTGTTGCTCGCAGAGAATGCCCGCCGAGATCGAAGAAGTTGTCCGTCACACCGATTGTGACCGGTCCGAGCACGTCCTGCCAGATCGAAACCAGTTTTGCTTCCAGCTCAGTGCGCGGCGCAACGTATTCTCGTCCTCCACCTGCTCCCTCTTCGGGTGCGGGTAACGCCTTCCTGTCCACTTTTCCGTTTGGCGTAAGAGGTAAGCGATCCAGCTCCACGAAATATGATGGGATCATGTAGCCTGGTAGCTCATTGGCAATAGTTCGTTTCAACTCGGCCACGGTCAGCTCATTATCCGCTGTGTAGTAAGCACATAGTGATTTCTGTCCGTTTGCGTCACTTCGAACCAGCACAACGACTTCACGTACGCCCTCCACTCGCAGCATCTGCGACTCGATCTCTCCCGTCTCAATCCGGTAACCCCGGATTTTCGCCTGGTGATCGATCCGGCCAATGAAGTCCACGTTGCCGTCGTTCATCCACCGTGCCAAGTCTCCCGTACGATACAACCGCTCACCCTCAGTGAACGGGCTGTCCACGAATTTCTCTTCCGTCAATTCTGGACGATTCAAGTATCCGCGTGCCACTCCGACTCCGCCAATGACTAGCTCACCCAGTACCCCAACGGGCACTGGATTCAACTGCGCATCTACGATGTAGAATTTCGCATTCAACCATGCTTTGCCGATCGGTACATGGCCTGTCTGCGGCAGTTGCGTCATCGGCTCATCGTAGAAACTGGAGTCGATTGCTGCTTCCGTCACGCCGTAGGCATTGATAATACGGAACAACGAACCGAATCGGTCCTGCAACGTGCTGTAATCCGCTACACTACAGCTGTCCGAGCTTGTGATGAGCAGCTCCATCTGGCTCAGATTCAGCCCTTGTTCGTACACATATTCCATGAACGGTACAATCAGTGCTGGG
>JAFWEX010000027.1 GCA_017512705.1 Paenibacillus sp.
GTGACTCCCAAGATCCTTTGGTAACGAAGAGCTATGTCGATACACAGATCAAGAAGCTTGTACAAGAAGAGATTGGGAAGCAGCAAGGTGGTACTGGCAGCGGAGGCAATAACTCGGGCTCAGGCAACGCAGGAGGCAGCACTGGCGGTAGTGAAGGTGGAAGCTCAGCTGACACCGCTATGGAGATCGTAACGATCAAGCCAGGGCAGCAGCTTGTAGCTAAGGCGGGAGCGGAGTTCGTCATTCGAGCCGGCAAAGCAGCAATCTATAGCTCCGATGCGAATGGGGTCTCTGACCTGACAGCGGGATCTGATCTGGCGAACGGCACAGATGCTCCGACCAACCACTTGCTGATGTTCCCTCGTGAAGGCCGCGGCATTGTAGCGAAAGATACGGTTAAAAACAGTGTTGTCGTTATGGTTCGCGGCGGTTATGAGATTCAAAAGATCAGTGAGTAAAAAACGTGGCCTCTTGTGATGAAGGTCTTGTCCATCACTACACTGCGTGCCTGATGTTTGAGGTTAGCTGTAACGTTAGAAGCTGAAGCAAACAGTATGCACAAAGTGTGGACGTAATATAACAATGGATAACAAAGTCAGTATACATTTATTGCTGTTAGCATGCTCGAATGAACGTGAGAGTATGCAGCGAAAAAGGGAAGCACGACAAGTCAAATGATAAGTCAGAGGTAAGTATTGTATTGCAAAAGAAGCGGCCATATTAGGTCGCTTCTTCTTTTTGTCAGCATACACAGGATTTCCTTCGGGTGCGATTGAGCGACAGGAACATACTAAGCTCACCAGCATTTTTTATAAGGAGGAATGAAGTCATGGCGAATAATAAAAAGAAATTAGTTCCGGCGAGTAAGGATGCGCTTTATCAAATGAAATATGAGATTGCAGCAGAGTTGGGTTTACCGGTATCGTATCAGCGAGTAGGAACGGGATTTAGTGATACGGAATTTGGATCAGACTTCGGGGAGTATGCTTCAACTGCCTACTCATCTAAGGGGCATGACAGTTGGGGACATATGACTTCACGACAAACAGGATCGGTTGGCGGAGAAATTACTAAGCGTCTTATTGCCCAAGCCGAACAATCCTTTCATCGTGACACAGAATTGTAAAGAAAATGTGCAATCATTTTCCAGCATATTTTAGAATTCATTGATTGACACAGCTTGACAAATACAGTAATATGTTTTCTCGAAGGCTGGTATAACAACCTTTTCCAATAGGGAAAAGGTTCGTTTTTTGTCTAGACTTTCCATAGAGAGAGTCACATTATGGTATGGGAGGTTGAGTCCAATTGTCTATTAAAGGACGCCACTTGTTTACTTCCGAATCCGTCACTGAAGGACATCCAGATAAGATCTGTGACCAGATTTCAGATGCGGTATTGGACGCCTTTCTGGCAAATGACCCGAATGCACGGGTAGCGTGCGAGGTTTCCGTAGCAACAGGCCTAGTGCTTGTTATTGGTGAGATCAGCACCACAGCCGATTATGTTGATATTCCATCCATCGTTCGTAACACGATCAAAGAGATCGGTTATACACGTGCGAAATATGGATTCGACTATAACACTTGTGCGGTGTTAACATCTTTGAACGAACAATCACCAGATATCGCTCAAGGGGTTAATGAAGGGCTTGAAACCCGCACAGAAGAAGATATTAAGAATGAGAAGGAGAACATCGGCGCAGGTGACCAAGGTTTGATGTTTGGTTTTGCGACAAACGAGACACCTGAATTGATGCCGCTCCCGATCGCGTTATCTCACCGTATTTCTCGCCGCTTGGCAGAAGTGCGCAAGAATGGTACACTTGGCTACCTTCGTCCAGATGGCAAGACACAAGTAACCGTTGAATATCAGGATGGCAAGCCTGTTCGCATAGATACGATTGTTGTGTCTACACAGCATGCGGAAGAAGCAACACTGGAACAAATCCAAAAGGATATTCGTGAACATGTTATTGCTCCTGTTGTACCAGCAGAATGGCTGGATGAACAGACCAAATTGGCCTGGTCAGATGTGCTGAACCAGTACCAGGGCGCGCAGA
>JAFWEX010000028.1 GCA_017512705.1 Paenibacillus sp.
GGTACCGTCTCTGGAAGAGTAGTTACGGCCGGAGATGATCTGGAAGAGCCAGTGTTAGAGCATACGCCAGTCAATACAGCTTTTACCGGTTTGGATATTCCTTTAACGGCACATGTAACGGATAATGTTGCAGTAGTTTCCGTTGAAGCTTTTGCTAGAACGAAAGGCACGAAGGAGTACGTCTATCTGCCGATGAATCGAATTGATGGAGACAGCAAAGCGGGTACGTACACGGCAACAATTCCGGCATTTCTGATTGAGCCAGCTGGCGTGGAGTATTACATTCGTGTCAATGATTACGGCAACAATGGATTCGAAAGCAAAGTATATAGTATTGCTGTATCCAACGGAGTGAAGCCTGGTTATCTTCAGGACTTTGAGGCGGACCAACTCGGATTCACAACCGGTGGCACGGGAAGTATTTGGAGCTGGGGAGCACCTGTGAGTGGACCGAAGGCAGCTTATTCCGGTGAGAAAGTCATTGCTACCAACCTGCAAGGCACCTATCTGCCGAACAGCAATGCTTATCTTCTTGCTCCACCTATCGATCTGACCGAAAGTCCTGAGGGTGCATTGTTGACCTTCAAGCACTGGTATGATCTTGAGAATAATCTTGATTTTGGCAAGGTATACATTGCTTCAGAGGATAGTGACTATGTGTTTGAAGAACTGCTTAGTTACACGGGAACAAGCGGTGAATGGAAAACACAGTACGTGGACCTGCGTGAATATGCCGGACAACAGGTGTTCATCCAGTTTAATCTGAACAGTGATGGAACAGTGCAGAAATCAGGCTGGTACATTGATGACTTTGCTGTGCAGGAACTTGATGATATCGCTCCAGAAACACCTTCAGCATTGTCTGCAACAGCCGATGTTCTGGGGAATGTGACTCTGAACTGGACGGGATCAGCCGATGAGGATCTTGACTCTTATGTTATATATCGTTCCGAGACTGCAGGTTCCGGTTATGAGTCTGTGGGCACGGTGAAGGCTACGTCCTATACGGATACGACGACGGAGTCCAATACGACGTATTATTACACGGTAGCGGCAGTGGATTACAGTGGCAATGAGAGTGAGAAATCCAATGAGGTTACTATCACGGTAGAAGTCCCAGAAGATATCTACATCGATCCGTTTGATGGAAACAATGATAATGGCTGGACGCATGCTGGGACCAAGGATGAGTGGGAGAGAGGTATCCCGTTGACTGGTCCTTTGAGTACGGTGTCACCGCCAAACGTATGGGCGACGGATCTCGACAATACGTATGAAAATGGCTCCAACTATTCCTTGATCTCTCCCGTGATTGATTTGAAGGATGTATCCGAGGCTACGTTAACCTTTAATCACTGGTATGAGATCGAGGGTGGATATGATTTTGGATATGTTGAAGTAACCCGAGATGGAGGAACCACCTGGACGGAACTTGGCAAATTCTCGCATAGCACCAACGGGAAACAGTGGACACCTGTTTTCTATGATTTGGATGCACTGACTGGTCAAGAAGTTCAATTCCGCTTCCGGTTAACCTCAGATAACAGTGTTGTGAAAACAGGCTGGTTTTTGGATGATTTCCGGGTGCTGGGTGTTGCTACAGACGCGGTAACCGAAAATGATGCCGTGGTTATGGCTAGTGACAAACCTAAACCGAACTATGATAATCCGTGGTACAAAGTTACGCGTACAGACAAAGCCGAATTCAATAAAACCAAATCACAGGAACCAGCTGTTGAAAAACCGGCAACGGGTGCGGTAGAGCCACTGAGCTTACCTGCTAGTGCAACCGTTACGGTGCTGGAAACCGGAAGATCTGTAAAAACGGATTCGTCTACAGGCAAGTACAGCTTCACTCATGTTGCAGGAGATTACACTTTAAAGGCTGAGGCGTATGGTTATTATCCGCAAACCAAAACGGTGACCATCTCTGATGGAGGCGGAGCCAAAGCCAATTTCAATCTCGAAACAATCCCTACAGGTCAGATTAAAGGGGTAGTTAAGGATGAACGCACAGGCCAACCGATCGCAGATGCCTCGGTACTTGTGGTGGAAGATGCCAAGGTAGCAGAAGTGCATACAGGAGCAGATGGAAGCTTTACACTTCAAGTGCTGGAAGGAAGTTACACCCTGTCGGTTCGGGCAGCCGACTATTACAGCAACAAAGTGACGGTGACTGTGCCAGGCAACGGCACGGTAGAGAGCACAGTCACGTTGAAACCATTCATCGGTTTCCCTGGTGAAATTGCTTATGATGATGGTTCAGCCGAGAATGCAAGAGCATTTAATGCAGCTGATAACGCATGGGCCGTCCGAATGACTCCAGAGCTTGAAACAGCACAGGTTATTGGAGCTTCGTTCCGATTCTGGAATACCGAATGGCCTGTACCTGGAGGAACAGCATTTAAATATGCGGTTTATGATGCGACAGGTACTGGTGGTGCACCAGGAAAAATGTTGGCAGGGCCATTCGAGGGTACTGCTCTGCGGAACGATCAGTGGACATCCGTAGAGTTTCCGGAGCCGATCATTGTGACAGGTGATTTCTACATTGTATATATTCAGAGCTTAGCAGGTACAAGTGCTCCTGGTTTAGCTACGGATGAGAATGGAACTTATGCTGAACGGAGTTGGCAACGTGTAAGTGGGGCGTGGGGTCCGTCCCCTGCTGAAGAGGGGAATTATATGATTCGTGCAGTCGTTAAATACCCGGTTAATGCACCGGTGCTTACGCCGCCTGCGAACGCGTATACCAATCAGTCTACCTTTACGATATCCGGAACATCTCCTGCTTCTGGAGCACAGATCAAGTTCTACAATGGTAAGGATGTTGCAGGAACAACAACCGTTAATAACGGGAAATTTTCACATGGAGTGAAACTGCGGGCAGGTGTTAACGTGATCACCGCTGAGGCCATCATTGATGGTAAAACGACGGATCGCTCGCTTCCGGTAATTATCATTCTAGACCAGACCAAACCCCAACTGAATATTGTCAGCCCGGTAGAAGGAAGTCGGATTAATACCGAGGTGGTTCATGTGACAGGGAATGTGGTGGAACAATTCCTCGACAAACTTGTCGTGAACGGTCAGAAGGTGCAAGTCGACAAGGAAAGAAAGTTCAGTCATCGTGTTCTGGTAAACGAGGGTGAAAATAATATTACCATTGAGGCAACCGATCTTGCGGGAAACAAAACGACGGTGACGCGTGCGGTTTACGTTGAAACGGGATTGCCGCAAATTACGGATATCACGCCAGCGGAAGACGTAGTGATTACGTCAGGTGAGAGTGTTGATGTTTCTTTCAAAAGCAAACCGGGATTGCAAGCCTCTTTCCGCATCCAGCTGCCGCTCAACCTGAATGCTGGTGGTGCTGGAGAGGTGCCTCTGGTGGAGACGGAGCCGGGTCTATACACAGGGACATACACAACACCTGCTTCTCTTGTTCTTGAAGGTGGAGTTATTGTGATCCGGGCACAGGATGCTGCAGGCAATAAGGCAGAGGCTCAAGCCGCTGGACGATTGTTTGTTCGTGCCGACCAACAAGGAGAAAAAGAAGAACAGCCTGCTGCTGAATTAGAGGTGCAAGCAGGAAAGGATACGGAATCGGAACCCGCTAATTCAGGTGGCACGCCAACAGAGTCTTGAACCTGACTTGATTAGCAGGGACATGTAACGAACCGATATTTAAAATGATAGATTGGATCTGTATCTGGATCTGTATCTGATCCGCGCATTGAAAAAACGGCAAGCCTGAAACTCGGGGCTTGTCGTTTTTTTAGATGTTCTCTATCTGTTTATCCAGAGGATGTACATGTCGTGATTTTATATATGAATTGTCGTGACTTCCGATTAAAAATAGATGAATCATGTGATACCTTATAGATACCTTATAGATATCTTATAGATACATTGCAGATGCATTGTAGATATATTACAGATATTTTGTCAGAATATTATATACTACGGAGGGAAGGTATTCGTGACCATTCGAATTGGCAAAATCAGTTTGTGGCATGTTCATGCATGGGACTACATTAAGCAAGCGCAGGAACATGAAGATACGGTGATAGCAGCCGTATGGGACGAAGAGCCAGAGCGTGGACAGGAAGCGGCTGATCGCTTGAACGTGCCTTACTATGCATCACTAGAGGATATGCTGGCTCAAGATGACATCGATGCGGTAATTGTGGATGCACCTACACGTCTCCATCAAGAGGTGATTACGTCTGCTGCCAGAGCAGGAAAGCATATTTTTACCGAAAAAGTCATTGCCGCTACACAAGCAGAATCTGATGTGATTCTGAAGGAGGTTCAGGCAAACCAGGTCAAAATGACCGTCTCCCTTCCACGTCTCTATGCCGGGTATACGGCGACCATTCAAGAGGTACTTCAACAACAATTACTCGGTCAAATTACATACGTCAGGGCAAGATTGTCCCATGATGGAGCCATCACGAACTGGCTGCCACAGCATTTCTATAATCTGCAAGACTGCCAGGGCGGGGCACTGATTGATCTGGGTTGTCACCCGATGTACTTAACGCGATTGTTTTTGAATCAGGAAGTGACCGATGTGAACGCAAATTTTGGTTATGTCACAGGCAAAGACGTTGAGGATAACGCAGTGGCAACACTCTTCACAGCATCAGGAGCCATTGGGGTGGTGGAAGCTGGATTTGTGAACAGTCACTCGCCTTTTACAATCGAAGTTCATGGCACAGAAGGTACGTTGTTGTATGGTACGCCAGAGGCCAAATTGTTGATTCGCACAAAAGCAGCGCAAGGGCAGTATACCGATTGGACGGAGCTCTCTGTTGCTGAAAATGTAGAAAGCGCATTCAATCAATGGGTGTCCCACATCCAGCATGATACGGAAGACAGCGCGAACATGGCTATGGCCATGGAATTAACTCGATTGATGGAGGCGGCTAATCGCTCAGCCAAAGAAGGTCGCCGAATCCGTCTCACAGAACTGACCAGATAAGGTAAATAAGATTAGGTTCGCTCAGTAAGGCACTAAGGAGGAAGTCATCTTGAGTCTGTATCCGTACGGGAAAATGCTTGATCGGCAAGATCTGCTCGAGCGGCTTGATATTACCGTAAACTGGGGGCAATACGAGATTCGTGTGCTGCGATTTCATCTCACAACGTTTCCGGCGGGTCGGATCGTGGATTTTCATAACCATGCAGAATATGAGTTTCATTTCATACCTAGAGGCAAGGGTAAAGTAATTATGGATGATCAATCCCATACGCTATCGGAAGGCATGCTGTACCTTACCGGCCCAGGTGTGATTCATTATCAGGAGGCTGATCCCGAGGAGGACATGGATGAGTTATGTCTTCACGTGGATATTGTGCATAAACCGAGAGAACAAGTCGACCCTTGGGAAGTGGCGGAATCGGAGGAAACGATTGAAAAACTGAGGACACTTCCGCTTGTTCCGGTACAGGATTACCATCGGGCGATGTCCTGTTTTCTCGAAGCGTATGAAGCATGTGAACACAAGATGGTGGGCTACTATACCTCCATTAAACAGCTCGTGATCAGCATTTTACTCAAAGTAGTTCGGGCTTACGATACCGGAGGTATTCGAGTGGAAGTTCCTGCACGGGATATGACGGTGTACCGATATGATTATGCCGTTCAATACATGCAGGCCAATCATGCTTCGGCAGTGACGCTGGAGCATGTTGCTGAGAAGCTGCATATCAGCAGCCGCCAGTTGCAGCGTATCTTCTATCAAGTCCAGCCTGATATGCCGTTCAGCCGTGTACTCGAAGACATTCGCCTGCGTGCGGTATGTCGTCATCTACAAGAGAGCAAGGTGTCCATTGAACAGATCGCGCTGGCCTCCGGTTTTAACAACGCCAATTATTTACATGCTGTGTTTCGCAAACGCCTCGGGATGACCCCGTCGGCTTTTCGCAAATTAAAACAACCAATACTAAAGTGAGGGTGACGTATATGACTAAAATGTATCGTATTGGAATTATTGGCTGCGGCGGGATCGCAAATGGCAAACATCTGCCAAGTCTGAGTAAGCTTGCGAACGTTGAACTGGCGGCGTTCTGCGATATTGTCGAAGAGCGCGCCGCAGAAGCGAAGAAGCAATACGGTTCTGCTGATGCGGAGATCTATACGAATTATGAAGAACTGCTAAAGGATGAGTCACTCGATATTGTACATGTGCTTACACCTAACATCTCTCACGCGGAGATTTCGATTGCGGCATTGGAGGCAGGTAAACACGTCATGTGTGAAAAGCCGATGGCGAAGACGGCGGCTGAAGCCCAGCTTATGTTGGAAGCTGCGGAACGTACAGGCAAAAAATTAACGATCGGATATAACAACCGTTTCCGTCAGGACAGTATGGTTCTGAAGCAACTGTGTGAAGCGGGTGAGCTTGGTTCGATTTATTTTGCCAAAGCCCATGCTATTCGAAGAAGAGCCGTGCCCACTTGGGGTGTGTTTCTGGATGAAGAGAAACAGGGTGGCGGCCCACTGATTGATATCGGAACACATGCACTGGATCTGACGTTATGGATGATGGACAATTATCAGCCAAAAGTCGTATTAGGTACGACACATCATGAACTCTCTCAGCGGGAAAATGCAGCCAATGCTTGGGGACCGTGGGACCCGCAGAAGTTCTCGGTGGAGGATTCGGCCTTCGGTATGATCGTGATGGAAAATGGGGCGACCATCATGCTCGAATCCAGTTGGGCGCTGAACTCATTGGATGTAGACGAGGCTAAGTGCAGTCTGAGTGGTACCGAAGCTGGTGCCGACATGAAAAATGGACTCCGTATCAATGGTGAGAAGTTCAGCCGTTTATATACCCAAGAGATTGAACTTAGCTCCGGTGGCGTGGACTTCTATGAAGGACAATCCGAAGATGCCCCAGATGTCGAGATGCGAAAATGGATTGAAGCCATCGATCAGGACCTGGAACCTGTAGTCACACCTAAGCAAGCGCTGGTCGTATCGCAGATACTGGAAGCCATCTATGAATCGGCACGTACAGGCAAAGCCATCTATTTCAACAATTAAGATTAGACCAAACAAAAACGTTATTCACCAGGAACCTTTGTCCCTATTTATCAGGGCGGAGGTTTTTTGTGTTATTTTCCAGAACCAGAGGGAGCAGTCTATACCTGTTATGAGTCCAGCACATAGGATGATAGATCATGATCTGAAAAGAGGGGGATGTTTTGACTGAAATTCGTATACCTCTAGGTGTATCCATCGTTGTCTGCACCAACCGCCCACAATTTCTGGACAATATACTGCAAAATTATAGTCGTCAGCGTTACAAGGGAAAGGAACTCATTATAATTCTGAATCTGGACAGCATGAACATGCGTTTAGTTCGGAAAAAGATAAAGAAATACCCGAATGTCCGCGTATACCGTGTACCTGAGCGTATATCCTTGGGACAGTGCCTGAACGCCGGCATCACAAGAGCTCGCTTCTCGCTCATTGCCAAGATGGATGACGATGACTATTACACTCCTTATTATCTAGAAGAACAAGTTCGCGCACTTCGGAAGACCGGGAGTGATATTGTGGGCAAACACTCATGTCTAGTTTATTTGGAAGGCACCCGAACCTTATTGATGAGGTCTCCTGGAGAGAACAATAAACCTTCGGAATTTGTGCAAGGAGGTACGCTGTTATTTAGAAAAAAAGTATTAAAAAGAGTGCGATTCACCGATCGTTCCGTTGGAGAGGATGTTACATTTCTGAGACAATGCAGGAAGAGAGGCTACAAAACGTACGCTACCTCACCTTACAATTATGTGTATCTTCGCCGTCAGAACAAAAAAAGTCATACCTGGAGGGCAGAGGATCAGTTCTATCTCGAAGGAAGCGAGCGTCTTGCGGTGACTGAGAATTTCAGACCTTTTGCCAATAAAGAACGCTAGTGTATGACATCAAAAATCCCCTTAATGAAAGAGGTTCTCGCCATCAGCGGAGCGTCTTTTTTTCTTTGTTTTTTCAATGCTCTTCGATATGGGGGAAGGATGACTGAATCCATAATTAAAATTAAAACTGGCATTTTATTAAAAAAAGTATTGCATATAAGTTTAGTCGGAATTATATTAATGGTATAAGGTCTAGACCATTTACAGATCGGAGTGTTCTGATGTCTAATCCATTCTCCTTTCGATTCGAGAAAGTATCCACTAAGAAGGTTAGTGAATTTATTCGAGAACAGCTGGAGGAAGCCATTATTTTAAAAGAGTTAATGAGTGAGGAGCAGCTTCCCACAGAGCGGGATTTAGCCGAGATGTTTGATGTGAGCCGCATAACGGTTCGTGAAGCACTCTCCGCTCTGGAAAATAAAGGACTGATTGAGAAAAGAGTAGGTGCTAAAGGTGGAACTTTCGTTCTACCGCTGACAGCGAATTCTCATAAACGCACCAAAGAAGAGATTAAGCAGGATTGGGCTAAGATGCTCAAGGTATTTGAATACCGAACGATTATCGAGCCGGAGTCAGCTTTCCTCGCTGCCGAGCGAATCACCGCTGACGAACTGGAACTGCTCTACAACTATATGGAGCAAAGCATCGAGCCGGACTGCACGAGGGAGTGGTTCCGGGCACTGGAGGTGAAGTTTCATCTGACCATAGCTAAAGCGTCTGGCAATCCTTACTGCGAAAGAGCTGTCAGACAAATTCGTACCATGATTAATCCGGCACTGGATCTGATGCCTTATAACGAGCGAATTCGTTCTGTGAACTACGAAGTACATATGGAGATTCTTGAAGCTCTTAAGGCGAGAGACAGCATAAGATCACGGGATACGATGAAAAGGCATATTGCATTTTCGGCCGATGCGATCTATGCCCGGCTGGTGTCCGAATCCGAGTAACATGAAGGGAATGACATTCAATGAAACAATCTGAGTTAATACAGATGGCTCAGCCATTACAAGCCAAATTAAGTGCCTGGCGCAGGGACTTGCATCGCCATCCGGAGATTGGTTATGAGGAACATCGAACCTCAAGCATTGTAGCCGAGCATCTGGAGAGCCTTGGACTTGAGGTTACACGCCATATTGGACAGACCGGAGTAACGGGCCTTCTTCGCGGAGAGACAGATGGACCTACCTTTGCCCTTCGGGCTGATATGGACGCTCTTCCTATTGAAGATCAGAAATCGGTGGAATATCGTTCAACCGTGAAAGGCAAGGCACATCTATGTGGCCATGATGCGCACACATCTATTCTGATGGGAGCAGCTGAACTGCTTACAGGGCTTGGCAGACCTAAATCAGGAAACATCAAATTTATTTTTCAGCCCGCCGAAGAAGGATTGGCCGGCGCAAGATCCATGATCCAGGATGGGGTACTTGAAAATCCCAAAGTAGATGCCATTGCCGGTTTACATATGACGCCTGGTCAGGATACGGGGACTGTTGGTGTCAGCCAAGGGGTTGCCTTTGCATCGGCTGATCCGCTTGTTATTAAGATTCATGGTAAGGGTGGGCACGCGGCTCGTCCGCATGAAGGTGTTGATGCCATTGCCGTATCAGCTCAGATCATTACCGCGCTCCAGAACATCGTCAGTCGTATGGTTGATCCACTTGAGCCAGTAGTCATCACGATTGGTAAAATTACCGGGGGTTACATGGGCACCGCCATTGGACCTGAAGTGGAGATGATTGGAACGGTTCGCACCTTATCTCCTGATGTGAGAGAACGGATGCCAGCTCTGATCCAACAAGTGGTGAGCGGTATCTGCAGTTCATTCGGGGCTGAATGTGAAGTTGTCTATGGTGACGGTTATCCGGTGGTCGTGAACGACCTGGGGATGGTTGATCTCCTGACTGATGTCTGTGAAGAGGTGAACGCGCAGAAGGCGTGGAGTTATATTAAACCTTCAACAGGCGGCGAAGATTTCGCTTTTTATTGCGAGCATGTACCTGGTGTGTTTTTTCGGTTGGGATCGGGCAACGATGAGGAGCGTACACGATATCCGCTTCATCACCCGAAGTTTGATCTTGACGAGACGGTTATGCCTTATGGCGTAGGCTTGTTGTCAGCAATTGCACTTGAATATCTGGCAAGAAATACAACTTCCAAGGGGGAAGAATGACAATGAAAAAGAAACAATGGACAGGCTTGTGGATTACATTACTGGCAATCGTGATGGTATTAAGTGCATGCAGCGGAGGTAGCCAAGGTACGGCAACAACATCCGAGGGAAGCGGAAGCGAAGGTGCAGCTGCAGCTGCAAGCAGCACGTTAACCGTAGCGGCAGCAACAGATATTGAGAGTTTTGATCCTCATAACAATAACAACACAGCCAGTGAAGCTGTAATTGTGAACGTGTTTGATTATTTGATCAAAAATGATAGTGAGCAGAAAAAAGTACCTGGACTTGCTACATCATGGGAGCAAGTGAATGATACCACATGGAGATTCAAGCTGCGTGAAGGTGTGACATTCCATAATGGAGATCCGTTCACATCGGCAGATGTGAAGTACACCCTCGAGCGTGTAGCCAAAGACAATACACTCAAACAAAACAGTTATTTTAAAAACATTGTTGAAGTGAAAGAGGTAGATGAGCTTACGGTAGACATCATTACCGATGGGCCGGACCCGCTGCTTCTTAACCGGTTGTCCAAAATGGGAGCTGGCATCCTGCCTGCCAAATATATTGCAGACAAGGGTATGGACACGTTCCTGAAAGAGCCAGTAGGTACAGGACCGTACAAGTTCAGCAAATGGACCAAAGACGACCGTGTAGAGCTTGTAAAAAATGAAAGCTATTTCGGTGATGAACCGAAGTGGAATACCGTGGTGTTCCGCGTCATTCCTGAAGCTTCCACGCGTGTATTCGAGTTGTTAGCTGGCGGAGTTGACGTTGCGGCATCGATCCCGTCAACGGACATCGCTAGAATTGAAGGCGAAGCGGATAAAAAGATTGTGAAAGCGCCGATTCAACGTGTTCTTCAGCTGATCTTCCGTCAAACCGAAGGTAGCATTACAGCTGATCCAAAAGTTCGTGAGGCGATTGATTTAGCCATTGACAAACAAGGGATTGTAGATAGCATAGCGGGCGGAGCAGGGATTGTTACAAGAACATCCGTAACACCTGGTAACTTTGGTGCAGATCCATCACTGTACAAGACATCTCTGTACGACTTGGAGAAAGCAAAGCAACTTCTGAAAGAAGCAGGTTACGCGGAAGGGGAAGCAGAGATGACCATCTCCGTTTCTTCCCAGTACAAGGAACAGGCTGAAGTGGTTGCAGCGATGCTAGACCAAGCCGGATTCAAAATCAATCTGGACGTACTTGAGCCGAGTGCATTCAGCGAGCGTTACAGCTCCAAATCGTTTAAGGAAATCTTCATGATCGGTATCGGAAACTCCCTGTTCGACGCTTCAAATAACTATAACCGTTACATGAAGGAAGAAGCTAAAGGAGAATCCGACTACAATAATCCGGAAGTAGAGAAGCTGCTGCAATCTGCACTTGTGAACATGGATCCTGAATCTCGTGAAAAAGAATATCAACAAGTACAGCAGATTTTTGCAGAAGAGCGCCCAGCCGTATATTTGTATCAGATGGAAGGCGTTTATGGAACCAATGACAAAGTGAACTTTGCACCGCGCAGTGATGAAATGTTCTATGCGGACGAAATTACACCTGCTGCAAAGTAACATCAGGCTAAACCACCTGTCATTGCATGAATGAGCTGTGAACGGCAGGGACCGAATGAAACAGGTTCCTGCCGTTCTTTTTTTAAAAGGGGAGGTGAACCGGAAGTGTTAAAATATGTTTTCAAATCTCTATTACAGATTATTCCAGTGCTTTTTATCGTTTCTTTAATCGTATTTGTTCTGGTCCGCGTAACAGGAGATCCTGTTGCTCTGATGCTGCCTGAAACTGCAACGGCAGAAGATCGGGCAGTGTTAACACAGGCACTGGGCCTGGACCAGCCGCTGTACACACAATATATCAAGTTTTTGGGCAATGCCATCCAAGGGGATTTCGGCCAATCCTTCCGTTACGGTCAGCCCGCACTTGAACTGGTACTTGAACGATTGCCTGCCAGCTTTGAACTGGCTGCTGCAGCGATGATATTTGCAATAATAATGGCTGTGCCGCTGGGCGTTATTTCTGCGGTGAAACGAAACTCGTTTACCGACCTCCTCATTTCAGGTATTTCCGTTGTTGGCAAGGCGATGCCTAACTTCTGGATGGGGATTATGCTCATTCTGTTGTTTTCCGTCATCCTTGGAGTGTTGCCCGTATCGGGACGCGGAGGCTTGTCGCACCTGATTCTACCGGCATTTACCCTTGGCGTCGGGTTGGCTGCACAGATGACACGTCTCATTCGGTCAAGCATGCTGGAAATATTGAATCAGGACTACATTCGCACAGCACGCAGCAAAGGACTTGGTCGATTAACCGTAATTGCAAAACATGCATTTCGTAATGGTTTGATTCCGGTTGTCACGATCATGAGCCTTCAATTTACAAGTTTGATCGGGGGCACCCTGATTACCGAAACGGTATTCTCCTGGCCTGGTTTGGGTCAGCTGCTGGTTGTAGCAGTGAATACTCATGACATGGCCATTGTGCAAGCCGCAGTGTTTGTGATTGCCATTATTGTTGTTGTTGTCAATATTCTAACGGACGTGTCTTATAGACTGCTGGACCCGCGTATCAAATATGACTAGAAGGAGGTGCGATCTATGAGAGACAGCAATGACATATCGGTCCTGGATCAGAAACAGGGAAACAACGAGAAACACACGCTTGCCGGAATTCGTTCTATATGGCAGCAACTAATCCACAGCAAAACCGGGCTATTCGGTGCTGTGATTGTGTGTATTGTTTCTTTGATTGCTATAGCCGCACCTCTGCTAACGAGTCATGACCCGGCTGCCGTTAATCCGCTAAACCGTCTCAAACCGCCTGCATGGCTTGAAGGTGGAACAGCTGAATACTGGCTAGGTACCGACAATCTGGGTAGAGATATGTGGAGCCGTATCGTATATGGCGCTCGTGTATCGTTGATTGTAGGTATGGGGGCAGTGATTGTCTCGGGAATTCTAGGAGCAATTCTGGGCTTGATCTCTGGATTCTACGGAAAATGGCTGGATGCGGTTATTATGCGTGTGGGTGATGCATTCTTGGCTATTCCGACAATTCTGTTTATGTTAGTGGTGATGGCTATTGTTGGCCCAGGTCTGACAACCCTGATCTTTGTTATCGGTGTAACGAACTGGGTACCATTTACACGTGTAGTCCGAAGTGAGGTGCTCAGCCTTAAAGAACGAGATTTCGTATTTGCCGCCAAGTCTATTGGTGCCAAGAACACTCGGTTAATTCTAAAACATATTCTACCAAACATCCTTTCCTCTTTTATTGTCATATGCGGTATGAATGTAGGTACAACGATCATTATGGAAGCTTCACTGAGTTTCCTGGGGCTAGGAATCAAACCTCCGGATGTATCTTGGGGTGGTATGTTGAGTGACGGACGACAGTATGTAGCAACAAGCTGGTGGGTCGCTACATTCCCCGGACTTGCAATTACATTTACCGTACTGGGGGTTATTTTCCTAGGGGATTGGCTCAGAGATGTCCTTGATCCTCGTACAGAAACGACTCATAAATAAGAGCGGAAGGGAGATAGAGTTAATGAAAAAAAGTCGGATTATTCCAGAGGATTTGGTTCACTATCGCTGGATCAGTCAACCTGTGATCAGTGCAAAGGGGCAGGTTGCATATGTGGAACAGACAATAGATCAGGTGAAGAACGAATATAACACTCAGATTCGCGGAATCTCGCTGGATGGTACTGAGGATGTAGCGCTCACCCATGGAACAAAAGATACCTCCCCTGCATGGTCACCGGACGGAAGCGAGTTGACGTTTATACGCTCCACGCAGGCTGGAAGAGGACTGTGGTCTCTTCAGACGGAGGGTGCGGAACCGACCATGCTCATATCTCCTGAATACAAGATCATAAGTTATATCTGGTCTCCCGATGGGAAATATATTGCCTTTACCAGTAAAGTTCAGCTTAACACAGTTGAACGCTTGGACGATGAGAAGCCAAGTACAGAAAGTACTGAACTAGTAGCTCTGTCGACAACCGTATTACGTGGGAAGGTGTATGAACGGACTACGCCCAAGGAAGAAGGTTCAGGGTGGTGGGATGGTCAATACAGCCATCTTTTCCTTTACGAGCTTCATGGTGGACAGATCACACAGATGACGCCTGAATTATGGAATATTACGACACCGGTCTGGTCACCGGATAGCCTGAATCTTGCATTTATCTCCAAACAAGCAAAAGAAGAGGGTATGGACCCGGATCTGCAATATCACACAGATGTATATATGGTCCATGTTGAGGAGAAGGGGGAAGCAGAACCTGTCAAAATTACGGACTCCAGCCTTCAGATTGGCCAGTTCTCGTTCACTCCTGACGGGAAACAGCTGATCCTCATTGCAAGTGATCGCAAATTTGGCAGTGGAAGTCATCATCGACTGTATACCATTCCCGCTCAGCGGGGGATGCCCAGGCTATTCGCACCGGAACTAGACATGCAGATCGGCAATGCTGCACTGGGAGATATGAAGTCAGCCAGTGCTTCGCCTTCACCTGTAATTAGCCGTTCATTCCCGCAGCAGGGAGTGTACGTTCTAGGCACGCATCATGGAAATGTTGATGTATACCAGATTGAGTCAGACGGAAGCTGGGAAGTTATCACACCGGCGGGAGAAAAAGATGTGTATCAATATACGCTTTCCGCAGACGAGAGAACGCTGGTCGTTGCTGCTCTGACCGACACGCATCCTGGAGAGTTATACATTGTTGATACGGGAAGCCGTACCATGTCCAGACTTACGCGCCGGAATGATGAGTTTATGAATAAGCGGATTGTCAACGTACCTAAAAGAATTCAGTTCTCCTCTTCAGACGGACGTTTGGTTCACGGGTGGTTGGCTATGCCGGATATTCGATCGAAAGAGAAGTTTCCGCTGATCTTACAAATTCATGGTGGTCCTCACGCCATGTACTCTGGTTCTTATAGTCATGAGATGCAGACACTTATCGCAGAAGGTTATGCGGTATTGTGGATTAATCCTCGGGGGAGTATGGGATATGGGCAGGAGTTTGCTCAAGCTTGCCGTGGTGATTTTGGTGGTGGGGATTATCGAGATTTGATGGAAGCAGTAGATTATGTCCTGACCTCCTATTCCATACTGGATGAATCTCGCTTGGGTGTTGCGGGCGGAAGTTATGGCGGGGTAATGACGAACTGGATTGTTGCTCATTCCAATCGCTTCCGGGCAGCTGTGACACAACGCTGTATCTCCAACTGGTTGTCCATGTATGGCACAAGTGATATTGGTATATCGTACGTAGAAGGTGTAGTTGGGGGCAATCCAGCGGAGCACGCAGAATTTCTGTGGTCCCGTTCACCGCTTGCCCATGCGCATAAGATCGATACCCCGCTGCTGATCATGCACGGAGAGCAGGATTATCGGACGCCGATTGCGCAGGCGGAAGAGTTGTATACTACGCTGAAGCGTTACGGCAAAACAACCAAGCTGATTCGCTATCCAGGCTCGAACCATTCTTTGCTTAAAAGTGGAAAACCGTCACTGCGTGTTGATAGTTTCGAACAGGTGAACGCATGGTTCAAGCAGTTTTTATAGTCTGTCACCATACTAAAAAATTAAAAAAAACCGCTATTGCAGCGGTTTTTTTACTTTTTTGGTTTATGTATAGGAATAAGAAGAATTTGAATTTCCAAATCAGATGATATATAATTCATTCATATGATAGTTATATCTATCAAAAATATATTTAGAACTATCAAAAAAAGTTAGATGGAGCATCAAATTTTCATACCGTATACAGTCGATCAGATTCAAATCACATTGTAAGGAGTGAGGTTATGAGCGCAGTATCCATTGTAAAAGCAAGCCCTCAAACGACTGTTGGAGGAAGACTAACCGAAATGGCACTTGATTACATGAAATTCTCTCTGGCTGGATCCAGAGAACCCGCAGTAATTAATAGAACGTTTCAAAAACTCTGGCGAGTTCGTAACAATCGATTTAGTCACGAGTATGCCTACGAAGCCGTGCAGGATGGCATTACATTGGGAATGATTATGTGTTATCCTACAAGGCTGATGAATAAGCTGGCGCTGCCTACGTTCTCGCAACTATTTAAGCTCCACCAATGGAAGCTGATCGGGTACAACCTGCGTAACTGGAAAGAGTTTTATACCATGGTGACTTTAAAAGAAGGAGAACTGGATGAATATCATATTGGAACGATTGCTACGCTACCGGAAAGCAGAGGGCTCGGATTGGGTACGAAGTTGATCCTGCATGCCGAGAAGCAGGCTGTCCTGCAAGGGTTCGCGAAGTCATCTTTAACAGTCAAGCAAGAGAATGCCGGTGCAATTAAACTGTACGAACGTCTGGGATACAGAAAGGTCGGAGAAATCAGAAAACCTGCTGTATCGATGTACAGAATGTGCAAAAACCTATTGTAAAACTTCTATAGAAGTCGTTATGGTATAGTAGAATAAGCGTTTTTTTTAATCGGTAAATGTACCATTTAACCAAAAGAGGTGTACTATGTATCAATATAAGGATCAAGAATATGAAGCCGTTCATTTTGAAGGACGCGATCTGCGCTATGGTGAATTGACGAGCTGTGTATTCAGGCAATGTACATTCATGAATGCTTCTATGGAAGAAATCGAGACGAGCCATTGTCGTTTTATAGAATGTGATTTCAAGGGCGCATTGATGAACGGATCGATGCACACGGAGTCAGCGTTTGAAAATTGCATGTTTGGCGGAGCGAACTTATTCGCGTCTAAATTCACAGCTTGTAAAATGACAGGATCTGATTTCGCGGGTGCCCAGATGGACGGAGTTTCACTTGTAAAAGGAGACTGGTCTTATACCAATCTGAGGCATACTCGGCTGGGAAAACAGGATTTGCGTGGGATTCGTTTCTTCGAAGCCGATCTCAGTGAATGTGATCTGACCAAAGCAGACTTGCGTGATTGTGACCTCACCAGAGTATCCATGAGCCGGGTGAAGCTCGAGGGTGCTGACTTGCGAGGTGCCATTTTGGAAGGAATTGATCTAAAATCACTGGACTTCAAAAAGGTACGCATTGATCGTGAACAGGCAGTTCTTATAGCCCGCTCACTTGGAGCGAAGGTCGATTAATTTGGAGCAAGAGTGAGGTGTAGTTCACTATGAAAACAGAGAAATTAACCTTCAAGCAGAACCGAATGAACACGATATTAGATGAAGCAACGAAGCTGCTTATAGACAAGCCAAATGCGTCTATGAATGACATAGCTGAGGCTGCTAACATTGGCATCGCAACGTTACATAGATATGTGGAAAGCCGCGAACAGCTTATGATTCATCTAGCCATGCGGGCCATAGAGGTTGTTGATGAGACGTTGCAGCATATTAAGCTGGATGAGAGTCGGGTTGAGCAATATATCCCCGATCTGATTGAGGCACTCATACCTTTGGGGGACAAAATTTATTTTCTGGCTCATGATACTACCGTCCATTATAACGCCGAGATTGAAGGAGCAGACCAGAAGCTGAGGGAACCCGTGCTGAACGCCATTGGCGTGCTCCAAAAGAAAGGATTCTTTCGATCCGATGTGGAGACAACGTGGATTGTGGAAGTGCTGTATTCTGTCCTCTTTCTGACATGGCAGCAAGTAATCCGCGGCAATATAGCCCAAAAAGCTGCTCCCGCCCTTGTAGTAGAAACATTCTATCATGGTTTTATTGCGAAATAATCGAAATAAGAAATGTGTGTGGAAAAAGAAGTGCATAACAAAAGCCGCAGAAGAAACTGCGGCTTTTTGACATACCGATGAATGATGTTACGATGATTTGTGCGTTTTATTTATAGCGCAAACTTTGCTTTTAGCTGTTCCGATGCTGGCATCAAAGGCAACCGCAACTGGTCCGAAGAGATAATACCTTCTTTAGCAAGCAGATGTTTTAACATTGCCGGAGCAGGCTCCTCAAATAGATGTTGAATAAACGGAAGTAACTCCGTATAGATCTGGTAAGCCTCTTCTTTTTCCCCGGCAACAAAACGGTTATACACCTCGAGGAAACGCTTCGGATTCACTCCGGCAGATGCCATCATACCGCCGGTCGCGCCTTTCGTTAACATATCATAGAAGAATGTATCATCTCCGCACAAAATCGGTTTGGAGCCGGTGCGTACCAATTCAGTCATCAGTTCAAGGTCGTTTGTGCTGTCCTTAAGACCAATAACACCATCCAGGTTCATAATTTTTTTCATCATATCTATGGAAACCTTCACGCCAGTACGTGCTGGGATTTCATATACCATTACAGGCACGCCTACTTCAGCAGCCATACGGAAGTGCTCATAAATGCCCGCTTCGGTAGGTCTATTATAGTATGGAGTTACGACAAGAACCGCATCAGCGCCGAGGTCTGCGGCCATCTTGGTTCTTTTCACGGTTGAAGCAGTATCATTGGTTCCAGTGCCAACCACAATAGGTACGGAGGAATTGATGCTGCTCAGTGTTTCCTTCGCGGCCTTCACAAGCTGTTCCACTTCGTCCCATGTCACGGTAGGTGATTCTCCTGTCGTGCCATTAATCACCAAGCCATGAATACCGCTCTCTGCCATAACTTTGATGTAATTGCGGAATGAAGGAAGATCGAGTTCGCGCTCCTTGGTAAAAGGTGTGATTACAGGTATATAGATACCATGAACCTGTTGTTCGGTTAACATTGTATGACCCCCATATGTATGTTGGAATTCCATTACATTCACTTTACCATAGGAAAAGGTATCATAGTTAGCTATAATAGATGATGGGTCTTATCAATAATTTCGATGACGTGAGGGAAAAGATATGGATTTGAATTATTTTCAAACCTTTCGTGAGGTTGCTTTGAGGCAAAGCTTTACGAAGGCGGCCGAAGAGCTTGGCTACGCACAGTCCAGTGTGACAACCCAGATTCAAAAACTGGAGAAAATTTATCAAGTCAAATTATTCGAACGATATAATAACAACAAAATTAGGTTGACTTCAGCGGGGGAAGAGTTATACAAGCTTTCCGGACAGATACTGGAGATATTTGAGCATTCACAGGAGAAGCTGACCAAGCAGGGTGGGGGTTCATTAACCATCGCTACGATGGATTCACTTGCCTCATATTATCTGCCAGCACCTATTCAAACCACGCGCACACAATATCCTGAGCTTAGCATACGACTGCAGACTGATCGTGAAGATCTGATTTTACAAAAAGTTAGAGAGGGAGAAGCGGATGTCGGCCTGATTCTAGCCAATGCTTCGTCTGATTCGGGATTACAGTGGATCACCATTCGGGAGGAACCACTGGTACTCATCGTGAACTCAGACCATCCCCTTGCGGCTCAATCCGAGGTCACATTGAATCATCTTGCGAACGAAGAATGGATCATGCCAGAGGATTCGTGTAACTACAGACAACTATTGGAAAAGATACTCAGAAAGAATGGAATTCCTTATAAAGTAGCATTGGAGCTAGGGAGTCCTGAGGCAATTAAGCGAAGTATTATGGCTGGGCCGGGTATCTCGCTATTGCCACAGATGATTGCGATGGACGAGATTCAGAGACAGGAGCTTACCGTACTGCCGTTGGTTCATACTGATTTCACTATGGAGATTCAGCTTGTAATCCATGCTCGGAAATGGATCTCTCATTCGTTAAAACAATTCATTATTAATCTAGGGGCCAAAGAATCAGATTGGCTACCTGTAGAGGCAGAAGGTTAAGAAGCTTATGTGAGACATATTTCTATATACAGATACTAAATAAAGATACTAAGATTTTAGAGTTTTATGAATGAAAGGAATATTGGCATGAAAAAAGTTATCGTCATCGGGGCAGGCATATTAGGGGCATCTACCGCCTATCACTTGGCCAAATCAGGTGCTGAAGTATTGCTTGTTGACCGGAAAGATACGGGGCAGGCAACCGATGCGGCGGCTGGAATTATCTGCCCATGGTTGTCCCAGCGCCGGAATCAGGACTGGTATCAGCTGGCTAAGGCGGGAGCACGTTATTATCCTGGCCTTATTGCTGAATTGGAACGTGATGGGGAGACGGAGACTGGATATGCGCAGACAGGTGCACTCAGTATTCATACCGATCATGACAAATTGAACAAGTTGGTCGAACGAGCCAAGCTGCGTAGAGAAGATGCACCAGAGATGGGCAACATTACATGTCTGGATGAAAAAGAAACTCGGGAACGTTTTCCGATCCTTCGGGAAGGTTACTCATCTGTACATGTTAGTGGCGCTGCCCGTGTGGATGGAAGAGCACTCCGTGATGCGTTGATTCGTTCTGCACAGCGCAAAGGTGCTAGGTTTTTGGAGGGCGAAGCTCGGCTGCTCTATGACGACGAACAGGTGATTGGCGTTGAAGTGAATTCAGAGCGTTACGGCGCCGATATGGTTGTGGTGTGTGCAGGTGCTTGGGCAAATGAATTGATGGAGCCACTTGGCATTCATTTTAAAATCCATTATCAGAAGGCTCAGATTATTCATTTACGAACTTCTCATCAACAAGATATAGGTCGTTGGCCCGTCATTATGCCGCCTACAGACCAGTATCTGCTCGCCTTTGCAGAACAGAAGATGGTCATTGGGGCAACCCATGAAAATGATGTTGAGGGTTATGATACACGAATTACTGCCGGAGGTATGCAGGAGGTGTTGAACAAAGGATTGGAGCTTGCTCCTGAGCTTGCTAACAGTACTCTTGATGAGGTACGGGTTGGTTTTCGTCCGTTCACACCTGGATTTCTGCCGGTTATGGGAACAGTGCCCGGATGGTCCGGTCTGATTACAGCCAATGGTTTGGGAGCTTCTGGTTTAACGATGGGGCCGTACATCGGCAGTCAGCTTGCCAAATTGGCATTGGATATAGAGCCGGATATCAATATGGATGCATACGACGTAAGTAAAGCAATCGAGTTGAAGGAAGAATAAAAATAAGCATAGAAGTTGTATAAAGAGGTGAGCAAATGACGTATTCTCAGCGTATGACAGGCGGAGCAAGCCTGTCCGATCTGTTGTACCTGGAACAGCAGATTGATCAAATAAAAGAAGAGCGGAGTGCGGCTATAGATCAGCTGAAGCAATATGAACAAGAATGGAGCCGTATTCAGTCTGGCGTGGGAGAAGGAAAAGAAGGCGCAGAGACAGAAGAGGGACAGTCCATTTCAAAAAAGCTAAAGGATACGCAAACTCAAGTGAGCTCACTGACAAGACAACTGGATGAGTTAGAGACTGCCCTTGATGAACTTGTAGATTAGGCAGAATATGAAAGTAGAGAGTGAGCGTGAATAGAAATGCTTCGTCGTTTTTTTTCGTACTATCGACCGTATAAAAAACTGTTTCTCATCGATTTCGGCTGTGCTGTGTTTGCCGGTTTGTTGGAGCTGGCATTCCCGCTTGCCGTTAGCAAGTTCATTAATGAACTGCTGCCTGGACAGGACTGGCCTCTTATTCTACTCGCGTGTATTGTACTGTTGTCCATCTATGCACTTAATACCGTGTTAAACTACGTCGTTACATACTGGGGACATATGCTGGGAATTAACATTGAAACCAATATGCGTGAAAAAATGTTCGCCCACCTGCAGAAGCTTTCATTCCGGTTTTTTGATAATCGCAAAACAGGCCATCTGATCGGTCATCTCACGAATGATCTCAATGATATTGGTGAAGTAGCTCACCATGGGCCGGAGGATGTGTTCATCGCAGTGATGACGCTAATTGGATCATTCTGGCTGATGGCTAACATTAATCTGGAGCTGGCTTTGCTGACGTTTATTATCATTCCGATTATGGCGTGGGTTATTATTGTATTCGGTGGTCGCATGACCAAGACATATCGGCGATTGTTCGGCGATGTGGGTAACTTCAATGCGCGTATTGAAGATAACGTAGGTGGCATGCGTGTTGTGCAGTCATTTGCCAACGAGGAGCATGAGAAAAAGCTGTTTGCCGTAGATAACGCAAATTTCCGTCTAACCAAACTGCTCGCATACAAAACGATGGCCAAAAGCATCTCAGTCAGTTATATGATGATGCGTCTGGTTACCGTATTTGTGATGATCAGCGGAGCATGGTTCTACATCGACGGCAGAATTAACATGGGGGACTTCATGGCTTTCCTGCTCTTGTCTAATATTTTCTTCCGACCAATCGAGAAGATTAATGCGGTGATTGAGAGCTATCCGAAGGGAATTGCTGGGTTCAAACGGTATCTTGAGATCATTGACACGGAACCTGAGATTGCAGATCGCAAAGATGCGGTTGAGTTGCGTGAGGTGAAGGGGGACATCCGCTTCGAGAATGTCTCATTCGGCTATGAGTCAAGCCGGCGCATCCTGAATAACATTAGCTTGTCGATTCGTCCTGGCGAAACGGTCGCATTTGTTGGTCCTTCCGGTGCAGGTAAAACGACGATATGCAGCTTGCTGCCGCGGTTTTATGAAGTTGAGGAAGGGCGTATCACAGTTGATGGTGTCGATATTCGTGACATTAAGCTGCAATCACTGCGTAAACAGATCGGAATCGTGCAGCAGGATGTGTTCCTATTCTCGGGTACAATCAAGGAGAATATCGCCTACGGTGATCTGACAGCTACAGAGGATCAGATCTGGGAGGCAGCTCGTCGTGCCTCATTGGAGGAGCTTATTAAGAGCTTGCCAGAGGGAATGGATACCATCATTGGAGAACGTGGAGTTAAGCTATCTGGCGGGCAAAAACAACGGTTGTCCATTGCACGCATGTTCCTCAAAAATCCGCCGATTTTGATTCTGGATGAGGCCACCTCTGCGTTAGATACGGAAACGGAAGCGCTCATTCAGCAATCTCTTGCCGAATTGTCAGTCGGCAGAACAACGCTCGTCATTGCACACCGACTGACCACAATTAAAAATGCAGATCGCATTATAGTCGTGAATACCGATGGTATTGCTGAACAAGGCAACCATGAAGAACTGGTTGCTGCTGGAGGCATCTACAGTCGCCTGCATCAAGTTCAACATAATCACTCCTAGGATAAGCAGGAACATCGGCGATTAGCTGAGGTAGGTATAGGTGATTCCGGAATATAACAATGGAAGGTAAATCAAAAGGTAGTGTATAGGTGAGTGTCCGGTAAAAATACTCAATTAGTAAAGCCGCGCAATGCGCGGCTTTTTGTTATGGCTTTAGCCAGTTGAGTGCGTGAAACGCGCGAAACAAAAAACCACCCGCTATGCGGGTGGAGGGCCTTGAGGTTTAACCACCAAGACCATTCCGATAAAATTGAGATGTTCAGGCTCAATGAAAGGAATGGTCTTA
>JAFWEX010000029.1 GCA_017512705.1 Paenibacillus sp.
CAAACGCTTCCCTGGATCAATTGATTACAGGTAACAACGCACAGTTACCAATCGAGTTGCTTCGATATTTAATGAAAGGAAGTCGGATTACAGCAGTGACAGGGGCACAGGGTTCTGGTAAAACGACATTGCTAATGGCTATGGTGAAGCATATTTACGCTTCTTATACCCTGCGTGTACAGGAGATGGCATTTGAATTGCAATTAAGACGGATCTATAGTCGTCGTAACATTCTGAGTTTTCGAGAGACAGAACATATATCTGGGCAACAAGGCCTCGATTTGCAGAAGAAAACAGATGGTACGGTAAACATTCTCGGTGAGGTTGCCAGTGACGAAGTGGCTGCCTGGATGATTCAGATGTCGCAAGTAGCGAGTCTTTTTACACTGTTCACACATCATGCTAAAACATTTCGTGATCTGGTGTTCTCACTACGAAATTCACTCCTTAAAACGGGCATGTTTCAGCATGAGCATATCGCAGAAGAACAGGTTGTCAGTGTCATTAACTTTGATGTTCACATGAAAAAAGATGCTGAGGGCCGTAGATATATTGAGCGAATTACCGAATGTATTCCTCGGTCCCGCCATGAAGGGTGTGATCAAGAGAAAAGCGGGTTCACATTTCGAAATGTTGTGGAGTATCAGCAAGGAAATTATGTAGCTACTGCCCCGATCTCTGCTACAAGCATCGCAGATATGCAGGATCAAATGACGCTGCAAGATGCCGAAAAGTTCGCACAGTTCATCGGACAACATTGGGGTGAGACATATGAACCTTAAATGGGTCTTATTGCTTGTGATAGGCATATGTGCAGTAGGATTAATCCTCACTCTACTCATTCTTCATTTGTTGCGGCGAAGAGTGAGTAGTTCCGAATATACTACCGCGAATATCATTCACATTCAGGGTAGAAAGTATAGAGATTGGGGATCATTCCTGTTACGGGCGTATCAGTTTGGTATGAAAGTGCCCTTGCTGTCAGCCTATATATTACAGGTGCAAAAAAGAATCTCGTATCGTTATGCCAGGGATGAACCAGCATTGCGCAGAGTGACGATGACCGTTGTTCTTATCATTATGGGCGGTTATGGAAGTGTCAGTGTTGTATTATTTTGGCTGCAACCAGGGCTAACGTTTATTATTCTCGCTATCCTGTGTGCGGTTGTGTTGAACAGTCTTGTACTGGATATGTGTTTGAGTCGAATGGAGAAAAAACTGTTGGTTCAGATGCTGGATCTGTTTGCCGATGTGAGACACCGATATCATCAACATGGAATGGTTGAGGAAGCGCTGTATGAAGCATCCGAAGCGGCTTCAGGAGAAGCAGCAGAGCAGGTGAGACTAATCTATGAAGCGCTGACTTCTCCCGATCCGGATGAAGCTCTCGAGCGATATTATGAAATAGCCCCAAATCGTTTTCTTAAAGGATTTGCTGGTGTTTCTTATATGGTTATGGAGTTTGGTGACAAGGATAAAAAGCAGGGTTCCATATACCTTCAAGGATTAGGCAATCTGACTCAGGAGATTCATCTGGAAATTCTCAGACGTGACCGGCTTGATTACTTGTTGCAAGGGTTAAATGTCATTGCTCTTGCACCTGTGCTATTCACAGGACCAATTGAACGATGGGCACGGGTTAGCTTTCCTACGATGGATGAATTTTATCGCAGCAAACTGGGGTTTGTAACCAAAATATCGATCTACGTTATCATTATTGTTGCTTATTTGCTGTTACAGCGTCTTCAACAATACGATGAAACCCGCTATCGCTCTGGACAGAAGCAATCCAGACTGGATCGTATATTGTACAAGCAGGTGTTTTTGCGGAAGATGGCTATGCTTTTTGCTCCCAAACCCGGGACCGTTTCGTACAATCAGACCATCAGGTTAATGAGAGAGAGTAATACAGAGATAAAATATGAATGGCTGGCTATTCGAAGGTTGATGTTATTTATAAGTTGTGTGGTTCTAACTATTGGATTCATTCTGCTTCTGCATCAGGTTGAGCGAAATCATATATTACAAGATCCGATCAGGGATGACCGTATGTTTGGTGCAATGTCCGAGAATGATTTGGAAATAGCCAGACAGAAAACAACGCTTGATGAATCGATCATGACATATGTTGACATGAAGCGTGGAGTTACATACGAAGATATTGCTGATGCATTGCGATATCTCGCTCCAAGCCAATTGGATCAGGATACTCAAAACGCTACGATTCAGAGGATCACGGAGAAAATAGAATCATATAACAACCAGTATCTGCGATGGTGGCATCTTGTTTTGGCACTCGCGTTTGGTTTGGGAGGCTATTATCTGCCGCTATGGCTGATGATGTTCCAGCGTAAAATGAGAAGTTTGGATATGCGTCACGAAATCTATCAATTCCAAACCGTAATCTCCATTTTGAGGGAGATGGACCGTATGTCAGTGGAAGAAATTGTGGAATGGCTCAATCGATTCGCCGTTATTTTTAAAAGACCACTGCAAAAATGTCTGTTGCACTTCGAACATGGACCGGAACAAGCTCTTGAACAATTAAAAGAGGAAGTGGCCTTGCCAGAATTCCAACGTTTGATTGATAAGCTGCAACTTGCTCTAGGTAAAATATCCATTCGAGAAGCTTTTGATGATCTGGAGAGCATGATGGCTTTTTACTTCGAACAACGTAAACAGGAGTACAACAAAATCATTGATGTCAAAGCAGGTTGGGGAAGAACGATCGGCTTTACACCAATGTACGCTTTAATCTTCCTGTACTTGGTCATTCCGCTGGTTGGTATGAGCTTTGTGCAGATGAACATGTATTACGAGCAAATTCAGAGACTTTAGTCCATGGCTTGTAAAGTGGATTCAAGAATTAATCATTCATATCATTTCAGGAGGTTATTACTATGAATAATGCATCAAGTGCTTTAAAGGTGGCAGCGGGAATATTTTTGACAATTGCTTTGATTACGATTGTGGTTTTGTTATTTATTTCGGCTCAGGAGGCAACCAAAACGGCGCAAAATAATTTCGCGGATATTCAGACAGAGCTATCTCAAGCTGCATTTACGGTGTATGACGGAACGACAATCAGTGGGTCACAAGTGACAAATGCATTACGTAAATATGCGGACAAGGATCAATTTGGCATTAAGGTCATTACAGGAAAAAACAAAGCTGGCCAATGGTATGGCAATCAACTCAACATTTCTCAGGATCTGAATAACGCCGATTATGGTTCTGTCATTGCGCCTGATGACAAGGTAGGTAGTATCAATCAGACCATGAGCGAAAAGGACAATCAATACGTTAATCCAAGCGGTAAGTTCAAGGCGGTTATCGTTAAAGACCGGTCTAATGTTGTTAGGGGTCTGATCTTTCAACAATCCTGACTGGAGCTGGTAGAACATGTTCCGGAACACACACCAAATGATGCTTTTCTGTACGGCGGTTGTCCTTTTTGTGACAGCCTGCCTGTACGGGCAGGCGAACGTAAAGATGCTCAGGGATGCTTTGAACGACAGGGTGAAAACGAATGCAGCCATGGAAGGCAGAGTGCATAATACCCTTCTTACAAGTGAGATAATCAGATATACCGGAGATGAAGTGCTCCATACCGTGCGACAAATGACAGGTACAGGCGTACAGGTTGAGGTGAATGGTTATGGGTATGTGATCGATCCGCTTTTAGATCCATCAGCCATGATTCCAGTTGAGTTAGACGGGAACTATCGACCCGAATACAATCGAAATGAATCGGGAGAATTGGTAAAGCTCTCATTTTGGAAGGAGGTACAAAGACAGTGATTAATGCTGCATCCAGATTGTTTGCCGTATTACTTGCCGTTCTCCTGCTCTATGTGTATCCAGCGGCTGAGACTGCTGAACGTCAGGATGATATCGCACGTATGACAGCAGCACAGAATGTCACACGTTTTGTGGATGCTGTTCGTACTAAAGGATATATCTCACCTAGTATGCTTGCAGAGTTTCAAGAGCAGCTGGCCCAAACGGGTAACACATATGATATCTCTATGGAACATTTGCATAAAAAGTATGTGCCTCACTATTCTGATCCAATGGATCAGAGTAGCTTTACGGGTACATATGAAGTTGTTCATGATGGATACTACTTCTCTCAGATTCAGGAACGTCTTTACCCCATGTCCAGCACGTTATCAATGGATGACCCCGCGCGCAGGTACAAGCTAACGATGGGTGATTACTTTACTGTAAGTTTAAAAAGCACCAATCGCACACCTTCGATGATGATACGCGAATGGTTACAAGGCACGGCTCAGGCTTCTGCGGTTTTTGCTTCTTATGGGGGCATGGTATTGAATGAAGATTACTGAGCTTTCTATTGTATTTGTATTGATTTTTTTTCCGTTCTTATATATCCTTACGATTCATTCCGATGATGCGCAAAAGGCTAATGAAATAGCTTATCGCTACAAAACAGCACTTCAAACCGCTGTGATTGATGCTGGCGCGGTCATGCACCAAAATGAGAAACAAGACGCAGAAGCAGGATATGATTCTGCCAAGTTTGTTAAAGCGGATAAAGAGCTAGCTTTGTCTACTTTCACCCAAACGATGGCACTAAACATGGGAATACAGGATGATCAGACAGCTATTCAACATATGTTTGACTATATTCCGGCAATCGTGATCCTTGATTACGACGGATATTATATTTTTGCCAAGGAAACTGAACTGACTGGGAAGATGGACAACTCTTTCAAACATGTGTGGAGCCCGAAAAGACCTTATACATATTCAGATTCAGATGGAAACAGTATTAATTTTACCCTAGACGGTTACGTCCATGCGTATGACGCTGGTGGGGGGAGATGGATTGAAGGGTTCCAGCATGAATTAGCAGCCAGTTCAACAATTTCTTTGCTTCAGGATTCAACAATCTTTGAGCAGGTGAGGCGCAGCCGGATCGTGACGGGTGTTCAGGAGGAGCTGGCAGACGTAATCAATAATCACAATGAATTTGCAAGAAAAAATGGTGTGTCTTATGTGTTTACGATGCCCTTAATCTCACAGGAAGATTGGTACAATTCGATTAATGATACTGGCATTATGGCATTTGTACAGGGGATTGCTGTAGGGGATCAGAGGGTTAACAACTATGCAATTGGCGGAGGCAGACTGGTCAAAAAAACAGCAGTTGTTGGTGGCGTTGATCCTGTAACAAATATTAAATATCATTATCTTGCCACATGTAACCCTGGATTTCGTGCAGAAGAGGTGTTTACGAATCCAAGGCAGGCAGCTGCTAAAGGATATTTTGAATTTGATTGCTCTTCTTAAGGTACATACTTTCAGAATAGACAGAACCTGTGCTAAGATAGGGGTTTGTAAACTTGAAACTAAAGTAATGTAATTAGATAGGAGCAGTCTCATCTTATGAGTTTATTGTCAGTAGAGAACGTTAGTCACAATTTTGGAGACCGTACGTTATTTAAAAATGTTTCTTTTCGACTGCTTGCCGGGGAACGGGTAGGATTGGTTGGAGCAAATGGTGCCGGGAAATCAACATTAATGAATATTTTGACAGGGAAACTGCTTAAAGATAGTGGAAAAGTAGAGTGGACGCCAAAAGTTCGTTACGGATACTTGGATCAACATACGAAGTTAACACCAGGCAAGACGATTCGTGATGTTCTTAAAGACGCTTTTCTACCACTCTTGGAACTGGAAAAGCAAATGATGCAAATTACTGAACAGATGGCCGACGCTGATCCGGATAAGCTGGAGCAGCTACTCGAGGAAATGGGCGACATTCAGGAACAACTGGAACAAGGTGACTTTTATCTGATTGATGTGAAAGTGGAAGAAATGGCTAATGGTCTGGGATTGAATGCCATCGGACTTGATCGTGATGTTGCAGCACTTAGCGGTGGACAACGCACAAAGGTACTTCTTGCGAAGTTATTGTTGGAAAAACCTACTGCCCTATTATTGGATGAGCCGACCAACTATTTGGATGTAGAGCATATTGAATGGTTGACCAGATATCTGAAAGACTATCCCTATGCGTTTCTATTGATCTCTCATGATACAGAGTTTATGAATGAAGTTGTTAACGTGATTTATCATCTGGAGTTCGCAAAATTGACTCGATATGCAGCTAACTATGAGAAATTTCTAGAGATGGCGGATATGCAGAAAGCACAGCATATTGATGCCTATGAGAAGCAGCAGGAGTATATTAAAAAACAGGAAGACTTCATTCAGCGTAACAAGGCGAGGGCTTCAACTTCGGGTCGGGCGAAAAGCCGTGAAAAGCAACTGGGCAAGATCGAACGAATTGATCGCCCAGACGAAGCATTGAAACCTACGTTTAAGTTTAAGGATGCCCGCGCGAGCAGTAAGACTGTTTTTGAAGGAATAGATTTCGAGATCGGTTATACGTATCCGTTGCTACCCAAGATGACGATGACGATTGAACGTGGCGAAAAGATCGCGATTGTTGGATGTAACGGTGTAGGTAAATCTACGTTGCTTAAGACCATCTTGGGGAAAATCCCACCAATTAGCGGTAAAACCTTTTTGGGGGATTATCTCGAAACAGCTTACTTCGAACAGGAAGTGCGCGCTGGAAATATTACACCGATCGACGATGTATGGAATGAGTTTTCACACTTAACACAGAACGAAGTGCGAGGGCACCTTGCACGTTGCGGCCTCAAAAATGAGCATATTACTCGTCCTCTCAATATGTTGAGCGGAGGAGAACAAGCCAAAGTTCGATTGTGCAAATTGCTCATGCGTGAGAGCAATTGGGTGTTGTTTGATGAGCCAACAAATCACTTGGATGTGACTGCAAAAGCCGAACTTCAGCGTGCATTGAAGGAATATAAGGGGACTGTTTTGCTGGTATCTCACGAACCGGATTTCTATGAAGGCTGGGTCACCAAAACATGGAATGTAGAAGAATGGTCCGAAAATGTACGATGACAAAAAATACCGATTGTGATAATATAGGCTAGAACTTCATATGAACACTAGGGGGGCCGCACGTTGCGGCTGAGATGGAAGAATACGATTCCGGACCCTTCGCACCTGATCTGGATCATACCAGCGTAGGGAAGTGGCGCGTTTCAGTAAAATGAGTAAATAATGCTTCAATTAACGAAGCGGATATTTACTACACAATGATGCATGTGTTGTTTTGCCGGGTTAACGGTTATAATTATAACTGTTTAACAGGTAAGATTATGCGGTCATTAGACTGAACCTCTTTTTAAACGCAGCCACTCCCCTACGGGAGTGGCTTTTTTTATGGCTTTAGCCAGTTGAGTGCGTGAAACGCGCGAAACAAAAAACCACCCGCTATGCGGGTGGAGGGCCTTGAGGTTTAACCACCAAGACCATTCCGATAAAATTGAGATGTTCAGGCTCAATGAAAGGAATGGTCTTA
>JAFWEX010000030.1 GCA_017512705.1 Paenibacillus sp.
ATTTGCTTTTTTGTTCTTTTGGTTTCGTTCTTCTTGTTCCCAGTGTCGAAGCAACGGATAAGGATCAAACGACCATTCATGTAGTCCGCTGTCTCTATAGATGCCGTAGTGAAGATGCGGTGGGAATTTCCCCTGCGTTCCTGGTTTACCATAACCTGAGCTGCCCACCCATCCTACGACCTGACCAGGGGTGACAACATCCCCAACTTTAACGCTTTTATCGAAGCCAGACAGATGAGCGTAATAGTGATAGTGGTTGTTCAGATCCCGAATGCCGATACGCCAGCCTCCAAATGGATTCCACCCTTTAATCTCCACAATACCGTAACACGTGCTCCGAACAGGTAGACCATGTGGGGCAAAAATATCGGTCCCTTCATGAATGCGATACCCGCCCCAACTACGCTTCGTTCCCCACGTGCTACGATAGGAATAATTGGTGTCTAGAGGGACAGGAAAGGCATGTGTGAACAGATCTAGATTGTCATAATGCTCATATAACTTAGCAAATTGTTGAATTCGCTGCACGGCTCTTGAATTATGATAATATTCCCAGAGAGCAATGCCGAAATCCTCTGGCTTACTTCCGTATTGTTGTATGATCGAGGCCATGCTGTAGAGGACATCCAGATCGTTGTTGGGATCGGCCATCCCGTCTCCTGATCCATCTCGACCTTTTCCGTTGAAAAAAAGAATGGACCCAGGATGCTGATCTGTCTCATCTGGATTCAGCCAGCCTCTCCAGGCCGGGGCAGTCATGAAAATACCAGTCAACCTCTCAGGATGCTTACGATCCTTTGGATGTGCTCGTGTGATGGTCCGTTCATACTGATCGATAGCAGCTAGTCTGTACCATGGAATCTGGGTGACTTGACCAATACTTTCATACAAATGCCGACGTGCAGCGAAAATGTCAGCCGGTCTTGATTCCGCGGCCTTCTTCAACGTATCCTTGTTTTGTACAGGCTCACTGTGAACATCCGCAGGAAGGAACGGGAGAAGCAGAGTGCCTGCGAGTAAGATTTTGAAGCAAAAGCCGTAAGTGTTGCGGAGTATCCAGTGCTGTTGCACAGGGAAGCAGCCCCTTTCCATTAAAATGATGCACTTGTACCCGATAGATCAAGCTACATCCTAGCGTTCTTCAAACGCTCAGATTTTATCCATTCTGTGAAAGCACAAGATGTGACAAATGGGGGTTTTTCCAAGCCTTTCATGGTATAATATGTTCCAAGCAAAAGCTAACTTCAGTAGAAAGAAGGTCTAAGCATTGGCTAAACGCGTTAAAGAACCGAAGCCGGATTGGATTCGGATCAAATTGACAACTGGAGATAATTATCAGGAAATTAAAACGATGATGCGTTCCAAAACATTGCATACCGTATGTGAGGAAGCACGGTGTCCAAATATTTATGAATGCTGGGCGAATCGAACAGCCACTTTTATGATTTTGGGTGACATCTGTACTAGAGCATGTCGATTTTGTGCAGTAAATACCGGTTTGCCTACGGAACTGGATCTGCAAGAACCAGAACGCGTGGCAGAAGCAGCAGAACAGATGAACCTGCAGCATTGTGTCATAACGAGTGTAGCTCGGGATGACTTGAAGGATGGTGGAGCAACTATTTTTGCCGAGACAGTGAAGGCTGTACGCAGACGATTGCCGCTGTGTAGCGTGGAAGTGCTTATTCCGGATTTTATGGGAGACCGCGATTCACTGCAGATCGTGATGGATGCTAAACCGGATATTTTGAACCACAACATCGAAACAGTTGAACGATTGTCTGATAAAGTGCGTGCCAAAGCGAAGTATAGACGTTCGCTGGAATTGCTTGCTCGTGCCAAAGAGATGCAACCTAATATTCCAACAAAATCAAGTATTATGCTGGGTGTGGGTGAAGAATATAACGAAATTTTAGCAACGATGGATGATCTTCGCGCGGTGAACTGTGACATTATGACCATTGGTCAGTACTTGCAGCCATCCGAAAAACATCTATATGTTGAGAAGTACTATCCGCCTGAAGAATTTGCAGCACTCAAACAGGAAGGGTTGAAACGTGGGTTCAGTCACGTGGAATCCGGTCCGATGGTACGCAGTTCTTATCATGCGCATGAACAGGTGAAATCTGCTAACCAGCATACGGAACAGGCGGCAACAAACGCATGATGGAGGAGTCCGGATTGGAACAGGATAATAATAAAGAAGAACAACAGCAGGTGCAGGATGCTGTAGATGATACCGTTCAAGAGAACGTTCAGGAGAATACTCAAGAAACTACTCAGGAAACGGTACAGGAAAACCCAAAGCTCCTGTGATTGTGCAGGTTGGCGGCAAAAATTACGAAATCGTTCAGAATCACAAAGAAGGTTGGAATGCTGAAGTATTTCGTGACCGGTACAGTGAAGTGCTGGAGCGTTATGACTACATTATTGGCGATTGGGGATATAGCCAGTTGAGACTCAAGGGCTTCTATCGGGACAACCACCCCAAGGCAACAAAAGATTCCACTATTTCGTATCTGGTGGATTACATCAATGAGTACTGCAACTTTGGTTGTGCATACTTTGTGCTTCAGAAGTGTAAAGAGCAACCTCAAGCCAAAGCAAAAAGCGGTTCCTGAGAAGGACCGCTTTTTTGTATACAACGATGTTTGAATTTTCACCAAGAATAGAACCGTATAAGTTAGTCAAGGAAGGCAGTCCGAACCCGATTCCAGAATGGGTAGGGGCGAAAACGTGCAAAGCTGACCTTTTGCTCTGAGACCTGACAACGAACAGATATCAGATCTTCTACCATCAGATTAACGTGATCAATCGTTAGCAACAAACGCTGATCTTTACGTGAAAAAATATCGCAATGATGATGCTTGGGTAAAATGACAGGTGAGCCGAGCGTCCGGTACACGCGGTTGTTAATGGAAGCAATCTCTGCGATCTGAATGGCTTCAATGGTAGGATGCACCATGGCCCCGCCAAGCGCTTTGTTGTACGCCGTACTGCCGGAAGGAGTGGAGACACAGATGCCATCTCCCCGAAACATCTCAAATGTAACGTCATTGATATCAACTTGAGCGACAACGGTACCGTCGACCCCTTTTAACGTAAATTCATTCAAGGCAATGTACGAGGCGTTACCTGACTTTTTACGAATCTCCAGTTCGAGTAATGGATACTTCACGATACGCGGTTTAAGGAGACCCGGATCGCCTTTACCACTCATCAATCTAACCAGTTCCCTTAATTCTTCCTTCTTCCAATCGGCATAGAAGCCGAGATGACCTGTATGAACCCCAACAAAAGCAATATCCGGAATGCGGTCAATGAAATTGTGAAAAGCTTGAAGCATCGTTCCATCGCCTCCGATGGAGATGACAATCTCCGGCGATTCTGCGTCCAGCTTGAACCCTTCTTCTTTCGCCAGCTCATGAAACTGCTGAGCTAGATCAATTGATAATTGGTCTCCGCGGTCTTGAACATAGTATCTCAAGATGAAAGCTCCTTTGTGGTCATTATACTACCGATGATAATCAATTCCGCGTCAGAACACAATGTTTGAAGCAAACTATTTGGTACTGGCTTTGGGTATTAGCCTTACTTTTTGCTCCGTTTAAGCATGAACTGGAAGAGTAGAGTAAGACATAGCAGAAGGAAGAGGAACGATACACATACGAGTATTCCGGTTGCTCCAATGTAACTCCACCCCGGATGATATGAAGAGATGGAGTGAATGAATGGACTGTTAAAAAATGCAGGGGAGCTCGCATTAGCCATTAGAACGGGCCATAACAGAATGACAAGCAAGGGTGCAATGGCTGCGTGGATGGCTCTGGCTAGTAAAAAAGGTCCATATCGCATCGGTGTATTGCTCAGTACACTCATGATCTGCGCATGGACGGATAGTCCTCCCCAGGAAAGTACGAAAGAGGCAGCGGCAACTTTGAAGATAAGAGGTATGGAGCTGGCCGTGGCTCCGGCTTCCTTAGCTCCAAGAGTGACCTCGAATAATCCGCCAACGAGACTGTGTGACAGGGACGGTGGTAAGCCAGCCAGTTGAAGCCCTTGTTCAGTCAAAGCGTACAATATGCCAAGCCAGCCGGTCTGAACCAATAATTCCATAATGACAGAGAAGAATACAACAAGCCCTCCTACGATAATAATAAGTCGTAGGGAAGAGGATACGGCGTGCCGCAGCAATTCGCCGAATGTCCGTCCATCTGCTTGTCTAGCCGTATGCATTGCATAGATTGCGCGTAGGAAGCGATTCTGGTGCTGTTCATGAGATAGAGTGGTATCAGACGGCGGAAGAGCGGGTTGCAGCTTGGAAGTAGAGTGACCATGAAAACGCATGAGTACACCTATTAGAAAAGCAGCTGAGTAATGTGATGCCACAAGAATCGGAGCAATAGATGTATTATGAAAAAAACCGACGGATACTGCCCCAATCATAAAGATGGGATCGGATGAGGTGGTGAATGCGACCAAGCGCTCCCCTTCCTCTCGTGTAACCAGCTTCTGTTCCCATAATTGGGCCGTTAGTTTAGCTCCAGTAGGGTAACCTGAAGCGCAACTTACTGCGAAGACAAACCCCCCACTTCCAGGAACTCGAAATAATGGTCTCATAAGCGGATTAAGCAGTGTACCTAAGAAATGCACGATACCAAAGCCAAGAAGTAGCTCGGATAGTACCAGAAAGGGAAATAGAGACGGGAATAAGACATCCCACCAGATGGATAGTCCCCTTACGCTAGCATGCCAGGTCTCCACAGGATGCACAGCCATGAGAATCGAGAAGATCAGGAGAGCGAGTATAATCCATATTTGCATAATACGCTTAGGAGCAGCCATGAGTTTTCTCCTTTATTGTTCAGATGAATAACCTGTTGTTTTTCAGGGAGCTATTGCCATCAATATATGAAAAAGAGTGGACAAACAGTACAAATAATATTAGAAAGCGTTTGCAAAAATGGCTGTGCTTTTGATTGATGTATGCTAAAATGGTAAAAACGCCTGAACGTCACCTAATTGTCATAAAGGTGGAATCAATATGGATGGAGTGATGATCATGAGTCTTATCGCCGGAGTCTTGGTCTGTGCATTTGTGTATGTTATACGCGCCTCGCTGGTGCGTACTGAAGAGGAAGATTGGCGAAGTTATTAATGGATATGTGGTGCGTCAGCCTTTGTGTTGGCGCTTTTTTTTGTGTTTCCAGGCCATAAAGTCCTTGATGCATAAGGCTCTATTCCAACATCAACCTCCATATGATATAGGACTTTTTGATTTTTTTTGATAGAATGAAGATGCTTGCCTTTTAGGTCAAGCTTGTTAATCTATTGTTTACCATGTTCATGTAACGTGTATTATATTGCAAAATTCGACAAGTAAGGGGGAGAATGATGAATCCCAATTTAAGTATCTATGACAATCTTGGCGGTGAGCAGGGTGTTCGTGCACTGGTGGAGGCCTTTTATCCCATCGTTTTGCAAAATGAACAGCTAGCACCACTATTCCCGGAAGATATTGGTCCGGTAATGGACAAACAGTACATGTTTCTATCTCAATTTTTCGGAGGACCGGCGTTGTTTTCTGAGGCGTACGGACATCCCATGATGCGTGCTCGCCATATGCATTTCGAGGTGACGGTTGAGCGAGCTGAAGCATGGCTTGCATGCATGAATCAAGCGTTAACACAGGTTGGTGTCGAGGAGCCGCTGCATTCTTTTATTTTGCAACGTTTGTCCGGACCTGCGCACCATTTCGTGAATACACCATAGTTCCAATACACAACAAGCCTTAGGGGAGAGGGATGGACAAGTGGAATTAGAGCCGCTGTATAAGGTGAAGGTGACGTGTCACTATTGTGAGACCGAATTCAAAACTTCACGTGTTAGACCGAGCTTGAAACGGCCTTACCGGACAGATTCCGATTTTTGTATGTATTACAAAGAGGAAAATCCTGATTTTTATGTTGTCCGGATCTGTCCGTCCTGTGGATTTGCTTCAACTGAGAATTCAATGGGGAATCTGAACGAGAAGCAACGCAATGCATTTATGGATCAGATCGGAAATCGTTGGGTCAAACGGGATTACAGTGGTCCAAGAAATCTGGAACAGGCACTAGCTACATACAAATTAGGCTTACTCTGTGCTCAGGTGATTCAGGAAAAGGAGCGCGTTGTAGCGGGTCTGCTGCATCATTTAGCTTGGTTGTATCGGTACATGGAAGATCATGAACAAGAGAACCGTTTTCTTGAATTTAGCTTAGAGGCTTATGTTAAAGTGTTTGAACAGGAAGGGACAGGCGGCAATGAAGCGAAATTATTGTATCTGATTGGAGAGCTCAATCGCAGAGTGGGGCGGTTCCATGAAGCAGTCAAGTGGTTTGCCCGAGTCATTCATGACAAACGAATTACTGATGCAGCAATGATTCGAGCTTCAAGGGAACAATGGGCATTGGTGCGTGAACAGATGATATCTGGAAAAATGGAGTTGCCCGAAGAAATGCTGGAGGCAGACAAAGAGGCTGCGAAGCGCAGCCCTCTTTAATGTATTTGATTCAGGTCTATGAACGGACAGGACGACTGGACAGCAAGTAATCATTATCGGTATCAATGACGGTCATGTTGCTATTACAACAAGGGAAAACCAGTAATTTCTTTTTTCCTTCACGGATACGAACGAGTTCTTTGGGTTTAAGAGGCAATAGTACATTATTTGCTCCGCAAAAAGGGCATTGCTGTACATAAATATCCCCCATAATGACATCGTAAGGCCAGCTATTCTCAAAAGGAATCATTCAGATTTGCCTTCTTTGTCAGAAGGTTTGGCTGCCTCTTCTTTGGCCAGTTCTGCAATCTTCTGCATGAGAATATGTTGAGGCATATGCATTAGATGTTCCAAAGGAACACCCAGAGATTCTGCTAATTTGACGGCGGTATCAGCCGATACTTGTAAAGGTTTCATACATTTACCTCCTGAATAAGTTGCTGATTATTTCTCTAGTATAGAGATACGTTGCGTATAAAACCAGTTTTTAATTCAATTCTACTCATTGAATCTATAGAAAGAGGTGCCTTATTAGATGAAAATGCCATTAAATCCCGTATGGGATCTGGAGTCCATCTTTAGTGGAGGTTCTTCTTCCGAAGCTTTCGCAGCATATCTACATGATTTGGATACGGATGTACGAAACCTGCAAGAAACATTGAGTCAGACGGCTGCTCCAACGACGCTGGAAGACACGAAAACTTTTGACCCTATTCTTGAACTTCTGCAGAGCTGTTATGTGCGAATCTCTGAAGGATCTGCATTCGTATCTTGTCTGTCTGCTCAAAATCAACAAGACAAAAAGGCGGCAAAACTTCAGGGAGCTGTAAGTTCCCTGGCAGCGATGTTAAACAGCTGTAAGTCTAAATTCGACAACATACTCAGCCAAACGTCAGAGGATGTATGGAATAAATGGCTAGAACGACCAGAAATTCAGCCATTAATCTTTGTGCTGAACGAGAGTCGTACACAAGCGAAAGAAAAATTGTCGCCAGAGTTAGAGGGGCTTGCTCTGGATCTGGCTGTAGATGGTTATCACGGCTGGGGTAAGTTTTATAATACGATTGTAAGCAAAGTGAACATTCCATTTGAACAAGATGGAGAGACGGTTATGCTGTCGGCAGGACAGGCAGCCAATAAACTTAGTGACAATGATCGTGAAGTGCGTGAACGGGTCTTTGCCACATGGGAGCAGGCCTGGACAGACGTGGAGGATTTCTGCGCAGATACCTTGAACCACCTCGCAGGTTTCCGTCTGAAATTGTATGAGAAACGTGGATGGAATGATATCTTGAAGGAGCCTCTTGCCATCAACCGGATGTCTCGCCAGACACTAGATACAATGTGGGAAGTCATTAATGGAACGAAGCCGATACTCGTGAAGTACTTGGAGCGAAAAGCTCAACTGCTGGGTGTCGATAAGCTGAGCTGGAGCGATGTAGAAGCGCCGGTCGGCAAATCAGTTGGAAAAGTGACATATGACGAAGCCGCTCAAACCATCGTGGAGCAATTCGCCAAGTTCAGTCCGAAGCTGTCTAGTTTTGCAGAAATGGCTTTTGAGAAACGATGGATTGAGGCTGAAGATCGCCCGGGCAAACGTCCAGGCGGATTCTGTACCTCATTGCCACTTAGCAAAGCAACCCGTATTTTTATGACCTTCTCGGGAACAGCATCGAACGTATCGACGCTCGCGCATGAACTTGGTCATGGATATCACCAGCATATCATGGAAGAACTGCCCGCACTCAATCAGCGATATGCGATGAACGTGGCCGAAACAGCTTCTACATTTGCGGAGATGATCGTTGCGGATGCCTTGGTACAAACCGCAAGCGATGAGCAGGAGAAGCTGGCTTTGTTAGAAGATAAAATACAGCGTAGTGTAGCTTTCTTTATGAACATTCATGCCCGTTTTCTGTTTGAGAATCGCTTCTATGAGCAGCGTAAGAAAGGGCTCGTAAGTGCGGAAGAGCTGAGCAAATTAATGGTAGAAGCTCAGGAAGAAGCTTATTGCGGCGTTCTTGCCTCAAATCATCCACACTTCTGGGCATCGAAGCTGCATTTTTATCTCACGGGTGTACCTTTCTATAATTTCCCGTATACGTTCGGTTATATGTTTAGTGCGGGGATCTACGCGAGAGCTCAACAGGAAGGTACGGATTTTGCGAGTAAATATGATGATTTGCTTCGTGACACGGGACGAATGACGGTGGAGGAACTGGCACAGAAACATCTGGGTACAGATCTGAGACAGCCGGAATTTTGGCAAAATGCAGCGAACCTGGTGATTGCGGATATTGAGCAATTTTTAGAGATGACTGAAGCGGGGAAGTAACATAGAAATCTGAATAAGGTATAAACTCTACTACAATGAATGTCTGATGGACATTCATTGTAGTTTTTTTGGTTTGGATTGTTCATAACTGAAAATTAGATATTTTGTCGTAATTGGAGGAAAAAACTCACTTTAAGGAAGAGAAGTGGCAATTAATTGCGCAAGTTATAGTAAAAAATACCCAATATTGTTTACGTTTGTTGAGTATGTGCAGGTGATGTCATATAATGAGTCGTAAGTCCTTGATTATAGGACTATAAGCATAAGAATAGGAGTGTTAATGTGAAAATGGAACAGCTTTCATTAGCAAGACAATTAGATTTAGTGTTTAAGGAGCTTGATCAAGAGTTATCTGGATTAGATTCAGGGGTGGTTTTTGTGCAAATACGCAATAATGTTATTGGGAAATTTGGAATTCGACATAATCCGATAACAGGACGTGATGGAAGGATGAATATAGAAGGAACCGGACTTAGTGATGCACAACGAACCTCATTCCGTGTTATGGCTTTAGAGACACTAAAATATAAACGTCAATGGACGCATGGAGAAATTAGCTACGACTTCACTGTGAGACAAGGTATGATTTTAGTCGATGCAACGATGGAATCCAACTACAATATGGCTAATCTAATGATTCGCTATCCTAGAACCAATACATATCTAGATTCCGGAATGGGATCAACCTCATAAACTCATAATAAAAGCGGCACTTCCGAAGAAGGCCGCCATTCAAGTTACATTGAAGCAATAATTACGAGCTTACGAACGACCCGATAATTGCTGCTCAGCGATTTGTACCAGACGTTTCGTGATATATCCTCCCAGAGAACCTGTCTCACGGGAAGTATAGTTACCGTAGTAACCATCTTGTGGAATTGTTACACCCAGCTCTTGCGCAGCTTCCATTTTCAATTGTTGCAATGCTGCGTTCGCTTGAGGAACTACCAGATTGTTAGAGCGGCTACCGCCACCTTGGTTTTGACCTCCGTACATATGTCTCACCTCCTTATGGGTTAGTGATGTTAGTATGGGTCGAGAGTGAAGAAATATACATGATATGGCGTAAGGGAATATGTGGATAATCAAAGAGGCCATGTCAACTCGAAGAAGCCGTTCCAGCGCGGATCGGCTTCTTTGTTTACACGACCTTTATATTAACGTTCTATCGGTGTAATGACTTCGATATGAGTAACAAAATCTACAGGCTGTTCGGGTTCAAGTCGGACAAGTCCGGTTACTTCATCGGTTAGAGGCAGATTAGGTGCATTGGGAAGCCAGGTGTAAGGTTCGATGCACAAAAATTGATCAGACTCTCCTTTAGTATATAAAACCCAATGTTTGAAAAAAGCTTCATCCACTGAATACTTCAGCGTATATCCGTCTTTTCTCCGCAGATGAGCCACAGCCGGTTTCCTCTCCGTAGCACGAAGCAAGGTATCCCAGTTTCGGCCTTGCATGTTAATGCCTTCTTCAAGGGAGGACCATTCATCATGTAGCGCTTCTATTTCGCCTGTAGGCAGCTGTTCTTCATTTTGAACGTACAATCCCGAGACAGGGAGTTGCAGCATCCAATCTTCTGGTTTACCGTCCAGCAAAAACCATGTATGATACCCCATCCCAAAGGGAGCAGGTGTTGAGCTTAGGTTTGTTACACGCAGTCGCTGTGTCAGTACTTCATTTTGCAGGCTAAACGTCATTTCAAGCTTCAGAGGGATTGGGAATTGTTCCATCCAGTGCGCGTCATTTTCAGTCAATAATTCGGTTGTAATGGAACATCCGTCTTCATCTTCTTCAATATCACTCACACGCCAGGACTGGCTGCGATGAAGTCCGTGGATATGGTTGTCATTCGCTGTATTCTGATCGAACTGATAACGTATGCCTTCATATTCAAATTTTCCTCGGTGAATACGTCCAGGTGGTATGAGCAGCGGAACTCCGAAATGATAAGGCTTCTGCAAATAGAAGGCCAGGTCATCTTCATCGGGACGGCGAACAATATCCCTGTTCTGCACCAGATCGCGAATGGCTATAATGTTATTTCCAAGCCGAGGCAACAGGGTGATTTCTAAATTACGGCTATGTAGGATATACGTGTCGTAACCATTCCATTGACTTTTGGTCACTTGTTTCATATCGATGCTCCTTTTCTCACTTGAAATCTGACTGCAGACGGTACGGTTTGCTTGAACTGCTGCAGACGTGTCATAGTGATCATGCGAACTTTTTGTAACATCCTGCAAGCGATTGTGTAGCCTCCAGGGGATAGGCAATACCATCATAACAGATTTTAAGGGGTGGTGAAAAATCTATCCTTTTTTGACATTCAAGCTTGTGCGCATTAAGATAGAGTTCTGGAAGATGATTACGAATTTAATGAAGTAAAAGCGATGATGGGGACAAGTAGGTGAAGAGCAATCTCTTCAGAAAGCCAGTGGTTGATGGGAACTGGTGTGAACTCTTTTCTGAATGGACCCTTGAGTGTGTAGCTGAACAGGCGCAGTCTATTTAAGACGGCGGGCCTTATTAGGGTATGCCGGTTATTCCACGTTACGGAAAAATGAAGGCTCCTCCTTACAGGTGTTCCTGTATATCATCAGGACAGCGTAGGAGAGCGAATAAGGGTGGCACCACGGTCTCACGTCCCTTGCGGATGTGGGGCTTTTTTGTGTTCGTAGAGGGATTTTAATAAGTCAGGGAGGCGTATAAAGATGAAAACCGTATTATCTGGAATTCAGCCAAGTGGATTGCTTACATTGGGTAATTACATCGGTGCTATTAAAAATTTTGTGAAATTACAACATGACTACAAGTGCCATTTTATGGTGGTTGATCTTCATGCCATCACAGTGCCACAAGAGCCAGCAGCGCTTCGCGAACAATCAGAGGCAGTTGCTGCTCTGTTTATTGCTGCGGGGATCGATCCTTCCAAATCCAACGTATTTCTTCAATCCCATGTGCCACAGCACGCGGAACTCGGCTGGTTGATGACCACGCTGACTTCAATGGGTGAGCTTGAAAGGATGACTCAGTTCAAGGATAAGTCTTCGGGCAAAGATTCTGTAGGTGCTGGACTATTCGTGTATCCATCGCTGATGGCTGCGGATATTTTGCTCTATAATGCAGATCTTGTGCCAGTTGGAGAGGACCAGAAGCAACATCTAGAGCTGACTCGTGACTTGGCAGGCCGTTTTAACCACCGTTATGGGGAGTATTTTACGATTCCTGAACCGTATATTCCGCAGGTGGGTGCTCGTGTTATGTCTTTGGATGATGCTTCATCGAAAATGAGCAAAAGTAACCCGAATGCTGGAAGTTACATCGCTTTGTTAGATCCACCAGATGTCATTCGTAAGAAAATTAGCCGTGCCACAACCGATTCCGGGCGTGAAGTGGTCTATGATCCAGCAAATAAACCAGAAGTCAGCAATCTGATGAGCATCTATGCAGAATGTGCAGGTATGACATTAAATGAGGTTGCAGAGCGTTACGAAGGTAAAATGTACGGTCCATTCAAAAAAGAGCTTGCGGAAGTGGTTGTTTCTGTAATTGAACCGCTGCAAGCCAGATATAATGAAATTCGTGAGTCTGGAGAGCTTGTTGATGTATTAGAAACTTCGGCACGCCGTGCAGAAGAGGTTGCTGCGCAGACACTGGACGCGGTAAAAGAGCGGATGGGCTTTGTTCCTAGACGCAAGCTGTAATTCGAAGCAAGGGAAATGAAGGGCATACATCTAGTGAAAAAGAGGAGACGGATGAAATTCATCTGTCTCCTCTTTCTTTGCGTTTGTTCGCATCCAAGTGCTCTGTTGTCTACGATATCGATTCAGAAGCCGAGCTGGAGCTGGTTTCCCGACGTTCTTTTTTGGCACGAATGATAAATCCCCAAGCGATATTCGCCATAGAAAGAACAAATAGTAGTGTAGCGAGCCAGCCGGAGTATGAGATCGTAATCGCTGTAACCGTTAACAAAACAATCGAAGAAAACGCAAACCATAGGGATAAGCCTTTGCTCATTGGGAAAAACCTCCATGTACAGAATTAATGAATTTTCGTATAACTTGAAGCGTAGGAGCCATAATAATCTTGCAAGCTTGCAATACATTACAGACACAGATTGAAAGGAGATTTTAAATATGGCTCAAGGATCTCGTTCTTCCAACAACTTGGTGGTACCTCAAGCAACAGCAGCCCTGCAACAATTGAAAATGGAGGCTGCTCAGGAACTGGGAGTGACCATTCCACAAGACGGATACTACGGTAACTACACTTCCCGTGAGACAGGATCTCTGGGTGGTTACATTACTAAACGTTTGGTACAAATCGCTGAGCAGTCTCTGGCTGGGTCTGGCAAATAATTTATACAGCAAGGCAAGAAAGCCCGGAGCGGATAACGCCCCGGGCTTTTCCCGTCGCAATCGTTCCTATATCCGATTGTGCCCTGCAATCAACACCTGCGTCAAGGGCGAGCAGATAAAAGTTTTTTATCCATCTTCTCATCGCTTAACCAGCCTACATACGTATCAATGGTTTCAAAATTCCGATCCATGACCACTACAGCGACAAAAGGATACTGTTTTCGGTGTCGATAACGGACGTCTGCCCAGCGAACTTTATACCCGTTAGTAAGCTCTTCTACCTCTGCGACAGCATAAGAAGTGAAGTATAGAAATGCACTGACCTCTGGCAACTTGCGTGAAGCGATAACAGCTGCATGGGAGGATGAGGTGGCATGAAGACTCCAAGTCAGCTCAGATCCATCGAGTTTGCCAAGTTCATAACTGCCATCGTTATTCGTTTTCACGACGTGCCAGCGACTCCACGAAATAGTAGGGATGACAATGTATTTGGCTGCTTCCGGGCAATTGTCCATACGTCTTACTTTTCGAACTGCAAGTGCACGAGCAATTGTACGCCAGATATAATATACGCCAATTAGGAGATACAATGCAGTGAAAAGTGGAGCAGGCTGGGCCAGATTAAAGGCCCATAACAGAATCGCTATCACATGTGTCGTGAACAGAAATGGGTCAAAAATGTGGATGATATTCCAGGCAATCCAGCGTTCTGTAAAAGGACGAGCAGCCTGAGTTCCATACGTATTAAACAAGTCAGTGAATACATGTACGCCGACAGCTACAGCAGTCCAGAGGGCTACATGGCCCAGCGAAACCCCAGAAAAGATCAATCCAATCACACCGGTAATGAGCACAACCCATAAGAGCAGAAAAGGCGGTGAGTGTGACAATCCTCGATGATTTCGAATATAGAGCGAATTGCTTTTGAATCGCAGTGCAGTATCAATATCAGGGGCCTGAGAGCCAGCAATTGTACCAACCATGACTGCGGCTGCGAGCACTGGGTCAGCTGCAACGACAGGATCAACATAGGCGAGACCAGCTAGACCAATGCCCATAACAAAATGTGTAGAGGTATCCATAAACGTCTCCTTTACAAGGTGTATCGTCTTCAAACATCAAACATCTCTATTTAGGTGATACCCATATCTAGTGTATATTATCCGCTTACGTGGATGCAAAACATAATGGACTCTGGCAAGAAACTGCCCGATTCCCAGCAAATGTACGAACATTGTCAAACAATTAGACTGTTGCCTGTGATAAAATTTATATCGTAAGTGGAATGGAACGGATGGACATTTGCACGTTCATTCATGTGTGAAGCGTGACTCAGTGTGAATTTGGACATTGGCCGTGAAGACACTATTCAATACATATGTAGCCCATGGCATAGATGATCACACCGATTTGAGATACAGCCGTTGGGAAAATCAAATGGAACAAGAAGTGTAGAGTGTACGATATTGACCATGAGACTTATTTTGTTTGGCGTGTATGCGCATTCATTCGTATGATATGGGGGGAAGAGAAGAGGATGCAAGTCATTAAGAAATACAAATGGACATGGATATTGCTTGGTATAGCACTGATTATGGCGGTGTACTTAATGTGGAACACGGCATTTGCCAGCAAGGAGAAGTTACCCGAGATTCGGGAGATCCAATCATTTTCGATGGAAAATGTGGATGGACGTACTGTGTCTCTAGCGGATACACAGGGTAAAGTACGGTTGTTCTACTTTTATTTTACCAGCTGTCCAGATGTATGCCCGATTACGACATTTACACTGTCTCAGGTGCAGGACTTGTTGAAAGAGGATGGTACATTTGGTGACAAGGCATCCTTTGTGTCTATTTCATTCGACCCGAAAGTGGATACGAGGGAGAAAATTAAAACGTTTGCCGACCGCTTCCATGCGGATTATTCCGGCTGGTATTTCTTGCGAGGCGATATGGACAAGACTAAACAGTTCGCTAAAGAATCTTTTCAGATTCTGATCGAAGGTGAGAATAAGGAAGACTTTGCCCATATGAACATGATCGGTCTAGTGGATGAGAATAACCAGCTTCGCAAGGTGTATAACGCGTTCAATACCGAAGATGTGCAACCGGAAACCATTGCTGAGGACATTCGTAGGTTGATCAAAGAATAATGAATCATGAGTTATGGGCTGAGTATGAAGGTAAGGTCTAGAGTTAAAGAGTAGTTACTTTAGAGATTCATAATTAAAAGATCCGTGATTGAAGAAAAGGCTGTTTCCGGTTGTATTGACCCGAGAACAGCCTTTTTGTTGCTTTTTCAATACGAAGTTTGGTCGGGATACTGAATATATTCCTCCAGTCCGGCTTTCTCTAACTGGGCAATGATGTACTCATCTGGAGTGCCTTCGACTCCTGCATATCCACGTCTTGTATACATCTGTACTGCATCGGGAAAAGCATCCCGCAGTACACCTCTTATTTTTTTGCCGGAGCTGTCATTGTCCATGAACAAATATACTTCATCATAGCCGACTTGCTTGCGCAGTGTCTCCAGCTTGAGAGAGTTTAGCGTTCCGAACGTGCACAAGATGTTGATCTCTGGACCAACTAGTCGTTTGAGTTTACTGCGATCATTCTTACCTTCGACGATGACATGAATAGGCATCTTATTCCCCCCTGATTCGAGAGCTGATGTCGACATTCCCCGGGAAATGTTACAGCGAAAATCGACTGAATGTACTTATAGTGTATCTGGAAACGGGGGAATAATGCAAAGTTCAAAAGATCTCAATGCAAAGAGATGAATAGATCTCACGATGATCTCACGATGATCTAACGATGATCTCACGATAACTTGTAACGTCTTAACCCAAAATGCTTTTGGCATCGGAAGATGAGAGAGAGGCAGTAGGTTTGGATGTATAGTACGGAAGAAGCAGGATACCAATCATCAGCAAAATAAAAGCAATAAAATAAGGCGATACTCCAAGTCTTAGTTGTCCAGCAGTAATCGGACCGATAAACGATCCAATTGAGGTGGCAATCGACTGCAGTGAAAAAATACGTCCAAGTTTGCTGCCACCGCTGAGATGGATAAAGAGTGTGGCCATGGCAGGGAAAATAATGCCCTTAGACATTCCAAGTACAAATAACACGACTGTTAACGAAAACTGTGGTATAGCCGCCATAACAAAGAAGCTCAGTGACATCAATAATACCCCCACGACTAAACGCAGTTTTGGCGAATACCGGTTAAGGAATAACATGCTAAGTGTAAACAATGCACCTATACTAATGATGGAGAACAGTAAACCAGTAGACATGATAGAGGAATCTCCGCCTCCTCGCAGGGGAAGTTCAAAGAACAGAATACCCTGAGCACAGGCAATGACCAGGGGCAGCATAAAGTAACGCCAAGATACAGGCAGGAATACTTTAGATGTGTCAGCTTGCGAGTGAGCAGAGTTAGCTTGAGCTGGGCCAGATTTTGCTGGCTCTGTCAATGGCTGCGGCTTAGGCGCAAGGCCGCGTGGCATGGTTAGTAATGCAATGACCCCTGTCAGAATAAGCAGATAGCCGAGACTGGAGAAAGTGGCTGAGAAGCCCATAGCACCCACGATAACTGCACCAGCGGCTGGCGATACCACAGAGGCCAGTGTATGCACTACCCCATGTCCTGACATATATTTGCCTTGTTTCACTGGATCAGTAGATAGTTGTGCAAGCAGGGCCAGACATGCCGGAGACAGAAAGGCTAATACAAATCCACTGATGGAACGCAGCGCAAGCAGTTGCCATGGGGTGTGAACATGGGCCTGCAGGAGTAGGATGATGCCTGCACCTACGAGGCTGAACACAATGTATCGGCGGCTGCCATGTTTATCAATCTCTGTTCCGGCAATCAGATTACCAGGCAAGTGGGTTAAAGAATAGATCCCCATCATCCATCCGATGAAGGTTGGAGCCGCACCAAGTGATATGGCAAAAGGCGTCAGAATGGGATACTGGGCATGCAGATCAAACACAGCTAGGAACAAAAAAAGGTATAGCCAGATGGCCGTTTTCACTAGAGCCCCTCCTTGTTAGGCGATGCCTGTTTGATCACAGGTCTTGAACGTGTCCACGTTCGTTAGGACAAATCCTCATGGTACTACTTGTACGCCCCGCAGGACGAACTTAGACCGTTTATTTTTACCGGAGAGGGCTTAGCTGACAGCAGGTTCGGAAATCATGTATAATATTCGGGGAACATGAAAGAACTCTATAACGTATAACGGAAGGTGTAATCATGAACATAGAAGTAATCAAAGAGTTTGTGATGCAGAACTGGCTGGTGATCGTTGTTGCACTGATCATTTTGTTCTTTGTTCTGAATGTGGTCAAAACGATGTTGAAATGGGCGATAGCTATTATCATTATTGCGGCTCTGTTGATATACAGCGGTATCTCCATTGAACAGATTAAACAGACTGTCACTGACGTGCAGTCCAGCACGATGGACGCGCTTAAGAAGGAAGCGACAAGCATTATGCTGAAAGAGGCTTCCCAGGCAACGTATACAGCAGGGCAGAATGGTGAATTTACGATTACCAGTCCTAATGTGGAGATTAAAGGTAACGCAAAGTCGGAAAAAGTCGATGTGACCTTCCGCGGCATTTCGGTTGGTGAATGGAAGATGAGCAACGAAACGATCCAAACCTTTGTCGAACAGGCACAAAAAAACAAAACAGCACCCGCTTCGTAGTTAAAGGAGGAATGGAGACGTGCTGCAAACTTGGCTGGACAGCCTGAAGGAATTGAATGGGATTACCATTTTGCTACTGCTGATTGTAGCGGCTTCCTTGTTGCAGGGATGGTCCAGAGGGGCTTCACGTTCTGCGGGGAGACTCTTTGGTTTCCTGATGGACGGTATTATGGCCGTGATTGGCATTTTGTTATCTATTGGTCTGACGTTATGGCTTGCGCCCCATGTACAACAGTGGTTGTCTGAGCATGCCTCGGCTATGCCTAATCGTGAATTAAACCGTTGGGAGCAGTTGTATTATACGCTAGTTACAGCGATTGCGGATTTCCCGCTTATGCGGTTCGCCGTATTGTTTGTACTGAGTTACGGTATTATTCGTATCATTCTTGGATTTATATCTTCCTTTCTATTCACTAGAAGACATGCGGGACATGAGCAAGCTGTATCAAAAGGCTTCATCAGCCGCTTGACAGGGGCTGTGATCGGAACTGTAATCGGTTCGGTCCGAGGGATGATTGTAATCGCGGTATTGTTCATGATTGTCAGCCTATATCCAGGCAGCATGTTTAGCCGTTATGTCGAGGCTTCTCCGATCTACATGCAGGGAGCTAAATCTGTTATTGAGCCGTTGTCAGGAAACTTTATCAAGGATAAACTTCCTGTATTTACACAGGCTGTGCAGAAGGAACTTGGCGGCATTCTGCAACGGAAGTATGAGGTCATTGATCATAATATTCCAGCAGATGTTGAGCAGGCTGCAAAAGAAATTGTAAAAGGAAAGTCTACAGATGAAGCGAAAGCCAGAGCGCTATATGACTGGGTTGGTACGCGAATTCAATACGACTACGGGAAAGTAGATGATTACGAGCAGAAGGGGATATGGCACGAACAGACCCCGAAGAATACATTCGATACACGTAAAGGGGTATGTATTGATTATGCCCGGCTCTACGCAGTCATGGCTCGTTCCCAAGGTCTTGATGTCAAGGTTGTTACAGGTCTGGGCTATAACGGTCAGGGCGGCTACGGACCTCATGCGTGGAATGAAGTATATCTTAGTACTACTCAAAGCTGGGTTCCACTTGATCCAACATGGGCTATTAGCGGGGACTGGTTTAATCCGCCGAATTTTGCCGACACCCATCTGAAAGATCAGTCAGCCTGATATTACACTGGACAAGGTTCAAAATATGACGACGTTGCCAGGCTATCATGCCGGAAATAGGATTGTTTTGCATTATGCATCAAGTCATGAAAGAGGTAGGATGAATGAAAAAGCATTCCAATGAAAAGGATGAACTTACGGACAAAAGGCGCTTTAGCTACCGAATGAACGTATTTTTCTTCGTTTCCTTTGTTATTTTTAGTGTGATTATTGTACGTTTAGCCTATTTACAATTTGTCGAGGGCCCTGAGCTTAGCCAGGAAGAAGCGAATAATATTACGAAAGACGTGCCGCTCGCCCCCGTACGAGGAACCATCTATGACTCGACGGGCACGGTAAAGTTGGCATACTCGAAGCCGATTCAATCTCTTTATCTCACATTGTACAAAAACTATGGGGATGTGAATGGACAACCCAATCCGAAGATTGGAGAAGTTCAGGATATCGCTCAGCGATTGCATGATGCCTTCGAAAAGCATAAAGCCAAAGATTCGGAGACCTTGACCGTGGATCAAATCATGGAGGAAATGGATCTGAATTCACGCAAAGCGAATGGCTTTATGCCAAGACTGATCAAGAGTGATCTGTCGGAAGCTGAAGTTGCCTATTTTCTTCAGCACAAGGATGAATTCAAAGGCATTCAGATCGTAGAGGAAAGTGTGCGTTACTATGATCCGGATACGGTTGCCGTGCAGTCGATTGGTTATCTGAAAAAATTCAAAAGCTCAAAATCCTTGAAAAAATATCAAGAAGTGGATGAAGCGAACAAGACACAGACCGACCCAGGCTTGGTATACACAGAAAATGAATTTGTTGGGTTCGATGGTCTTGAGTTGCAGTATCAGGATAAGCTGCGAGGCAAAAGCGGTTATACCTCCGTTGACGTTGATCTGCGCAACTTGCCTGAGGGTGTAGCGGGTACAACCCCGCCAGAGAAAGGGTACGATCTAATTTCCAGCATCAACAAAAACGTGCAGATGAAAACCGAGCAGGCGATATTAGATCAGTTGAGCTGGCTACATCGTAATCCGGTATCAGGCAGATTACATCCGAATGCAACAACCGGCTTTGCCGTTGCCATGGAAGTGGATACAGGTAAGGTGGTGGCAGCTGCGAGCATGCCTGATTACGACACGAATGTGTGGAGAACGGGCAGCATAAGCAATGAAGATTACGATAAAATCAAATATATTTATCAGAACGGTACAATCCGGGGATTTCCGCCTACTGATTCAAATAAGCGTGCAGAATCGGTAGTTCTGCTTGGTTCAACGATCAAGCCACTCACTGTTCTGATCGGGTTAAAAGAAGGATTCTTTACGACTAATTCAGTCTACATTGACCGTGGATCAACAACGTTTGGTGGAGATAACCGCCGAGTGCAGAACTCCTCTGGCCATGTCTACGGTGCACTGCGTCCGCATGAGGCAATTCGTCATTCCTCCAACGTATTTATGATTGATGAGATTGGTAAAAAGCTGTACTCGCAGTATGGTGCAAAAGGTGTGGACGTTTGGGACAATTATATGGAGCAGTTTGGTCTGGGGGTAAAAACGGGAGTGGACCTGCCGAATGAATGGGCTGGACGCAAAGAATATATGGAAAGCTCTGAAAGTTCCCTCACCAAGCTGGTATATGCTTCCTTTGGACAACAGGGTAAGTATACAACGATGCAGCTTGCTCAGTTTACAGCGATGCTGGCAAATAAAGGAAAGCGCATGCAACCACAGTTCGTGAAGGAGTTCAGGGATGCAGAAGGTAATGTTGTCGAGAAGGTGAAACCTAAAGTTCTAAATACGGTAGAATTCGACGATGCGCATTGGAATGAGGTACAGCGTGGTATGGCAACCTCCGTTTCTTCCTTTGGCGGTTTCCCTTATGACTTTGCCAGAAAAACAGGTACGTCGACACAAAGTATTGGAGGTAAATCGGTCGATAACGGAGTATTTATCGCTTATGCACCACGTAACAATCCGAAACTGGCTGTTGCCGTCATGATCCCTGAAGGGGGCTTCGGTTCCACCAGTGCTGCGCCAGTTGCGCGGGCGATCTTCGATGCTTACGATCAGGAATTTGGACTCGACGGAGTTCCGAAAAAAGATAAGAATAAAGAAGCAGAAACGAATAATCAGTGATATGGTGAAAAGGTAATAAGAATAAAAAAATAATAAAAATAAAAAGATCCCGAATCCGGGGTCTTTTTTGTGTTGATTTAATGTAACGCAAATGGATTCTATGACGAAAATGTAACCAAAAATAGAAGGACGTTACAGTCAGATTTTGTTAAAATTAGGTATAAAGATAGGACATAGGGTCATTTATGACCTTTCGACATAAAAAAGGTATCTTATTTTTTTACTTTAAAAGAACGGAGAGACGCACTGTATGTTTAACCGACTGAAGAACAAACTGCCGAATGAAGATGAGGGAGCGTCTAACAAACCTTCGACGGCCAGGTTGAATATGTTTTTTTTCGCGGCATTTGTTATATTCAGCATCCTGATCTTTCGCTTGGCATTTATACAGTTCGTTGAAGGGCCAGAACTGACGTATATGGAATCCACACGCAATACAAAAGATATTCCGCTTGCTCCTGTGCGTGGTCCGATTTACGATGCAACGGGCAAAGTGGTGCTTGCTTATTCGGAACCAGTGCAGTCGCTCTATGTACTTCTGTATGAGGATTATCGCAATGATGAACGCAGGAAAGAAGCGGAAGGACTGGCTCACGAACTGGCGGATATATTCAAGCAATTTAATCCGGGAGACGAGAAGCAGCCAGATGCAGAAGAGATTATTAAACGACTGGATCTCAATCATCAAAAAACATTCGGATATGTGCCTAGACTGGTCAAGTCGGATCTATCGACGAAAGAAATTGCCTTTTTTATGGAGAAGAAAACGGAATATCCGGGCGTAATGGTACTGGAAGAGAATGTACGGAGATACGACCCGGATCGGGTTGCTGTCCAGGTTGTTGGTTACACACGGGAATTTAAGGGAGCAGGGACATTGAAGCAGTACAAAACGATCATCGAGCAATCGACTTCTCAACGTGATCCAGGTTTAGTGTACTCCCAGGATGAGAAGGTTGGCTTCGATGGATTGGAACTGCAATATCAGCAGGAGCTTCGTGGACGAAGCGGCTATCAATCTATTGACATTGACTCTCGAAATTTGCCTACAGGGGCGATGGAGCTGACCCCGCCCGAGAAAGGCTACAGTCTGATCTCCACCATCAACAAGGAGATTCAGCTTGTGGCACAGCAGGCAATTACGGATGAATTACGCAAATTGCCAAAAGCCGTTACCGGTTATGCTGTAGCGATGGAAGTGGACACGGGTAATGTGGTAGCCATGGCAAGTATGCCCGATTACGATCCGAATGATTGGGATTATGACAAAATCAAGTATGTGTTCCGCAATGGAACGACAGAGTCTTTCCCTCCTGATGATTCTAGAAAACGTGCAGAATCTGCTGTGTTGCTTGGGTCGGTTATCAAACCGCTGAGTGTACTGATCGGTTTAAAAGAGGGGTTATTCACTGCGGGAGAAACGTATCCCGATATAGGGTATGCCCTGTTAGGCAAAGACGGACGACAAGTCAAAAACTCCCGCTCTGCCTACAATGGAAATATTACCGCACGGAGAGCGATTGAAAAATCGTCCAATGCTTTCATGATTGACATGGTGGGCAAGCGCTTGCTGAGGCAGTATGGTGCTGAGAAAGGCATTAACAAGTGGGACGAATACATGAAAGAGTTTGGTTTGGGTGTTTCCACAGGTATTGATCTGCCGAATGAATTCCTAGGCCAGTTGGAATATAGGGATGAGGATGAGTCGGCTTTGACTCGTTTGGCGTTTGCGTCCTTTGGTCAGCAAGCCAAATATACGACGATGCAGTTGGCACAGTATACGACCATGCTGGCGAACAAGGGCAAACGAATGGAACCTCACCTGGTGAAGGAAATTCGGGATGCAGATGGCACTGTGGTGAAAAAGTTCAAACCGAAGGTTCTTAACGAGGTAAAGTTTGCAGATGCGCACTGGAACGAGGTGCATAAGGGTATGGTGACGAAAGTAAGTGCGTTTGACGGCTTCCCTTATGATTTTGCCAGAAAGACAGGAACATCGGAGCAAGGAACGGGACCTAATAAAAAAGAGAACGGTGTCTTTATCGCTTTTGCACCGCGAGATAATCCGAAACTTGCTATAGCGGTTGTTGTACCAGAAGGTGGATACGGATCAGTCAGCGCTGCGCCTGTAGCTCGCAAAATTTTTGATGCTTATGATCGTGTGTATGGATTGGATGGTATCCCTAAGAGCAAAAAAGATCAGAATCAGGAGTAAAGTTAAACTTCAATAGATCAAGTGATGCTTCAGGAAAGGCGAGGGAATTTAACCCTTGCCTTTTTTTTTGTCATCGGATAAAATTTGCACTGAGGAAACATTGTTAGGTTTGGTTAAAATAAGATACCTTGGACAACTTAATTAGTTATGGACAAATATTTTAGATCAGGGAAAGGAGAGGTTGCATTGTTAAAGGTGAAGATGAAAAGTATCCAACGCGGCGTCATTACTCTGGCTTGTATTGTGCTGATTATCGTGCTTACGGCATGTTCGAGTACTCCGGGAACGGATGGGAATGACAAGGTGCGGATTACTGCAACAACAGGCATGATTGCGGACGTAGCACGTGAAGTGGGCGGGAAATATGTTGAGGTTACCGGATTAATGGGACCGGGGGTAGACCCTCACTTGTATAAGGCCTCCCAAGGGGATATTCGCAAACTGGAGCAAGCCGAGGTGATTTTTTACAATGGATTGCACCTCGAGGGGAAAATGACAGATATATTGGAGAAAATGTCCAAAAGCAAACTTGTCACCGCAGTAGCTGAAAAAATTCCGGTAGAGGAGTTGCATTCAGGTCAAGCGACAGGTGGAACTGCGTATGATCCACATGTGTGGTTCAACGTCAAACACTGGATGCGTGCAACCGAAGCTGTTCGTGACACGCTGATGGAAGCGGACCCGGATCATGCGGAGCAGTATAAGGCACAGGCCGAAGCGTATCTCGGGAAGCTGGAAGCGCTCGATGCGGAAGTGCGAGAGAAGATCGGACAGATCCCTGAAGCGAGCCGCGTACTGGTAACAGCGCATGATGCATTTGGCTATTTCGGTCAAGCCTACGGAATTAAAGTCATGGGCCTTCAAGGGATAAGTACGGCAGCGGAATATGGAGCCAAAGACGTAAGTGAACTGAGAGATTTTTTGGTGGAACATCAGATCAAAGCTGTATTCATTGAATCGAGTGTACCTGCTAAAGCGATGGAAGCCATCATTGCCGGTGCTGCGGAGAAGGGACATACCGTCAGCATAGGAGGAGAACTTTTTTCGGACGCTATGGGGGCAGAAGGAACGGAAGAGGGGACTTACATCGGAATGGTAAGGCACAATGTCGAAACGATAGCGGCGGCTTTGAAATAATGAGTTATCTGGAGAGAGGAGAGCGATGATGATGAACGATTCCAACGCAATGAAACAATCTTTAGAAAATGCAGAGAGTCACCTGACAGCACAAGGAAAAATAATGGCCTCTTCACCTCTTCGCGTAAGAAATCTGGCGGTTGCTTATCACAAAAAGCCAGTACTCAGCCATGTATCATTTGATGTACCCGAAGGACAACTGATTGGTATACTTGGCCCCAACGGTGCAGGGAAGTCAACATTGATCAAAGCCATTCTTGGGCTGGTGCCCAAAATGCAGGGTGACGTAGAAATCTTCGGACAATCTTATCGTGAAGCACGGCGGCGGATCGGTTACGTTCCCCAGAGAGAGTCAGTAGATTGGGATTTTCCGACGCATGCGTTAGATGTGGTCATGATGGGGAGATACGGACATTTGGGCTGGTTCCGTCGTCCTGGCAAAAAAGAGAGGGATCTAGCCGCTCATTGTCTGGAACAGGTCGGCATGGGGGATTACATGTATCGGCAGATCAGTCAGCTATCAGGGGGGCAGCAGCAACGTGTGTTTTTGGCCAGAGCTCTGGTACAGGATGCAGACCTGTACTTCATGGATGAGCCATTTGCAGGAGTGGATGCGACCACGGAGAGAGCGATCATTTCACTGTTGGAGCAATTAAAAAAGCAAGGTAAGACCGTGCTGGTCGTTCACCATGATTTGGCTACGGTGGAAGAATACTTTGATCATGTACTCTTGCTCAATGGACGCCTGGTTGCATCTGGACCAACCAACGAAGTATTTGTAGCGGATCGGTTACAGGAAACCTACGGAGGCCGGATTGCGATGATCGGCAGCCGAACGGAGAAAGGCCAGGTGTAGCTCCATGTGGAACTGGGTTGCTTCTATTCTGTCAGATCCGAATACACGCTGGATACTGCTTGGGTGCATGTTGCTTGGATTCAGTAGTGGTATTATTGGTTCTTTCACATTTCTTCGCCGTCAAAGTCTTATGGGAGATACTCTCGCACATGCCGCTCTGCCGGGAATCTGTATTGCGTTTATGTTTACGGAAACGAAATCCATTGGATTGTTTCTGTTCGGTGCACTCATCGCAGGAATCGTGGCAACCTTCGGCATTTCGTGGATCACCCGATATTCAAGAATTAAGCAAGATGCAGCGATGGGGATCGTCCTGACGGTGTTCTTCGGGATCGGTGTAGTAATGTTGACACGTATTCAGCACAGCGCAAGCGGGAGCCAGAGTGGACTTGACAAGTATCTGTTCGGGCAAGCGGCATCGATGGTGCTCACCGATGTATATATCATGGGCGGGGTATGTCTTGTATTATTACTTGCTTGCCTTCTCTGGTTCAAGGAATTTAAGCTAGTGAGCTTTGATCCGGGCTTTGCAAGAGGTATGGGGCTGCCCGTCGGTGTACTGGAGCAATTGATTCTGTTGCTTACAGTGATTGCTGTTGTCGCCGGAATTCAGGCGGTAGGTGTGGTGCTAGTTGCAGCACTGCTGGTGACTCCTGCAGCAGCTGCACGATGCTGGACCGATTCGCTCGCTCTAATGGTACTGCTGTCTGGGGTGTTCGGTGCCGTAAGCGGTTCAGCGGGGACGGTGTTTAGCACGCTTGTTCCTAATCTGCCGACAGGCCCGGTAACGGTGCTTGCAGCAACGGTGCTGTTTATTGGGTCTACTCTACTCGCACCAAGACGCGGATTACTTGCCCGCAAGCTACGGAGCATTCAAGCCAAATCCGCGTATATACGTGAAGAGCAGGCTACGTTGCAGATCGGCTCCGCTCAGCCGAAAGCGCAGAAACGGGGGGAGTTGTAGATGGCCACATTTTGGATTATTTTAACGGCAGTATTAGTCTCCTCTGCTTGTGCTATTCTTGGTTGCTTCCTGATTCTGCGCCGGATGGCGCTGGTTGGAGATGCGATCAGTCATGCCGTGCTGCCAGGGATTGCCATTGCGTTTCTGTGGAGCGGCTCCAGAGACTCCTTATGGATGCTGTTAGGTGCAACGGTGTTTGGATTGTTGACGGTGTTCTTCATTCAAAGTCTTCAGGCGGGAGGGCTATCTTCGGACGCCTCCATTGGCATTGTTTTTACGGCACTCTTTGCCGTGGGCGTTATTCTGATTAGTCTGAATGCCCAGCACATTGATCTGGATCTGGACTGTGTGTTGTTCGGAGAGATTGCCTATGTGCAATGGGATACATTAACCATGTGGGGGATGGATGTTGGGCCAAGAGCGGTATGGATGTTGGGTATTACGTTACTTGTCATTCTTATCGTTGTCGGACTGTTCTACAAACAGTTCAAGTTATGTGCTTTCGATCCGGCGCTGGCTGCGGCTTGTGGCATCCCGGTAGTTTTATTCCATTATGCGCTCATGGGACTTGTGTCAATGACGTCAGTTGCTTCTTTTGAAAGTGTGGGCTCCATTCTCGTTGTAGGCATGTTGATTGTACCCGCGGCGGCAGCTTATCTACTCACAGATCAGCTTGGTAAAATGATTCTGTATGCTGTACTCGTCGGTGCAGTCTCTTCGGTTGGCGGTTATCTGATGGCATATGCATTGGATGCTTCCATTGCAGGTTGTATGGTGGCTGTGGCAGGGATGATCTTTGTCCTCGCACTCTTGTTATCTCCGAAACACGGTATCGTGCTTCGATATGTACGGCGCAAATTTGCGACGCGGTGAAAATAAAGAAACCGTCTGCAACAGCAGGCGGTTTTTTGGTGCATGTTATTGCTCATAACTAGATGAATTGAAGCGGTAAAGCCCCAAAAACAGGTTGCTTTGTTGCATATGGATGATCTGTGGTAAAATGGCGTTAGCTGTGACGTCCGGGGCCATCCGCCATTCGCGGGTACCGGGCGATCTTATTGTTTTTGCACAGGGATTTACACGTAGAGATTCTAGAGGAGAGAGACATACTGGAGGAGGATTTACAGCATGAGTGAACTGAAATACAAACTGCTGGCCCTGGATATGGACGGCACATTGCTGAACGATAATCATGAAATTACACAAGAAACGGCCAAGTGGATACAGATTGCGATCCGCCGCGGGGTACATGTGTGCTTGTCTACAGGAAGAGCGGTCTACCACGCCATGCCATATGCGGTGCAACTCGCGCTGGAAACGCCAATGGTTACGGTCAACGGCAGTGAGGTTTGGAAAGCTCCGCATGAGCTTCATCTGCGTCATCTGATGGACCCCGCTCTGATCCGCAAGATGCAGGAGATTGGAGAGAAATATAACAGCTGGTACTGGGCGTATTCCGTCGAAGAGCTGTTTAACCGGGATCGTTGGACGGATAACATCGAAGGATTGGAATGGCTGAAGTTCGGATTCACGACCGAGGATGATGAGATTCGTCATCAGATTATGATGGAGCTGCAGGAAATGGGCGGTCTGCAAATGACGAACTCCTCCCCTGTAAACATTGAGGTGAATCCGGAGAACGTATCCAAAGCTACCGGTGTAGCCGAAGTATGCCAGTTGCTGGGTATCGACATGTCTGAAGTGGTAGCTGTTGGCGACAGTCTGAACGATCTGGCTGTGATTGAAGCTGTGGGTCTGGGTGTTGCCATGGGCAATGCACAAGAGCAGGTGAAGCAAGCGGCGGATTTGGTAATTGGAAGCAATAATGAGGATGGTATTGCCCACCTGATTCGTGAACATATTCTGAAGGGGGAGTAATCTTTGCTCGCAACCGTTGGCTGGATTTTAATTGTGCTGCTGTTTGCAGTAGGTATGGCAGGCACGGTCTACCCGATTCTCCCGGGAGCCATTGCGATTTTCTTCGCGTTTCTGGTCTACGGCTGGTTCTTCAGCTTTGATCCATTCGGTGTCTGGTTCTGGATTATTCAGATTCTGATTGTGGTTGTGCTATTTGTGGCCGATTACGTAGTGAGTGCATGGGGAGTCAAAAAGTTCGGTGGCTCCAAGCTATCCACAACGCTGAGTACCATTGGTGTGATCATTGGTCCATTTGTAATTCCGGCGTTTGGTCTTATTCTGGGACCGTTTCTGGGGGCATTTATCGGAGAGTTAATTGGTGGTTCTTCTCCGTCCAAAGCGTCCAAAGTTGGATTCGGTTCTGTTGTCGGTTTATTTACCAGTACAGTGATGAAAATTATTCTGCAAATCGTGATGATTGTGCTATTTATTATTTGGGTGGTCCGATTCGCCTAGACAGCGCAATAGCTTAGCTTATGGCCGGAAAAAGGTCCGGTATGGGGGAAAGAAGGGGAATTCGTTTGTCTAAGAAAGAAACATTCATTAAGGGGACACTTATACTGGCGGCAGCTGCACTGATTGCAAGAGTACTCGGTCTGGTGCAGCGTGTGCCACTGGAGCATATCCTTGGAGATATCGGTAACGCATCCTTTACGATCTCCAACACGGTGTATTTAATGCTGTTAACTGTTGCAACGGCGGGAATACCCAGTACATTGAGTAAAATGGTATCCGAACGCTATGCACTCGGACGTGCGGGGGAAGCACAGCAGATTTACCGTGCAGCCCTCATCTTCGCTGCAGTAGCCGGTGTGGTGATGTCCGCACTGTTATGGTTTGCGGCACCGTTCTATGCTACCCATATTTCCAAAGTGCCGGAATCTGTCGGTGCCATTCGGGCATTGGCTCCTGCCTTGCTGCTCTTCCCAGCGATCGCGATGATGCGTGGCTATTTCCAGGGCCGCGGCAATATGACAGCAGGTGGCATCTCGCAGATTGTAGAGCAATTCGCGCGTGTCGGTACGGCAATTATTGTGGCTTATATTATGTTGCAATGGAATTATGACGATCAAACGATTGCAGCGGGGGCATCCTTTGGCGGGGTGTTCGGAAGTATCGGTGCCTTCGCCGTAATGTTGTATTTCACATTGAAGCTGCGCAAGAAAGATCGTGCGGCACAGCTCCATTACGAGCGTGTGGAACAGCTGCCAATGCGTGGCATCTACACGGATATTTTCAAATTGTCTATTCCGATCGTATTGTCTTCACTCGCTGTTCCGGCAATCAATTTCATTGACTCGTCTCTCGTTGTTCCACTGTTAAGTGGACGCATTGGTCTGGAAGAAGCAACAGGTGTGCTTGCCATTCTCGGTGCCAAAGCTCAAAGTATTGCAGGGATTCCCCCCATTCTGGCAATTGCCCTAAGTCAATCACTTGTGCCGGTCATCTCGGCGGCTTTTGCCCGAAAAGATGAGCTACATCTGAAAAATCAGATCACTCTTGCGATGCGTGTTTCCATCCTGACAGGTATGCCAATTGTCATTGCATTATGTGCAGCGGCGTATTCGGTAAATGGACTGTTATTTAGCACCTTGGACGGAACACCAATTATTACTTTGCTGACATTCGGTACGATTTTCCAAGTCACGATGATGACGACCAACTCGATTTTGCTTGGTGTGGGTAAACCACGGATCACAATGATCAGCGTGGCAGCAGGAATTATCATCAAGCTGATTGCAAGTCTCATTCTGGCCCCGATCTTCGGCATATACGGGATCATTATCGCCACTGCACTATGTTTCTTGGTCATTACCTATCTGAACTTGCGTGTGCTGCGTAAGATCGTGGATTTCTCCATTATGGGAGACCGCTGGCTGGGATTCATCATTACGGTGTTGCTCGCGGCAGCAGTCGGTTTTGCAGCCAATTGGACCGGTAACCAGGTGTTCGGTGCATTCCTGCCAGCACGGGTATCCTTCCTGTTAACCTGTATGGTTGTTGGTGTGCTGGTTGTTGCAGTATATCTTGTACTGATGATTGTTCTTCGTGTCCTGCGTAAGGACGAGCTGGCTAGTTATCCACGGATTTTGCAAAAAATTCTCCGTCCACTGATGCGTCTGCAACGTGGCGAAGGGCAACGGGCTTAATTCATCTAATTGAAGGATGAGCAGTCGATGTATCTTAATCGAACGTTAATCGAACGTGGATATAATCCAATACGCAGTCATTCATAATATATTCAAATAAAGCGCTGTTCGCTCTTGTAGCGGACGCGCTTTATTTATGTTCGTTTGTGTTTGTTGTTTAGAGCTAATGAATGATAGCTTGAACATCATGGGCGATCGCTGTTTTCAACATGCCGTACCGATGTTCATGACTCATCTCGAATAGCCATGGTCTACGCGGCGAAGTCAGGTATCCGAGGCAATCTCTTGTCTGGAGCCAGTCGTGTCTAGTGATCGGTTCATAGGGTGTATCCCCCCATGCCGCGAGCAACTCGGGGGAATAGAGACGCTGATCTTTCGGTAACCATTCCTCGCTCAACAGCGCTTCTGCATACAGGTTGTGGTCGCGGGGACCAGATGGATATGTGGTGAATAGTCCTGGCCAATAATCGGCGCGTGAGCCACTGTGTGGTACGGTGCGTGCGAAAGCTAACACCTGCTGGAGCACTTGCTCCACACCGAATAACAGGGCATAGAGTCCTTTGCCGAACTGGATCCGTTCATTTAATTTGCCAAAATGCTCAATCACTCGTCCTGCGAGTCCGTCACCTTGTCCGAGGGGAAAAACGATGTGATTCAGACCAGCCAGATTATGCAGATGAAAAGCAGGTTTGGTGAGCACTTCTTTTTGAAAATACGGATGTTGCACCACACGGCTCTCGATATAGTTCTGCTCATTAATAATTAATGCCACACTGAGGATGGAACTGCACCGTTCCAGCCAGAAACGCTCCCAGAATGGGGTCATAAACGCAGACACGTGAAAATGGGACAACAGATGGAAGCAGCTTCGTCCAAGCCGCCGGCTATATAGATATAGCTGTAATTGAGGATATGCATCCTGGAAAATAAGGGCGTTGCACCGCTCCAGTAAGCGATACATATGTTCACGATCCTTCTGACTTTGCAGATTATGCATCAGATCGCTCTGCAGGTCGGTCATATGATATCCGCCGTTGCGGGATACCATATGAGCCAGTAGAGCCCAGTGCAGTTCGGGACACTGTTCATAACAATCGAGATAAGCAGCGGTGCGTGACACATTACTGCGATTTTGTTCTCGGGTTAATGCTTTGATCTCTTCTAAAACAATACAGTCTTCTTCACATACCAGAGCACTTTGTGCCTGAATGTTTCGAGTTGGTGATGGCCTGCCTGTTGTTGGTAACAACTGCTCCACTTCCGCCTGAAGCACAGCAGCTGTATCTGCGTTCCAGTTCAGGTCAAGTATTGGATGTCTAAGCTGGGAGGAAGCATGCCAGGCAGCCTGTTTACCGCGCCACACTTCCAAGGCCGCTCCGGGAATCGAACGAACAAACTGCAAGAAAGAACCTGGATGATTGGTTTCCGAAGAGTCGCTTCTGGTGAAAGTCATGAATGGAACATCCTTTCATGAAAAACTGTGTTTGATATGTTGGGACTTGTGGTTATTCTAAGTATGCGCTGAACATTTGACTTCCAATCACCAATTTGCTTCACTTAGATGGAGACAAGGTACAGAAAGGGAGATGTGACAATGGAACAGATTACATCCAAACCGGAATTCGATGTGGCAATTCAATCTCCACGTTTGACAGTAGCGGTATTTAAGGCGGACTGGTGTGTGGATTGCAAATACATCGATCCGTTTATGCCTGAGGTGGAGACGAAGTATTCTCGTGATCTGACTCTGATTGAAGTGGACGTTGATCAGGTGGGTACAGTAAGCCAGGAACAGAATATTTTGGGCATTCCAAGTTTCGTCGCTTATACAGACGGACGTGAACTGGTTCGGTATGTGAACAAGCTACGCAAGTCAAGAGAAGAGATTGAACAATTTCTGGACCGCGCCGTTGAAGTATACAACACCATCCACAAGTAAGGCGATTGGAGAACCTGAGAAACTTCTCTGCATAAAAGCAGCATTTTCTATCGATGTAGAAAAGAGCCTATACCACAGGGATAAAAGAACCTGATGCAGGACATACTCTTACACATGATATACGTATATAAGGCTGTCGCTTAAGTCGTAAACTGGCTTAGGACAGCCTTTTCTGTATGGATATAGACCTGTTCCGATCTGCTCACATACCTTAAGAAAAATAAAATGACCTGCGGGTCAAAAATTGAACAGACGTTAACATTTTGTCACAAAGCGCGGCGTCAATGAACCTTTTATCCGTTATAATGGATTTAGTTGTGAAATTAGTGTCAAAGTACAATAAAATAAGACTCAATCAGGATCAAACAACAAGATTATCAAGCGAAGATTTTCTTCGCCATCTTAAACCAACAGCGGGTGAGAAAAAATTGAAGCACTTAACATTGTTTAAATGGTTAACCGTATTAACCTGTCTTGTCATGTTTCTGGCTACCTTTGGTGGCGGGATTGTGACCAAAACCGAATCAGGCCTTGGCTGTGGAACAGAATGGCCTTTATGTAACGGAAAGCTTGTACCAGCGCATACTGTTGCCTCTATGATTGAATATTCCCACCGGGCTGTCAGTGCACTGGCAGGACTCTTGTCCATCGCCTCATTTGTCGCTTTCTTGCGATTTGGCAAGCAACGTCGTGATCTGCAATTGTTCTCGTTTCTAACCCTTTTATTTGTTATCATTCAGGGGATTATGGGTGCTTTTGCCGTTGTATTCTCTCAATCGTCAGCGGTCATGGCGCTTCACTTTGGATTTGCTCTTATTGCCTTTGCGAGTTCCTTAATGATGGCGCTAGGCATTCGACAGGAGGCGAGATATGGAGGCCTTGAGCGTTTGAACCAATATCCTCGTGTCAGCAAAGGGTTCCGCAATCTGGTCTGGTTCTCGACAGTCTATACGTATCTGGTGGTATATACAGGCGCATTTGTAAGCCATACGGACTCAGCTGGAGGCTGTTCCGGATTCCCACTCTGTAACGGACAGATTATTCCTGAACTTTCTGGAGGGGTAGCTGTTGCTTTTGCCCATCGTGTGGCCGCGGTGTCGCTCGTCATTGTAATTGCCATTTTGGGACACTATGCTTATCGTAAACATCCCGATAACCGGGAATTGCGAGCGCTTGGTGTAGTATCTGTAGTATTGATTTTGTTACAAGTAGTTATTGGTATGTTCATGATGTGGACCATCAGTCGCCCAGAGGTTTACATGTTTGTGGCGCTGGCACATATGTTGGACATTGCGATACTATTCGGAATTTTGACTTATATGAGCTTCCTTGTATACAAGCTATATCGTCCAGTGAACCGGTTCTAAACGGAAGGAAAAGAATGCATTAGCATCTGCGCTGGGCCATGTTGGAAAGTCCACCATCCGGTGATGTCGATCATTGGAAAGGTGGACTTTTGTTTGATGTGGGGGTAACAGGGTAACCTAAATCAAGTTGTCATAAGAGAAGCAATAAGAATAAGCAACCCTTGGTTCATCTTCGGCTGTACAAAGGCTGTGAACACATATATATGTTGCATCATTAGTGGAAAGAGGAGGCCTTCTATGCTGCGAACTTTACTAGGGGAAAAACCACGAGTGAATCAGGGACCATTGAAGGAAGCCATGGATACCATGGCGTTCACCCTAGAGTCTTTTGAGAAGCAGATGTATGTCGATCATGATCCGAACCATGATTATCGGAAATTGTATATATGGACGCAGGGGCTGATCTCCTCATTAGATGAACTGGAACAGAGCTATTTCGCTGCCGCTCATTTTCGCAAAAAAATCGTCGCAGGTTCAACGGAAGATATGAACTCTGCTGAGAAAGCCGAGTATGCCCGGTACGTCTACTTTTACAAAGATGCCTTTATTCGATGCTTCGCTATACTTGATAAATTGGGGACTGTATTAAACGAAATTTTCCAAATGAATACGTCCAAATCGAAAGTGCACTTTTCCTATTATACCGTTCTAAGGCAATTTGATTATTACCGAGAGCACCACGTGCTGGCGCAGAAATTAAACAAAATCAAGGAAACGTATAGGGAACCCATGAGCAGATTGCGCAAACGGCGTAATATGGAAATTCACTATATGAACTCAGAAATGCAGGATGATCTCTGGCAGCTGCACCAAACCTTAAGAGGCAAAGTGAAGCTTGAAGATCTGGATCAACATCTATTGGAAATGGGGCAGGGTGTCGATATGGTGTGTGAAACGTTGTACACCGCATATCGATACATCAATCGAATCTGGCGTAAACAAGGTATGAAACATTAACTGTACTATAACGACGAAATAATACCATTTGACAAATAGGAATACTTTGCTTATACTGAGTTCCAGATCAAATTATTAAATAGGAATCGTATCTACAATACAGCATTTGATGCAGTTCGTTTATCATATATGATGAACTACATGAACCTATATAATCCTACAACTTTATATTTCTCTTATCGAGAGTGGCGGAGGGACAGGCCCGATGAAGCCCGGCAACCGATCTGCAATGAAGGCATGAATGTCTTTCATTGTTGATGTTAGGTGCTAATTCCTACAGAATCATGTTGATCATGATTTTGGCAGATGAGAAGGTCATTTCACGTGAAGAGCCATCTTTGTATCTGCAAAGGGCTCTTTTTTGTGTAAAACGGGGAGTTTTCCCTTCCTTCGGGTAAAGATATATGTAGGTGATGGGAAGGAGCAGTACTATTGATAGAACTGGTTGGATTAACCAAGACATATGGCAAACGTGCCAAAACAACAACGGCATTGTCAAACCTGGATCTGAGCATTCAGAAAGGGGAAATCTTCGGCGTCATTGGTCACTCGGGCGCGGGAAAGAGTACTTTGATTCGATGTATTAATTTGCTTGAGCGCCCGACGGAGGGCGAGGTATGGGTGGATGGAATTAACCTGACCCAGCTTAACAAAAGCGAGTTGCAGCAGCAAAGACGAAAGATCGGTATGATCTTTCAGCACTTCAATCTGCTATCTTCTGCTACAGTGTACGATAATGTTGCTTTTCCGTTAAAGCTGGTGAACACACCCAAAGAAGTGATTGATCGCAAAGTGAGTGAAATGTTGGCTCTGGTTGGTTTAGAGCAGCACAGCAACAAATATCCAGCTCAACTGTCTGGTGGACAGAAGCAGCGGGTAGGCATAGCGAGGGCACTTGCAAGTGATCCAAGTGTACTGCTCTGTGATGAGGCAACTTCAGCACTTGATCCGCAGACGACCAACTCAATTCTGAAGCTGCTGCTGGATATCAATGAAAAGTATAATCTGACGATTGTACTTATCACCCATGAGATGCATGTGATCCAGAATATCTGTGATCGGGTGGCTGTTATTCATCAGGGTGGAATTGTGGAGCAGGGACCCGTCACCGAAGTGTTCCTGAAACCTCAGCATGCCATCACTCGGGACTTCGTCTCGCGTGAGAGTGAGGGTGGATTGGCACTCGAAGAAACTGCTTTGGCGAATGCAGGAACGGAATTGCCAGCAGGTGTATCTTCCAAATTGGTGAGAGTTTCATTTCTCGGTAATAAAACGTACGAAGCGATTCTGTCCAGAACGGTACGCAAAACAGGCGTGGATTTCGCCATTTTGCAAGGTACAATCTCAACAATTAAGCAGGTGCCTTACGGTCAACTGACGGTGCGTTTCGAGGGTGACTCCGGTGCGATTGAGCAGACCTTATCTGAACTAACGGCAGAAGGACTTGATGTGGAGGTGCTGCGATAATGGATTTTTCTGAAGTGCGCTGGGAAGAGATTGGCACGGCCTCAATTGAGACATTGCAGATTTTGGGTGCAGCTGGCTTATTTACTGTGATCCTTGGATTGCCGCTAGGCGTGATTCTGTTTATGACAGGCCGCTCGGTATCCGTGCAATCAAAGGTAATCTATACTATATTATCTGTCATTGTTAATATTTTGCGCTCTGTACCTTTTATCATATTAATTGTTGCACTTATCCCGTTTACACGTACATTAGTGGGTACAGCTACAGGCGTACTTGGTGTCATCCCGCCACTAGTGATCTCAGCTGCTCCGTATTTTGCTCGCTTGGTGGAAAATACATTGCGTGAAGTGGATCGCGGTGTCATTGAAGCGGCACAGGCGATGGGCGCATCCACAGGGCAGATTGTCAGACGTGTGTTGTTGCCCGAGGCGTTACCAGGCTTGCTTGCCGGAATTACAATCACCATTGTGACACTGGTGTCTTATACGGCTATGGCAGGTATGGTTGGTGGCGGAGGTTTGGGAACATTAGCGATTAACTATGGTTACTTTAGATACCAGAATGAGATCATGATTATTTCAGTCGTATCAATGATTATTCTCGTTCAGGTTCTGCAAATGATTGGAGATCGCTTAGTAATTTATTTCACCCGGAAGTAAAAGATAGATAAAAAATATAATGCGAAGGGGTTTTACAGATGAAAAAATGGTCTATTATTCTACTCAGTTTGATGATGATTGCCGTTCTAGCAGCTTGCGGTAACAATAAGAAATCCGACAGTGGTGCGGATAACTCGGCAGGCGCTCCACGTACCGTTGAATTGAAAGTCGGCGCTTCACCTACACCTCATGCTGAAATTCTGGAAAGCATCAAACCTGAGCTTGAAGCTCAAGGCATTCGTTTGCAAGTGGTGACTTTTAACGACTACGTACAGCCAAACCAACAACTGTCAGATGGCAAACTGGATGCAAACTTCTTTCAGCATCAGCCGTACCTGGACACAGAAAACAAAGAGCGCGGCTTCAACCTTGTTACTGTGACTCCTGTCCATGTAGAGCCTTTTGGTGGTTACTCCAAAAAGATCAAATCTTTGGATGAGTTGAAAGACGGCGCTAAAGTTGCTATTCCGAATGACCCATCCAATGGTGGCCGTGCACTCTTGTTGCTGGCGAAGGAAGGCTTGATTACGCTTAAAGACGATAAAGACATCACTTCAACCAAACAAGATATTACTGCGAATCCGAAAAACCTGAATATTATCGAGCTTGATGCAGCGATGATGCCTCGTCAGTTGGATGAAGCTGATCTGGTATTTATCAATGCGAACTATGCGTTGGAAGCTAACCTCAATCCATCCACAGATGCGTTGTTGATCGAAGAACTGCAAGGCAACCCGTATGCGAACATTCTGGTGTCCCGTGAGGATAATAAAGATGCTGATGCGGTGAAAAAATTGGCAGAGACTCTTCAATCGGAAACCGTGAAAAAATTCATTAAAGAACGTTACCAAGGTGCAGTTGAACCTGCATTTTAAGGTGAATATGAATATAAAAATGAAGCCATAATGCAATGCCCCGCATGTTCTGTAACGAACATGCGGGGCATTTTTATGCTTACATCATTCAACCTCAACCGAGGTGGGTTAAGATTTTTGTTTATCCGTATCCGATTCATCCTTAGTTGAAGGTGTGACAGACTCTTGTCCAGCAGCATGCTGCTGGTAAGCTTCTTCAGCAGGAGAAATTGATGTATCCTCGGTGGATTCGATTGAGGAAGATTCCTGCTTTCTTCCGTTTAATTTGCGGCGCAGCCATGAGAATGCACCAACAACAACGGCAGCGATGACAATCCATCCTTTTTTAAGCAAGACTAGTAGACCTGCTTTTTTGGCTACCGCTACTCCGGCACCACCTAAAATGAGACCGGTAAGGCCAAGCTCCGATTTTTTATCCAGTGAAGCATCGAATTCTTCGTATGTATACCCTTGATTAACCTTTAGGTTATTCAATACCTGGCTCTCAAACTGATTCCGATTTTCATTGAAGTTCGCACTGTCCGTGACGAGAATAACGCCGATGTATCCTTCACGTGTTAATACATTTACGTTGTAATTCACAAGCTCTTCCTGTTGCGCGTTTTGTAATCCCAAAGAATATCGTAATTGGTGTTTGGTGCTGTCGTAAGCAGGTTCAATATCCCAGCCTGTAACTTGTAATTGATTCTCAGCACTTGTTTTTTTATTCTGTTCTTCGGTGCCGCGTTTGTAACTGTCCAGTAGTTCATCCGCATCCAGATCATTTTTGTCACTGTCATCAATATGACCTGTGTCATTATACTCAAAAATGACGTACCAATTGGATTGTTCACCAGCACCATAGATACTTCCAATTTCCGTACCGTTCGGGAAGGATTCCGAATCCTGCATAAATCGTTTTGTATTTTCTGCATCCAGATACGTTAGACCTTCCGCTACCTTTAACGTAGCTATATCATCCAAAGGTACTGTAGCAGGTCCATCTTTCCAATCGTATTCCTGGACTGATTCACTCTCTACAGAAGCTTGTACTGTTGAAGGAAGCTGAATCGTAGTGAATAGAAGTAGGGAAAGTACGAGGGGTAACCATCTTTTTTTCATTTGCTCTAATCCTTTCAAACCATGCGATGCATTGCATTTACACGTTTTTATGTATTATGTCGTTATCATCATAAGATCATAATGACTCATCGAGGGTACCATAGTAACCTGCTATTAATCAAGGGATATCTGGGGATAAAGGGGATATTTTCCTACCAAAGTCCTTATGTCTTGCTCTAAGATGCAGACGGTGGATGAGAATTTGGTCCTTGGTATGCACATTATCGCAGATAGAACACATTGAACGTTATAAGCAAGTTGTGAGGGGAGGATAAATCTTTTATACTGGATGAGTGACTGCTCTTTGAAGAGGGGGATAAACGTGAAGGGAAAGATTGCCCTCATAACGGGAAGTGCCAAAGGCCTTGGTAAAATGACAGCACTCTCTCTGGCGGATCAGGGATGCGACATTGCTCTCAATTATGTGCATAGCAGAGCTGAAGCTGAATTACTGCAAGCGCAGATTATAGCCAAAGGGGTTCGCTGCATTGCCGTCCAGGCGGACATATCCAATATCGAAGAGATCCATGCACTCGTTGCTGCGGTAGAAGCACAGCTGGGACCTATCGATATTTTGGTAAATAATGCCGGCCCGTTTGTGCGTGAGCGCCGGGTGTTTGCAGATTACGCTGAGGCAGAAGTGCAGATGTTGGTGCAGGGCAACCTCCTGGGACCGATGATTCTGGATCAGCTCGTTCTCCCTGAAATGCGCCGCAAGCAGTGGGGACGAATTATTCATTTTGGCTTCAGTCATGCCGGTGAAGCAAGATCTTGGCCGCATCGCGCAGTCTATGCTGCTGCCAAGGTAGGCCTCGTTTCATTTACCAAGACACTTGCGGTAGAAGAAGCTCCGTACGGGATTACAGTAAATATGGTTTGTCCAGGAGACATTCGCGGTGCGAACAAAGAGAAAACAATCCAAGAGATTGCAGGTATATCCGATAAGGAAACACCAAGAGGGCGGCCTGGCAGTGGAGAAGATATTGCACGAGTGATCACATACTTGTGTCTGGATCATTCGGATTTTATAACAGGCAACATAATGGATGTATCAGGAGGGCTTGATCCGATTCGGCCAACAATATAACAGAGCATGACTCCGAAAAAAGAGCCCTCCGCTTCGTAAGAAGCGAAAGGCTCTCTGAGGTTTATCTCGTGAAGGATTGATTAGAATACTTGTACAACTTCTTGTACACCTTCAACTTCTTCTAGAAGGGCACGTTCAATCCCGGCTTTTAGTGTAATGGTGGAGCTTGGGCAACTGCCGCAGGCACCGACCAGTTTCAGCTTAATGATGCCGTCCTCCACGTCGACCAGTTCCACGTCACCGCCATCGCGTTGCAGGAACGGACGAAGTTTATCAAGCACATCAGATACCTCATCATACATGGTGCTTTGTGCGTTTTCGCTCATATTGTTCAACTCCTTTCCTCCCTATAGTATATTACAAACGACCACAAATTAAAATGGTCAAACAAAGCAGGTGAATAAAATGAGACCTATTATTGAATTTTGTGCTAACAATATGCATTTTGGCACGGATGAAATCATGGATCAACTGGATGAGAATCCAGACTATGACGTAATTGAATATGGCTGTCTGACCAATTGTGGTCAATGTTATATGACACCTTTTGCCTTAGTCAACGGTGAAGTCGTTGCTACGGACAAAATAGAAGATCTATACAATGCCATTCTGGCCAAAATTGCCGAAGCGGATGCCTGGGACGCGCTGGATCTCGATTAACCCAGATGGCGTTTGGACATCCAGAGCACACCGCTTTTCAAAATACGAGGCACACGTCCCATCATGGATGTCTTGCCCATCAACCCAAAACCAGCCTTCTTGCCGAGTGCGCCGAGTGTGCCGCGGAGCTTGAGTGGCTGCGGATTGGGTTTTTCGCCTTTCCAGAGGGCATGTTGAATATGAGCGATCTGTTCACCCTGAACCTCGGCAGCTTGACCGCTTGGTGCATAGGGTATACTGGCGCAGTCACCTACGACATAAACGTCAGTATATTCCGGAATTTGATAATATTCATTTAGAACGACACGACCTTGTGGATCTTTGGTTACATCGAGTTCTTGAACCACTTTTACTGGTTGAATCCCCGCTGTCCACACGACAGCATCCGTTGGAATCTGTTCATCGCGGTTGTAGATGGCATTCGGTTCAACTCGAGATATGGACATATGTCCCCGCGCTTCAACCTGATGTTCGTTGAACCATTCGTGAACATAAGCAGATAGACGTTGAGGGAATGCGGATAATACACGTTCACCACGATCGAGAATGCTGATGTTCAGATCGGGTCTGCTCTCTCGTAATTCAGCAGCCATCTCGACTCCACTTAAGCCGCCGCCGACAATATGAACCTGTCCGTAGGCTTTAACCTCATTAAGACGAAGATATGTCTCGCGTGTTTTACTGAAACTTTGAATGGTACAGCTGTATTCCTCGGCACCTGGTGTGTTATGAAAACGATCGGTACACCCCAGTCCAATGACAAGCTTGTCATATTCAAGTGGCTCTTGGCCTTCGAATTCAATCTGACGCTGCTCCAGATTAATGGCAGTAACTTCACCGAAGCGGTGGGTTACTTTTTCATTCACTGGAAAATGGATACGCAGGTCGTAATCGGATACCGTTCCTGCTGCGAGTGCGTAATATTCGGTCTTCAATCCCTGAAAGGGGCTGCGATCCACCAGTACGATCTGCGTATCTGACGGAATCTTACCTTCCAGAAGTTCCTTGATGATCGTGAGGCCGCCATAGCCGCCTCCAAGAATGACGAAATTTTTCATGACTCGGCTTCCTTTCTGCATCAGTCCCATGCTCTGGGGCTGTAACCTGTGAAACAGCCATGCATACACATCGCTGCTCCATTCGTTGTTTTAGTTCTAAATGTTGTTTTAGTTCTAAAGATTAGAAAAGAGAAAGTGTAAATTTGAGATATCCAGTCACAGCTAAGGCATCACTCATAGCCAAACGTTCCCTCCCGTTCAAGCAAGGTTCGTTTAGTTGAGTGATGCCTCCTATCTGCGATTGTGATCATACTCTAAATGCAAGCAGACTATTCATATACTTGGATTTCGTTGTAGAATGTATCACGCTCTACAGGAATACGTCCTGCACCTTTGACAAGCCAGATCAGCTCTTTGCGTGTCAGCCCTTCCGGTGTTAGTGCGCCGGCAGCGTGACTGATTTTTTCACGTACAATCGTACCATGCACGTCAGACGCACCAAAGCTCAGGGCAACTTGAGTAAGTTGTGGTCCGATGTTGATAAAGTAAGCCTTCACATGCTGGATGTTATCCAGCATCAGACGGCTGATTGCAATGGTTTTGAGGTCCTCATATGCCGAGTTACGGCGCATAATGCTGGCAGATTTACTCTTTGGCTGCATGGACAGCGGAATGAACACCATGAATCCGTTGGTTTCATCTTGCAGCTCTCGAATCTGTACCATATGATTGACACGATCTTCATAAGATTCGATGGAGCCATACAGCATCGTGGTATGTGTACGCATGCCCAGATTATGAGCCGTGCGGTGCACTTCGAGATAGCGGTCTACGTTCGCTTTGTCGACACGCATTTTTTTGCGATATTCATCCGACAGAATCTCAGCACCGCCACCTGTCAGAGATTTCAGGCCCGCTTTTTGCAGCTCTTGCAGTACTTCTTTGATGCTGAGACCGCTGATGCGGGTGAAGAAATCAATCTCTGCCGCAGTGTAAGCTTTGAGCGTAACATCTGGATATTTTTCGTTTAAAGCACGTAGAGAATCGACATAATATTGAAAAGGAACATGGTTGTTATGTCCACCTACGATATGGAACTCACGCACGCCTGGATGAATATGCTGTTCCACATAGTCGATCATTTCCGGGCCGGATAATGTATAGGAGCCTTCCTCACCCTGATCTTTGCGGAAGTTACAGAACGCGCAGCGAGCTTCGCATACGTTGGTGAAATAAAGGCTCATGTTCTCGATAAAGTATACTTTTTTGCCGTTTTTACGCAGATTGGCCTCATTGGCCAGCTGGCCCAAAGTCAGCAGATCATCTGTTTGATACAGATATACGCCGTCTTCTACACTCAGCCTTACGCCGTTCTGCACTTTCTCAACGATTTCAGCCATTCTTTTGTCTGTGAACGGTGTTACCAATGTAGACATGCTGTTTCCTCCTGTTCTTTACCGGAATTCGAGTTGTAATGTGTAGGACTTCGAAGCAGAACTACATAACAAAGACGCGGTCAATTGCCGCCTTCTTGTGGAAAGACTAACTCTTATTACCCGGTGCAGCGTATGCTGCATGCAAAAGTTTCTTTTTTCAAAAGGAGTCGAACGACTCTATATGCATTGGGGACTGAGAACCAGTCTCGAAATGTGAAAAAAATTACAACTCCATATGCGACCAATTCTAAACAAGTCATGGCAAAATATTGACAATTTTAGAGTGACCACCTATCCATTATAAACCTCGTGTCTCGGGGGTTCAATACACTGGGAAGAAAAAGGAGTACAGGGAAGCGCGCAAAGAGGGCAAACATGACTTGAGACCCTTGACGGGGTGGAGTATAATTTAAAGAAGAGTTAACGAAAAGGAGAGTGACCTGGCATGATTAATATCAGCGAGACGGCTGCTGACCGATTGAAAGAAATGCTTGCACAGCAAGAGACACCTGGTATGTTCCTGCGTCTTGGCGTAGCACCTGGTGGTTGCACCGGATTTTCTTACGCCATGGGCTTTGACGATAAAGAGTCCGATGAGGACTTGTTTTTGGATATTCAAGATATGAAGGTTGTTGTAGAGAAGGAAAACGTGAAATATCTGAATGGACTTGAAATTGATTTTGAAGAATCCGGCATGTCCGGCGGCTTCACCATTCATAACCCGAACGCAGTAGCGACATGCGGCTGTGGCTCTTCGTTCCGTACGCGTGAAGAAGCGGGCGTACCGGATAAAGATTGTTAATTTGATGCCGGTTTGAGCGTGACTTCATATTTATAACGATATAGAAGAGACGTATGTCAGGGCGCATTTCCAGCGAAGAGGCTTCGCTAGGGAGTGTGCCTTTTTTTTGTGCTTGTAAAATTACTTGTGGTCTGGACTAGTGGAATGACGTCGTAAGCTCAAATGACGCTTTTTTAGTATTGACAATTTGTTCCATATGTAGGTATATTGTTTTTGTGCAAACGTTTGCAAAACATGGGCTGTTTACAGGTTCCCTTTCGTATTAGAACGATAAGAAAGGCCGGTGTAGACAATATAGGGCATTCTTTGTATGTGCAAACGTTTGAATAAAAGGTGTCATATGGCGACTCTGTATCAGGTACGGGATCAGACCAAGTGTGACAAGAGGAGAGGGGGAGAAAGTATAGGATAGCCATCCATAATTGCAGATTGGTTCATTAAGCAGCAAGTTCAATCAAAAATACGGGTCCCCACAGGGGCAACAGATAAGGGAGGAAAAACATGAAACTTGTGCGCAGGCTTGGCGCATTTCTGTTGGCATTATCCATTGTCATTTCCACACAACCCTCAGCAGCGTATGCTGAAATCTCCGCTTCCCATGTGTACCATAACCATATGCCGAACTTCTGGGCTTACTATGACACATCCAAGTATGCTACCACACCTGTAGGATCACCAATTCGATACACCTATGACGGGCAAGTGATTGATCTGAAAAAGAACCCTCCGGCTGGTTATCCGTATTTTCTACCTGGTGGCTCACCTATGCCTCACGATGATCTGGTCGCGTATTACACGCATCATGCCAAAACAGGGGCCTATCTCAGCTGGCCTTGGCAAGTCGCAGGCGATCTCAAGAACAACCATCCGGCTGCCGGCATGCAGGTTACGATGTCAGGCTCATTACTGAACAATGTGGACAGCTTTATGTATACAAACAATGTAAACGATTACAACGATAAAGCTTGGGGTGCTCCTTGGAAGAACGCCTATAACAATCTGAGAACGACCAATGGAGAACGAACGATGGACCTCATTCATTTTTCGGGACATCACTCCATGGGGCCTTTGGCAGGCAACGAATATTTGCTTAAGGATCTGATCTACCAAAATGCTGTAATGGCGCAGCCCTTTTTCCTGGGGGATAGCTTCAAATCTTCCAAAGGATTTTTCCCGACCGAGCTTGGATTCTCGGAGCGCATTATTCCGGTGCTGGATCAACTCGGCATTGAGTGGTCCGTAATTGGTAATAATCATTTTTCGCGAACACTCAAGGATTACCCGCTGTTAAACGATCCGGGCAAGGATACGATGGTGTCTCCACCTAACCGTGCCGATCTGCAAAACACCAGTAATGTTGGATCATGGGTGTCTGCACCGATGTTTAACGAGAAACAGGTGGTATACAACAAATACCCGTTTGCTTCTACACCCCACTGGGTGCGCCATGTCAATCCCGAAACGGGAGTAGAGAAGAAGATTGTTGGCATTCCTGTCGCCCAGGCGGAATCCTGGGAAGAAGGATATCAAGGCTCAGTGAAGGCAGATGCACTTAAACCTTTTGAAGGCATGGTAGACCAGAAGCAGTTTTTTGTCATTGCCCATGATGGAGATAATTCCTCAGGTCGTGCAGGGTCCGAGGACACATGGCGGAATGCAGGAAATGTAACCTATTCACAGCCTGGTGTAAAAGGGGAAAGCATCAACGAATACTTACGCACCAATAGACCCCAAGCCGATGATGTAGTCCATGTACAGGATGGCTCTTGGATTGATACGCGGGATTCCTCATCCGATCCGACATGGTATCACTGGCGTCTTCCTTTTGGCATCTGGAAGGGGCAGTTTGATGCGTTCAACAAGGCTACAGGTCTGAATCTGGAACCGAAGAAGAATCTGGATGGGGTTCAGGAAGGTATGACGGTGTCATTCGAATATGGTTATCACTATCTGGAGCGTAATTTTGCCTTGGAGCAAGCGGCGCTGAATTATGCCAAGACAGCAGAACAGATGTGGCTGGATGCCAACCCGAATCACTGGAAACCTACTACAGCGTTGGATAGGGAGATTACCTATGAAGGCAATCAGCTCAATCCATGGATGATGGCTTATCCGGTCAAGGGAGACCCGGCGAACAATTATAAGGGCGGAGCGAATCCGGCAGAACTGAGTTGGTATTTCCTATTGCCTGCGCTGGATTCCGGTTTTGGATATTATGATGAAAATGTGGATGACGGCGTGAAGCCGACACTGTCATTCAATCAGTCTCTGTTTTTCTCCAAGCCTTATGTGAACGGGCAGCTGGCCAAGGATCGCACAGGTCCATCGGTATGGTGGCCGCAGCGTTATCCGTACAACCCAGGTAGTGCTAATGTCAGTAAGGCTGAAGGATGGACGCTTCATTATTTTGACAATACATTTGGTATCTATACCTACGCTTATGATGTGAGCGGTATCAGGGATATCAAAGTAAAGGTGCGGACTCACCGAGATAAACAGGCGGATGCGAAGGACAACACCTTCCGTGTATATGATCCAGCAGCGCTCAAAGCCAAAGGTGTGTCCAACATTGATCCGGCTAAAGTCAGCAGTTGGCAGGAGTACCCGATGACCAAACGCGATCTGAAACCAGATATCAACGGGGTCGCTTGGCAGCCGAGCAGTACAGATATGTTCAAACGTGTACCAGCACAGGAGATCGGAGATATGTATTACACCTATTTCAACGATTTCCGGGATCAACTGGTCGATTATTATATTGAGGCTGTAGACGGTAACGGCAATGTGACTCGGAGTGAGATTCAGACGGTATACGTAGGTACGGGAAAATATAAGAAAGATGCCTCTGGTAAAGTGGTTGAGGATGCGAATGGAACAATTCAGGGAACACACCCATTCCTCGTGGTCGATCAAACTCCACCTTCGGTTCCAACTGGAGTGAAAGCCTCACGTGTAACAGATCGCAGTGTCACCCTCCAGTGGACGGCAGCTACGGATAATGTGGGTGTCGATGGGTATGACATTTATCGGAATGGTACTAAGGTGGGGAGTTCTCCTGCGTCGGAATATACAGACAACGGACTTGAACCGATGAAAACCTATACGTACAGTGTCAAGGCGAGAGATAAGGCAAACAACATCTCAGCTGCCAGTCAGACCGTACAGGTACGAACACTTCCTGCTGATACCGAACCACCAACAGCGCCAGCGAATGTTAAGGTGCAAGATTCAACTTCGTCTGCGGTCACGCTGGTATGGACCGCGAGTCAGGATAATTACGGAGTTGCGAGATACGAGATCTACCGTGATGGAAGTAAGGTTGGTGAATCAACTCAGTTAACGTATACGGATTCATCCCTTGCTCCGGCAACCCAATATGTGTACACCATCAAAGCTGTAGACGCGGCAGGGAATATCTCGGCAGCAAGTGAGCCGGTCACGGTAAAGACCAAAGAAGGTAATGTAGTTACGATTTATTACAAACAGGGTTATGCTACTCCATATATTCATTATCGTCCAGCGGGCGGGACCTGGACGACAGCACCAGGTGTACAGATGCCGGCAGCGGAAATGCCAGGCTACACTAAAATAACTGTGAATGTGGGCACAGCCACTGGACTGGAAGCCGTTTTTAACAATGGCAGTGGCACTTGGGATAATAACGGAGGTAAAAACTATCTGTTCCCACTAGGAGTCAATACGTTTAATGCAGGGGTCATCACCCAAGATGCACCACAAGTGGATACCACTCTGCCAAGTGTACCTACAAATCTGATAGTAACTTCGAAAGCTTCGGATCGTGTGACAATTGCTTGGAATCCATCGACGGATAACACAAGTGTAGCTGGATATGAGGTGTTCCGGGATGGCGTCAAAATTGGTACAACCACAACACCTGCATATACGGACTCTAATCTGAAGGCTGCTACAGACTATGCATACTATGTTGTTGCTTATGATGCAGCACAGAACAAATCGGCAGCAAGTGCGGAACTCCGTGTGACGACAGATGCTGCCCCAATAAGCAATCGTGTCACACTCTACTATAAGCAGGGATATGCACAGCCCAACATCCATTATCGCCCGGTAGGGGGGACGTGGACGACATCTCCTGGTATTCCGATTCCTGCGTCTGAGCTGCCCGGGTATAACAAGATTACCATCGACGTGGGTACAGTCACTGGATTGGAGGCCGTTTTCAACAATGGTAGTGGTACTTGGGATAATAATGGGGGACGCAACTATGTATTCCCTCTAGGGGTAAGCACCTATAGTAATGGTATCATCACACCGGGTGCTCCTCAGGGAAGCACAGTTCCAAGTACTACTGAGAATCCAGAGGAAGCGGCATTTTTACCAATAGAATTCAATCGCATTTCAGCATGGGGAACGGGACGTAAAAGCGCCTGAAAGGAAGAAAAATATACGAAGGGTGCGCTCAAAATCCAAGTGTTTTCCTAAGGCAAAGCCAAAGCCAAAGCCAAAGCTAAATCCAAATCTAAGGCCAATGCCCTGTACATGTCTAAAAGGTAAGTGTAAGCTCCTTTTTAGGGTATGGATTGTGGTGTCAGATGAAGGAAACACCGAGAGCTCTGTTCATATATGAACAGGGCTCTTTACTATGGAATGAGAAGTAGGAATTGAAATAGCAATAGAAATAGAAACAGAAATAGAGGTGTCCGGCGGTGGTTCATTGGAAGGCATGGTTATCAAAATAAGGGAACATGTTGACAAATTAAGTTGTAACTTATATAGTTACATTATGAAATATAGAAACAATCACATACACAACAAATAAAAACCTGAATCTAAAGGAGAGATTGATGATGAATATTGCAATTATTGGTGCAACGGGTAAAGCTGGTAAGTTGATTCTGAAAGAAGCAGCAGATCGGGGACATAACGTTACTGCCATTGTACGTAATGCATCCAAATTAGAAGACAAGAGCCTGAATGTATTGGAAAAAGACGTATTGGATCTAACCGTTTCGGATATTGAAGGCTTTGATGTCGTTGTTAATGCTTTTGGTGCACCGGCTGGCAAAGAGAATCTGCATGTGGAAGTGGGACAAGCTCTGATCGCTATTCTCAAAGATGCTCCGAATACACGCCTAATTGTTGTGGGTGGTGCAGGAAGCTTGTTCACGGATGAGTCCAAAACACTACGCCTTGTGGATTCTCCTGGCTTCCCGGATGAGTACAAAGCAACGGCAATGAATCAAGGGCAAAACTTGCAGGATCTGCAAGCCACCTCTGGTATCCAGTGGACGTTTCTGAGCCCGGCAGCATTCTTCAATCCAGAGGGAGCACGTACTGGCACATACCAGTCTGGTCAGGATGTCATGATTATGAACAGTGAAGGCAATAGTTATATCAGCTACGCGGACTATGCCATTGCCCTCGTGGATGAAATTGAGAATGCAAAACACAAAAACGAGCGCTTTACTGTAGTAGGCGAGGCAAAATAAACTATATTACGATCATTTAGGTTATTAACCTAGCAATGAACGCTGGTCGAAACGGATCAGCGTTTTTTTTATTGCAACTAAATTCCATCTCAGAACGTTAATCTAACGAATTGCTATTCTAGGTGAAAAAGGTGGATTATGATGAGAGTGAAAACGAATTGGTGTTTTAAATTAATACCGGTTTTTATGTTATTTGTTGTCATTGTCTTTAGTCTTCCTCATCGGATACAAGCGGGAGAATCTAATGCTTATCAAGCAAAACGATTGTCTAATGTGACTGTTGTTGCGGCAGGTGAAAGATCGGTTTATGCCATTAAAGAAGATGGAACCGTATGGGCATGGGGTGGGTGGAAGAGAAGCGGCTTGCTAGGTAATGGTTATCCTGTGCAATCCGTATCTCCTGTACAAATGAAAATAAGTGATGCACATGATGTTGCTAGTGGCACAGGGCACACTCTCCTTTTAAAAAAGGACGGTACTGTTTGGGCAACGGGATCTAATGAGGATGGACAACTGGGTCTAGGTACAGCTTCTAACGAAATTGTTCTAGCGCCTGTGCGGATCGAAGGTTTGAATAATATTAAGGCAATTGTTGCTGATGGTAATCAGAGCCTTGCATTAAAATCAGACGGCACAGTATGGCAATGGGGACGGACAGACCGTGTAAATATACCTTCATCTACACCGGTGCGAGTAGAAGGGCTCCCGGCAGGTGTATCCATTGCGGCGGGTTCTGGGTCAGCAATGATGCTGGATGTCGAAGGAAATGTATATGTATGGGGCACTGTGCTTACGGAGACGAATCCTGACAAAATAAGAAAACCTACGAGGGTAAGCGGACTGAAGAAATCTACAGCAATTGCGGCATCGGGTAAAAGAGCTGCAGCTTTAGCGGAAGATGGAACCGTATGGACGTGGAACAACTCCAAGTTGTATCCGACTCCAGGACAGTTATTGCATCCAACGAAAGTGCTACAAGCAGAAGGCGTTCAGCATATTACTGGGGGAGGCGGGTCTTCATTTGGTCTGACCAAAAAGGACGGTACCGTATGGATGTGGTACAGTTACTGGGATCAGCCAGCCTATACAGCTGTACAAATACGAGGAATTCATGATGCATCACATATGGCGAGCAGTCAAGTTTGGGGGAATTATGCATTACTCAAGAATGGAACGCTGATGACATGGGAGATGGATACGCTAGGGCAATTTTCGAAGCCGGAACCTGTACAAGCACCGATTCAGATCCAATTAAATGGTGAAGTCATCCCTTTGGTCATTCCGCCCGTTATCATAAATAACGTTAGTTATGTACCATTGAGAGGAGTCTTTGAACCCATTGGTGCTACGATCGAGTGGAATCAAGGTAACTTTACCGGTAAAGTTAAAAAAGGAAATACAGTGATTGAAATATATGCCGCAGCAGAGAAGCTTTCATTGAATGGTCAGTTTGTACCTGATGAGTTCAATCCAAAGATGTTCCATGGTGTAACCATAGTACCTCTTCGGTTTATCTCTGAAAAATTAGGGGCAGAAGTGAAATGGAATGCTGCTGACTATACCGTTCATATCAATATTCAATAGAAGTACTTCTTTACTTGTATAAGGAACGAGGCGTATAATCCGTTGATGTATTAGACAATTCGATACAAGCTCAGATTCTTACACCAAGAGAGATGACAAAGAGAGGATATGTTGATGAACAACGGATTAATTAATGCCATTATTGCTTATATCATGTGGGGAGTGCTACCACTTTATTGGAAGCTGTTTGATGACGTGCCCGCAGGAGAAATTTTATCTCATCGGGTAGTTTGGTCATTTGTATTTATGGGGATTTTAGTAGCGATTCAGCGCCGCTGGAGCGATGTAAAACGAATCTGGACCAGTCGTTCGCTGTTACTGTCGCTCGCGGCCAGCGGACTTCTCATTGCGGTCAACTGGCTGATCTTTATCTGGGCAGTCAACAATGGCCATGTGGTAGAGAGTAGCCTTGGCTATTACTTGAACCCCTTGCTTAACGTGCTGCTTGCCGTTGTATTCCTTCATGAGAAACCAAACCGAGGTCAATGGCTAGCGGTTGCTATTGCAGCCGTTGCGGTGCTCATTATTGCAATCGACTACGGACGTTTCCCGTGGATTTCGATTTCGCTTGCTGCATCCTTTGGTTTATATGGCCTTGCGAAGAAAAAGATTAAACAAGATGCTTCCGTAGGCTTGCTGTCAGAGACTGCCGTTGTCCTGCCTGTTGCATTAGGCTACTGGATTTATCTTGGCATTATGGGCAAAACAACAGCTTGGACTCTGCCAGCGCCTACGTTTTTTGAACTGCTGTTTTCCGGCGTTGTAACGGCATTGCCGCTGTTATTTTTTGCAAGGGCAGCTGCCCGCATGTCGCTGTCTACGCTCGGGTTTGTTCAATATATCGGACCAACCATTATGCTAATTCTGAGCATATTTGTGTTTAAGGAATCTGTTTCACCTGTGTTGCTGGTTGGTTTTGCTTTGATCTGGACAGCGCTTGTTGTCTATGCGGTGGCATCCATGCGTGCTACCAAACTGGTAAAGTCGATGTAACCTGAAATCGATGTAATACCTGAAGTCGATGTAATACTTTTAAATCGCTGAAAGATCAGAGTTAATCTGCTCTTTTTGCTTGTAAGGGCCCTATCCAACCCGCGAGAGGTGGAGGGCTCTTTTTACTTCCGTGTGAAGTTGAAATGGAAACGTAAAGGATTCTTTCATTTACAAATTAAGGAACGAATGTTCTAATTATAGAAGTTTAGTTTTTTTGAAAGGTGGTGGAGATTTGCAATGAAGGAGCAACAGGGAATTGTATTCGTTGTGAGTGTTACGATCGTACATAAGGATAAAGTGCTTATCATTAAGGAGAACAAGACATCTGTCCGGAACAGATGGAATTACCCCTCAGGCAGAGTGGAATATGGGGAAGATATTATGGATGCGGCCCGGCGAGAAGCCAAAGAAGAGACGGGATATGACATTAGTCTGACCTCAACGACAGGCGTTTACAATTTCACAAGCAGTACCAAGCAACAAGTAGTTTTGTTTCATTTCATGGGTGAAATCATCGGTGGTTCTCTGCAACTGGATACAACAGAAATTGCAGACGCGTGCTGGATTTTACCCGGCGAATTGTCTAATTCAGATGTACTGGAACTGCGGGACAGGGAAGTGATGATGCAGATTACAAATAATGTGATATCTAAAAAAGTGTATCCCTTAACGCTTTTCCACAGTAAGCTATAGAAACGGAGAACATGTTCATGAGGTCTAATTATTTAACTCGAGCTTTTTATTATCTTTGGACAACTCAGACGGCTGCAAACGCCGCGGATGTTCTGTATATTATGGCTCTGACCGTGATGGTGCTGGATCGTACGAATTCGCTAGTGTCTGCAGCGCTTCTACCCTTGTTACGCAGTGGAGCTCAATTGTTGAGTAGCCTTGCTGCACCGCTGCTCATTCAGCGTTTCAAGTTGTCCAGTCTGCTCTTTATGTCACAAACCGGGCAGTTTCTGCTGTTTATCTGCCTGGCTGTATATCTACATATGAATGGAGATGCATCTTCATTATTGCTCGTATTCTCACTTGTATTTGTCATGTCTTTCCTCGATGGCTGGACCACCCCAGCTCGTAATGCACTGATCCCGCGACTGGTTACTCATGAACAAGGCTTACTAAAAGCCAATGGTCTCATGAGCGTCAGTGACCAAGTTGTACAATTTGCAGGTTGGGGTCTGAGCGGAGTAATCGTTGCATGGATCGGATCGAGCTCAACCTTGTTAATTACAGCAGTAATTTATGGCTTGGCAGCCACATTTACACTTGGTGTCAAAGAGCCAGTCCATGGAGGTATATCAGAGAAACATGTGAATGCATCTACTGATATTGCACCTGATCTTGACACAAGCAGATGGCATACGTTGACCGAAGGCTGGAAAATGATATGGAAGACACCCCGCCTGCGGGTGCTTACGTTCATGGATATGATCGATATGCTTGGCGGATCTATTTGGGTAGGCGCTTTTACGCTGGCTTTTGTTCAAGTGGCACTTGGTCAAGGAGAAGACTGGTGGGGCTTTATCAACGCAGCTTATTTTGCCGGAACCATTGGTGGTGGTTTGCTGGTACTTGCATTAGCCAGAATCATTGGCAGCCGTTATTTTGCAGTCATGATGGTGGGGATGGCAGGATATGGCGTATTGACCGCAGTCTATGCATTGAACTCACAGCCATTTGTGGCGTTGATCCTTGTCATGTTGATGGGGCCTTTTGCTGAACTTGCTATGATTAACCGTCGTACATTGATTCAGAGTAGTGTATCTAATCGAATGCTGCCTAAGGTTTTGTCGGCTCAAGCCTCGATGATGCATCTCGTATTTTGCGTTTCATTGCTAGGCATGGCTTGGCTTGCTGAGTATATTGGTATCGTGAACCTCTATTTATTTGCAGCTGGACTAACTATTCTGGCAATCATTGCTGGCTTACTGAATTACAGGGCTTTTCAGGATAAAACGGTTCGTTGTCAAACGATGACTTAGGAGGATGATGATAATGGTTAAAGATCATTCATTGCACCAGAAGCGTAGTCATTTTCTTTCGCAAAGAGATCGGATTCGTTTCATATCCCCATTTCTTTTTTCAGTAATCATTGGTATGGCTTATACGTGGTTATTCGTTAATGAAACGACAAACGGATATCTTGGCAGAATATTGCCAAGCACAGATGGTCCGGATCTGCATCAATATCTTCCGGTGATTCTTCCGGCATTTGTGTATTAGTATGTTGTACAGAGGAAACACATGATTCTGATCGAAAATATATCATTTAGCTGTATTCAAGCGATTATTGCGTTCCTCAGTCTTTTTGCATCTCTTATCGTTGTGATGGTGTTTATGTAAGTTTCTAAGCAGTCTTCTTTGAAAAATAATGTACTTCTAAACTATAAGTACTTCTTTCACAGATAAAAGGCGCTATCCCCCAGGGTAGCGCCTTTTATAGTTTCCCCCTGCTCCCGTGAAAAACCAAAGCGTGTTTTAGAAGCATGTCCCCAAGGAGCAGCGCGTAGTGGAGGAGGTGAGATCAATTCTATAGAAGCGAAGCGTTCGCGTTTGTCACCGGATGTTTCCCTATGAAGGGAAATTCCAAAACCATCCGAGGACAACCAGCGATCGAAAGAACGACTCACCGCCGGAACGCCCACCGCAGCTCCCTCCCTCGAGGTTTTCCCCCTGCTCCCGTGAAAAACCAAAGCATGTTTTAGAAGCATATCCCCGAGGAGTAGCGCGTAGTGGAGGAGGAGAGATCGATTCTGAAGAAGCGAAGCGTTCGCGTTTGTCACCGGTTTCCCTATGAAGGGGAAAATCCCAAATCATCCGGGGACAACTAGCGATCGAAAGAACGACTCACCGCCGGAACGCCCACCGCAGCTCCCTCACTCGAGTTTTTCCCCCTGCTCCTGTGAAAAACCTAAGCGTGTTTTAGAAGCATATCCCCGAGGAGTAGCGCGTAGTGGAGGAGGAGAGATCGATTCTGAAGAAGCGAAGCGTTCGCGTTTGTCACCGGATGTTTCCCTATGAAGGGAAATTCCAAAACCATCCGGGGACAACCAGCGATCGAAAGAACGACTCACCGCCGGAACGCCCACCGCAGCTCCCTCCGAAAGATGATGGCTTCTAACTTCCATGCTTAGTCAATGAACCCTTCCATGGTAGCCGTCGGCATCATATTCGACTGCCAAGCGCCTTTGCCGTATCCACCGTTATAGCCTGGGGTAGCTTGCGGCTCCCAGTAAAATACACCTTTCCCTTTTCCACTCGGCAAATTACGAATCTGATTTTTCATCGCTGCAACAAAGGCTTTACCTGCTGCCGCCTGATTATTGTCCATGCCAATTTCAGATATCATAATTTCTTTACCATAACGATTGATCAGATCCTTCGCATTATTCACTGTGTTGGTTACCGCGGTATTCCAGCCGGAAGCGGAAGGATAGAGGGACATGGCGATCATATCAAAATTAGCTCCGTTGTTGATCAGTCCACCGATGTTCCAAACAAACAGGGCATTATCATCGCCACCAGCCAGATGTACAATCGTTTTCGTGCCGCTGCTGATGGATTTTACAGCATTATGTCCAGTGTTCACGAGCCATGCATAGTTCTTCATGTTCGTTGAAGCTTTGCCATCGTCCCATAACATGCCGTTACTGGTTTCGTTACCAATCTGTACCCAATCCGGGGTTACACCCTTGCTTTGCATAGCGGTCATGACTTCACGAGTGTGATTCCAGACAGCATCCATTAATTGCTGGAACGTATAGTTTTTCCAAGCCGCCGGTTTGGTTTGTTTGCCTGGATCTGCCCAGGAATCGCTGTAATGGAGCGTCAGCATAACACTCATGCCTGCGTTTTTGGCGCGTTGTGCGAGAGAAGCAGCGCGGTCTTTATTCATGTAACCGTTACCATAATCATTCGATGGATTAACGAAAACCCGGATTCGAACGGAGTTAATCTGGTAATCTTTTTTCAGAATATCAATGATGTCTCGTTGTACTCCGTTTTTATCTTTCCACTTGTAGCCTTGAGCTTCCATACCGGGAACCCAACTGATGTCGGCCCCTTTGGCAAAACTGGGTGCAGCGCTGGCGTGCTGGCTTGAGGGCAGTAAGATGGAAGTGAAAGTGAATACCATGACCCAAGCCAGCAGAATGCTTATTCTTTTGAAAACCCTTACATTTTTGGACATTACGACATGCCTCCTCGATATAAGTTGAGATGCATCCTCATTATAGTCTTATGAGATCATACGGCTAAAGGGTCAATTTCCAATATTTTGGTTGTTTTCTTAACCTCTAAAATCATTATGTTCAATAGGTATATTTCGATTAAATATAAAAGACAAAACAAAAAGCCGTCCGAAGACGGCTTTTCTACCCGTGGCGCTTTTTTAAACATTGATCCGTATCCCGCGCCTCCATCATCAACCAAATTATTTGGAAGTTGTGGATCGGGTAAGGGACACGTTCAACATGACATTAGAAATGTTGACGCACCTCCTTTCCTTGTGGGAAGAGTATACAACATACTATTTCGAAATACTAGTCTTTTTTTCGTATTTATGCAAAATTATTTTTCGGTTTGAAACATGGTTGTTTCCCTTGCATAATGGCTCTTCGTTCCGTTTTCGTTGCGAATCCGCACGAGGTCATCACTGATCTGCTCGACAATGCCGCGGCCGACTTCACAGTATACACCGGCAGGATCTTCTTGCCATGCAATGACTACACATTGCGATAGAGCTGCAGTGAAAAATTCGATGTTTTTTTGCAATGTTCTAGGTTTGTTCGATTTCATGAGATACTCCTTTAAAATAGCTTAAAATTTGGAATAAAAACGACAGCCGATCAAATCACACTGTAGTTCACTTTACCTTGTCTATTGTTCTTTGTAAAGGGATGGAAAAAGTTGCGCTCATGAGTTATCATTTACATAAATTTAACAATACGTTAACATTCCGATGACGCTTGGAGTCGATTACGAATAGTACAATTATAGTAGAGTTCGAATTGGAATTGGAATTGACATGCATCACATTCGGAGGCCATACATGCATAAGGATATTAGAACGGGCAATTATGTTAATCGTGATTTAAGTTGGGTTGAATTTAATCGGCGTGTGCTTCAGGAGGCTCAAGATCCGACTACACCGATGCTGGAGCGAATGAGGTTCCTTGGTATCGTTGCCAGCAATCTGGATGAGTTTGTCAGTGTACGACTTGCAGAGACTAAAGAAAAGATTAAGGCTGGATTCACGCAAAAAGATTTTACAGGATACACTCCTTCAGGGCTGTATCGCAGATTGATTAAACGAACCGGGGCTATGGTCGCGGAGCAGTATAAAACGTACCGTGAGCTCATTCGCCTTCTCGCGAAGAAGGGTGTGCACATCCAGGAGTATGTGGACCTTAACGTGACACAGCAAAAGGCTATGGACCAATACTATCATGACATTATTTTTCCGGTACTTACACCCATGGCCATCGACCAGAGTCGGCCGTTCCCGCTGGTTCACAACAAGTCGGTGTATCTTTCGATTATGCTGCAAAAAGAAGATGAACAGAAAGATGAGCCATTTATGGCCATCGTGCAGGTACCATCCAATCTTCCTCGGATCGTGAAGGTGCCCCTGCGGGCCAACAGCAAGAAAAAAACATTCATTCTAATTGAAGATTTAATTAAACATCATGTGCATACCCTGTTTAGCGGATACGTATCGCTGGCTGTACAGGAGTTCAGGGTGACCCGCAACGCGGATCTCTCCATTAATGAAGAGGAAGCGGAAGACTTGCTGGAAGCCATTGAAAAAGAATTGCGCCGCAGACGCCGCGGGGCCCCTGTCAGACTGGAAGTGTGCAAGGATTTCCGTAGTGACGCACTGAAGGAGCTGCAAGACGAATTTGAGATTCAGGACCCGATCTTTGAAATCGACGGACCACTTGATCTCAGCTTCCTGGGCGGATTTGTAGATAGCCTTGAAGGCTTCTCTCATCTAAAATACAGTCCTGTACAACCAGTGTATCCGCCTGAGTTTCTGCCAAGGGAGAGTCATTTTGAGTTGCTGCGCAGACGGGATGTTTTGGTCCATCACCCCTACGAATCCTTTGAACCGGTAACGGATTTTATTCTGGAAGCTTCGGAAGATCCACAAGTATTAGCCATTAAGATGACGCTCTACCGAGTGAATGGTGATTCTCGACTTATTCCGGCGCTCGCTCTTGCAGCAGAGAGTGGCAAGCAGGTTACCGTCGTTGTAGAGCTAAAAGCCCGATTTGATGAAGAACGGAATATTGCTTGGGCACGCAAATTGGAGAAAGCAGGTTGTCATGTTGTCTATGGTCTGGTTGGGCTGAAAACACATGCCAAGATCATCCTCGTTGTACGCCGGGAGCAGCAAGGACTGCGACGTTACGTTCACGTCGGAACGGGCAATTACAACGAAAGCACGGCTAAAGTGTATACGGATGTGGGTCTGTTCACCTCTAACCCGATCATCGGGGAAGATGCCTCTGAACTGTTTAACGAGATTACCGGTTATTCCGGTCCGAAGGCATTGCAAGCATTTCGGGTGGCCCCAGACGGGATGAAGGACGAGCTCTTTGCGCTGATTCAGCGGGAGACAGAGCATGCCTTACAAGGTAAACGTTCCCGTATCATTGCCAAGATCAACTCCCTATCTCATCAGGATATGATTGATCAACTATATGTTGCCTCTCAAGCAGGGGTGCAGATTGATTTGATTGTCCGTGGGGTGTGCTGCCTACGTCCTGGTGTCGAAGGGCTTAGTGAGAATATTCGCGTAATTAGCATCGTAGATCGCTTCCTTGAGCATTCACGGTTGTTCTATTTCGAAAATGGGGGCACCCCGGACGTCTTCATTTCTAGCGCAGACTGGATGTCGCGGAACTTGAACCGACGTATTGAGCTAATGTGTCCCGTATTCGACCCTTCATTAAAAAAGATGCTGGTGGATATTTTGAATCTGTCTCTGAATGATAATGTGAAGGCCAGACAGCTTATGCCAAACGGTAATTATATATTTGTAGAAAATGAAAAACCCCCGCTGAGAAGTCAGACGGAGGCGATGGGTATTATCCCTTGGAAGCCTGCTGAATGGAGTGTTTTAACGTAACTCCCCAGGCTTCCTGCAGATCTTTGATGGCATCTTCTAAGCCGTTCAGTTCCAATAAAGGCTCGTCTGTACAGGTCAATGTGACCTGCAGCGAGTCTTTTTCTCTGACCGCATGAATGGCGGTAATGCTCTCCGCACGGTTGATCGCTTCGGCTGCACGCAGCAGAGAGCCAATACGATGAGCATGCTGCTCGTCGGAATCTTTTAGAATGTCCGCATGCTTTTGCAGCAATTGAGGTGTTCTTTTTTTCGGATGATAGTCGGCCGCAATGGCACTAAGAATGGTTTCTCTATGGGAGAGACCATAAATACTTGCATTCATAATCCAGTATGCTGAATGCTGTGTGTATCTGAAGTAGTTAATCTGTTTGCCAGCCATGTGCAGCATGGAGGAGGCGTACAGGATTCGCTCGTCGGATGGGTCAGGAACAGCCTCCTGCAAGGCGGTGTATAGAATCACTGTATCCTGATGGATCCGGTTCAGACGTTTTTCTGGAATGGGCGGACCGTAATGAAGAAAATTACGGATGCTGTCCTTCAGTGCATCTGGTGCTGAAGGTTGACCTGATGCTAGATAATCCCTCAGTAACCCGTCACGAAGTCCTGCTCCGCTGACAACATAACGATCGCCTTGGATGATGCGGAAGATCGTTCGCAGAATCAGCACGCCCGGTACAATAATATCAGCTCGATCCTTGGCAAGACCAGGGACCTTTTTGCGTTGAGCAGAAGTAAGAGATGGCAGGGAACGAGCGATATTTTCCATTGCTTCTTCTCCCATTTCATAATGATGTGTCACAGGAAGAGAATATTGTGTTCGCTTTTGCTCTACTTTTGCAAGTGTACGCATCGTCCCACCTAGTCCAATCAACGGCAGGCCCGGGTGTTCTCCGATCCAATCCAGTCCGTGTAATGCTTCAGTGACGTCCCTGCACAGTGCATCTTGATTTGCTTCTGACCATTGATCCTCGCCTCCATAACGGGCATGTGAGTTCACGGCACCGATCGGCAAGGAAACGCTATGTAATCTTTCGCGATTGCGGAATACGGTGATCTCCGTGCTACCACCCCCGATATCAACCACAAATCCATCCGTTAGATCAATGGACTGAACGACGCCCAAAAATCCATAGTAAGCTTCCCGATCACCAGAAACACATTCGATCGTAAGTCCAGTTGCACTCTCCAGCCATGCTATAATCTGTGCCGCATTGGTCGCATTACGAATTGCTGCGGTCGCTGCAGCACGAATCAGCTCGGTCTCATATGCCTCACAGATGGCTTTGAATTGCCGCAAGATAGTAATCGTCGTCGTTAAGGACGACTTCGGAATAGAGCCATCCTGTTCCACAACTCCACTAAGCCGAGCAGCATATTTGTCTTCATGAATAATGCGGTACGCTCCATCGTTATTCACTTCATAGATCACTAGACGGATGGAGTTCGAGCCAATATCAACAATTCCAAGTGTTTTATTTCGTGTCATAAGCATCTCCTTCTACAGAGGTTCATTTAGCCGTAGCGCAGCAGGGCAGCCATGGCTTCTGGTGAGCCCGGAGGCGTGGCAGAGAAGGGCGTTGTCAACAAAACGACGATGATAAAGACGATGAAACATGCAAATATAATACAACTCAGGGCGAAGCCGCGATTGCGTTTTTGGATAAACAGACGAATACCAGTCACGAAGAGCAGTGCCGTCACCGCGACGAGTACAATAGATATTGCGACATAGGCTACACCGTAAAGTGATTTAAAAAATGCTTCCATGTCCTCTGAACGCTCCTTAGATCTTCATTTTTTGCCAATACAAATCATTCTTTAGTAGCATACGACAGATTGAAGCGTTTGAAAAGCAGACCACCTACTGTCCTCAATTGCTTCTAATGAAGCGGGACATGTTCCATAGAAAAGAGGCCCCTGCCTTGGACAATCATCCAAGAATACCATCCATGGGTTGAGTATGTATAAGGAAGGACGATGATGTTGAGAGAGGAGATCAACCCCATGTCGAGACAGTTAGCAAGTAAATGGAGAAAGACCGCTGCGTTGATGAAATATCCGGTGGCTGCTGTTCATATTCCACAAACAAAGACATTTAATTCAAGGAATCTGTTGTACATGCTGCAGCGTCATGGAATGGTATTTATTAAACCCATTGTAGGCGGCGGAGGATATGGCGTGATCAGAGTATCCAGAAGCGGCAATGTCTACAGGTATACACATATGCAGGTGAATCGTTCATTCACAAGCTTTAGACAAATGTATCGTTCCCTGGTGAGGGTAAAGGCCAGAAGGAAATATTTGATTCAGCAAGGGATTCATCTTGCGAGCATCGATGGTAGACCTGTGGATTACAGAGTCAAGGTGGTTAAAACTGAGCATGGCTGGGTATTCCGCTCGTTGGTCGGAAGGCTTGCGCGTCCGGGATTATGTGTAACGAATCTGAGCAAAGGAGGTACGATGCTGTCCGGTAAAAAAGCACTGGCTTTATCGCTACCACACGTTGCTAACCGATATAAGCGACAAGAGATGCGCTCGTTAACTTTGAATTGCACACACATTATGGAAAGCCAGTTCCCGGGGATAGGCCAGCTGGGATTCGATTATGGACTGGATCACTCGGGCAGAATTTGGATTTTGGAAGTGAACACGAGACCACAATGAAGATGACTGGAAAACTAAAGAAATAACAGGAAAAACCGATAGTATAAACAAGGAGAATTGCAGGGAAGTGTTTGAGACATCTGAGCTATGGGTAATTGTATTGGAGTATTCTTGGAAAATATGAAAATGGATTGTAAAAAAATATTTATTCATTGTTCTAGTAGGATAATTACAAGGTCCTGTGTATAAATAATATCCACATTATCCACTGTTATATATTCTAAGTTTTTTCCAATTATCAACAAACTATACACAGGATTTCCACATATTGCTGTGGATAAGAGGAACGCTTGTTCTCTTTAAGGATCTCTGATATGATTGTTTTGAGGAAAATAAAGGAAAGGTTGTGGCGGGAAATGGCTATGTTATCCGATGAGATGTTGTTGGATTCCTACCATAAAGCGATCGAACTGGATCTCGAGCGAGATTTCATCGCGCTGCTTTTGGCAGAAATTCATAAGCGCAAACTGGATACCAACGTATCTGCCATTCTTCACTAGAGATCCTCATTGCAGGCAATGTTACTCTTTTCCGGACAAGTCCCATAAAGATACAGGCAGCAGCAAGCTCGTCTGACAATGGTGACAATACATCAAGTGATTACAGATGCTCTTGGTTTCGTCTGTCATGTCAGAGGAGACTTGAAGTTCATAAGGGCTGTATGGTCCGGTGTAGTCGTCCAATTTGCCGCATTCTGAAAGTCCCTGAAGGCAGTGGGGACAAGCCTGCTCCGGTACAACCAGACCGTTACACAGCGGGCATATATAAGACAAGGGTATCCCTCCTGATCATGAATTTGTTCAGGAGTAAGATACCCTTTTTTGTATCATTTTATCGTATCGTTTTCCAATTAGCGCTTCATGTTACTGCTATGTCCAGGTGATAACTTGGCATCTGGATCGAAGTATACCTTCGCATTGTTCACCGCAGTTGGAGCTTCACCGAATCCAACAGCGATCAGTTTCAATTTGCCAGGATATGTAGTTATATCGCCAGCAGCAAAAATGCCAGGAATAGACGTTTCCATGCGGGAGTCCACGACGATGGAATTATTCTCGATCTCAATTCCCCACTCCGCAATCGGCCCGAGGGATGATACGAAACCAAAGTTAACAATAACATCATCGACTTCAATTTCTTGCGTTTCTTTGGTTTTTACATGAGCAAGAGTGACTTTCGTGATGGTGTCATCTCCGTGAAGTTCCGTAATTTCGGTTGGGGTTACAACGTTAACTTTGGAATTCATCAGGTTTTCTACACTGTGCTCATGCGCACGGAACTTGTCCCGGCGGTGAATCAGTGTCACTTGCTCTGCAATTGGCTCCAACATAAGAGCCCAGTCTACAGCGGAATCTCCACCACCACTGATCAGAACTTTTCTACCAGCAAAAGCGTTTAAATCATTGATGAAGTAATGCAGATTGGTTTTCTCGAACTTCGCTGCACCATCAAGTTCAAGGCGGCGAGGTTCAAAAGCGCCAACCCCAGCCGTAATGATGACGGCTTTGGCATGATATTCATTCTCATCGGTCTTTACGATGAAATGCTGTTCTTCTTTTTTCTCTACAGACACCACTTTCTCTTCCAAGCGGATGTTTGGATTGAAATGGTTCATTTGCTCCATCAGGTTATTGACCAGTTCCTGAGCAGTGACTTTAGGGAAACCAGCCACATCGTAAATGTATTTTTCGGGGTAAAGAGCAGCAAGCTGTCCACCAAGCTGTGGCATACTTTCAACAATTGTAACAGACGCTTGACGCATACCTCCGTAAAATGCAGCGAACAGGCCCGCAGGACCGCCGCCAATAATAAGCAAATCGGTCATTTCATGAGCGGAATTCTGTGCAGTCAACAATCAACAACACCTTTCTTATTTTAATAGGTAGAGACCAGAATTTATTTTGCAAATTACGTCAAATAATCTGCATAGTGCTCAAACTGTCTTTCCTATTATAAACGGTGTAATCTGGGTTGCAAAGTTAGCTGGGTCACGAAATCAAGAATAAATGATGAAGTTCTGGTGAGAAAAGGATGAAATTGGAAATGAAAGGTTATGAAAAATAACAAAAACTCTTGATCTTTGCGAGAAATACAGATATCCTTGACCTGTACTATGTGTAATTTTGGTCCATTTAAAATGATGATGTTAGGTTCAGACAAACCCTGCGCTTTGTGGAAACTTGTGGTTAATTTCACAACTAAAAGCGATGATATGCGGATAAAAGCTCTAAACCATACATGAAGTTTACAATTTTCGTCATAATGGATAAGACCTCCACAATACTTGTAAGTAAGAGCAATTTGCATTCCATCTGATCCAGAGGGGAAGCGAGCGAAACCGGAAGGAGTACAGATATGAGCAGCATTCCCAAAATTGTCATTCTCGGAGCGGGATATGGCGGGATTCTGACAGCCCAGCGGCTGCAGAAGGAGCTAAATTACAACGAAGCTGATGTCACATTAGTGAATCGGCATGATTACCACTATATTACAACCCATCTACATATGCCGGCAGCAGGCACGGATAAAATAGAACACGCAAGAGTGTCTATTTCCAAACTGATTGATGAGTTCAAGATTGATCTCGTGAAATCGTCAGTGAAAGAAATACGTCTTCAGGACCGTAAGGTCATTCTGGAGGACGGGACGTTATCCTATGATTACTTAATTATTGGACTGGGCGGGGAGCCCGAGACCTTCGGTATACCCGGGATGCTTGATTATGCGATGACCATTCGCAGCATCAATTCCGTGAGGCTGATTCGAGAACACATTGAATATCAATTTGCAATGTACAAAAATGATAATAAACGAAATCGTATTCGTTTTGTAGTAGGCGGAGCTGGCTTCAGTGGAGTTGAGTTTGTCGCTGAACTAGCTGATCGTATTCCGCAGTTGTGCAAGGAATTCGATGTTGATCCAAAACATGTGCATATTTATAACGTCGAAGCTGCACCTTCTGCACTACCAGGGTTTGATCCGGAGCTTGTGGAGCATGCAATGAGTGTGTTGAAGAAAAAAGGCGTGACATTTAAAATCGGTGTTCCGATCAAGCAATGTCTTCCAGATGGCGTTATTATTGGTGAAGGCGAAAAGATTGAAGCGGCCACTGTGGTATGGACTGGTGGTATTCGCGGGAATTCTTTACTTGAACAGGCTGGTCTTGAAGTGATGCGTGGCCGTGTGAAGGTGGATGAATATTTACGTGCTCCTGGGCATGAACATGTGTATGTCATTGGGGACAATTCTCTTGTATTTAACAAGGAAGGCAAACCTTATCCACCGACAGCACAGATTGCGATGCAGCAGGGTGTGAATTGTGCCAAAAATATTGTGGCTGCCATTCGTAACAAGCAACCTCAACCTTTCGAATTTACCAGCAAAGGTACCGTAGCTTCTCTGGGTAGAGGGGAAGCCATTGCCGTCGTTGGCGATAAGAAGTACAAGGGCTGGAAGGCAGCTCAGCTGAAAAAGCTAGTGGATCTGCGCTACTTGTTCATTATCGGAGGTATTCCGCTAGTCCTGAGGAAAGGACGGTTTTTCGGATGAGACATTGTAGTGTTCAGGTTCGCGGGTTATTAACACGTGAGGAACTGGATCGATATAATGGTTTGATGCAAGTAGGGGGTTATTTGGAGGAACAGAATCAATATGACCTGGCCTACATCGTACAGAAAGAAGTAGATATTCTCATTCTACCCGCAATTGAGCGGCTGAAAGAGAAGGGGCGCGACCGTGATCGTGCAACTGCCGAGTTTCTGGAATCTCTGAAAGCGGTTGATGAAGAGGAGCAGGATTGAGACTTCAGTTAGGTTGTAAAAAGAGTTTACACTTATACACTTCAATAACAGAATAATCTTTCAATCGCTGTTATCCCCAGATTTTTTGGATTCCCTTTTGTTAAAGGGGAAAATTCGGTGATAAGCGTATGCTTCCGATGTAGCTCTCTTGCAGAAAGCTTTTAGGCGACCGCTTCGCTTTTCTAGTTTATTTCTGTCCTCTCCGTTTTTGTGTAAACATTAAACAATTCAACTTATATAGATCCTAATCAAGCTTGAAGTAGGTAATATTGAAAAACTAAAAAAATCACCGCGGAGCAATATATCCGACGGTGATTTTTTTGCTGCCCTGAAAATAAAAAAATCGTCCAGCCTGCCTCATATAGAAGGCAAGTTGGACGATCCTTGCATGGATTGGATGAAACAAATTACAGCTTCAGCATCTCTTCCAGTGAACTCTCATTCAGCAGGCTACCTACGTAGAACGAGCCGAATTCGCCATAGCGTGCACTTACTTCATCAAAACGCATCTCATACACCAGTTTCTTGAATTGAAGTGCATCATCTGCAAACAGAGTAACGCCCCATTCCCAATCATCTAATCCGACGGAGCCGGTAATGATCTGTTTCACTTTACCTGCATAGCTGCGACCGATCATGCCATGACTACGCATCATGGTGCGGCGCTCGTCCATAGACAGCATGTACCAGTTGTCCGTCAACTCACGCTTTTTGTTCATCGGGTAGAAACAGATGTATTGACGCTGTGGCAGCACGGGTTTAAGACGGGCAATAATTTCCGGATTTTGCATCGGATCCTCGCCCTCTTTACCGAGATAATTACTCAGTTCAACGACACTCACATACGAATAAGCTTTAGTTGTATATTTAGCAAACGTTGTTTTATTGAAAGCGTTCTCTACTGCTTTTAGATCTTCCAGCGTCTCGCGCAGATGCATCATGACAAAGTCCGCTTTCTGGCCTACTACTGTATAGACAACGGTACTGCCTTGGGAATTTTCCTCAACGTTTTTCCATTCGTTCCAAAACTCCTGAAGCTCGTCTAGAGCAACAGCACGCTCTTCATCATCCGCCGCTTTCCAGGCAGTCCAGTTCATCGAGCGGAAATCATGCAGGGCATACCAGCCCTCTAGGGTTGATGCAGCTTCGTTCATGGATATTATTCCTCCTGCAGGTTGTATTTCCATATCCCGGTAGGGATGGGTTAGTGCTTTATCGTTATATTGTATCCCATCATGAAGCAGAAGGGCAAATGATCTTCTCATGAAAACAATGAGATTGGTCTAGAAAGTTCGTTGCTTCGCCACATTTTTTGCGGTAAACTTACTACTATCCAGAAGAGAAAACCGAAAGTGTGAAAGAAGAGGTGATCGTTAGCCGATGCAGTTTATACCTGTCCTCGTATTAATGGTTTTATTCTTTGTTATGATGTTTGGTATCGGTTTCATTTTGAATATGCTGATGAAGACCACTTGGTTTCCTTCCTATTTGTTCGTGATCGTTATTTTGCCTGTGGTGGTATACTCCTTGTGGGATCATTCGTCTACGCTGGTGTCACATCTAGGGTCATTTCAGCTGGTGGATTATATGACAGGGGTTGCAGGTCTCGCGGGCGCAGTGATCAGCGGCTGGACGATTCAGAAGTTGCGTCTGGGTGGATATCGTATGTTCTAATGGCTGGAAAGTGAAGGCATATGCTGCACTAACTTGAAAAAAGTCTTGTCTTGACGCAAGCGCTTACGCGTGCAGAAGGAAGGCTTTTTTTGCTGTGAAGAACGTTGGGTGGACATGTTTGTCCACTTTTTTCATATGTATAGATCAGGACAGATTAAGTGATTTGCGCTTGTAATCTCCGACTGCAGCTTTTATAGTATTCTAGCAACTCTGTGGAATGATTCACTAGAAAATTCGCCCAACTCTGCGAAAACGTGAACGATGTCGACCTAGGACGAAACGGAGCGAGAACGGGGACGTTTTTTACCTGTTTTTGAGCATTTGAGGATCAGACATTTATGATAGAATAGAAAAACAACCTTTGGGGAAGAAGGAGATCAGGCTATGCGCATGAAGAATTTACATCATTATACTGAACATCATCGCTACTGCGTATACAGGGAGTTTGGACTAAGCGCCCTGGACGATCGCATGCTTACAGGAGCTTACCAGCCTATGGTAGGTGCTTTTGCGATTGGCTTGTATCGGCTGTTATTTCAGCATCTTCCCGGGGAACAGGTCGGTTACTCCACGCTTGAACAGCAACGGAGGTTATTCATGACATTGGGGCTGGAACCCAGTGAGAAAGGCCGTAAATATTTAGTCGAACAGGCGTCCAAGCTGGAGGCAGTTGGCCTCCTTCAGACGTCTCGGGTTTATACTCCTGAAAATGATGATTATATCTATGAGTATGAGCTGCAGCCGCCGCTCTCGCCAGCAGAGTTTTTCCGCACACAGCATTTGACATTGCTGCTCCGAGACAAAATCGGCAAGTTTGCCGTGCTTTCCCTGAGAGCTGGCTTCTCGGCAGTTGAGAACGGGGACGCGCCTTATGTCGCAGCGAATAAAGAGAATATTTCAGTTCCGTTTTACGATATATTTGAGCTCAATACCCATGTCATCGACTATGAGCTGGAGCAGGCATTATCCGAAGTGTCTACCTCCGCACAGCGAACAGGAACAAATGATGCGGCCGAAGAGAACACACTGAATTACGCCGATATCATTTTACGATTCCCGCGTGAGTCTGTGAACCGTCGTTATGTAGAACAGCTTCGCTTTGATCACGAGCAGCTCGGGATCGTCAATTATGTGGTGAATAAGTATAATCTCAGTGTGCAGGATGTATGTCGCTTGCTTGATGAGGATGGTGTCTTTAGCCCGCAAGGGCAGCTACTGCTGGATGATCTGCAACACAAGGCGAGTATGCAATTCAGACAGACGAAGAGACGTCAGGAACAGCAGACGGTACAAGCCGCCAAGGTGGTTGCTCTTCGGCAACATATGGAGGAGCCGCAATCAATGGCGGAATCTGGTGAGCCGCCAGTGGAGCACGTTGTACAGATGGAATATTATGTCGAGGTTCCGCCGCAATTTGCAACCAAGTGTGATATTCATCAATACAATATGATGCTGCGTAATGAGCCGTATACACGATTGTTGCAGACCTTTTTTCCAGGAGCTGTACCGGATAATCTGGTTGATATGTTTGAGAAAATTGATTTGAGCTACAAACTGCCCGGTGAAGTCATCAACGTATTGATTCATTATCTGATGGCATTGCTTGTATCAGGTGGAGAGCAACGGATTAACCGTAACTTTGTAGAGGCGATTGCTTCTAATATGTTGTTAAAGCAAGTGAATACGTATGAGAAAGCTGTGCAATATATTCGTGATCAGGCGAAAGTGAAAGGCAAACAGGCTGCAGGATCAGCTGGAACCCGTACCCGTACATACGGCAAAGGAACCAAAGCCAAACCTGAAATTCCGATTGTACAAGACATAATCCAAGATGGAGACGACGTCTCGGAGGAAGAATTCGAAGCGATGATGCGTTTTGCTCAGGAGATGCAAGCAAGCAAGCAAAAAGGCACATTATAGTTAAGTTATCGTATACGTCATACAGGCGGGTCCCTTGTGAGAGGCGACTCGCCTTTTTGACCATCGATGTAAGGGAAGCTCATCAAATCAGAGGCAAAAGTTATTAATAGAGGTAGAGAGGACAATGGAATTGAGTATAAATCAGCAAGCAATGGATTGTCTCGAAAATAATGATTACGAAGCAGCCTTGGCTTTATTGGAAAAAGCGTTGAAAGAATCCAGGGACGTTCAGTCTTTGACGAATCTGGCCTGGATCTACTATCACGAAGAGGGCGATGTCGAAGCGGCTATAGCCTTGGCTCAAGAAGCAGTGGAATGGAATCCAACCTCCCATGTCCCTTATAGCCTGCTGGGCGAAATGCTTGTTGTGAAGGAGAAATGGGAGGAAGCTTCAGTCGTACTATCAAACTCTATTAGCATCCAGCCATCCACAGAAGCCTATAATAACCTCGCTGTCGCCAAATATCATCTCGGAGAATGGGAACAAGCTTCAGCTTTATTTTTGAAAAGTGCCAAGCCTTCTGATTATGCGATGTACAGTCATGTTCACTGTTTAATTCAATCGGGCCAGACGACTGAAGCCAAACATAAACTGACTTCCTTTTCAGAGAGTGATGATGATTTTGTAGGAGAAGTGTATGTCGCTGAGTTGTACTTAGAGTTGAAATGTTTTCTCGAAGCGGTGGATTGGTTTGAAAAATCATGGGATACATACTACAAGACGCCGGATTGGGTATGTAGATATATTTATGCTTTAGTTCAGATAGAGGCCATGGACCGTGCAGTTGAAATTACAGAAGAATCCATTCGACTTAAGCAAGAAGACATTGAGGAAGAACAGGCAGAAGAATGTGATGAGAGTTGGACAGAAAGCGATAAAGCCGTTTACCTGTCTCAACTACAACATGAGAAGCAGGCGTATGACCAGATACTTGAACAGATATCCTCGGGTTATGTTCCGCCGTTTGAATTTGAGACATCTTTAAGTACAAGATGTTACTTGTTTGGCTGCCTAAGACATAATCATCTGGAATATACGGATTAGGACAGTAATTCGCTGGACACACAGTGTTTTTCCAAATCTATCAGTTGAGTTATTGTCTGCTTTTCTATAGAATGAACATTACGAATGATTGAACATTAGGCGGATAAGGATGTCCCATATTCAATGATATCGATTACTTCAAAAGGGGGCTTGAAGCCATGGAATCCTTGGGAGGACTGCTTCAGCAGCTGAACCCTTCCTTTCGTGAGCAGTCGAAGCGAATTATGGCGGATTTGCTGGAAGACCCATATGTGCGTGAGTTCCGTGCAGGTCATCCCGAACTGAAAGATGCACAGCTCATGCCTGATCTGAGCAAGCTGTTTCAGTATGCCAAAGATTCGAAGAACTGCGCGAATTGTCCGGGACTGGACAACTGTCCCAATGATTTTCAGGGTCATTTTTGCAAACTGGAAGTAGAGAACTTCAACGGTAAACCCGAAATTATAGATATAAAAGCACCTTGTTCCAAACAGATTGCTAGGCAGAACGAACATATGATCAAGCAGCGAATACGCAGTTTCTATGTGGATGAGCGTGCACTTAGTACCGGATATAATGATGTGGAGATTATGGGCAAGGATCGCATGCGTGCGCCAGCAGTTAACCAAGTGCTTCGTTATATCAGCGAGACTAAGGCTAACGGACTTTCAACGCAAGGGCTATATCTGGAAGGTTCATTTGGAACCGGCAAAACGTTTCTCATGTGTTATCTGCTACACGAACTCGCGGTTGCAGGTCATACAGGTGTCATCATATATATGCCTGACTTTGTAGAAGATTTGAAGTCCATGATCAGTGAGGGACAGAAGCTGAAAGAAATGACAGACATTTTGAAAAGCTGCGATCTGCTCATTTTTGATGATATTGGTGCGGAGAACCTTAACCCGTGGGTACGGGATCATGTCATGGGTTCCATTCTCAACTATAGGATGAATCGCAAGCCAACGTTTTATACGTCCAACTACAACCTTGAAGGGTTGGAGAAACATCTGAGCTTCACGAATCGGGATGGCGAGGAAACAAACAAAGGCCAGCGTCTGATGGATCGAATTCGCCCATTTGTCGATGTGATCCAAGTTCGCGGAGAGAATCAGCGGGGCAAACGTTAAGATATCGAAGATTATTGTTTTTTTCTCAATATCGATGCCTATAATTGCTCAAAAAAAGGACTCTCGATGAGTCGCATTCATGCAACGTATTGAATTATCTTTGAATCAAAAAAGCCTGGCTTTCGTATTATGCGAAAGCCGGGCTTTTCTGGTGTGCGGAGCCTGAGTACGAACTCTGAACATCCTATTCGGTCAGGAATTTGAAAATAACCATACCAAAGAAGATGACAGTCATCAGACCGCCCATACCGACAACGCCCATAATCAGATCGAAGAGATCGTTACGAGGCTCCTCGTTCACATGTTCACGCGGGTCGGTCATCCGAATATTAGCGTCCATCGTATTGCCTCCTTTGAAGATTGACAGCTTGGCCTGCAAGCAGGGCTACAATCTGGAGTAATTTTAGTATACTTGGAAAAGAAAGCGTTTGTAAAGAAGTTGCAGAAGGCTGCTTAAGCTGTAATTGTGAAGATTTCATGTTGGGAAGATGAACATTAGTCTGTTCATTTCACAAGTTTAACGCACATGTGTTATACTGGAAGTGTCGTTCGCGACGTTACAGGTTAAAATAAATTCGTACGTACTATATAAGGAGGACAATTTCATGGCTATTGTTAACGTATCCGATCAATCCTTTAACACTGAAGTCGAAGGAGAAGGAACGGTTTTGGTTGATTTTTGGGCGCCTTGGTGTGGTCCTTGTAAAATGCTTGCGCCAATCTTGGAAGAATTGTCCGCAGAAGTTGGCGATTCCGTAAAAATTGCAAAAGTGAACGTGGATGAGAATCCAGAATCTGCTTCCCGTTTTGGTGTAATGAGTATTCCAACATTGATCTTCTTCAAAGATGGTCAACCGGTAGATAAAGTGGTTGGTCTGAACTCGAAAGAAGCACTCAAAGGTATCATCGAAAAACATCAATAAGATGTAGGCTGACACATCGCCTCCGGTTTACATGCCGGGGGCGTTTTGCGTCGAAAAGTGCTATGTAGGACAATATAAAAGTAAAACTAATTTTTGCAACATACTTGAACCATTCACACAATAACGAAAAGGACAGAGAAAACCTGAAAAAGCGAAGCGTTCGCCTTTATCACCGGATTTTCCCTTTTAAAAGGGAGTCAAAAAATCTGGGGATAACAGCGATTGGAAGGTTGTTCTGTCATTGGAGTGGCGAGTGTGAATTCTATTGTGTAACCATTATTTTTACTTTTTTCGGGAGGGAGGAACCACCGAATTATGGACCCATTTTTGGAGAAGTTAGAAGAGCAGGAGAAGGCACTCGAGCAGATTCGTCACAAACTTGCACTGCTTCCGGATATGCCGGGCTGTTACTTGATGAAGAACAGTGAGGGTACGATTATTTATGTCGGTAAAGCCAAAGTGTTGAAAAACCGTGTGCGATCTTATTTTATTGGTAGTCATAACGGAAAGACGCAGCGACTTGTTTCTGAGATTCGTGATTTTGAATATATTGTCACGGGCAGCAACATGGAAGCACTCATTCTGGAGTGTAACCTGATTAAAAAACACATGCCTCGATATAATGTTTTGCTCAAAGATGATAAGACTTTCCCTTATCTTAAAATAACGAATGAAAAACATCCACGGCTCGAAGTGACCCGACGTGTGCTGAAAGATAAAGCCAAATACTTCGGACCTTATCCGAACTCGTATGCAGCACACCAGACCAAAAAACTACTGGATCGTATGTATCCACTCCGCAAATGTGGTGTAATGCCAAAGGAAGTTTGCCTGTATTACCATATGGGGCAATGCCTCGCTCCTTGTGTGAAAGAAGTGAACAAAGAGCAATATGATGAGATTTCTCAGGAAATCGGATCATTTCTAAGTGGTGGGCATGAGGAGATTAAGAAGGATTTGCAGCGTAAGATGCAGGAAGCGGCTGAAGACTTGTATTTTGAACGTGCCAAAGAGCTACGTGATCAAGTAATTGCCATTGATGCCATCATGGAAAAACAGAAAATTACGATGGCGGATGCCAGAGACCGCGACGTCTTTGGATTTGCGATTGATAAAGGCTGGATGTGTGTCCAGATTCTATATATGCGTCAGGGAAAAATGATTGAACGTCACGTGTCGACCTTTCCGTTTTACGGAGAGCCTTACAATGATTTTATGTCCTATGTAACTCAATATTACAGTGACAATCCGGCTTTGCCGCAGGAAATTTTGCTGCCAGAGATGCCCAAAGAGCTGATCACTGACGAAGACACGAACATTACGTCAAATGCTGATGAAGCTAACCCTTCAGACCATGTTCATGCTGTAGTAACGGCTGAATCTACTCAGGAGGAGATGCAAGTTGGAATGGATCAAACGGCTGCCTCCTTGCCACTTGTTGCCGAGACTCGTACAGCCTATACAACCGAAGCACCAGATGCGTCAGGAGCCAAACTGCCATCCGAGATGGAAGATCCGTCACAGATGGCTGCATCCCTACAGGAGTGGTTGGAGATTAAGGTACACATTCCGCAACGTGGGTTGAAGCGTCAGATGATTACGATGGCACTCGACAATGCAAGAGTCGCTTTGGAGGAGAAGTTCCGTCTTATTGAACGTAATGAAGAACGGACATCCAAAGCTTCCGAGGGACTCGGACGCTGGATTGGCCTGGAGCAGTTGCGCCGGATTGAGGCTTTCGATAACTCGAACATTCAGGGAACGAACCCGGTATCGGCGATGATTGTCTTTACAGATGGTAAACCGGACAAGAAGGAATACCGCAAATATAAGGTACGTTCTGTTGAAGGGCCGGACGATTATGAAACGATGCGAGAAGTGATTCGCCGTCGTTATGAACGTGTGCTTAAAGAAAATCTCACCCAGCCAGACCTGATTGTAGTCGATGGTGGTAAAGGTCAGATTTCAGCTGCTGTGGATGTGCTTGAAAACGAGCTGGGGCTCTTTATTCCAGTTTGCGGATTGGTGAAGGATGCTAAACACAAAACGTCACAGTTGATGATCGGTAATCCGCCAGAGGTTATTAACTTGCCGCGGGATAGTCAGGAGTTTTATCTGCTTCAACGGATTCAAGAAGAGGTTCACCGGTTTGCAATCTCGTTTCACCGTGAGCAGCGAGGTAAATCCATGGTTACTTCCCGGCTGGATTCCATTCCAGGCATCGGAGAGAAGCGACGCAAACTTTTACTGAAGCATTTTGGCTCTTTACGCAAAATTAAAGAGGCCAGTGTCGAAGACTTCCGGCCTCTATCCATTGGTGATAAATTGGCAAAACAAATTATTGCAGCACTTCGTGATGAGGAGTCGTGACATACGGCTTCTCTTTTTCTTTTGGATTGAAACGGTAGATCACATATCCAACAATGGCTGGCAGTACAATCCAGAAGATGCCGGCGCCCATGTTCAGTGCGTCTCCCATGAAAATCAAGCTTAGTCCCATCAGTAGGCTGTCGAAGATGACATGTGCGAAAACGACCGCAATGAAGCCGTGACGCAACATGATCAGACTGAACAGCAGTCCGATGACCGTTAACTCGATCGGGCGGGAAATGACCGGATAGATTGGGTACAACGTATGTCCAAGTGCCCATATAATCGTTGGGATCAAGCAGGCGATAAAGGTGTTCCGTACGACCTTTTGCATCATACGAATACCGAACAACCGATAGACCGCTTCTTCGCCAATTCCGGCCATCCAGGCCATAATGGGGAAGATCCAGGCATACGTCATGTTATATGTCGATTGCTCCGCCGAAGTAGTAGACCATGTACCGATGCTGCGCTCCAGAACAAAGAACAGAACGGACTGTACACCCAGCAGAATGAATGCCCACAGGTAGCCAGAATACATGCTGTGCAGTACATATTTACCATAACCGGGCTCTTTGGCCCGAGGCCACGGATTAAATCCGAGTTTGCGCCACATGCCGTCGCCTGCGACAAGCGACAGATAGATGGAGGCACTCATCACGAGTGTAACACCTGTTTGAATGAGCAAAAGGAACACCAGAATGAAATTGGAAAGTCCTTGTGCCTGAAAGACAGGTAACATGTTCAGTGTGCCGATCATGGAAGCTGCAAAGTACACTAGCGATAACATGACACCGCGTTTGAACGACGTATGAGTACGAGTCAGAATGCTGTATATAATCGCAAGCACCCCAAGAATAAATGTCAGGAATGCGTAACCACCGTAAGTCATCCAATTGGCTAGCTTGGTCTGATCCTTGACATAATTCGTGTGAGATTGAGGAACAGAGAACCCGGGATCGAAAGAACGAACAGCTCCATCTTCAAAAGTGAATTTCAATTCAAGATTGGAGTTGCCAATCGTTTTATTCGCATCGGTATACTTCAGACCTGGTTCGTCATCCCTTGTCTCCAGTTGAAGCGCATTGACGTCATAGCCGAAGTGTTGGAGAACCCCTGCAGCCAGTTCTTCTTTTTTATCCAATGCCATGTTACCCTCTGCAAGAGACTCAGAAGTGCTTTGCAGTCCCTGCTCTTGCTCCGCTTCAACGGCTGTATAGAGGGAGGAAGGGAGTACACGTTTGAAAGCCACTACCTTCCCTGTTTTCATATGTACGTCAACATTCAAGTAGCCACCTCTGTCCTCATCAGGCAAACGCACACGATAGACATCGTAAGGATAGGTTGTTTCCCATTTTTTATTATATGCATCAAGTTGTTTTGTCTTCGCCATATATCCATAAACATCAGAATGAGTCTGATACGTTACAAGGGGTTTGATGTCATTGCTCGGAAGCATGTAGTCATCTATAGAAACCGCGAATGAACGTGCAGATTCGATTGCTTGCTCCTTGCTGATGGGGATTGTCGAAGAAATTTCGGTCGTTTGTGAAGAAGTTGCAGGAAAGATCTGAAAGACAAAAAATAAAATCAGGCCGATCACCGCAAGCAAGCCTAAACGCTTGAAGTTAGCCTTTAGTTGCAAAGGCTGCCCTAAGGGATTCATAGAATGGTGTTCCTCCTTTATTCAATTACATATTAAAGTAAAGATAGCACAGGGGATGCACTTAATGCCAATTACAACACGAAAAAAGGTGCAAAACTTTGAAAATGAATGAAAATGTTCGAAAGAATCGGATCTTGTTACCTGGGACTGAGCGTTTTTCCCGTTTTGAACGAATACGATGTTATTTACACAAAATTCGTTTTGTTTATAATCGCTGTAGCGCTTATAATTTTGAAGCAAATATGCAAAAATTCGCATGTCCAGGGCTTAACAAGGGAACGAATAGAACGAGCATAGCTATTAATGTAAATAGGAAACGTTCAACTTCCAATATATGATGCTTTTTTTTGATTTATACATGAGCTCCACCCGGTGGAGTTATTTTCTTTTTAGTAGAGGTGGATGGTACTGAGTGAAAGTCAATATTCAACGGATGCGATTATCGCCACCCCGTATTCTGGTGCTAGGATTCGCTGGTATTATTATGATCGGCACACTGCTGCTAATGCTTCCGATCTCCACTCGAAGTGGTGACAGCCTGGCATTTATCGATGCACTCTTCACGGCAACGTCGGCAGTCAGTGTAACAGGGTTGGTTGTCGTGGACACAGGAACTTACTTTTCTGTGCTGGGTCAGGTGATTATTGCGATTCTAATTCAAATTGGCGGGCTGGGATTCATGACGATGTCTACGCTCGTTGCGATTGCATTCAAACGGAAAATCTCGCTCAAAGAGCGTTTAATATTACAGGAAGCGATGAACCAGACCACCATGGAGGGGATCGTGCGGTTAATCCGCAAAGTTGTAATTTACTCCCTGATTCTGGAGGGGATCTGTGGTACATTGTTTGCACTGCGCTGGTCGTTTGATATGCCGATTGGTCAGGCCATATATTATGGGTACTGGCATGCAATCTCTTTGTTTAACAATGCAGGCTTCGATATGTTTGGTGATTTCAGCAGTCTGACCGATTACGTCAATGATCCGCTCGTTAATTTTACCGCCATGTTCCTGATTGTTACCGGAGGGATTGGCTTCGTGGTGCTGTCGGATCTGGTGGACTATCATAAAACGAAAAAGCTATCATTACACTCCAAAGTTGTATTGTTGATAACCGCTTTATTAATTGTGATTGGTGCGCTCGTCATTTTTGTGTTTGAGTTCAGCAATCCGCGCACGTTAGGCGGTCTGAACTGGGGCGGTAAATTGCTCGGCTCATTCTTCCAGTCCGTAACACCACGTACAGCCGGTGCCAATTCAGTGGATATTGCCGGACTGAGGCAGGCCACGCAATTTTTCATGATTATATTGATGTTTATCGGTGCATCCCCTGGTTCAACCGGAGGGGGGATCAAAACAACAACGTTTATGATTATGGCGGGAGCAGTGATTGCCATGATGCGTGGGCGAGAAGACATCGTCTTTTTCCGCTATCGACGTTTGCAGGAACGTATTTTCAAGGCGCTTACGATTACGCTGCTAGCACTGCTATTCATTATTACAGTAACGATGATATTGAGTACGACAGAGGATAGTGGTTTTTTAATGATATTATTTGAAACGACATCTGCTTTTGGAACGGTAGGACTCTCCCTTGGTCTTACACTTAAGTTGACCACATTTGGTAAGTTGATGATTTGTTTTACGATGTTTGCTGGACGACTTGGACCGATTACGCTGGCGTATGCACTGGGGCAGAAAAAGGGTAAAGACTTATACAGGTATCCCGAAGGTAAAATGATTATTGGATAGAGGGGTTCGTGAGGATAGAATGAGAAAACAGCAGTTTGCGGTAATTGGTCTTGGACGGTTCGGATCGAGTCTGGCGCAAGAGCTAATGGAACAAGGTTATGAGGTACTTGGTATTGATAAAAATGAAGAGCTTGTGGAAGACATGAGAGACTTGGTCACTCATGCTGTCGTGGCGGATGCTACCGATGAGGAAGTGCTTCGTTCACTGGGTATCCGCAATTTTGACTGTGGAATCGTCGCTATTGGCGCCGATATCCAGACGAGCATCCTCACCGCCATTTTGCTCAAAGAACTGGGTGTCAAGACGGTCGTGGCCAAGGCAATCTCTGTTCTTCACGGACGGGCACTTGATAAACTAGGCATTGACCGAGTGGTTTACCCTGAACGTGATATGGGCATTCGAGTGGCTCACCAATTGGTTACACCCAACCTGCTGGATTACATCGAATTGTCCAATGATTACAGCATCGTAGAGATGAAGGTGCCCGCCTGTCTGCACAATAAAACCCTCTCTACGCTCAATGCCCGTGTACGCTTCAACTGCAGTATTGTAGCACTGCAAAAAGAAGCCGGGGTCATTATTGCCCCGACCGCGATGGATTCGCTGCAAGCAGGTGATATTATGGTCATTATTGGGAATAATGATGATATTGAACGTTTTGAGGAAGAGGTCATAAGTCAGGAAAACTGAGCCAATTCGCTGTTAGCAGTGATGGCCGTTAAAAGATCGATCAAGGCGCTGTCGCCCTCCGTGAAGGCAATGGCGCCTTTGCTGTAAAAAATGCAGTCGTCTCCCTGATCCATTGTCTGGAGGTTTCGCTGAGGTCTTCCTTTTCCCCATAGATCATGCAAGTTGTTCTTCGGGTCTGCTTCAACTGAGGGAGATGCACAGCAACAAGATCATTATCTGCCAGCAGCTGCGGACGAAGATAGGATTTGGGAAGCAGGGCAGCGGCTTTGCAGGTAGGCAGCAGCCGGATAATCGCTTCAAATGAATCGATTTCCATTCGAATATCAGGCATCACGGTACAACGTTGGAAAAGGTCGTCTGTTAGTTTGCGGTACCATGTTCCTTTGGAGAACGTAATCATTGGCATATCTTGCAAATGCTCCATATCGGCTTCTTTGCCTGCAAGCGGATGTGTAAGTGGCACGACGAGCTCCAGATGATCATCAAACAGGGGGATACAGTTGAGCCCCGTTTCGCTAATGGACGAAGCAACGATGCCAACATCGGCTTTTTTGTCACGTACAAAAGAAACGATCTCATGTGTCTTGCCTGTTAACAGCTTTAGCTCGGTATTCGGATGTTTCTCCATAAAAGTATTAACCAGCGGGGGCAGGGTCGTCTGAAGTGTCGTTAGACTGGCTCCGAGGGTAATAATGCTCTGTTCCTCGTCTTTGTACTGAGACAACATGGTGAGAAATTTCTGCTGTTGCTGTTTTTGCTCAACGGCGAAGGTATAGGCAAGCTGACCTACGCTGGTTAATTCCAGCCGTTTGCCCCGGCGATGGAACAGCGAAACCCCAAGTTCATCCTCAAGCTTGGAGATTTTACGTGAGAGCGCAGGCTGAGACAGGTTTAGCAACTTGGAAGCACGATTCAGGCTGGATTGTTCCACCACTGCCGCAAATGCATTTAGATCTTCGAACATGAACACAGACCTCTTTTCTTATGGATGTGATTCTTGCCCTTGATTAATGGTTTGATCTATTGTAAGCCAGATAAAGCTGTTGTTTTGATTTTATAACGTGTAAAAAGGTTGAATTTAATGCTTATACCTATAAGTTATAACATTTAATAATTATATTGCAATTCCCTTATAAGAAAAAAAGGAGTAACATGAATTGTGACACAAGTTGTTCACACCTGATGAAATCGGAACAATTTGTCGAACCTTCTCATGCAAGAAGGAATTTTGTCATGATATACGAATAGTTTTATGAAAACGTTGTATTTAGCGAAAGGGGATCGACATTTTATGAAAGGGTTTTACTCCAGAAAGCTGCACTCCTTGCTCGGCGTCATTCCGCTCAGTCTGTTCTTTGTAGAGCACTTGGTGACGAACTTCACAGCAGTTGAAGGCGGCAAAGAAGCTTTTTATGGTGCCGTTGCATTTCTAAACGGTCTGCCTCTTGTTATTGTTATTGAGGCGCTCCTCATCTGGTTGCCGCTGTTCTATCACGGTGTATACGGTCTGTATATTGCTTATCAGGCTAAGCCTAACGTGGGACGTTACGGCAATGAGCGCAACTGGCGCTATACCCTGCAAAGAATCAGCGGGATTATCACATTTGTTTTCGTGATCTGGCATGTATGGGAGACGCGTGTACAAATTGCTTTGGGTAATGTAACACATGAAGAGATTGGCGGCGTCATTCATAATGCTGTGACGAATCCGATAACCTTTGCGATCTATATGATCAGTGTGGTTGCGGCGTCATATCACTTTGCGAATGGTCTCTGGTCGTTCCTCGTTAGCTGGGGAATTACGGTTGGACCTCGTGCGCAGCGCGTATCGTCTTATGTGTGCATGAGCCTGTTCGCACTGGTTTCCATTATGTTTATCGCTTCATTGTTTGCTTTCCGGAACGTTGATTTCCAGACAGCGACTTCAATGATCGACACGGTAAAATCGATTTTGGTCTAAAATCGGCGAATGAACGCTTTATAATATTAATTTAAATTTATGTATTCATGCTTATTGGTTTAGTCATTTGTAATTCATGCTTACAGATTAAATCTTAAGATTAATGCTTACTTAGAGGGAGTGAACTAGCAATGGCATCATCGAATGTAATTATTGTGGGCGGCGGTCTCGCGGGATTGATGGCGGCGATCAAATCGGCTGAAGCCGGAGTCCATGTTCATTTATTTTCACTGGTTCCTGTAAAAAGATCACACTCCGTATGTGCCCAAGGCGGTATCAACGGTGCGGTAAATACCAAAGGGGAAGGCGACTCCCCATGGGTACACTTTGACGATACGGTATACGGAGGAGACTTCCTCGCCAACCAGCCGCCAGTTAAAGCGATGTGTGAAGCAGCACCTGGCATTATCCACCTGATGGACCGGATGGGTGTAATGTTTAACCGTACACCGGAAGGTTTGCTGGATTTCCGTCGTTTCGGGGGTACCAAGCATCACCGTACTGCGTTTGCTGGCGCGACAACGGGCCAACAGTTGCTCTATGCACTGGATGAGCAAGTACGCCGCTGGGAAGCAGCAGGCCTCGTGACCAAGTATGAGAACTGGGAGTTCCTGCAGGCTGTTATCGATGATGAAGGCGTATGCCGTGGTATTGTGGCACAGGATCTCAAAACAATGAAAGTTCAGACCTTCCCTGCAGAAGCCGTTATTTTGGCAAGCGGTGGTCCGGGTATCATTTTTGGTAAAACGACAAACTCCGTTATCAACACGGGTACAGCGGCAAGTGCGGTATACCAGCAAGGTGTGAATTACGCGAATGGAGAGTTCATCCAGATTCACCCTACAGCGATTCCGGGAGACGACAAGCTGCGTCTGATGTCTGAATCTGCTCGTGGTGAAGGTGGTCGGATCTGGACGTACAAAGACGGTAAACCTTGGTACTTCCTTGAGGAGAAATATCCATCCTACGGTAACCTTGTACCGCGTGATATCGCAACACGTGAAATCTTCAGTGTCTGCGTAGACATGGGACTGGGTGTGAATGGCGAGAATATGGTCTATCTTGACCTTTCTCACAAAGATCCGAAGGAACTGGATGTTAAACTGGGCGGAATTATCGAAATCTATGAGAAGTTCATGGGTGACGACCCGCGTAAAATTCCGATGAAAATCTTCCCCGCAGTTCACTATTCGATGGGCGGTATGTGGGTAGATTATAACCAAATGACGAACATCCCTGGCTTGTTTGCAGCTGGCGAATGCGAATATCAATATCATGGTGCGAACCGTTTGGGTGCAAACTCACTCGTATCCGCCATCTATGGTGGGATGGTAGCTGGACCGAAAGCTGCTGAATATATCAAAGGACTGAAGAAATCATCGGCAGATATCTCTTCTTCCGTATTCGATGGTTATACAAAACGCCAAACCGAGAAATACGAAGGCATCCTAAAAATGCAAGGTACCGAGAATGCTTACGTAATTCACAAAGAGTTGGGCGAATGGATGACAGCCAATATGACCGTGGTTCGTTACAACGACAAGCTTGAAGCAACCATTGGCAAAATCAAGGAACTGAAAGAGCGTTATGGCAAAATCAATATGTACGACAACTCGGGTTGGAACAACCCTGGTGCGGCATTTACCCGCCAATTGTGGAATATGCTTGAGCTTGCAGAAGCAATGACCCTTGGTGCGTTGCTCCGTAACGAAAGTCGCGGTGCACACTACAAGCCGGAATTCACTGAGCGTAACGATGAGGAGTTCCTGAAAACGACCATCGCAAGCTGGACGAAGGAAGGCCCGCAGATCTCGTACGAGCCAGTGGATGTATCCCTGATTCCACCGCGTATCCGGGACTACTCGAAAGACTAAGCTGAAGATAGTAATGGCGATCCGAAGGGCGTTCCGCAATCGGAACATCCATCCGATCACCAACACTGCTTTGTCACTTTTTAATTCAGGAAGCCTAGCATCAGCAGGCTTCTACCAAAAATATAGCAAACCAGCATGAATGGATTGAGCTTCCAGCAAAGCAGCACGAGGTGCAAAGGCGTAGCGTAGGGAGCGGAAATGCCCGAAAGAAGCGAAGTGCTCGCCTTTATCACCGAATTTTAACCCTGCAAAGGGTTGATCAAGGAAATTCGGGGATAACAGCGATCCAAAGGGCATTCCGCGACCGAAGCGTTTATCCCGGCACCAATACCAATGCTTTGCGCACTAGCAATACAATCATCGTCACCAGAGGAGGGGACAACGATATGGCGGAACAAGCAACAGCGAGCAAAACCGTCAAGTTTATTATTACCCGTCAAGACAGCCCGGAGTCATCTTCTTATACCGAAGAGTTTGAACTTCCGTACCGCCCGAATATGAACGTGATCAGCGCCCTGATGGAGATTCAGCGGAACCCGGTGAACAAGGATGGCAAGTCCATCGCTCCAGTATGCTGGGAATCCAACTGTCTTGAAGAAGTATGTGGTGCCTGCTCCATGATTATTAATGGCAAACCGCGTCAAGCGTGTGCTGCCTTGATCGACAAGCTTGAACAGCCAGTACGTATCGAACCGATGAAAACGTTCCCGGTTGTACGTGACCTGGTCATTGACCGTACACGGATGTTTAACGCTCTAAAACGCGTTAAAGCGTGGATTCCAATTGATGGCACCTATGACCTTGGTCCAGGACCAAGGATGCCTGAGAAGAAACGTCAATGGGCTTATGAGCTGTCCAAGTGTATGACATGTGGTGTATGCCTCGAGGCTTGTCCTAACGTGAACGAGAAAACGGACTTTATTGGGCCGGCTGCTCTGTCTCAGGTTCGTCTGTTCAATGCTCACCCAACAGGTGAGATGAACGCTGAAGAACGTTTGGAAGCACTGATGGAAGATGGCGGTATTGAAGGATGCGGTAACTCGCAGAACTGTGTGCGTTCATGTCCAAAAGGCATTCCACTCACTACTTCAATCGCGGAAATGAATAAACAAACCACCAAGCACATGTTCAAACGTTGGCTGGGTGTATAACCAAAATAGTAACGCATAAGCAGAGATGACTCTGCTGCTCGAAGAAGTCGTGGATCCCTGTGCAGTATCTGACAGGGGCACGGCTTCTTTTGTCGTCAGCCGAAGGAACCAGGCATCCCATACAGAATATGGTATACTACAGTATTACAAGCGCGAATAAATGTAGACGGAGCACAGCTTTTCATTTTTAAGTCATACGATTCGAGGAGGAAAGAGATGGGGAAGACACCACGTTCGAACAACAATAGCTCAACGTTCCAACCCCCGAGCAAAACGTACAATTCGAAAAAACCTCTTTTTCCTGGTGAAGAAAAGGATCATGACCCTTCTCGTCGAATGGTTCAATTACGAAAAATATTAATGACAATAGGGGCTAGTGTATTGACGTTGGGGTACGCTCTGTGGGAGCCAAGACGATTGCAAATCAACCACGTACATCTTGATCTTCCTTTATTTCCAAAAACGTTTGACGGATTGCGGATCGTTCATTTCAGCGATGTGCATCTAGGTTTTCATACGGGGGTAAAAGAATTAAGGAAGTTGTCGGTACGGATTAAGGAGCAGCATCCTGATCTTATCTGCTTTACTGGAGATATTGTAGAGAGAATGGCAGAGCCAATGCGCGAATGTGTGCCTGTTCTGGCATCCATGGAAGCGAAATACGGGAAATTTGCTGTTTTGGGGAATCATGACTATCGTGGACGCCAACAAAAAGATGTACAGAATATGTTTCGTGAAGCGGGCTTTACGTTACTATGCAATCAGCATGTTGTTATAGAAGAAGAAGGAGACCAAATCGCCGTAGTGGGATTAGATGATGCTCTGACAGGCAATCCGGAGCCGGCAAAAGCGGTTGAAGGACTACAAGAGAGCATATGGAAGATGCTGCTGGTGCATGAACCGGATTATGCGGATTATGCAGCTCCACACGGTTTCGGATTACAGCTCTCGGGTCACAGTCACGGGGGGCAAGTTCGTTTTCCCTGGCTTGGAGCGATGACAACACCTCGGGGATCACGTAAATATATACAGGGATTACACTACACTTCTCCATACCAGATGCCACTATATGTGAATCGGGGGTTCGGCATGACACAGCTACCCATTCGCTTTCTGTGCAGACCGGAGCTTACGGTGCTCCACTTGAGATCGAAATAAGATATAGGAAATTGAATTGCATTGATAAATACGATGTGGACATGAATGGGGGGGACCAGATGGAACGAATAGCAATTGTATCCGACATTCATGGTAACATGACTGCCTGGGAAGCTGTATGGAAAGACATTCAACGTCGCGGTGTAGACCGAATCTTTTGTCTCGGAGACCTCGTAGGTAAGGGGCCACAACCAGCCGAAGTCGTTGACCAGATCAGATCGGTATGTGAGGTCGTCATTCGTGGCAACTGGGACGAACTTGTTGCTGTAAATCAGGATGTCGTGGATTTCACATGGCAAGCAGAACAACTAGGCGCAGAGCGAGTGGCTTATTTGGCGAGCCTTCCCTTCAGTTATGAATTTAAAATAAGTGGCCGACTCGTAAGGTTAGTGCACGCTTCGCCACAGAGCGTATATCACCGCGTGCAGCCTTGGGATGATATGGACAGGCGACTGGCGATGTTCGATCCTCCAACGAAAGACTCGGGGACAGGGGTCGCTGATATTGTGGGTTATGGGGATGTGCATAATGCGTTTCTACAATATCTGAATGGGAAAATGTTGTTTAATACAGGAAGTGTGGGTAATCCGCTTGATCTTCCTCAGGCCTCTTATTGCATCCTCGAAGGCGAGCGGAACGACGATATCCAAAAGCCAATCAACCTTCAGTTTGTCCGGGTTCCTTACGATATTGAACATGAAGTGCAAATTGCTCAGAGAGCAAAAGTTCCAGCACTTGATGCTTATGTTCGTGAGATCCGTTTGGGGATCTATCGTGGTTTGCAGGAATAGAATGTCTTCACAGTATTAAGCTGATTCAAGGGTGGACATACTACAGCTTATGTCATCGGATGAGTGATATGATGCCGAATCATCTATAGAGCATGCTTGTCTTACCGGACTAAAAACCGTTTAGGCAAAGGAGTGATTGTCATGCTTACCCGAAACATGCTGATACAAGGCCTGCCTGCCCTATGGACGGAACGTCTTGTACTAAGGTCATTACGCCAGAGTGATTACATCACTTTATCTGATCTGTTATCCGATCCACAAGTCATTCGCTACGTTAATCGTGGAACTCAGCCTGCCCCTATTCGAGCAAGGAAACTGTTGCATCAGATTCGAAGCAGTAGTACCAAGTTAGATTCGCTGCATTACGGCATCTGCTGGAAAGACAGAGAACAAGTGATCGGCATAACCTCTTTCCAGCAGTGGAATGACCAAAAAGGGACAGCACAGATCGGTTACATCCTGAACAAGTCGTGTTGGGGTAAAGGTATAGCGACGGAAGCCGTTCACCGCCTGCTCACATTCGGATTTGATGATCTTCATCTATGGAGAGTGGAAGCACGGTGTTATGAGGCTAACGGTTCCTCGGAGCGAGTACTACTTAAAATGGGTATGACCTATGAGCGCATTCTTCCTTCATTCGGACTGAATACTGGAGAGGATGAGGCAGCAGGATGCTCGATGGATGTTAAGGTGTATGGGATGTACCGCGAGCAGTTTCAACATGACATCTTCAGAAAGAGCGTATATACCCAAGCATCGAACAAGCCTGGAATTTCTTCATAAAATAGCAAACAGAGGGTTGAAACATTTCTCATGCTTTTTGTTACACAATTGAAATATTGTTGCAATTGAACTCTAACAGACAAGGGGTAAACTTATCTCATGACCCCCTTTTTGATAATAGATCATGCTGTTGGGACCCGCACATCGCGGGTCCATTTTTTTTTGAGCAGATAGGTTAAAATGTTTGTTGAAACGGCAAAAGAAAAAGATCCCCACGTATCTATGTATCTACACGGAAGATCTTTTTATCACTGCTTCTATAACGGCACAATCTGCATCTGTTTTTGTTTGAAATACACCCATTCCGAAAAACCGATCTCTCGCAAACGTGTGCGTACATTGTCTAACTCATCCGCTACTCGCTCAGGGATATGAGCATCTGAACCGAAGGTAACTTTTACACCGTAATGATTCGCACGTTCCAAAATGGCATCGGATGGGTACCAACCACCACTGAGTTTGGTTTTGCCTGAAGTGTTGATTTCGATGGCAACGTTCGCATCAGCGATCACCTGGAGCGTTTCGTCAATCGCATGGTCAGCAACAATCTCGGAGAATGGTGGATAATTACCTTTCATGGCATCAATATGTCCAAGAATCTGGAACATGCCGCTGCGAGCTGATTGCGCGATTAACGCATAGTAGCCTTCTTTCACTTCAATTTTACGAGCAGAGCTTAGTCCGTTCCAGCGGGTTTTATTAAAAATACTGACGTCCTCTGTATGATGAACAGAACCAATAATATAGTCGAACGGATACTGTCCCAGCGTCGAACGATACAGTTCAGCATGCTTCGGAAAGAAGTCAGATTCAATACCGAGCAGGACATCAATTTTACCGGCATATTCCTCTTTTAACGCGACCACTTCAGCGACATAATGTTGCAATTCAGATTTACCCATCGCAATTCGTGGATACGCCTGCTCCAGTTCACTGCCAAAGTAAGGGGTGTGATCGGAGATTCCGATGGCCTGAAGCCCCGCCTCAATGCCTGCTTCGATGTAATCCCGAATATTACCGTCCGCATGACCACAACGGAAATGGTGTGTATGTAGATCAAATTTCATTGGAATCCCTACCCTTTCTTCTCATCTATTTTTATTCCGAGCTAATAAATTGTGTTTCTGGCATACCCTTGAGATCACTCAAAAATTGATGCATCGCTGAGTTGAGATAACGACTGGATTTGTAGATGACACCTACAGGATGGCTGACCTCCAGTTCACTTAAAGGAATCATGCGCAAAGTGCCCTGCCGCAATTCCTGTGCTACGGATTGTTTGGAGATAATCGCAGCACCAAGGTCGATCTCCACCATTCGTTTCACTTCTTCACTGCTCGATAATTCCATGACGACATTGGGTTCGATGTTGTACTTTTTGAAAACAGCTTCTGTAAACCTGCGTCCGACCGTATCTGGTGACAGTAGAATGAGTGGTGTGCTCCGCAGTACGTCGACTGCCGCATGCTTTTTCTTCGCCAGTGGATGGGAAGGAGATACAACAAGTTCGAAGGTGTCATAATACAAAACTGATGTACTCAGATTAGGATTCCGCTCCGTCAGGTATCCGATTCCAACGTCCACGATACCGTTCTCGACCTGGGTATAAATTTGGGAAGAAGGAAGCGACTGGATACTCGTTTTGATGAGTGGGAATTGATCCTGAAAGTACGAAAGAACCCTCGGTAAAATCTGGATTGCTATGGATGTGGTTGTACCAAGTACAATGCGTCCTTGCGGTGTTTCATCCAAGTCAGACAGCTTTTGTTTTAGTTCATCCACAATGTCTAGCATCCGCACAGCATGTTCCAGAAAAACCTGTCCGCGATCTGTGAGTGTTACAGGTTGATTCCGATCCACAAGAACGGTATTGAATTCGTCTTCTAAGCTTTTGATCTGGGCCGAAACAGCCGGCTGGGTCAGGTTGAGAAGTTCACCCGCTTTACGAAAACTCATTGTTTTGGAAATGGTAATTAGCGTTTCCAATTGGCTGATATTCATATACGGCCTCCTTGCGGCAAATATCCTCTGTATGTCATGTGTCATGCTTAGAATTCCGTGACGTGTACAGTTTCTCTTATCTATAAATTATAGGGGATTACGGAGACTAGAGCAATGAAGGCAGATAGGTCATATTTTGAGTAGGTCAACGGACTGATAAATATGAGATGGTTTATTATTTCAAAAAAGTTGACCATGTACAAAAAGATAGTATAAAAGTCCCTATCTTCTTGATCCCTCGTTTAGATGGAAAATATTTTGTTCAAAGAAGTGAAATGCAGATCAGATCAGCTATAAACAATTGCTATTCGAATGACGATAAATTATAGTGCACATTATTTTCTGGATTTTTAATGAATTCTCGTACGTGATAAAGTATAATTAAATCATTGAATATGGGACTTTTGGTATGTGACCAATAACCCAGTGTGAGGAGGACATAGACAGTGAAAGCGGAAGTGATCAATCCATTCCTGGAATCGGCACGTAACGTATTTGAACAGCTCATCCAGGTTTCGCCTTCCACCGGGAGTCTCGGCGTGAAGAATGTTGAGTACATTGCTGACCATGTCTGGATCGTGATTGGGATGACTGGACAGTTGAGCGGAAATATTGTTTTTGGTATACAAGAATCGGTTGCTTTGAAAATTGTTTCGGCCATGATGGGTGGTTTTGTTATTACGGAGTTGGACGAAATGAGTAAAAGTGCAATCTCAGAACTGGGTAATATGATCAGCGGTAATGCAAGTACAATTTTGTCTAATCAGGGCGTCGTCGTGGATATTACTCCACCGCAAGTGATGCAATCTGAGCATATAACCACCCTTAACGCAACGAAAGCGTTGAGCATTCCTTTGTTGATGGACGGAATTGGCGAGATGGATATTCAAGTGATGATCTCGTAAAATAAAAACATAGGCCAATAAAGGCCAATGTGTTTATTACGGGAGGACATCAACCATGCTGAAAGATCAGGTTGTTTTTATAACAGGGGCATCGAGCGGAATCGGTGCGCTTTGTGCGCAAATGCTGATTGAAGAAGGAGCTATCCCGATTCTTGCTGCTCGTTCGTCGGACAAGCTGAAACAGATTGGTGCTTCACTACAGGGACAGCATGAGCTGCTTACACTGGATGTTACAGACAGTGAGCAGGTTCAGACAGCTGTAGACGCCATGTTACATAAATACGGACGAATCGACATCCTACTCAATAATGCCGGTTACGGAAAATTTGCCGCGATGACAGACATGTCCGTGCAGGAATTTGACGAGATGATGGACGTGAATTATATGGGAATAGTCCGGTGCACCAAAGCAGTTCTTCCACAGATGCTAGAAAGGGGCAAAGGCCAGATTATAAACGTTGCTTCGATGGCTGGTAAGATTGGGACGGCCAAATCAGCTTCTTACACGGCCACGAAGCATGCGGTACTCGGATTTAGCAACGCGTTGCGGCAAGAACTGCGCAAGACGGGCATTACCGTTACTACGATTAATCCAGGTCCTATTGATACTCCGTTTTTTGACCGTGCAGACCCCTCGGGACATTATGTAAACAACGTGCGTTGGATGATGCTGACACCACAGAAAGTAGCAGGCCACATGATCCGAGCTATGAAAAGACGCAAAGAAGAAGTGAATCTGCCGCGCATTGCATCAGCTGGTATGTGGTTGTACCAGTTATCCCCACGGCTTGCTGATCGACTGTCACACGGTATAATGAATCAGAAGTAGGATGTAACAAGTGCATCATATATCGGATGAAGAAGAGCTCCGTGGAGGGGCTTTTCTTTTTTTTTTTTGCTGATTTGAACATTTTGAATTAAGATTTGGTACGCAGGCTTTTTTGGCATATAATGAAAAGTAATATGGTGTCAGGCTTTTTTTACGAAATCAATTTAAAGGATGGAATACATGACGAATCAAACTTTTGCATCAATAGGTATTGCACAGGATCTGGAGACGTTACTGGCTCAACACGGCATTAACCAGCCTTCTCCGGTACAGGCACAGACCATTCCGGTTATTTTGGAAGGTAAGGATGTGGTGTCCAAATCCCAGACGGGAACCGGGAAAACGCTGGCTTATCTGCTGCCTCTGTTGCAATCCATTAAGAATGACATAAAAGGAACCCAGAAGCTGATCATAGCGCCTACGCAGGAACTTGCGATGCAAATTGTACGCGAGGCACAGCGTTATGGTGCGGATCGCGGCATTGGTGTGCAGGGACTGATTGGTGGTGCGGCTGTCAAACGTCAGATTGAGAAGCTCCGAGAGCACCCCGAACTCGTTGTGGGTACACCAGGACGGTTGAAGGAACTGATCACACTCAAAAAGTTGAAGATGCACAATATATCCACCATTGTTATTGATGAAGCGGATCAGGTGTTCCAGCTCGGCGGCGTAAGTGACGTGGAGTTTGTGTTGAAAAGCGCCCTACGTGACCGTCAGTTAATCTTCCTGTCCGCTACAATTGACGAACATACAGCGCTACTTGCGAAGCGCGAGATGAAAGAACCTGTGCAGATCGGGATCGAACCAGACCGCGCGACGGCTGCCGGACTTGAACATTATTACTTTGTAGAAGAGAACCGTAACAAGATTGATATGCTTCGTCGTCTGGTCAGACAATACAAGCCGGATCGGGCCATTGTCTTTGTGAATGCAACAGAGGACATCGGTGAGGTTGAGGCAAAAATGAATCACCTCGGGCTGCCAGCAGCAGCATTGTATGGAGATGCTGACAAAGTGACTCGCAGCAACGTACTGGCTGCCTTCCGTAACGGCAAAATCCAATTGCTGATCGCCTCCGAAGTAGCAGCAAGAGGACTGGACATCGAGGGATTGCCAATGGTTATCAATTACGATCCAGCCTTTGACTCAGAGCACTACGTTCACCGTGCAGGTCGGACAGGCCGAATGGGGCGTTCAGGGATCGTATTATCTATCGTTGATGAAACGCAAATTTTCATTATGCGTAAATTCGCACGGGAACTTGGCATTGAGTTGCAGGAACGTGTTCTGTTTGGTGGCAAAGTTCTTGAGGCTGATCCACGGCCAGATACTCGCCCGGAAGGACATTCGTTTTCTCGCAAACCGGGAAAGTCCAGTGATCACAAGCCTGCTTTAAACGGCAAAACAACAGGTGCAAGGGCGAACCCTTCAGCGCAGAGATCGGCAGGCAGTAAGCCATCTGGTCATACAAGTCGCTCGGACCGCGACCAGAATCGTAAAAACAAGGGAGCACCCAAGTGGAGTAAAGACAGAGCACCGCGCTCTGAGGAATAATTGGATGAAAGGGGTGCAGCGATAGATGGAGAACGTTCAATCGCCTGTGCTGCAAATCAGCGGGCTTAGTGGAGGATATAGTGCCAAACGGCCGGTGCTTCATGGCATTAATCTGGAGGTTGGACGCGGAGAGATGGTCGGACTAATCGGACTAAACGGCGCTGGCAAAAGCACAACCATGAAACACATTCTTGGACTGATGACTCCGCAGCAGGGAGAGGTTCGGGTGATGGGGAAAAAGCGGGATGAGGACGCACAGATTTATCAATCCGCGATGGCCTTTGTCCCGGAATCTCCCGAGTTATATGATGAAATGACGGTCATGGAACACTTGGAGTTTACAGCCAGAGCGTATAATGTGTCCGAAGCAGATTTCAAACAACGGACAGAGAAGCTGCTGAAATTGTTCCGCATGGATGAGAAAAGCACAAGTCTGTCCACGCACCTGTCCAAAGGGATGCGGCAAAAGGTCATGATTATGTGTGCGTTTGTCGCGGGCCCGCCACTCTATATTATAGATGAGCCTTTTCTGGGGCTAGACCCTCTGGGTATTCGTTCCCTGCTTGATTTTATGCTGGAGATGAAAGCAGCCGGGTCTTCCATTTTGCTGAGTTCACACATTTTGTCTACGATTGAAAATTATTGTGATCGTTTTGTTGTGTTGCATCGTGGACATGTGATTGCACAAGGTACACTGAATGAATTACGCACGCAGTTCGGGGAGTCTGACACACCGCTGGAGCATATGTTCTATTCCCTCGTACAAGGCAGGGATTAGTATGGATCTCAAGCTGTTATGGAAGCAACGTCGGACAGGTTTCTGGAATGGAATTCTTCCTTATCTGGGCTATGTCATCCAGAGTGGTGTAGCGATGGTCTTTTTGTTTCTGATCATTGCTTTCTCTGCTTGGTATACATCGTTTGTACAGAACATTCCTGCTGGATTTCCGATTCGCTGGATTGCTCTGGTGCTGCTGGCACCCCTTGTTCTGCTAAGTAGTTACCGTACATATCTGCTTCCTGCAGATATTGTCTTCCTGCGGCCGCAGGAGTACCGGATGCAGGACTATTTGAAGAACAGCTTTGTTCGGGGCGTTATTTATAAAATGCTGGGACTGCTGCTCGTTTTTCTTACGTTGTGGCCGCTATATGTAAGGGCAGATGCAGAGGCCAAGCCGTTAGGCTGGTCGATTCTGTTTCTCGCAGTATGGAAAGTGCTCTCCAGTTATGGGGCTTGGCAAGAGCTAAGGATGGTTCAGGCAGGAGCCTACAAAGGGTATCGGATACTTCGCTGGGCACTGGCCATTCTGGCTGTTGCGGCTTGGTTATGGCAGCCTCCGCTACGTAGCCTGTGGTTCCTGTTGCTACTAGCTGCCGTCTATATCGTTGCGCTGCGTGTACCGGTTAAACATCGGATCGCCTGGGAACGTCTCATTCAGGTGGAGCAGACACAGGCGGGCAGAGTGATGAGGACACTTGGCTGGTTCGTAGATGTGCCTTCGTCTGGACAGAAAGTAAGCGCCCGACGCTGGCTCAGCAAATGGGGAAATGGCCTTCCGTGGAATGCAGGGCAAGCCTATCGATACCTCATGACCAAAACGTTTATTCGAACAGAAGTATTCACTATTGTACTGCGTCTGATCGTTCTTGGTATGCTGTTGTCCTGGTGGACGGCAGGTAGTTACTTCGGGGCTGGAGTATTTCTGTTCTTCCTGCTGCTTACAGGTGTACAGCTTGGGGTACTGCGCCGTAGCCACGGTGAATCCTTCTGGATTATGATCTACCCGATCTCAGGAGAAAGCCGGCGTTCACAGGTGCTCGGTTTCATCTTCCAGCTTCATATCATAGCTTTGTTCCTCATGTGGCTTCCGATGCTTGCTGCAGGAATAGAAGGACTTAGGGTAACAGGTAGTGCACTCATACTCGGTGTGCTGGTAGTTGTGTTGATGCGCCGCTCTCAGGGCAGCAAGTGGCTAAAAGAAGAAGAGGATGAGTAGAGCAGAATGTCATGCATCACATATGATCTGTTCCTCATTGTACATCAAAAGAAGGGGATTTCCGGATATAGCCCGGAAATGCCCTTCTTTTGGGTTTAGGTTATGTGAACTCATGATGTAGGGGGTGTAACCATAGATGGCTTATTAGTAGAGGAATGATTTTGTGATGATTACGAGCAAGATGAACAGTACCAGAATGGCACCAATGTTTGTGAATCCTCCAACGCCGCAGTATCCGTATCCGCCTCTTGTATCTTCAACTTGGGACATGGGTCATACCCCTTTCGAATGATGGTTTGGCACGCCCTTGCGTACATCGTATATTATGTGCTTTGGAGTTAGGCTGATTGGGCCTCAGCCCGTTCATTTGTGTTTTGGGCTTCTGTCCGGGAAAAGATATAGATGCCATGGCGAAAACGATAAGAAGTACATAACACTTGCCTTAAAAAGGTTGTAATGTAGGCAAGAAAGAGCGGAAAAACCCTTTGGAGCTGAGACTGCGTTCGCAGTAGGCTCCAAAGGGTTTTATTCTTAAAACCGTCTAGTATAGACGGTAATCATTTAGTTGTTTTGCAGATCCTGCACGCCCTGGTAGACCGTATCAAACAATTCTTCCAGATTGTTTTCTTCAATGCAGGAGAAGGCAATCCGAAGATCAGACTCACCCAGTGCGATCGTACCTACGCCATATTGATGCAGCAAATGGCTGCGGAGTTCTTCAGCACCTACGTGTTTCAACTTCAGACACATAAAGTAACCGGAGTTAAACGGATAGTAATCCCATACTTCTCCATACTTACCGCTGTCAAGAATTGCTTTAACTTTGTTAGCGCGGCCTTTCATAATCTCGAACTTCTCTTGCTTCTGAGCTTCAAACTCAGGTGCTTTTAGTGCATCCAGAACAAATGTCTGTGAAGGATGTGGTCCACTAGAGATCGTTGCACGAATGATGCCAAGCGCTTTTTGTTCCAAAGCACGCAGTACATCAGCATCCTCATGGGCGAATGTAATGAAACCAACTCGGAAGCCCCACACAAACTCTTCTTTCGTTGCTCCGTCAATCTTCACCGTTAATACACGCGGATGAATGTTGGCCAGCTTGCCGAATAGAGACTCATGAATGGAATCTTCGAAGAACAGACCAAAATAGGCATCGTCCGTAACGGCAACCACATTTACACCTGCTTCCGCGGCTTGACGAATAGCATCTACGATGGCATCTGCTTCAGCAGCACCAGGCGTGTAACCGGTCGGGTTGTTCGGGAAGTTGAGCAGTACAATAGCTTTACCTTTGTCCTTCTGTGCAAGCAAGGCTTCAAGCAGTCCGTTACTATTAAAGTTCATCTGCTCATCGAACAATGGATAATGAATCAACTGGCCATGACGGCGAATTCCGAAAGTCAGCTCGTAATTTTCCCAGTTTTTATCCGGATATATAACAGCGTCGCCTTCATCAGTAAACAGATCAGCTACGATACTTAGTCCATGAGTTAATGCATTCGTTACAATCGGGTTACCGAATGACTTACCTTCAAGTGAAGGGGTTTCCTTCAACATTTTGTCTCTCCATACAGTCCGCAATTCAGGTTTACCAGCAGGCGGAGCATAAGGATACAGATCTTTTGGCTGGAATGCAGATAACTTCTCTTGAATTACAGGAAGATGCATCGGTACACCACCCTCTAGGGCGATACCAATCGTTGCATTATAGGTCTTGGCTAGGCTTGCTGCTTCCGCAGATTGACTTAAAATACCTTCTTTAGGAAAATAAATTTCTTTGCCGAGTTGTGACAGCATGGAGTAAACGTGACTGCTGCCGCTCTGAATACTTTCGTTCAACTGTTCAGCCAGTGTATTCATTCTTTTCATCCTTCCAAGTCATTGTGATTCAACTGCCTAACATTATATCACCTTGACATAGCGGCGTCACGTAAATAACGCAACATGACAGTTATATTACTTCACCGCGTTGTTGTGAAAGGGGAAATATGGAATTAGAACAAATGATCTAACTCTGATTTTGCAGCTTACTGCTGGTGGAAAGGGCAATATTTTCGCATCATATCAACGGTCTCATGATCTCGGCCTTCGTTTCGTTTATGCAATTCACTACGGATATGATCAAATCGTTCAGGTTGTAAATTTTGTCCAAATTTAAACTTGGCGCTGATCCGCTCTGGTACGATCCGCACGACAGCAACCGCTTTGAGCCTGCCCCTGTAACGGTTGTCCGCCGCATCAATGGGGATATAACCACCTTGAGGCTGAAGTTTCTCCATAAAACGCTGTAACACCTTACTCTTCAGATCCAGATCCTCCACAGGCTCGGCCTGACCAGAAGCCATTACGCTTTTGAAGAAGGAGGTTGCCGGACAAGCCAGTTCGGGATCACTGAAAAAGGAAGGAATCAGCGAAAATTCCTCTGCCACGGTAAAGCTTACGGACGAATACTGTTTGATCTGTTTCATCTTTTCCCCAGCCAGACTGCCATGAAAGTAAAAACATCCATCCATATATAAAAAATTCAACGGAGTTACTCTCGGTTCCCCGTCAGGGCCGACCGTTCCCAGAAAGCCGAAGGAACTCTGATTCAGAAATGTGATGATTTCCTGTTCCTCTTCTATTGAAAATTCTTTGCGTCTCATGTATTTCCCCCCAATATTTAAGATTAGAAGTGTTAGCGCATTGTATTGCGAAGTCGCTTATCATGGAAATAACTATAGAACGTATATTGACAGTAAAATAGATCCAATTTACATTCATTTTTATAGGCCAATTGTGATGAACGGTTGAACGATGGTCACATGGAATTGCAAAATACAGGAGAAGGGGGAGAGTCGTATGGAATTGTGGCTACCACTTGACTCGTATGAGCTTCAACATCGTTATAAATATCTGGCGTTATATCATGCACTGCGGGATGCAATTCATGCGGGTACACTGGAAGCAGGAGCACGACTGCCGTCTACACGTGTATTAGCAACACAGTACGACATGTCTCGGGGTTCAGTAGCCCAGGTATACGATATGCTGATGGCTGATGGGTATGTCCATGCTTATACGGGAAAAGGAACTTATGTTACGGAATCCCTGTCCTCACAGCATCACGTTCAAACTGAAGCGGTATTACCTTTATCTCCATGGGCTGAGCGGCTGCTGTCGCTAAGGGCAGAACAGGAGCGCTCCCGTGAAGAGGTTCAACCGGCTCATGAATCCGTCATTAATTTTCGGATGCAGCGCTTGCTCACAGAACACTTTCCTGCAGCCGAGTGGAAAAGCGCGCTGGCTGCGGTTCATCGCAGCGGTTGGCGGGAGCCAGAGGGTGCAGCTGGTGATCCAGAGCTGCGGGAAGCTATTGCTGCTCATCTCCGCTGGACACGCGGCATTCAGGCGGAGGCTTCTCAAATCGTGCTATTCAGTGGATCAATCCAGGGCATTACCTTGTTGTGCCAGTTGCTGATTACTGAGGGCAACCCGGTTGTGCAGGAGAGTCCAGGTTATCAGGGCATCGTGCATGCAGTCAGATCCTGTGGCGGTCAGGTGATTCCAGCTGAAGTGGATGAGGGGGGCATTATTCCGCAGGATTGGAAGGCCCAAACGTTATTTGTTACACCGACTCGCCAGTTTCCGACAGGAGCTGTACTCGGGTTGGAACGAAGACGAGCGTTGCTATCCTGGGCGTCCAAACAAAATGCAGTTATTGTTGAAGATGATTACGATAGTGAGTTTCGCTGGGGAGGCCGACCGATCGAACCGCTCAAGGTACTTGACCGTGAGCAGCGTGTAATATACATCGGATCTTTCTCTCAAACGATGCCGGCTTCGTTCCGGTTAGGTTATGCAGTATTGCCGCGCAGTCTTGTGCAGCCTCTGCTCGCGGCCAAGGCATTGTATGAACCAGTGTCACCAGCACTATTGGAGCAGCGTGCACTCGCCAGGTTCATGACAAGAGGGGGATATATGCGGCATTTGCGGAGACTAACCCGATTGTATGGGGAACGGCATGATTTTTTTGTGGAGGAGATGAGACGTTGTCTACCGCAAGCGTTCACGATGCAACCTGGAGATTCCGGTCTCACGATCTATGCCGTCTGGAACGGAGATCAGGCAAGTTATGAACGATTCACCCAACATGTTCATGAACAGGGTGTGTTGTTCCGGGATGTAGAGCAGTATCGATTGATGCCTGGACATGCTGCCATTTGTTTCGGGTTTGCTCATCTGGAACAAGCAGTGATCCGCGAAGGCATACAGCGAATGAGAGCTGCGTGGGAAAAGTGTACATTTTCGTTTCGGTAAATTCCACTGTATAATGGGATAAGCGTGTAAAGAGATTAATTGTCAAGGGGGAATGGCGATATGCTGCATGCATCGCCGTCATCATTTATTATTTTGCCCGCTGTCGCCAAGATCGTCTGTGAACCAGGCTGGAGATGGCAGAAACGGGAAAAACCAATGCAAAATTATGATTTATTTTATGTGTGGAGTGGTGAAGGGACCGTTATTTTGAATGATCAGCCTTTCGAGGTAGGTAAAGGAAGCTGTTTCCTGTTCCGTCCCGGAGATCATACAAGTGCAACGCATAATAGGCAGAAACCACTTGTGCTGACGTATATTCACTTTGATGTGGACGGGCCCGTCGTTGACGTGCCTCAGTCTTATCGTGAACTGCAAGGGACGGTGGAATTCGAGCATTTGCTGGCACGGTACGTTCGGCTGTTTTTATCGGATGTGTATGGACGTGATGAGGAGAGTAAGCTGATTCTGAAGCAGTTGATGATTCATTTATTACGCGCGGATACGGAAGAGCCTGTTGAGAAAAAGGTGAGCAACCAGTTATCCGATGTCATTCAGGAGATTGCGAATTATGTTCGTCAACATCCAGGAATTACCCATCGTGTAGAAGATCTGGCAGCACGGGCCGGTCTGTCACCACGTTATTTTTCTATCAAGTTCAAAGAACTGGTTGGGTCATCTGTACAGTCTCATATTATTCGTATGCGCATCGAGCGGGCAGAACATCTCTTAGTACATACCGGGATGAATGTGACAGAAGTTGCAGATGCATTAGGGTATCGGGACATCTTTTTCTTCAGTCGTCAGTTCAAGCAGTACACGGGTAAAAGTCCATCAGAGATTCGGTAATAACACATTCAAGCCAATATCACATCGTTTCAATGCTGGATAGCCTGGGTAAGTAACTAGCATTCCAGATGACCTTAGAAGGGGGAACATGTGATGATCAGAAGAAAACGTCGGATCCGCAGCCGCAGAAATTCCATGAAGGGATACAGTGTTTATCGGAATCGTATGCGCCGACTGAGACCGGTGGAAGAACCTCAGGATGTATGGTTTTAACGAGCTAATGACATGCCAATAAGGCGAAGTAAAGATTCGCCATGTCCGTATACATGAAGTTATAGTTAGCGCAGTATTTCATGAACGAACGTTAGATTGCAGTCATATAATTAATAAGGCATGAATAAAGAGGATGGCGTTACACCTGATTAAGGTGCAGCGCCATCCTCTTTGTCTGCTTATACCAACAATGCTTAATGTTTGGATTTCAGACGACCTAGCAGAGTCCCCATTTTAACCGAATCACCTGGCTGTAGGTCTGGTGCCGGTTCGAAGGTGTCTGTTTGCATAAGAAGTACAACGGTAGAGCCGAACTCGAAGTAGGCGAGGTCATCACCTTGTGACCAGGAACTCGTATCGGTGTCTGCATATTGAATGCTACTAACATTCATTGCACCAACTTTGACGAGAGCCACCTCACCATAATCATGCTCAATATAGGTAATAAGCCGTTCGTTACGGCTGAGCACAGACTTCATATGAGTTAGCCCAAAGTCATTAACAGGATAAACTTTGCCTTTGACGTGCTCACTCTCGATTTTGCGACCGGTCACAGGTGCATGAATGCGGTGATAGTCGCGAGGGCTAAGATAGAGCACAAATCCGTAACCGTGCTTATACTTCTCGAGATGAGGAGAATGGTTTAATAATTCAGCAAGTGTATAATTTTGCCCCTTCACATTCAGGAGTGTTCCTGCTGATACCGGACCGGCAGCCGTAATTTTGGCGTCGACGGGACTAATCAGGGCGTGTTCTGAAAGGTCAAGCGGGCGCATCCCCGGTTTTAGTTTGCGGGTGAAGAAATCATTCAGCGAACGATATTCCTTCCAATCTTTCTCGGCTTCCTGTACAGGGATGTTGTAGGTCCGAACAAAATATGGGATAAATGCTTTGCTACCCCGGCTTTTGGAGAAAGCTCCCACGGTCCGGGAGATCCATTTGCGCGAAGAAAGCTCGGTCATTAATCGCAACAGCGTTTTTGCCATGAATATCCCCCTTAGGGTTAATACAAACTTCAAGGTCGCCAAAGCGGCCATTCTGCATAATATTGACACAAATCCCGAATGAAATCAATATAATCCACGATCATAGGTCTGTGGCTGCCTTGGAATGATGGAATTTTGATCCAAGAGCAGACGTCCGTAAGCAATCGGTTTGTTATACGTCGTCAGCCAATGATCCTTCATGCCAGCCTTCAGGAAGCCATACCGCTGATCCCGTCCGTTACACTCGATAAAAAACACCTGGCCGCTGCGCGTTATACCCAGATCGAGCCCGAGATCGGCAAGATGCGGCAGGCTGGATGCCAGCGTTCGGGCAATGCGAAGTGCAACCATCCCAATGCGGGATTCTAGCTGAAACAGCTCCATACTTGGTGTAGTCAGACCCAAAGCTTCTGCAACGGTCATGACCTTACCGCCCTGTGCGATGTTAGTCACAAACGTATGGGCTGGTGCTGCTTTGGCAAACATGCCCGTGACACTCCATAACCCGTCCTCTCCACGTTGCACGGACACTCTCAGATCAATAGGCCTGCCTTCATGTCGAAGCAGCGGAATACGCTCTTCAATCAGATACGCCTGATGGAATATTCGCCGAAGTATAGCCGAGGGTAACTGTCCCCGGTTCAAGCGGAAAGTTGCCCAACCTTTGCGTGACGCCCTAGTTTCACAGGTCAGTTTCCAATGTCTGTTTTGCTGGAACAGCCGCATGATCCCATGACCGACGCTGCCGTTGCACGGTTTGATGATGAGATCCTTATAATGTTCCATCATGTAAATGAGCGTTTCAGGATTGGCTTTGACGGCTTGAGGGAGGTGATCTTTTAAAAAAGGATCATGCCGTAGCATTTCATGTACATAATCCTTGCGATAGCGATTACGCACGTTATATACCTGGATGCCTTGCAGCAGTAAGCGGGTAATCTGCCGTTGCTCTGTACCGCGAAGCTGGAGGGAGCGGTTATGGATCACAGAAGGAAGTGACATACGTTCACGGACGTATCGACCTTCTTTTTTCACATAAGCCAGGCATGTCTTGTGATCCAAGTCAATATCCTCCAGCCTTAAAAAGCAAGGCGTTAATCCGTAACAGGCTGCCGCCTGCTCATAATTGGCGAGTGATTCCTGACCAGTCCTTCCGGCCGGTATCCCCCGGTACATGCGTGAATCGAACATAATACCGATCGTTTCTGGGAACATGACCGTTCCTCCTTTGTTGTTATCGCGCGACCATGAATCTATATTCCAGCACGCCGGCCCATCAATGCATGGCTCTAACATCGCGATAACGCAGACCGGTGTACAGATGTATTCCTATCCATTCGTTGATACTCAGACACCATATCCTATGAAATTAGCGGAAATGGGGCGTGGACAGCTGCCTTGTTTCTAAGCTTTGTACAGCCTAATTAGACCAGGAGAGGTGTAACAGTTGCGTGAATTTAGAATGAATTGGATCAACGATGTGTAAAAGTAGGGCCAAAAAAGTGGCAGATGCCCAGTTCAAAGCATATGATGCCGGAGATGAACGTTAGGGGAAGGAGCTGGCCTCATGAGTAAAAAAGGCAGAAAAAAGATTGTTGCGCCTAAATTGCCTCATATTAGTCCGAAATTCAGGGAACTGGATCTGATGGATCGGCGAATGGAATATGCCAAGCCAGAAAAAACAGTGAAGCAGGAGGAGGTTCTGAATTCCACTCCGGCTACTCCTAAAGCAATTGAGGCTGATCCAACGGGGATAACAGAACAGACCTCATCCAATTCTCAGGTTAATCAACCCGAAGAAGTGATTGAAGTACAAGACGTTGGATTGGAGCAGCAAGTGACCTCATCGTTTGTAGAAGAAAAAAGCGTGGAAGATAACAAGGTTGAAAAAGAGCTTCAGATTAGAAGCGTTGCCCAACTTCCACCGAAAGAACAGAATCATGAAAGCAAGTTAACGGGCAAGCAGCGGCTTGAACGCCTGAATCAAAACCAGATGCCTGGCCATGAGGGACAATATATTTATACGGATGATCTCAGTGAGTTCGCAGTTACGGAAAGCAAGATAGCTCCCTTCTCGGTGGACGCCTCCAAGCTGAAATCAGGTGCTGTAGGAAGTGAAGCTCTTCAGGATTATGCGGTAACGAGTATTCATATTGCGGATGGGGCTATTATATCGGCAAAACTAGCTGAGGCCTCCATTGCAGAAGAGCATCTGATTGATGGGGCAGTATCAGGTCACAAAATCAGGAATGCCTCCATCGCCGGAGACAAAATTCGGGATGGCAGCATTACTTCACAGAAGCTGGGCAATCAGGTGATAGATGCAGCTAAAATTGCGGATGGTTCGATTGGCACAAGACACCTGAGTCGTCTGCTGGTAACAGAGGAATTAATTCAGAATCAGGCGGTTACTGGAGAAAAAATAGCGATTAGCGGAGTCGAGACACGTCATTTATCAGGAGGTGCAGTCCATACCTCAAAACTGGCAGATGATGCAGTCACCAGTGCCAAAATTCGGGATGGAGCAGTGACAAGTAGTAAGATTGAAGAGCAATCCATCGATTCAAGCCATATTCAAGCTGGTTCGATCAAACAGTCTCATCTGGCTGAAGGATCCGTCGGACGTCATCAGTTGCTGGCGAGTAGCATCGGCAGTGAACAGATTGAAGATGGTTCGATTCATACACGGCATATTGCGGAGCACACCTTGAATGGAAGACATTTGGTGGATGGGTCCATTGGATCTGCGCAGATTCGAGCTGCTGCTGTAGGTCGTGAACAGATCGGTAATGCCGAAATCGGTAGTGAGCATCTGGTGGATGGAGCCGTTATCAGCAGTAAGCTGGCAGATCAATCCATAGGAACAGCCAAATTGCTGGAGCAGTCGGTGACGGCTTCCAAGCTGGCAGACCAGAGTGTAGTTGCTTCGAAGCTTGCAGATGAAGCTGTTCAGGGAAAACATCTGGTTAAGGGTTCAATTCGCGGAGAACATATTGCTAATCGGGGAATCACACCGGTTCATATCGATAATGGTGCCATTCATTCTATACATCTCGCAAGCGGCAGTATTGAAGCTTCGCATCTATCTGAGGCGAGTGTCTCTTCAGATGCGTTGGCATCCGGTGTTGTGCAAGAATCGCATTTGGCAGAATCTTCGGTGGGATCATTCCAATTGCAGGATGAGGCCGTCTCAACGACCAAGCTTGCAGGGGAGAGTGTAACATCTGAAAAACTCGCGCCAGGTGCGGTGACAAGCAAAGCACTTTCTTCAGGCACGGTCAATTCATCTCATTTAGCACCTGGAGCTGTTACGACATCTCATCTCGCACCCGGTAGTGTTGGTTCTGAAGCACTTCGGCCGTACGCGGTGAAAAACGAACATCTGACGGAGCATGCCGTAGGGGCACCTCATCTGCAACCGGGAAGTGTCCAGACCGACTCTATATCACGTGCAGCGATTACCACGGACAAAATAGCCCCAGGAAGTATTACTTCGCCCTTACTCGCCGGTGGGGCCATTTTTCCGCCACACCTTACAGATCATGCTGTGACATCACCCAAACTGTCGCCGGAAAGTGTCTCCACAGATAAGCTGGCTGATCTGTCAGTGACCTCAGCCAAACTGGCTGATGGTAGCATCACTTCCGCCAAAATTATGGCCGAAAGCATCGTTGCCAAACATATCCCTGCTGAGACGATTCGTGGATACCATCTGAAGCAGCATACCATCGCATTGGAACATCTGTCTGATGAGATTCGCACGCCAGAATTGTTTGCCAATGGCAGCATCCCTGGCAGCAAGCTGCGCCAAGGAGCTGTTACGACAGAACATCTGGCCGCCGATTCGGTATCTGGAGAGAAGTTGCAGTACGGAGCAGTAGGCAGCGAGCATCTACAGCGAGCTGCTGTGGACTCCATGCATCTGGCTGAAGGGAGTGTAAAGGCAGACCATCTGGCTGCTCAGGCTGTGAATAGTAATCATCTGAGAGAAGATGTGATTCGCAATGAGCACATAACAGAACAGGCGATTCATTCGCGTCACCTGATGGCTGGATCAGTGCAAACGGAACATCTGGCGCCTCTCTGTGTAACGGAAGCACACTTGCAGCCGGGACTGATCAGCGGACTGCATCTGCAATTAGAGTCACTGGGCGCCGCACATCTCCAGCAAGGTGCAGTTCAATCTCGTCATATCCAAGATGGCGCTGTGTTTTCCCACCATATTCAGGAGCGGAGCATTGGAACGGAACACCTGGAAGAAGAGTCTGTTCGTTCCGTCATTTTACAAGATGGTGCGGTCACAGCATCTAAGCTGGCAGATGACAGTGTGGATGGAAGCAAGCTGACGGAGTGTGCGGTAACCAGCGTTCATCTGTCCGAAGAGAGTGTGCAATCAGTTCATATTGCAGAAGGTGCCATCCACGCAGATCACATTGAAGATGGCAGCATCACGGGGAGCCATCTGAGTGATGAAACGGTAAGCACCGCTCATCTGCAAGAAGGTGCAGTGACGGCGTCTAAGCTGGCGGATGGTAGTGTGGATGGCAGCAAGCTGACGGAACGTGCGGTAACCAGCATTCATCTGTCCGAAGAGAGTGTGCAATCAGTTCATATTGCAGAAGGTGCCATCCATGCGGATCACATTGGAGATGGCAGCATCATGGCCAGTCATCTGAGTGATAAAACGGTAAGCACCGCTCATCTGCAAGATGGTGCAGTGACGGCGTCTAAGCTGGCGGATGGCAGTGTGGATGGAAGCAAGTTGACGGAGCGAGCGGTAACCAGCATGCATTTGTCTGAAGAGAGTGTGCAATCTGTTCATATTGCAGAAGGTGCCATCCATGCGGATCACATTGGAGATGGCAGCATCACATCAAG
>JAFWEX010000004.1 GCA_017512705.1 Paenibacillus sp.
ACAAGATCGTCGCCTCGCCGGTCAGGGTCGGCACGGGGCACGCCAGGTGCGCGCACGGCATACTGCCCGTTCCGGCTCCGGCAACGGAGCACATACTTAGGGGAGTGCCGGTCTACGGAGGAGAATACAGGGGAGAGCTCTGTACGCCGACAGGCGCCGCGCTGCTCAAGACATTCGTGGACGAGTACCCCAGCGGAGCACGCATTCGAAACGACGGGCAGCATGAACAGTTCCTTGCCCAGAACCACCATGTGGCGATCATAGACAAGGAACTGTTTGACGCCGTCCAGGCCGCCCGGCTGGCGCGGACGAATGTCACCATTGATGAGGATGGGAACAGGGTTCGCAAAAGCATAATTCGTGTTATTCTTCAACTATGGTGCTATCTGTTTCATCTTCAATCTCATCCATAACACCTTCAATAACAAATTGGCCTTCCATGAACTCTTTGTATGCTCTATCTGCGATTATTTTCGTTTCAGCCAAATCAAATCCTCCGCTGATCAAGGCACCCACTACCGGAATCATTTTCCCTATATTGATCAGCCCTTTTTCACCAAACTTCGTAAGGAATCGGAACCCTACCTTCTGATTGATTTTAGTCAATGTCTTCCCTGGTATTTTTTTTACGAGCGCCATGGTCATCTTCGTTCCAAATGCCATACCTGTTTTTTTGACCACTTCGGCAACGCTTACACCCGCTAAACATGCATAGGTCAAAGTCTGTACAGCATCGCTTTTAACGTCAAGTCCTGCCATATAAGCAACAGAAGCAATCATTCTGATTTGAACATAAATTACACTGGTAATGTTTGCTGGGAGAGTCACAGGTAATGTGATCAAGCCACCAAAGCCAGTGAGAAAACCAGAAGTAGTACACTTGATGATTGCGTTATCAAGCATTTTTCTGGCTGCAGCCTTTTCGTTTGGGGCATTTTTTAAGTAATCCGCTGAAAACGTTTCAATTGGCTTACTAACTCCTGGAATACCGTCAATCGCCCTGGTGTATATTGAGCCTAAAGCAATCATGACATCTTCCTGATCCAGTTTCCCATCGCCGTTCAGATCAGCGATTTTGACCGTCCGACTGCTTACTCTACTTGCAGCATCGTTCACTGCAGAGCCAACAGTATTTGCCGCAGACACAATGCCATCCTTGACACTTTCACCCACGCTTCCAGCAGCATTGACTGCATCCGTTGCTGCTTTCTGAACAAAACCAAGCACATCTGATAAGGGATTATTCTTCTTTGCCATACTTTTTCCCCTCCAAATCAACTTGACCACTCATCATTGCGTACGAGTCGTATTTTACTTGATTATAATATCAATAATAAAATGAGTCAAGTAAAAACATGCAAACAGCTATACTCCTGAAATAATTCCAGTTCTCTGACATGATTGCTATTTATTTTGTCGACAAATCGTTCACACCTAACGTCCGAACCGTTCACATCGACACGATGTTGACAGAGGGAGTTAGTCGCTCTGTTCACATCGACAAAAAAGGCGGGTGTGCATCACCAAAATGCACACCCCTGAA
>JAFWEX010000031.1 GCA_017512705.1 Paenibacillus sp.
CGCCGAAAGGCTCATTGTATCATTATTTTCCACAGGGGAAGGAAGAGCTGGCTCTCGAATGTATTCAAACAGTTGATGCATATATTATGCAAAAGTTTGAAGAGATTTTTGCTGCCCATGAAACGACCGCAGAGGCGATTCGGGAATTTATTTATGAGACGGCCGATGAAGCTGAAAAGTCTGGTTTCACGGGATTTTATCCATTCAGCTTTTGGGCTGCGGTGGAAACTTCATGTATCAGTCAGCAATTACGAACCGCTTCTCAGAATGTTTTTGCCGGCTGGCAGGATATCATAGCAAGACATCTCATGATGGACGGTGTTCAAGAGACGAAGGCTCGAGAGACAGCCTTGCTGGTTATTTCCCTGATGGAAGGCGCCATGATTATCAGTCTGACCAACCAGGATAAACAGCCGCTGGTAACGGCTGCTGATTATTTGTCAGTTGCAGCGAAGAATGCCAAACATAATCAATAGGTTGTACCAAGAGTAGAAAGAAAAGAAAACGTTGGATAAGTTTGAGGAGGATGGAATTGTGGAAGCTTCCATAAAGGCTGATACAGCCAAGAATCAACAAGAAACACAACAATATAAGGTGTTCCCAATTTTGTTCGCCATGCTGCTGAGCGGGTTTATCGGTTTATTTGGCGAAACCGCTCTGAATGTTGCACTGACACCATTGATGGATCTGTTAGATGTGGGACCAACGACCATTCAATGGTTAACTACAGGATATCTGCTTGTACTAGGTATTCTGGTACCTGTTTCAGGCTTGCTGCTGCAATGGTTTACAACAAGACAGTTGTTTACAACATCATTGGTGTTCTCGATCGCAGGAACGCTGGTTGCAGCGCTTGCGCCTAACTTTGAGATGTTGCTAGTAGCCCGGGTACTGCAGGCAGTAGGTACCGCGTTGCTGTTACCGCTCATGTTTAACACGATTTTGGTCATTTTCCCGATCGAAAAACGGGGAGCTGCCATGGGATTGATTGGTCTGGTTATCATGTTCGCACCTGCAAGTGGTCCGAGTATTTCCGGTCTGATTTTGGCAAAATTGACTTGGCACTGGATTTTCTGGATTTCCATGCCGTTTTTCCTGATTTCCCTGGTGTGCGGATTATTATTCCTGCCGAACATCTCCAAGCTGACCAAGCCCAAAATTGATGTATTTTCGATTGTATTGTCCACACTCGGATTCGGAGGTATCGTATACGGCTTCAGTAGTGCTGGAGGACATGGTGAAACCGGTGGGGGCTGGACAAGTCCGATCGTTATTGCCACACTGGTTATTGGTCTCGTCGCACTGCTCTTGTTCAGTATTCGTCAATTAAGAATGAAAGAACCGATGATGGACCTAAGAGCATTCAGATACCCGATGTTCACGATTGGTCTGTTGTTAGTTTTCATCTGCATGATGATGATTCTTTCATCCATGTTAATTCTGCCGATGTATCTTCAGCAGGGGATGGCGGTTACCGCACTTACTGCCGGATTGGTATTATTGCCAGGTAGTCTGCTGAATGGATTTTTGTCTCCTGTCATGGGACGATTGTTTGACAAGTTCGGTCCGAAATGGCTTGTGATTATTGGTATGTCCATTGTTGCGATTGTCCTGTACTTGTACACCGGCATCGAAGCAACCACGCCACTCATTCAGATCATTATGCTGCACGTCTTCATGATGATTGGAATCTCCATGGTGATGATGCCTGCGCAGACTAACGGGTTGAATCAGTTGCCGCGTGAATATTACCCACATGGTACAGCCATTATGAACACACTTCAGCAAGTATCTGGTGCAATTGGTACAGCTGTCGCAGTTAGTATTTTGAGTGCTGGGCAGACTCGGTTCCTGAGTCGTGTAGAGGATCCGCAAAGCCCTGAAAATATGCTTGCTGGTTTCACATCAGGGATACAGAATGCATTTGTCTTTGCCCTTATTTTGGCTCTTGTTGGCTTCGTCATTGCACTATTTGTAAAACGAGTGAAAGTTGGCTCGGCTGATAAACAACAGAGCTCGATGCATTAAAATGAAGGATTAAAAAGAGCGATGTCTCCTACGCTGTAAGGGGACATCGCTCTTTGTTTAGTTTATGGGGCAATGCAATCCTTTCCGATTACTACTGTTGAATCGCCGAATCGATAACAAAATTGAATATTCGTTAGCGATGAATTACTATGAAAATATAAACTATCATTTATCCATAAGTTGAACGGTAAACCTCGGAGAATAGAAGGGTGAACGATGACCAAATACGAAAATCAGATTCCAACAACCGCCGGAATGAGTATCAAGTCTCTAACAAGTATGTTGAGAGATTCCATGCGCAGACAAGTGGAGCGAAGACCGTTAAACAACATCCCGATGGAGAATTACCAAGCAACTTCCACAATAGATGTGTCTGATTCACAGGTGACATGGTTCGGACATTCGGCTTTTCTGCTTGAGATGGAGGGGCATAGATTGCTCTTTGACCCTATGTTAGGTGATCGGCCGTCACCTGTGTCTTGGGCCGGTACCAAGCGTTTCAGCAATAAACTGCCTATGCAGCCCGAAGATTTTCCTACGCTGGATGCTATCGTGATCTCTCATGATCATTATGACCACCTTGACGCCTCTTCGATTCGAAAATTAAAAAGCAAAACGAATCGTTTTATTGTTCCACTTGGGGTACGTAAACGGCTAGTAAAATGGGGTGTTCCTGCCGACCAGATCACGGAGCATCAATGGGGGGATGAATTTTCCTTCAAAGGTTTAACATTCGCTTGTACGCCTGCTCGTCACTTTTCAGGAAGAGGTCTGTTTGATCGAAATTCGACATTATGGTGCTCATGGGTCATTGCTGGAGAACATACGAAAGTATTTTTCAGTGGCGATAGCGGTTACGGTCCCCATTTCAAAGAAATTGGAAGCAAGTACGGGCCATTTGATCTGACGTTGATGGAGTGCGGCCAATATGACGAACGCTGGTCCAACATTCATATGCTGCCTGAGGAGACGGTTCAAGCCCATCTGGATGTGGGGGGGAATGTATTATTCCCGATTCATTGGGGGGCATTTACGCTCGCCTATCATGCATGGAATGATCCAGCAGAGCGAGTAACCCGTGCAGCACGAACTTTAAATGTATCTGTTGTTATTCCAGTTATAGGTGAGACCGTCATGCTGAATGGTGAATCTTATGGGAACCAGACATGGTGGAGAAGGAATCATGAATAATACATCTAACCAAGCAAGCGTTCTACTCAGCCGATGAGAGGACGCTTTTGCTTTATTTAATAAAAGAAATGGCGGTACAGATCACCAACACGCCCATACTGATATAAAAAGGACGTTCGTATTTTATCAGGAATCGCTGAAATAAACGTCCGCCCAATGCCCAGGTCAGATTCGCGCTTATGCCGATCAGGGTGAGTAGCAACGAATATAGGATGAGTTCTTGCTGCGACTGCGTATGGGGGAGAATGAACACCGACAGAGCTGTAAGTCCGTACAAAATAACTTTGGGATTGATTAATTGAAGGCTGAATCCGAACCAAAAAGAATATTGAAAGTTCTGCTTATCCGCGGTCTCGCTCTTCGTAGACGTGCTCTTCATGATTTTGAAGGCTAGATAGAGCATGTAAATACATCCCAGTACGTTTAATACCGGTGTGGCGACAGGAATGTACTGATAAAGAGCGAGATTGAAGTAACTGGATAACATCATGACAAGAAGGCATCCTGCAGCA
>JAFWEX010000032.1 GCA_017512705.1 Paenibacillus sp.
AGCAGGGGTAACCCCTCGTTTCCTCCTAAATTCATAGTACGTGAAACAAGAGAAACCCTGTACCTTTGAAAGAGGACAGGGTTTCTCGACAATCTGAGAGGGCTTATGCCCTCTCCTGCAATCTGAAACATTATAATCGTTCTCTTGTAAATACCGTAAATACCTCATCATACTGAATGCCAGCAAAAGGCCTTATCGCATCTCTCTGCGCCCTTCCAACGCCTTAGAAAGAGTAACCTCATCCGCGTACTCCTAATCTCCACCCACAGGGAGTCCATGAGCTATACGGGTCACACTAATCTCGAAAGGACGGACAAGACGAGAAATGTACATAGCCGTAGCCTCGCCCTCAATGTTCGGATTCGTTGCCAGAATCAATTCTTTCACCCGCTCATCACTCAAACGAGTCAAAAGCTCTTTCAAGCGTATGTCATCCGGCCCAATTCCCTCCATCGGAGAGATTGCGCCCTGCAGTACATGGTAATAGCCATCGAACTCTTTCGTTCGCTCCATAGCCACCAAATCCTTTGAATCCTGCACCACACAGATGACAGATACATCTCTCGATTTATCCTGACAAATCCGACAAGGATCTGTATCCGTAATATTACAGCACACAGAACAGTAGTGAAGATTACGCTTCACACTAACAAGTGCTTTGGCAAAATCAATAACGTCATCTTCCTTCATGTTAAGCACATGAAAAGCTAAACGCGCCGCTGTCTTTGGCCCTACCCCAGGAAGACGGGTAAAGGCGTCAATTAACTTGGCTATCGGTTCAGGATAATACAATCGGTTATGTCTCCTTCTGACAGGATCAATTTATATTAAAACAATCCCGGAATTTTCATGCCGCCCGTGAATTTACCCATATCCTGATTTGCAATTTCATCGGCCTTTGTCAAAGCATCATTAACAGCTGTCATGACAAGGTCTTGCAGCATTTCAACATCATCTGGGTCTACTGCTTCAGGTTTAATAGTAATGGAGAGCAATTTTTTATGACCATTGACTTCAGCAGTTACCACTCCACCGCCGGAAGTTCCTTGAACGGTTTTCTCCGCAAGCTCCTCCTGCGCCTTCAACATTTGCTCCTGCATTTTTTTCACTTGTTTCATCATCTGATTCATGTTATTCATATTCGTCATCTCCTTTGTTATGGTTATTTCAAATTATACACATTCCAAGCCATCACACTACTCTTTAATGACCACTAAGTCTTCACCAAATAACTGAATAGCTTCATCAATCCAAGGCTGTTTATCGCCTGAACCACCATCCTCATGCTCAGGTTCAAGCTTAAAATCCTCCTTTGGCGTTTCAGAAGCTCCCTCTATCACGCCCATCCAATCCTTGAGCATCATCGTCACAAGCCTTGCCGGACGCCCAAGCTGTTCGGAGAGCACACGTTCAATAACATCACGATTGGCCTGTTTCTCTGTCGTCTCACGGTGGATATTGTTTTTAAAAGCAACCAGTACATTGTCCTCAAGCAACGATACCGGCTCGCCATCCATAAACCAGGCATGCACCGTGACCTTTTCCTCTTTGACACGTTGCAGGATTTGACTCCATTTCTTGCTGATCTCTGCGAACTCAGGAGACCCTTTACGCGCAACATATTGATCCAGATGTGCCGGGAGTTTTGCCGGAGCATTAGCTCTGGACATTGGCGCACGCGATGCAGGTCGTGCAGGAGCACTTGAGGCCGCTTCTCCACCCGACAGTCCGCTTTTCAGCGCTCGATCAAGCTTTTTCTCCAATTCGACAAGTTGCTGCTTCAGACGGTTGATTTCTCCCATATCTGCTGACGCCGAAGGAGAAGCCATCCCAACCGATGCAGACTCCCCACCAGCACTTGGGATACTACACAATTTAAGCAGAGCAACTTCAAATAATGTCTGTGGTTGAACCGCATATTTCATCTCACTCTGATAACGATTTAGCGTATCAATCATCTGGAACAACTGTTCCTTAGTGAAGGATTCAGCCATATCCTGAAACGCTTCCGGATTAAGCACCCGATCCGTCAGTTTGTCCGCATCTGGCACCATCTTAATCATCAGCAGATCTCGGAAGTAATAGAGCAGATTCTCCATGCATTTGTCAGCACTCTTACCCTCATGCATAAACCCTTCAATCATCTGTAGAATATGGCCGACATCTCCCTTGAGCAAGGAAGCTGCTAGCTTGGCAAATTGCTCGGATGCTATGCCACCTGTCATATCCATAACTTGTTGATAGGTCACTCGTCCATCGGTAAATGAGGAGATTTGATCCAGCACGCTGAGTGCGTCCCTCATCCCTCCATCGGATAAACGCGCAATATACTGCAGTGCATCGTGATCGGCTTCCATACCTTCCTGTTCACAGATCAAAGCCAATCTGGTTGTCTGTTCCTCCAGAGATACCCGACGAAAATCAAATCGCTGACAGCGCGATATAATGGTAGCCGGCAAACGATGTGGTTCTGTCGTCGCCAAAATAAACATCACATGCGGCGGCGGCTCCTCTAATGTTTTGAGCAAAGCATTGAACGCCTCTGTCGTCAACATGTGTACTTCATCAATAATATAAACCTTCTGCCGGACTTCGGTCGGGGCATACTTTACCTTTTCCCGAAGATCACGGATCTCCTCGACGCCCCGATTGGAGGCAGCATCAATCTCCTGCACATCCATGACGGCGCCATTCGTAATTCGGCGGCAAGCCTCACATTCGTTACAAGGCTCAGTTGCAGGTCCTTGCTCACAATTCACAGCTTTGGCCAATATTTTGGCCGCACTTGTCTTCCCTGTCCCTCGAGGCCCACTAAATAGATAGGCATGGGAAGTCCGCTGTTCACGAATCGCGTTCTGCAAGGTCTGAATAATATGCTGTTGCCCCACCATATCTTGGAACGACTGAGGACGCCACGCCCGGTATAACGCGATATGCTCCATGATGCGCTACCTTCCTTCCACTTCGCATTCGAGTCCGTTGTCGTCACCCCATTATACTATATTCCAAGGTGAATCCAAACTTTATCTAACTCATCTTTTTCTGTTTTTAACATATCAAAAAAAGACCCTTGCATTCGTACTGATGCAAAGGTCTTTACATTTAAAAGGTTAAGCCGTGCACCTGCTATCGATATTTGCGATCCAAGCGGCACCCCTGAACATTAGCTCGGGCTAGGCCACCCTCCGGCACAAGAGTGGTCTCACTTATGGCTGCTTCCTTCCGGACCTGACCAGGTTCATGAGTACTCATTGCGGAGGACCCAACCGTCAACACCAAGTTCAGGGACCAAACCTCACATCGACAAAACCTCTAACAGGAATTCAACCTCGCTATAGCGGATTGCGAGTTACAGGGCACCGCTACCTCCCCATCTAGCACGGTAAGAAATAGTATAACGTAAGGTAGTCCAAAATGCAACCAGTTGGACATTGGAAACAACTGCACTTTCTTGTAAGGGTAATAAAAACCCCTGCCAATAAAGGCAGGGGTGATTGGGATACAATAATTAGACAATTCACATGGAATTGCGTTATTAGATTCCGTATTTCTTTTTGAAACGATCTACACGGCCGCCAGCATCGATAAACTTCTGTTTACCTGTGTAGAACGGGTGGCACGCGGAGCAAATCTCTACACGAAGTCCTTCTTTAACGGAACCAGTCTCGAACGTATTACCGCATGCGCAGGATACTTGACCAATCGTGTACTTAGGATGAATTGCTTCTTTCATTACCTTTCACCTCTTTCCGCCCTGAGCCTCAAGCGGACCCAGAGTAAATGGCACAACACAGCAGATTATAACACGGCCTAAACCGTGTTGCAATCTAATTTATTCAAGAGGTAATCAGCTTTTTGGGCCGAGCCATTCCTGCTGGTGGAACATGGGTATATGACCCGATAACAACATCCGGCAGCTCCTCAGCAAAGATCTCCAGCATCTGCTTCATCCCCAAAATATCACCCTGCGCTGGTGGGATTAACTCCAGATAGCTCTCCGGATCAATATTCAGGTTTCGCATCTGGATCAAGCGCAAGTTAGTCCGACGGGCGAATTCAATCATCGCCTCGATCTCTTCCTCCCGATCTGTTACACCTGGGAAAATGAGATAGTTAATCGAAGTATATACCCCTTGATCTGCGGCATATTTCATTGACTTCTCTACGTTCGCCAGCGTGTAGCCACGGGGTTTGTAGTAAGCATTGTAATGATCATCCAGCGCACTTATTGTACTTACACGCATCAAATCAAGCCCTGCATCTACAATACCTCGAATATGATCATTCAATCCGGCATTCGTGTTAATGTTAATGTACCCCATGTCAGTAATGGAGCGCACTTCACGGATTGCCTCAATAATCAGCTTAGCCTGAGTAGAAGGCTCCCCTTCACATCCCTGTCCAAAGCTAATGATAGATTCAGGTGTCTTCAGGTGCTCCAGCATCACTTCAACGATCTCATCAACACGTGGACGGAAATTCATCCGTGTCTGTGGGGATACGAAGCCACTATCATCCGGCTGTTCCGATATACAACCGAAACAACCTGCGTTACAAGAGTACGATACCGGCACACCGCCTTCCCAACGATTCAAGAACGTATTGGAAGATGTAAGACACTCGTAACCAAGTGCACAATTGGACAAATGGGTGTAGAGCCTATTCTCCGGGTACTTTTCGATCATACGCTCAACCCCTGAACGTACATCATCGCGATCACAGTTCATCGGGTTCCATTTATCCGGAACATCGGATTGGGAGGCTGTAACGTAGAACCCTCCATCCTTCCATACTACTGCCGAATATCCGAACAAAGGCAGCTTGTATTCTTTATCCGTCTTCACATAACCCGGTAAGCATAGACGCGTAAAGCCTTGGGGGAGTAACGCGCCAACTGCTTGCGTGTCACTTGGCAGTGGCAGCATCTCACCTGTATCCGGGTCCATGCCAATTGGCCGGGTGCTCGGAAGTCCAACCAGCGTTGCACCATCCGGCAGAGGGATTAACTCATCCTCCATAATCTCCACGATCATATCTCCACTGCGGGCAAGCCCATACAGGGAAGGATGATCAAAAACATTACCTTTTTCATCTGCATATACTAAATACATGATGTTCTCCTCACATCTATTAGGTTAAACCTGACGACAAGTGTACTAAAATGCAGCGATATTATACCTCAGCCGCAATTTGTTGTATTACTAAATAGTGATGTTCCTTCTGCAAATCAAGCTGCACATCAAATGTTAATTTGACGTTCCTGATGTAGCCGTTGGCCTCGGGGAACGGCGAGTTGTTGTTGTTCCTGAATTACTGGAGGGGCTGTTACCCGCTGCATCAAACGCAGCCAGGAATTCGGCATTGGTTTTGCTATTCCGCAATTTTTTGAGGAAACCCTCAACGAAGTCATGGGAATCGTTCATATTTTTACGGATTGCCCAGATTGTATCCAACTCATCCTTACTAAGAAGCACTTCTTCACGCCGAGTACCCGAACGACGAATATCGATCGCAGGGAAAATCCGGCGTTCAGCCAATTTACGGTCCAGATGAAGCTCCATATTTCCCGTACCTTTAAATTCTTCATAAATGATGTCATCCATTCGTGATCCGGTATCAATCAGGGCCGTTGCCAGAATAGTCAGACTGCCACCTTCCTCCACATTACGTGCAGAACCGAAGAACCGCTTCGGACGATGGAGTGCCGCCGGATCAATACCACCACTCAGTGTACGTCCAGATGGTGGAATGACCAGGTTATACGCCCGTGCCAATCGCGTAATACTATCTAGCAAAATGACGACATCTTTTTTTGCTTCAACCAGACGCAGCGCTCGCTCCAGCACCAGTTCTGCCACCTTGATATGGTTTTCAGGCAACTCATCAAATGTGGAAGCCACAACTTCCCCTTTTACCGAACGAGACATATCCGTTACTTCCTCTGGACGCTCATCAATCAACAGGACAAAAAGTTCAATTTCAGGATTGTTAGTTGAGATGCTATTCGCAATTTCTTTGAGGAGGAGCGTTTTACCGGCTTTGGGAGGCGCTACGATTAATCCACGCTGTCCCAATCCTACTGGGGCAAGCACATCCATGATGCGTGTGGATAAATGGCTCGGGGATGTTTCAAGAACCAATTTTTTTTGCGGATACAGTGGGGTTAATGCCGGGAAGTGAAGTCTCTCTGCAGCCGCCGACGGATTCTCACCATTCACAGCGTTGACTTGCAATAAACCGAAATACCTTTCATTTTCCTTCGGTGTTCTACATTTGCCTGATACGAGGTCACCCGTTCTTAGATCAAACTTGCGAATCTGTGAAGCGGAGATATAAATATCTTCTGTACTTGGCAGATAGTTGATTGGTCTCAAGAAGCCGTAACCTTCAGGTAAAATTTCAAGCACACCCTGCATAAACATCAAACCACTCTGTTCCGCTTGTGCGCGGAGTATAGCAAAAATCAGTTCTTTCTTTTTAAGGGTCCCGTAATAAGGAATCTGGTATTTTTTCGCCAGCTTATAGAGGTCCGTAAGTTTCATTTCTTCTAAATCAGAAATTTGTAGATCCATATAATAACCACCTATTCAATTAATGAGTCCGTGAAATGGATAGTTTCTTCAGCTTATTATGCTATAGAGAGCAGCTCTAAACCCGATCTCTTCTGTCCATTGTACGGAATGTAACCGTTATAATGCAAATAGTTGTCTCTGTGTGTAAGTTTCCGGGTGGAATGGCCATAACATGGCATGATCCGCTAATGAGTGAACTCCAAACATGGGGCGATCGATCCGGGAAGACCGGCTATGGAGCGCAGGTTCAAACAAATCCGGGGATTGGGGAAAAGGATTGATGTGTTCATAAAGCCTTATGATACTGTTTTCAAAAAAAGACCCTCCGGCAAAGAACCTGTTACGTTCATCAATCCGGAAGAGACTGCAAAATCTATTCGAATAGTTTACCCCGTTCTACAATAGGTTATGCAGCACCGCCATACATTCATTTTATGCAAGTATACGATGCTGCCCCATCAGATGGCTATTCAGATTCCCGCCATACGTCTGCACCAAGTAAACGCAGATTAGTCACGAGATGATCGTAACCACGATCAATAAATTCAACACCAGTTACCTCTGTTACACCTTCACTGACGGTAAGTCCTGCAATGACCAGTGCTGCACCGGCGCGAAGGTCTGATGCTTTCACTTTGGCCGCGTTCAGCGAACTGCCTTCAATGATAGCAGATCGGCCTTCCACACGGATTTTTGCCCCCATTCGAACCAGCTCAGGTACATGTTTAAACCGGTTACTGTATACAAAATCACTAAGCACACTCACACCGGTTGCCTGAGTTAAAACACTCGTCATAGGGGACTGTAAATCCGTTGGAAAACCTGGATACACCAGTGCTTTTACATCAACGTGATTGTACTTTGGCTGTCCAATGACTCGAATGCTCTCATCCAGCTCTTCGATACCCACTCCCATCTCCAGCAACTTGGCTGTCAAAGCTTCCAGATGCTTGGGAATGACATTATCAATGAGTACATCTCCACGCGTAGCTGCAGCAGCAATCATATACGTACCCGCTTGAATTCGATCCGGGATAATAGAGTGACGGCAGCCTTTAAGCTCCGAAACTCCTTCAATTCGAATTGTTTCTGTGCCCGCACCCTTGATGCTGGCACCCATAGAGTTCAAAAGTGTTGCTACATCTATAATCTCAGGCTCTTTAGCCGCATTTTCAATAATTGTAGAGCCTTTGGCACGAGTGGCCGCCAGCATAATGTTGATGGTCGCACCAACACTGCTTACATCAAGATATATTTTAGCCCCCCGTAGCTCTTTGGCATACAGATGGATGGAGCCATGTTCATTAGTTACCGTTGCGCCAAGCGCTTCAAACCCTTTAATATGTTGATCAATCGGACGAGGCTCAAAATTGCAACCTCCAGGCAAACCTATTGTCGCTTCTTTAAAACGTCCAAGCAAAGCCCCCATCATATAGTACGAAGCACGAAGCTTCTTCACTGGACCATTAGGCATGGGAATCGATTTAATGTCGGAAGGGTCGATCTTCATCTGATTACCTTCCCAAGTTACACGTGCTCCAAGTTCCTCCAAAATTTCCGCATATACTGCCACATCACTGAGTAACGGCAGGTTGTCCAACACGACCTCCGACTCGGCAAGCAATGCTGCAGGAATAAGCGCAATGGCGCTGTTTTTGGCGCCGCTTATAGTTACAGCTCCCTGTAACGGACGTCCGCCACTAATCATCAATTTTTCCATAAAGCTTAATGTCCCCCTACGTGTTTTGCAGCCGATGAACGGCAATACGTGCTGATGGCTAACGATGTAGAAATAAGGTGTGAAAATGGAAAGACACCGGCTAGGCGGTGTTCTTCCATTTCACAGTATGGAACTCGTAAAGATATATTACGCTTTGTTGTTGGAACCAAACTCACGGATTTTACCTTTAACAGTTTCTTTAATTGCTTCACGGCCTGGTACGATGAACGTACGCGGATCGTAAGCATCTGGTTTTGCAGCAAGCACTTCACGAACTGCTTTAGTGAACGAGATTTGGTTCTCTGTATTCACGTTAATTTTGGAAGTACCCAAGGAGATTGCTTTATCGATATCGTGCTTAGGAATACCTGTACCACCGTGCAATACGAGTGGAATTTGTACTGCGTCACGAACTTCTTCCATTTCTTTGAAGCCGAGGTTTGGCTCGCCTTGGTAAGGACCGTGAACGGAACCAAGAGCAGGTGCCAACGTATCGATACCTGTTTCTTTAACGATGCGGATACATTCGTTCAGGTCAGCATATTGAATACCACCGATTACGTCGTCTTCTTGTCCGCCTACAGTTCCTACTTCAGCTTCTACAGAAACACCTTTAGCGTGTGCATATTCAACCACTTTTTTAGTCATTTCGATGTTCTCTTCGATTGGGTGATGAGAACCGTCGATCATAACAGAAGTAAATCCAGCTTCGATTGCTTCTTTACATTTGTCAAAGCTTGAACCGTGGTCCAAGTGGATCGCAACAGGTACAGTAATTTTCATGTCATGCAGAAGTCCTTCTACCATTTTAACAACAGTAGTAAAACCGCCCATGTGACGTGCAGCACCTTCGGATACGCCCAAGATTACTGGGGATTTCTCTTCTTCAGCAGCAGCAAGAATCCCTTGAGTCCACTCAAGGTTATTGATGTTGTATTGACCAACTGCGTATTTTCCTTCAAGGGCTTTGTTCAACATGTCTGTCATAGATACTAATGGCATGGTTTCAATCCTCCTAGGGGTTTGGTTGTGTCTATGGTTTTTAGCCGAAATCACATACGGACTCATTATACCACATCCCATGTCAAATACTAAACAAGCATTTGCAAAAATGCTGTGTTTTACAGCACAGTTTTCAAAGACATGTGATGGATACGTTACCATTTCTAATATTCCCTATAGAAACAGGTGAAATACCCCATTTTTATCACGGTGATATAAAACTGGTTGATAACGCAAAAAAATCCTGTATCTACAGGATTTAGCTGCACTTGTTCGCAGCGCCATTGCGAAGTTGCATATTTACAGCCACACGCATCTCGTCAATATCAAACGGTTTCGTAAAATGCATGAGCGCTCCCAGATCGGTAGCTTCCTTGATCATGTCAAGTTCTCCATAAGCCGTCATCATAATAACCTTGATATCCGGATCAATCTCTTTGATATGTTTCAGGATCTCAAGCCCGTCCATTCCGGGAATTTTCATATCAAGTAAAACCAGATCTGGCTTGTCGTTATTAACGATCTCGAGCGCAATTTTGCCGTTTGCCGCTTGAAATGTGTTGTACCCTTCGCTGCTGAACACTTCCATGAGTAGGATTCGAATACCGTTTTGGTCATCAACAATCAGAACTTTTTTCTCTTCCACGCTGTAACCTCCTAGAATTAGGAAACCATATATACATACCTCTTAATAACTATCCCGTAGGCGTCATGATAAGTATTCTACCTCTTCCATTAAAATCCTTCTACGATCTTAAATTGACAAATTGCAATTTAGTACCAAAAAAAGGATGCCCCCGCTCTTCACCAGCAGCCAGAGACATCCTTCTTTACGTGATTTTTACCGAATGAACTTATTATTTACTCGCATTCTCCAGAGAAGCTTTCACGAACTCACGGAACAATGGTTGCGGACGATTCGGACGGGAAGTGAATTCCGGGTGGAACTGCACAGCCAGGAACCAAGGGTGTCCTGGAAGCTCCACAATCTCAACCAGACGTCCATCCGGTGATGTACCGGAAATGACAAGACCTGCTTTCTCAATCATCTCACGGTATTCATTGTTGAATTCATAGCGGTGACGGTGTCTTTCATACACCAGCTCATCATCGTAACAAGACCTTGCTAAGGAACCTTCCTGAAGCTTACAAGGGTAAAGACCGAGACGCATCGTACCGCCCAGATTCTCAATATCTTTCTGCTCAGGCAACAGATCGATTACCGGGAACTCTGTAGCCGGGTTGATCTCGGAACTGTTCGCACCATTCAATCCAACGATGGAGCGAGCATATTCAATCACAGAAACTTGCATACCTAGGCAAATTCCGAAGAATGGAATATTTTTCTCACGAGCATAACGGATTGCCGATACTTTACCTTCGATACCGCGGTCACCGAAGCCACCAGGGACGAGAATACCGGAAACACCGTGTAGCAAGTCACCTACGTTCTCATCGGTAATATCCTCAGAATGAATCCAGCGAATCTTCACCTCTGCGTTAGAGGCAAAACCTGCATGGGACAGGGATTCTACAACACTCAGGTACGCATCATGGAGCGCTACGTATTTACCTACGATCGCAATCTCAACCTTATGTTGCAGCTTGCTAATCCGGTTCACCAGACCTTCCCACTCGCTCATATCCGGTGCAGGAGTAGTCAGTTTCAGGTGGTTCACCACAATCTCATCCAAACCTTCCTCACGAAGGTTAAGCGGTACTTCATACAACGTGCTTGCATCACGGCACTCGACTACTGCATTTTCATCGATATCACAGAAAAGTGCGATTTTGGCCTTCATATCCTTAGACAACTCATACTCTGTGCGGCATACGATCACATTCGGCTGGATTCCAATGCTACGCAATTCCTTCACACTGTGTTGTGTTGGTTTTGTTTTCACTTCACCAGCAGCCTTGATGTATGGAATCAACGTCACGTGGATGTACATCACATTGTCACGACCTACGTCACTCTTGATCTGACGAATCGCTTCCAAGAATGGTAAGCTTTCGATGTCACCCACCGTGCCGCCGATTTCGGTAATAACGACATCAGAACCCGCTTCACGTCCAGCGCGGAATACACGCTCTTTGATCTCGTTTGTGATATGTGGAATCACTTGAACTGTACCGCCAAGATACTCCCCGCGACGCTCTTTGCTGATTACAGAAGAGTACACTTTACCTGTCGTGACATTACTGTTTTTAGAGAGGTTAATGTCGATAAAACGTTCGTAGTGACCAAGGTCCAGGTCTGTCTCTGCGCCATCATCGGTTACAAATACCTCACCGTGCTGATAAGGACTCATCGTTCCCGGGTCAATGTTGATGTATGGATCGAATTTTTGAATTGTTACTTTGAGTCCTCTGTTCTTCAGCAATCTGCCCAACGAGGCCGCTGTAATCCCTTTGCCCAGGGAGGATACAACTCCGCCCGTCACGAAAATATACTTTGTCACTGTTATTACCCTCCTAATATAAGTACAGAAATTCAGGCGATATATGGTATTATCGTAACCCGTTTCCCAGGTAATCATCGTTAAAAAGAGCAATGGCAGAAATTAACTTCATCTGCAAACTGCTCTTTCCAGCGAAGACGGCTTCTCACTACACATCATTACTGGCAAAAAATAATGCAAACTTTCCGGGAGCCTTCCTACATGCTTGTCCATAGACCTAGGCTTCGCCAACTTTCTTTTCTTGTCTGAACATACAAAAAAACAGGCCGAAAAGGTATGGCCGGGTGCAGTCGGAAAAGTAATCATTTAACATCATTCTGCCTCTAAAAATACAAAAAGAAAGTACTCCCGCAGGACGGGGCACTTTCTCTAAAAAACATAAATATATTGTCGCTCATTCATAAGCCCATGCAATAGTTTACCCGTTACCCCGCCTGCTGTCAAGGCTGACTATCGGGGAAAAAACGAGCTATTTAGGGTCACTAAAAAGTGATTACCGATTATCGGAATCGTCGTCAAATCCATCCTCTTCGTCAGACTCTTCATCGTCTTCATCGAGGTCTTCATCTTCTAGATCGTCATCTCCAACCAGCACTTCTTCTTCGCTGTCGTCTTCATCAAAGATGTCGTCATCATCTTCTTCTTCTTCTTC